>CBCSTG010000001.1:0-267766 GCA_965143025.1 uncultured Bacteroidales bacterium
TCGAAATCAACAAGGATTTCGCCGATGACGACAACAATATCAAATATTGGGACGGTAAAGTTAAAGAACCGGTCGTAAATGAGGAAGCCAAGACTGTTGCAATCAGCAGCCCGGCAGAATTGGCCGGTTTGGCTCAGATGGTTAACGGCGGCAACAAATTTGCAGAGTACACCGTCACCCTCGAGAACGACATTGACCTCGCAAATAAGCCTTGGACTCCTATAGGCAATCAGGGCGGTCATGGCGAAGGCGGATTCTATGGTGTCTTTGACGGTAATAACCATACTATTTCCAATCTCAACTGCACGGCAACAGGTAGCTTGGCTGTCGCAGGTCTGTTCGGCAACGTTACAGGCATGGTCAAAAATGTTAAAGTCGGGAATGCCCGTGTGGTCAGCGATCATTACGCAGGCGGCGTTGTAGCTTATGTTTATAAGATGACAAATCTCAACGACGGCAAAGAACTTGGCGTAGTCAATTGCTCAATCAACGGCGGTTATATCGAAACCCGCATCTGTGACGGCGACAATGCCGATAAGGCTGGAGGTGTCGTAGGCGGTGTTTGGCAAGGTGGTGCTACTATCAGCGGCAACAAGGCCTGCAATGTCACAGTCAAAGGTTATCGCCACATCGGCGGTGTTATCGGCTGGATGGACTGGACAGGCAATCTTCCCAAGTATACAGTGAGCAATAATGAGGCTGAGAACGTAACAATCATTCAGGACCTCTCTGTTAATTATAAGAATATCAAACCCGGTGAGCTGGTTGGCCCGGTCGTTGGTGCTTCACAGGTTACACGTCCGACTTCTCAAAATCAAAGAATTACAATCAGCGGCAGCAAGCAGTCTAATATCAACTATGTGTTTGAAAATTATTCAGCAGAGGCTCCGTTTAACTACAGCCCGCAAAATTATGTTGCAAATCTCACTTTGAATAATTTGAGCGTACAGTCAATGACGCTGAATACAACTGCAAAACTTACACTTGACGGTTGCAATTTAAAAGCAGCTACAGAAAACCCAGGCGGAACTAATCGTTTTGGCATTTTCCTGAATGTAACCACTACTCCATTCTATTTCACTGTCAAAAACTCTACGCTCGACGGGGCATGGAGTCATGGTATCTATGTGCAGGGCAATGCAACGAGCAAAGATTCTGATGCAAATGTCATTGATATCACCGGTTGCACATTCAAAGACTGGGGTAAGAAAGAAGTCTCTGAAGATGATATTACTACTTCGTGTGCTTTCAAGACTATCCATACCGGTAATTTCGCAACTGACGCAGCTTGCACAAAATGGGCTGACGATTTCATCAAAAATAATACATTTGATGCGGCAACAATGGCAACAGGTCGTAAGCACTGCGCCCTCGGAGCCGGTGATCAGCCGTCATATTTGAAATAATCATACCTGATAAGGCAATCACTCATAGAAAGAGCCGCGCTCATTGAGAGCGCGGCTCTTTCTATGATATGTGCATATGGAAATCTTTAATACGTCAGGTCGTTTTTCTTCAATCCCAAACTACCCGCATTGTGATTGTTGGAGTGAATGGCGAGTGAGATAGCTGTTTAGAAGAAATATGACAGGCTGACAGTCCAGTAGCGGCTGCGGGCGCTGAAGTCGTCCAATAGTTTTGTCTTAAGAGCGTAGGTCATGCCCCAAGTGTAAGAGCCCGTAAGTTGCCAGCGGCGCATGATTTCGAGGCCGAAACCGCAGGCGAGGCTCAAATCGCCGGTTGCGTATTTGAACGCGTCGCATTTGCCGTGGGCAAGAAGGAACCCTATTTCCGGGCCGCCGTAGACAAACGGTGCGACATAATCTTCAAGCCCCATCATGCGTGTCCATTTAAAGCGCAGGTGTAGCGGGATGCGCAGATAGTGGAGATAGACACGTTCATTGCCGTAGCCTAATGATGACCACACCTTGCGCTGGCCGAGGTTTACTTTCGCACCCAACTGATTGTAGAATAATCCGAAGTCGACACCGAATCCGAGACCCGGGAACATGACTTCACCTATGCCTCCGGCCTGATAGCCGGCCACGCGGGTCACTCCGACGAGACCTTTCTGCTTGAAGACGAGCGACGAGATGTTGCCGCCGGCCGATGCGCCGTAGCGGAATTCAGCTTTGGCAGCCACAGAGGCCAGCAATGAAGAGATAACTATGATTGCAGCGATGAATGTACGTTTCATTATAATTAACCGGTTTATTACCCGGCAAAGATAAATCAAAAAACTCAAACAGCCCGTATATTAACGGTTTTTATTACTTAATGAAGACATGGCCGCTTCTTTACAGTTCGTCATAGCGGGGTATTGCGCGGACGAAAGTATAGGTCTCGGCTGCGGGGTCAAAGCGGCAGCAGTAGTGACACAGGCCGTTGCTGACCATCAGCCAGCGTGTATCCAAGACCATATTATAGCGTGCTATCTGGTCAAAGACAGCCTGTGTGATTTCAACTGTCGGCGCTTTATATTCGACGATGGCCAAAGGCTCTCCGTGCCGCGAATATATAAGAGTGTCACATCGGCGTGACGTCGAATTGAGTTTCAGACTGACCTCATTTGCCATAAGTCCAGCGGGATATCCGAGCGATTCAATCAGATAGTTGACAAAGTGCTGCCTTACCCATTCTTCGGGGGTGAGGGCCACATAGCGTCGGCGCAGACGGTCGTAGATGCGGGTCAGCTCTCCGTCACGTGTTATTCGGCAGTCAAAGTCCGGAAGATTGAGTTTCATTTCTAAAAAACATCATGTTTTTGGCTGTCATTGGCGACAATCAAAAATTATGTGTAAATTTACGCAAAATTACGATATAATCAGACAGCGCTCTGTCGGCGCCGGTGTTTTTTCTTGATAATTATGGCCGCATCAACCTCATCACTCACATATGACGCGCTTTGTAGTCAGATTGACACGGAGCCGCTCGCTCCGGTCTATCTGTTGCACGGCGAGGAAGGCTATTTTATCGACCGACTGTCGCGGCGTATCGAGGAAAAGATGCCGGAGGATGACCGCGAGTTTAATCTGCATGTGCTTTATGCGCCGCAGGTTGAGCCGGGCTATGTGATGGACCTGTGCTGTCAGTACCCGATGATGGCTGACCGCCAGATTGTAATATTGCGTGAGGCTCAGGCGGTCAATGCCAACACGCTAAACCGTCTTGCACGCTACTGTTCGCAACCTTCGCCGACGACCGTCTTGGTCATTTGCTGTCGAGGCACACAGTTCAAAGGCAAGGAGCTGACAGCCGCCGTCAAGGCCCATGGCGTTATTTTTGAGTCAAAGCGTCTGGCTGATTACAATATCGGACCAATCATTAGCGGATTGATTCGCGACCGTGGACTGACGGCCGATCAGAAATCTATAGAGATGCTGCGTGATTTTGTCGGTACGGATGCGAGTCGTCTTTATAACGAAATCGACAAACTTGCTTCCATTATCGGGCGTGGCGGACGCATCACCCCCGAGCTCATAGAGCGAAACATCGGTCTGAGCAAAGATTACAACAATTTCGAGCTGGTTGATGCAATTGCGGCCAAAGACGCCTTGAAGGTATTCCGTATAGCTGACTATTTCCGTTCAAATCCAAAAAACAATCCGTTGGTCGTGACAACTGCGGCACTCTTTAACTATTTCGCTGACCTTATGACGGTATGGTACACCCCTGACCGATCTGACCGCGGGTTGATGGAGGCGCTCAAAGTCAGATTTGCCGTGCAACTCGGACGCTATCGCATCGGCATGCGCAATTACAATGCCTTTCAGATTATCGAGATTATCGCTGCCATCAGACGTTATGATGCGATGAGCAAGGGAGTCGGCTCGCGTCAGGGAGACCATCAGCTCTTCCGCGACCTCCTCTTCCACATCCTCACCGCCCCGGGCAATATCAAATTTTAAAGGGTCAGCGAATGTGGTGACTGCGTAGAGCCCTCAAATTATAGCAAAAAAACATCCGCCTTGTGTGGGCGGATGTGGTGAGAATGATTGGTTTAGGAAGTGGGCGCTGAGGGATTCGAACCCCCGACCCTCTGCTTGTAAGGCAGACGCTCTGAACCAGCTGAGCTAAGCGCCCGTCGCGCTGAGTGCGGCGGTGCTGACGGCGAGAACTGTTAGATTGTTTAGTGGGCGCTGAGGGATTCGAACCCCCGACCCTCTGCTTGTAAGGCAGACGCTCTGAACCAGCTGAGCTAAGCGCCCGTTCTCGCTGAAAGCGTTGCAAAGGTACGCATATTTTTGGTATCTCCAAAATTTTCACCGCATTTTTCGCAAAAAGTTTTGTTTAGGGGATTGGTAGTCTGTAGGGACGTGCTACTCGGTACGTATGAAGTGGCCGCAATGATTCACGAATTATACATGCCGTCGCTCACTCCCGCTCTCTTTGGCATGTCCCTACATTTCAAATATTTACATGCGCGCCGCAGGCGCTTAATATAGAGTGTATTCTCTCCGAGAAAAGTGTGCCGATGAAGTGCATTATCACCCCATATACGCTGCGCTTAATATGGGGTTGAGAACGTCCTGCGGACGCATGTAATCCCTACGGGATAAACTCAGCAATATCCGCTCTGCTACGACCGCTAAAGCGGACGATTCCATGCGGATGTCGTGAGTCTGAATGTATGCCGACATATCGTTTTTCTTAATCTTGTCAATAGCTTTTGCCGATGTCGGTAATGATTTGTAAATTTGCAGTCGGAAAATTCAAACTGTTTCAAACAATAATCCAAACAACATAAAACCCTGTCGTCCTATGACTCTGACTCAACTCACGGCAATCTCGCCCATCGACGGACGCTACCGCAGCAAATGCGAAGCGCTCGAAAATTATTTCTCGGAATATGCCCTGATACGCTATCGCGTGCGTGTCGAAATCGAATATTTCATCGCACTCTACCGGCTGCCCCTGCGCCAGTTGCAGTCAGCACCGGCCGATGCCGTTGAGTCTCTGCGCGACATCTACCGCGACTTCACCGTCGAGGACGCAGCACGCATCAAGGAGATTGAGTCTGTGACCAACCACGACGTCAAGGCTGTCGAATACTTTCTCAAGGAGCAGTTTGACGCACGCGGTCTGTCTGACTACAAAGAGTTTATCCACTTCGGCCTGACTTCACAGGACATCAACAATACGGCTGTGCCCCTCTCGCTCAAAGATGCTCTCAACGAGGTCTACCTGCCGGCTTTGGAGCGCCTGAGCGCCAAATTAGCCTGCCTCGCAGCCGAGTGGGCATCGGTGCCGATGCTCGCCAAGACTCACGGCCAGCCCGCATCGCCCACACGCTTGGGTAAAGAGCTGCAGGTGTTTGTCTATCGCCTCAACGAGCAGATTGCCGCTCTCAAGGCTTGCAAAATCAGCGGCAAATTCGGCGGTGCGACGGGCAACTTCAACGCCCACCGCGCAGCCTTCCCCGCCGAGGACTGGATTGGTTTCGCCGAGCGCTTCCTCAGCAAAAATCTCGGCATCGAGCGCGAGGCATTCACGACTCAGATTTCTAACTATGACAATCTGGCCGCCGTCTTCGACGCCATGCGCCGCATCAACACCATCATACTCGACCTTGACCGCGACATGTGGATGTATATCTCGATGGAATACTTCAAACAGCGCATCAAAGAGGGCGAGGTCGGCTCATCGGCAATGCCACACAAGGTCAATCCCATCGACTTCGAGAACTCTGAGGGCAACCTCGGCATAGCAAACGCGTTGCTGACGCATCTCGCCACAAAGCTGCCCGTGTCGCGTCTGCAGCGTGACCTGACCGACTCGACCGTGCTGCGCAACGTCGGCATCCCCATGGCACACGGCCTCATCGCCATCGCCTCGACAGCCAAAGGTCTTGACAAACTGCTGCTCAACCGCGAGGCCATCGACCGCGACCTCGCTCACATGTGGAGTGTCGTCGCCGAAGGCATACAGACCATCCTGCGCCGCGAGGGCTATCCCAAACCTTACGAGACTCTCAAACAGCTGACCCGTGTCAACACGGCCATCACCGAGCAGAGCATCTCTGAGTTTATCGACACGCTCAACGTCAGCGACGCCGTCAAAGCCGAGCTCCACGCCCTCAGCCCGTTTAATTATACAGGATATTAATAAGGTAGCTATTTTAGCTAATATAGCTACTTTAGTTCATATACAACGCCGGCGCCCCATGTGGGGCGCCGGCGCTGTTTTAGATCGACTCTAACTCGAGGACTTGCTGGAGAACGTCGACTGCCTCCTCGACTGTCGAGACGGAGTCTATCGAGAACGAGCGGCGACCGTTGCGCTCGCGTATCTTGACGCGGCGCGGGTTGCGCTGCAGATAGTTTAGCAGTCGTCCGAACATCGGGGACTGGTAGTATGCCTTGTTCTCGTCGCCGACAAAGAAGGTGTACATGGTTTCCTGTTTGATGACGACTTTCTCGATGCCGAGACGACGCGCGAGACGACGCAGACGGGGGATGCGCAGCAGTTCGACCGTCTCCTTGGGCAACTTGCCGAAGCGGTCCTCAAGACGCGCACGGAAGGCCTGCAGGTCGAACTCGCGCTCGATGCTGTCAAGCTCCTGATAGAGCGAAATGCGCTCGCTCTCCTGCGGCACGTACCACGCCGGCAGCAGCAGCTCGAGGTCGCTCTCGATGACGCAGTCAGCCACATAGTCGCGCTCGTCGCCCTGCCCGCTGTCGGCGGTCTCGAGGTCTGAGAACTCTTCGGTGCGTAGCTCGGTTACGGCCTCCTTGAGAATCTTCTGATATGTCTCGTAACCGAGGTCGGCGATAAAGCCGCTCTGCTCGGCGCCGAGGAGGTTGCCCGCGCCGCGGATGTCGAGGTCCTGCATGGCGATGTGTATGCCGGAGCCAAGGTCAGAGAAACTCTCGATGGCCTGCAGACGACGGCGCGCAACGGGCGACAGCGGCAACCCGGCCGGAACGGTCAGATAGCAGAATGCCTTGCGCGACGAACGGCCGACACGGCCGCGGAGCTGATGGAGCTCGCTGAGTCCGAAATTCTGGGCGTTGTTGATGATTATGGTGTTGACATTGGGCATGTCGATACCGCTCTCGACAATGGTGGTAGCGAGGAGTATGTCGTAGTCGTGGGCGGCAAAGTCGACAATTGATTTCTCAAGTCGCTCGGGGGGCATCTGGCCGTGGGCGGTGACGACACGGGCATCGGGCACGAGTCGCTTTATCATGGACTCAAGCTCGGCGAGACCCTCTATACGGTTGTTGATGAAGAATACCTGTCCGCCGCGCGAGAGCTCGAAGTTGATGGCCTCAGTGACGATATCGTCACTGAGCGCGGTGACCGAAGTCACAATCGGGTAACGGTTGGCCGGCGGAGTGTTGATTGCAGACAGGTCGCGGGCGCCCATAAGCGAGAACTGCAGTGTGCGCGGGATGGGCGTGGCGCTCATGGTCAGCGTGTCGACCGACACCTTCATCTGCTTGAGTTTTTCCTTGACGGCGACGCCGAATTTCTGTTCCTCGTCGACGACGAGCAGGCCGAGGTCCTTGAACTTGACCGATTTGCCGATAAGTTTGTGGGTGCCGATGATGATGTCAATCTTGCCGTCGGCGAGGTCGGCGAGTATCTCCTTGACTTGCTTGGGAGTGCGGGCGCGCGAGAGGTAGTCGACGCGCACGGGGAAGTCCTTGAGGCGCTCCTTGAAGGTGTGATAGTGCTGATAGGCGAGCACGGTCGTCGGCACGAGCACGGCGACCTGCTTGCTGTCGGTCGCGGCCTTGAAAGCGGCGCGAATGGCCACCTCGGTCTTGCCGAAGCCGACGTCGCCACATACGAGGCGGTCCATCGGACGGTCACTCTCCATGTCGGCCTTGACGGCGCGCGTAGCACTCAGCTGGTCAGGCGTGTCCTCGTAGATAAACGAAGCCTCCAACTCCTGCTGCAGATAGCTGTCGGGCGAGAAGGCATGGCCTTTCTCCTCCTTGCGGGCGGCATAGAGACGGATGAGGTCGCGGGCGATGTCCTTGAGCTTGTTTTTGGTGCGCTCCTTGACCTTGTTCCACGAGCCGGAGCCGATGCGGTCGATTTTGGGGGCGACGCCCTCCTTGCCGCGGTATTTGGCCAGTTTGTGCAGGGCGTGAATCGACACAAAGATGATGTCGTTGTTCTTGTAAATCAGCTTAATCATCTCCTGAGTGCGGCCGCCGACGTCAGTGCGGAGCAGTCCGGCAAACTTGCCGATGCCGTGGTCGACGTGGACGATATAGTCCCCTACCTCAATCTGGCTCAACTCCTTAAGCGACAGGGCGAGCTTGCCCGAGCGGGCGCGGTCGCTGCGCAAGGTGTACTTATGGAAACGGTCAAATATCTGATGGTCAGTGAAGACACAGCGACGCGTCATATGGTCGACAAAGCCCTCATGGAGCGTCGACTCGACAGGAGTAAAGGCGATGTCATCGCCGCGGTCAGCGAAGATAACGCGCAGACGTTCAAACTGTTTGTCGTTGTCACTGAGAATATAGAGCTGATAGCCGTCGGCGATAAGTTTCTTAAACGAGTCGCTGATGAGGTCAAAATTCTTGTGATAGATACCCTGCGGCGAGCAGTCGAAGTCGATGGCTGCCTTTGTCTGCCTGCTGATATCATTGGCCGAGGTGAACTCGACTATACGGAACGAATCCAGACGGCGCTCGAAGTCATCGGCGTCAACCACCTGCTTCATAGCATCGGTGTCACCCTCGTTGGCAATCAGGGCGCTCTGCGAGAAATCAGTCTCGGCGATGGCGCGAATGCGGCCAACGGTCAGCGAAATGTCGCGCGCAGCGATGAGGGTGTCGGCTGAGATATACTCCAAGAGCGTGTCGCCGGGCGATGCGGCGGCCACATCGGCCGTAACGGCGATATGCTCGAGGCGGTCGACAGAGAGCTGGGTCTCGACGTTAAAACTGCGTATAGAGTCAATCTCGTCGCCGAAGAAGTCGACGCGGCAAGGCAACTCGTTGGAGTAACCGAAGATGTCGAGGATGGAGCCTCGCACGGCGAAGTGTCCCGGCTCGTAGACATAGTCAACCTCCTCAAAACCGTTGAGGCGCAGCCACTTCTCGGTTTCGACCATGTCGACGCCGGTCTGGCCGGCAGCGAGACGCAGAGTGTGGTCGTCTATGTCACGGCGTGTCGCGGCGCGCTCGGCGAGAGCATCGGGATAAGAAACTATAAATCTAAGCGCCGTGTCGTCGGCGATGCGCTGCAGGGTCTCTGTGCGCAGGATGCGGCTCGGCGGGTCGACCTGACCGTATTTGATGTCACGCTTGTAAGCCGACGGCAGCATGGCCACAGCCTCCTCGCCGACGAGGCGCGAGAGGTCGTGATATAGGTAGCCGGCGTCATCCTGCGAATCGCCGATGACGAGCATGGCTTTGCCCTTTTGTGAGAGACCGACAAGAGCCATGGAGGCCGACGAGCCGGCGAGGCCGTAGAGAGTGGCGCGTTTGTCACGACGCAGTCCCGAGACGGCCTTGCGGCGCGCCTCAGTCATAAAGCTGCTGCAGATTTCTTGAATAGTCATTGGTTTCGGACGCCCTGAAGGCGCAATCACATCGGCCGCAATAGCAGACCGGATTTATTTTATTTTCAGTATCTCGCGATATCGTGCCGGAGAGTTGAGGATGGCGCGTGCCGAGTCAATGTCAGCGTCAGAACGCAGGGCCTGACGCATCTCGATGTCTGAGTCAGAGTAATAGCGGTCAGATATCTCGTTGTCGAGAATTTCGACGATGTCGGCACGGTTGAAGTCGAGGTCATGGCCGAGGTCATGGCGCAACATAGCCTCGAGACGGTCGAGCTGGGCGCTGACGCTGTCATTCATGTAGCCTTCGGTGCGGGCTGCGTCGCGCAGATATTTGATGCCGTTTTCGCAAGCGCGGTCATATTTGAACTTCGCAGGGTCGATAAAAGCCTTGAATTCGGCGAAAATAGAGTCACCGACCACGAAGTCAGACGCCGGAGCGATACTATCGTGAGCAGCGCGGTAGCGGTTGGCGAAATCAAAGGCCCAGAAATCGTTGACGATGTTATATAGCAAGCGATTACCCTCTTTTGCCTTGACGATTACGTCAGGGGTGATGCCACCTCCGTCACGCACCTCTCGGCCGCGTGAGGTCATAAACACATTGGTGAGACTGTCAGGTATGCGCTCGACACGGCCCTCGGCGTCTCTGTGGCTGTAATCAATCGCCTGTATCAGACGTCCGCTCGGTATGTAATATCGTGCTACAGTTACCTTGAATATGCCGTCATAGGGCAGCGGGCGAGTCACCTGCACCAGTCCCTTGCCATAGCTGCGGCGACCGACGATGACAGCGCGGTCGAGGTCCTGCAGCGAGCCGGCGACAATCTCGGCAGCCGAGGCAGTGCCGTCATTTGTCAGGATGACAAGCGGCAGTTCAGGGGCAACAGGCTTTTTGGGCGTGCGGTAAGTCTTGACCTGAGTCGAGTCGGCATAACGCGTACTGACAATCTCTGTGCCCTTGGGCACAAAGTTTCCGGCTATCTGCACAGCTCCCTCCAGCAGACCTCCGCCGTTGTTGCGCAGGTCGATAATCAAGCCCTTGATGCCCGGGCGAGAGGCAAGGTCGGTCACAGCCTCCTTGACTTTAGCCGCGCTCGACTCGTTGAATGTAGTCAGATTGATGAATCCGATGCTATCGGGAAGCATGCCGTACCACGGCAGCGGGTTGACCTTGATATTGCCTCTGACGATGTCAAATGTCAGCATCGAGTCCTCGACATATTGGCGACGGACGTCGACGCGGACATGAGTGCCGGCCTGACCGCGCAGACGGCGGCTGACCTCCGAAATCTCGGCGTCGGGTGTTACCTCCCAGTCATCGACTTTGAGTATGACGTCACCGTGACGCAGACCGGTGCGGCGTGACGGAGTGTTCCACTGCGGCTGATGTATTATGACATCCTTGCCGCGACGCATAATATACGAGCCGATGCCTGCAAACTGACCTGACGAGATTGACGTTATCTCCTCCTGATTGTCAGCGGGGAAATACTCGGTGTAGGGGTCGATTGTGGCCAGCATGGCGTCGATAGCCGTGCGCATCGTGGCGTCAGCGTCGATAGTGTCTACATACTGAGTCTGTAACTCTTTATATATAGCATTAAATATCTGAAGGTTGCGTGATATGTCAGACTTTGTGCTGCGTGTTGTGCCGACACCGGCCGTCAGGCTCAGCAACGCTGTGGCAAGCACGATTAGAGCTAATAATTTCTTCATATGTTAAAATATTCGCTGTCTTTGAAACAAAATTAGTCAATATCCCTTAATTAGCATAACGCACCACGGCAAAAAAGGATTAAAACAAAAAAAATTTAGAAGAAAATAGTCCGAGTACTTGCATATCTCAAAAATTGGGGCTACTTTTGCACTGCAATTCTCCGGAGGGAGACACAATCCGCTTCAATAGCTCAGTCGGTTAGAGCATCTGACTGTTAATCAGAGGGTCGTTGGTTCGAGTCCATCTTGAAGCGCAAGACAAAGGCTGCCGCAGTTTAAACTGCGGCAGCCTTTGTCGTTAGCGGGGGGCGATAATAGCTATATTAGGGATAAGCTGCAAAAAACGGTTGGATTGTTAAACAGAAATCGTATATGATATGTAGGGACATGCCAAAGCGACCTGACGGGAGCGACGGCATGTATAATTCGCGTGTAAAACCTTGGTGGCCACGTTATACATGCCGAAGGCATGTCCCTACATTTGTTTTAACAACCAATTTTTCACACTGATTCACTATTATTAAACGCGACAGGCTGCGTCACGGCGATGTGTGACGCAGCCTGTCTGTGTATTAAATCTTAACGCGGGAGTTATTCAGCGCATTTGGCTTTGATAAACTCGCGGTTGAGGCGGGCGATGTTGCTCAGAGGGATGTTCTTGGGGCACTCGGCAGCACAGGCACCGGTGTTGGTGCAGTTGCCGAAACCGAGCTCATCCATCTTGGCGACCATGGCGCGGGCGCGGCGTTTACGCTCCACCTGACCCTGAGGCAGAAGAGCGAACTGGCTGACCTTGGCCGAAACGAAGAGCATGGCAGAGCCGTTCTTGCAGGCAGCGACACAGGCGCCGCAGCCGATGCAAGTCGCCGAGTCCATGGCCACGTCGGCAACCTCCTTAGAGATGGGGGTGTCGTTGGCGTCGGGAGCGCCGCCGCAGTTAAACGACACGTAGCCGCCGGCCTGCTGGATCTGGTCGAAAGCGTTACGGTTGACCATAAGGTCACGAATAACGGGGAAGGCAGCCGAACGCCACGGCTCGATGACGATGGTGTCGCCGTCGTTGAATTTGCGCATGTGGAGCTGGCAGGTTGTGATGCCCTGTACGGGGCCGTGGGGATGGCCGTTGATGTAGAGCGAGCACATACCGCAGATGCCTTCGCGGCAGTCGTTATCGAAGACTACAGGCTCTTCGCCTTTCTCGATGAGCTGCTGGTTGAGCATATCGAGCATCTCGAGGAAAGATGAGTCTGTCGAGACATTATCGAGGTGATATTTGACGAGTTTGCCGGGCTCCTTGGGGCCGCGCTGACGCCAAATTTCAAGATTTATGCTGATTGTCTTTTCCATAATTTTGCTAATTAAGGGATATTTGGGCGCGTGGCCTATTATGATTTGTAATTACGTGTCTGAACCTGTATAGCCTCATACTTGAGCGGCTCTTTGATGAGGATAGGTTTCTCGTTGTCGCCGGTGTATTTCCAGCAGCTGACATACATATAATCCTTGTCGTTACGGGCAGCCTCGTTGTCGGCAGTCTGATACTCCTCGCGGAAGTGAGCGCCGCACGACTCGTTGCGGTTGAGGGCGTCGATAGCCATCATCTTGGCAATAACGAGGAAGTCTTCGAGACGAAGAGCCTTCTCGAGCTCTGTGTTGAGGTCGTCAGCCGCACCGACGATGCGCAGGTCAGAGTAGAACTCCTTGCGTACCTCCTCGATTTCTTCGATAGCCTTTACAAGACCTTGCAGTGTGCGGCCCATGCCGACAAAGTTCCACATCACGTGGCCGAGACGTTTGTGAATCTCGTCAGGTGACTTCGTACCCTTGATAGCCATGAGTTTTGCAATGCGCTCGCGCACGTTCTTCTCGGCCTCGTCAAACTCGGGGGTATCGGTTGTGAAGTGAGGCACCTTAATCTGGTCGCTCAGATAGTTCTGCATCGTGTAGGGGAGCACGAAGTAACCGTCGGCAAGACCCTGCATCAGAGCGGAAGCGCCGAGGCGGTTTGCGCCGTGGTCAGAGAAGTTGCACTCGCCGATGGCGAAGAGGCCCTTGACCGATGTCTGGAGCTCGTAGTCAACCCAGATGCCTCCCATGGTGTAGTGGCTGGCGGGGAAAATCATCATCGGGGTCTCGTAGGGATTGTCATCAGAAATCATCTGATACATGTCGAAGAGGTTGCCGTAGCGGTCGCGCACGACATCCTTGCCGAGACGGTCGATGGCATATTTGAAGTCGAGATATACGGCGTTGCCTGTGCCTACGCCGTAGCCTGCGTCACAGCGCTCTTTGGCGGCGCGGCTGGCGATGTCGCGGGGACAGAGGTTACCGAATGCGGGATAACGGCGCTCCAAGTAGAAGTCGCGGTCCTCGTCGGGAATGTCTGTCGGTTTCTTGCGACCCTCGCGGATGGCGCGTGCGTCTTCCTCTTTCTTGGGCACCCAGATGCGGCCGTCGTTACGGAGCGACTCACTCATAAGGGTGAGCTTAGACTGGTCTTCGCCGTGAACGGGGATACAGGTGGGGTGAATCTGAGTGAAGGCGAGATTGGCAAGGTAAGCGCCTTTCTTGAATGCCTGAATTGCGGCCGAGCCGTTGCAGCCCATGGCGTTGGTCGACAGGAAGAAGGCACGGCCGTAACCGCCTGTAGCGAGGACTACGGCGTGAGCGGCGTAGCGTTCGATTTCGCCTGTGATGAGATTGCGCACGATAATGCCGCGTGCACGTCCGTCGATAATGACGATGTCGAGCATCTCGCGACGGTTGTATGACTTGACGGTGCCTTTCTGAATCTGACGGTTGAGCGAAGCGTAGGCGCCGAGCAGGAGCTGCTGGCCGGTCTGACCTTTGGCGTAGAAGGTACGCGAAACCTGAGCGCCGCCGAACGAACGGTTGGCGAGCAGGCCGCCGTACTCGCGAGCGAAAGGAACGCCCTGCTGAACGCACTGGTCGATGATGTTGTTAGACACCTCGGCGAGACGGTAGACGTTAGCCTCGCGAGAGCGGAAGTCACCGCCCTTGACAGTGTCGTAGAACAGACGATAGACAGAGTCGCCGTCGTTCTGATAGTTCTTGGCTGCATTGATACCGCCCTGAGCCGCGATAGAGTGAGCGCGACGGGGACTGTCCTGAATACAGAAGTTCTTTACGTTAAAGCCTAACTCGCCGAGAGTCGATGCGGCTGAAGCGCCTGCGAGACCCGTACCGACAACGATGATGTCAAGATTACGTTTATTGGCGGGGTTGACGAGTTTCTGATGGGCTTTATAGTTTGTCCATTTCTCAGCGACAGGTCCTTCGGGGATCTTCGAATCAATCTGATACTCCGGAAGCTTGCAAGACTCGACATCGGCGAAGTCCTTCATGATGGGGCTTGAGTCAATCATGCCCTCAAGGTTATTGAGATTTGCCATATTCTGAGAAATATTTATTCGTTTACTGATTGGTTGTTATCTGCGGGAGCTGCAGGCTCTTCCTCGAGACCCGAGCCGGCGGGAAGATTGCTCTTGACAAAACCGGCGAACTGCTCAAGATTGTTTACGCCTTCGAGAGCCACATCGGGGCAGAATTTTTTTGCTCCGCTGAGGATGCCCTCAGCTTTAGCTACGAAAGCGGGACCTTCTTTGACGATATAGTCCTGCTGAGCGTTCTGAATCTGCATACGGTCCATCTGAGAGATGTCGACGCTCTTCATGAAACCTGACTGGAAGTCTTCGGCAAGGACATTGGCCTGCTCGTTCCAGTATTCGCCGTACTGCTCCTGCAGGGCGGTATTCTCGGTATAGTAGTTTTTCTGAGCGAGGACAGTGAAGACAACAGCCTGAATGATGAAAAGACCGACAACAATCGATGTCCACCAGCAGCCGATGGTTTTGAGACGGTTAATCCAGATATTGTTGTCCCAGCCCACAGTGTGGAACATCGACCAGAAACCGTGATTCATGTGGAACCACAGAGCGATGAAACCGATGATGTAGACTACGACAGTCCAAATCTGGCTGAAAGCCATCTGAATGAAAATTGTGCCGAGCGCGGGAGACACGGGAGCGCCCTCGAGTGTGGGCAGAGCGCTTAATTCGTGGTGCATCATCTCCTGATACTGCATCTTGTACCAGAACTGCACAAGGTGCACAATAAGGAAGGCAACAATGACGAGGCCGAGGACGAGCATGTTCTTAGACGACCACTCGACCTGAGGCGGACGCGATGTCACTTTGTAGGGGTCATTGCCGCGGGCTTTTTTATTCTGAAGAGTCAGCCAGCAGGCATAAATGATGTGGATGATGAAAAGCAGAGCGAGGCCGGCCGAGGCAATCAGAGCATACCAGTTTGCTCCGAGGAACTCACAGATCTGATTGTAGGCGGTAGGCCAGAAAATGCAGACCGCATTCATCAACACGTGAAAAGTTACGAATAGGACAAGACATACGCCCGTGATGGCCATCACGAACTTCCTTCCTATAGATGAGCTTGTTAACCACATAAGATGATTGATTTTAAATTAGATATAATAGAAATTTATGATTAGATGCACTCTGATGAGGATGTGGCATGACAAATATAGCGCAAATTTAATTAAAATCGGCGTGTTGGCAAGGATTAAAGAAAAAAATCTTTAAACAATAATTAATTAGGCCAATTAGACTAATCAACCCCCTCAGCCCTGCAGCTTCTCTAACTCAGTCTTAAGCTCCTGCTCGGTGGCGGTCAGGCGACTGCGGCAAAAGTTGAGCAGTGCTACGGCGCGACGTGTCATGACGGTCAGGGTGTCGACGTCGCAGTTGTCGGCGCGCAGCTTGGCTACTATAGACTCGAGCTCGGCGAGAGCCTCGGTATAGTTTAACTCTTCGATTGGTTTAAAATCCATAACTATCTGCAAATTTTAGATTTAAATTTACCATGGGCGAGGATGGTCTCAATCTCGTCGCCATCGGCGAGTGTGGCGGCGTCGGTCAGCGCACGGCCTCCGACCCGCGTTATCGAAAATCCGCGCCGCAGCGTGGCCTCCGGCGCCAATGCACCGACTATCTGCCCGAGAGCATCAAGACGGTCGGTGTGGCGTGTAATAATTTTATTGACAGAATCAACTATGCGCGTCGCATAGCGCTCATTGACGGCAGTCATGGCGCGGCTGACGACCGACTCGGCCAACGCCGGCAACTGACCTTCATAATAGGCAATCTGACGCATCGCTCCGCCGAGACGTTCGCCTGCCAGACGATAAATATCGGCTGCGAGGCGGCGCACTCTGTCTAACGACTCCTCGCCGCGCTTGACGAGCCACTCGGCGGCCGCTGTCGGGGTTTTGACGCTGACGGCGGCTATATAGTCGAGTACGCAGCGGTCGCGGTCGTGGCCTATGCCGATGATGACAGGCAGGGGGAAGCAGCAGACGTTGAGCGCGAGGTCATAGTTGTCGAAGGCGGCCATGTCGCCCGTCGCACCGCCTCCGCGCAGTATCGCCACACAGTCATAGTCGTCAGACTTGGCGGCAATCTCGTCCAAGGCCGAGATAACACTCGGCGGCGCGCTCTCGCCCTGCATCACGGCCTCAAAGAGCGTAACTTTAAACGCTATAGACGAGCGGTTGGAGAACAGCTGATTGATAAAGTCGCCATAACCGGCGGCTCCGCGCGCCGAGACGACGGCCACGCGCAAACAAGTCTCAGCGACGGCGAGTGTGCGATTCATGTCACTTACGCCCTCTGCATCAAGACGGGCCAGTATCTCACGGCGCCGACGCTCGAGTTCGCCGCAGGTATATTCGGGATTTATGTCTGAGATGACGGCCGAGAGGCCATAAGCCGGGTGAAACGAGACGGTCACGCGCACCATGATGCGCAAATCAGTGTGCAGGTCAGAGCCGGTAACATCTTTAAACTTGGCGTTAAGGCGCAGGAACTGTGACGCCCAGATGACGGCACGCAGACGCGCCACAGGCAACCCCGCAGCATCCTTCTCGATAAGCTCCATATAGCAGTGGCCGCCCGAACGGCGCAAATCACTTGTCTCGGCCACAACCCACTGTTCTCGTAAGGCTGTGTCAGAGGCAATAAGCGCCGATATGCGGCGGTTGAGCTCGACGAGGGTCAGAGCCTTGATTTCAGACGTCATTTTGCGGGCTCTTTGATGAATTTACGCCCGTCCCACACATACACTATCTCATCGACGAGCATTGACAGCTCGGCCGGGCGGTCTTTCGGAGTAAAAAAGCTGTCAGTGAGATTGGTGAGAGTCAGACGTCGCGACGCGGGGTCGTAGGAGGCCGTGCTGAGGATAAACGGCACAGAGCCGTCAAACGAGCGTACCTGCTTACGGTCAGACGGTTTAATCCAGTCAGCAAGCATAGGCTCTGCCATAGGCCGACGGTCGAGCACGCCCCATCGTTTGTCATAAAACTCAATGGTCGAATCCTTTACGGGCGTCGGCACTGTGCGTATGACCATCAGCACCGTGTCGCCCTTGACGCCCGGCAGCATGGCGATGGCCGTCGTCACCGAGTCGTCACCGGCATAGACAATCTGTGCGGAGTCAAGGCTGACGATGGCCTGACGATTGCCGAGCTTTGTCTCGGTCGACACTTTTGAGCCTCCGCGGAAGTAGTCGACCATGTCAAGACGGCCGTACTGCGGCAAAAACGACACACACTCCATCGGAGCACGGCTGAAGTAATCGACGATGTCGGCGCCGAAAGCCGCCCCCGAGACTGCAAGCGCGGCTAAGGATGCCGCTATGGCACGTTTGAGATGCTTGGTCATGTCGATGTTTGCGGATTAATGTTTGCGGAATTTGGGCGCACGGCGTTTGGACCCTTTGCCCTCAGACTTACCCTCGCTTTTGGAGACGCCTGCATAGTTTTTATCGGGGTCGGCGACCTCGCTGTAAAGTCGCTTGCCGAAGAAGTCGGCGCCCTTGAGTCCGGCCACAACGCGCTTGGCATCAGCCTTTTTCACATCAAAGAGCGAGTATTGCGGCAGCAGGTCGATACGTCCCACGTCGACACGCTGACCGTCCACATTGTGATTGAGCAAGTCGATAAGGTTGCCGGCGAAAAATCCGTCGGCCTTACCGGCGTTGACATATATACGTGCCATGCCGCGCTCGGCGGTGCGTCGGTCTTTGTCGCGGTCAGAGACAGGCTGGCGGTCTTTAGACTTGCGGTCCTTATCACGCTGAGGCTTTTCGTCGATAAAATCGATTTTGGGAGCATCCTTATAATAATCGAGCAGACGGTTGAACTCAAGCGAGAGCACGCGTTTGAGCAGATCCTCGGTGCTTAGCCACGAGAGTTTGCGCAACACCCCGGGCAGATACTTGTCTATCTCATTGTCGTTGACCTCGACGCGCTCTATACGGTCGGCAAGATTGTATAGCTGTTTCTCAATGATGTGCTCGGGTGTCGGCACCTCCTTGCGCTCGAATTTCTTGCCGATAATTCGCTCTATTTCACGCAATTTACCTTTCTCGCGCGAGTGTATGATGGCAATCGACACACCCGTCTTGCCGGCACGGCCCGTACGTCCCGAGCGGTGAGTGTAGACAGCCGTATCGTCTGGCAGGCCGTAGTTGATGACATGGGTCAGGTCGTCGACATCAAGACCGCGGGCGGCCACGTCGGTGGCCACGAGCATGGTGATGACGCGGTCGCGGAATTTTTTCATCACGATGTCGCGCTGCTGCTGAGAGAGGTCGCCGTGGAGGGCGTCGGCGTTGTAGCCGTCCTGTATGAGTTTGTCGGCCACCTCCTGCGTGTCGCGGCGTGTACGGCAGAATATTATGGCGTATATATTCGGATTATTATCAGCTATACGTTTGAGTGCGAGATATTTGTCACGAGCATTGACCATGTAGTAGATATGGCGGACATTGGTCGCGCCCTCATTGCGGGTGCCTATGACAATTTCCTCCGGGTCTTTCATGAATCGCTTGGCTATCTTGGCTACCTCGGCAGGCATGGTCGCCGAGAAGAGGAGCATCTTGCGCTGCTCGGGCACATGGCTGAGAATGGCTGTGATAGAGTCGACAAATCCCATGTTGAGCATCTCGTCGGCCTCATCCAAAACGACCGTGTGAACATCATCGAGTTTGACAACGCCGCGGTCAATAAGGTCGATGAGTCGACCCGGAGTAGCGACTATAATCTGCACTCCCTCGCGCAGCGAGCGTATCTGGCTCTCGATGCTGGAGCCGCCGTAGACGGGCAGCACACGCAGCCCGGGAGTATATTTCGAGTAGTCGGCGAGGTCACCGGCAATCTGCAAGCAGAGCTCGCGTGTCGGTGCGAGTATCAGCGCCTGCGGACGACGCATCTCTGTGTCAACCCTCTGTATTACGGGCAGACCGAAAGCGGCGGTCTTGCCTGTGCCGGTCTGGGCGAGTCCGACGAGGTCATGGTCTTCGTTGAGAAGAACGGGTATCACCTTCTCCTGAACAGGCATCGGAGCCTCAAATCCAAGTTCGGCAATGGCTTTTAACAGGTCCTCACGGACTCCTAAATCTTGAAATGTCATGTCAGTTATGAATTAATTGCATTTACAAAGTTATAACAAGATTTCTCAACCAAAGCCTCAGCCGATATATTTTTTTAACACGAGGCTGCGAAATGACTGTGTCATTAGCCGAAAAAAAGCTAACTTTACGTCGTTATACAGATTACCGAAAGTTTTGATGAAATACACCATATTTTCAATTATATGCGGCGGCATGCTGCTCACCGCCCCGCTAAGCGGCTGCGGCTCGGGCGACAATGTCAATGACCGCGAGGACGATGAGAGCGAGGACGTCACCCTCGCCGCCCTGCTTGCGCCCCCGTCGCCGACAGTGTGGGACACACACTTGGACAGCGCTCCCGACGAAGGATGCATAAAAATTAAAATCAGGCCAATCGGCCCGCTGCGCAAAGCCTTCAATGACAGCAATTACCTGCATCTGCAGGCCGCCGAAGCCATCGGCACCGGCATAATCAACAGTCCTGACGAGGCGTGGGCTATAGACCGTCCGTTAGTCGAGTTGCGCTCATGCCGCGACTTCTTTGTCGACAATCTCACCCACAGCTACCCCTATCTCGTGCCCGAGGCCGCAGACCTGCTCCATGAGGTCGGTCGACGCTTCAATGACTCACTTGACGCACGCGGAGGCGGCTACTACCGCATCAAAGTCACCAGCGCCTTCCGCACCCCGGCCACAGTCAAGCGCCTGCGACGTGTCAACCGTAACGCCACCGACTCGTCGGCCCATCAGTTTGCCACGACATTCGACATCAGCTACTCGCGCTTTATCTGCGACTCCATCAACGTCAACCGCTCGTTTGAAGACCTCAAGAATCTGCTCGCCGAAGTGCTGTCAGACCTGCGCGACGAGGGACGCTGCTATGTCAAATATGAGCGACGCCAAAGCTGTTTCCACGTAACAGCACGCCCATCCAATCAATAAGTAATCAGCAATTATCATTTTACAAAACGACAATATGCAGCCGACAGACAGAGCCGACATAAAACCTGCTAAAGCGCCCTATCCTCTTTGGCGCCGTCTCCTCAAGATTTTGCTGTGGACGCTCATGGCCGTTGTACTGGCTGTTTACGGCATCCTCGCCACAACCGTCGACCTGCTCAAGCCCGAAAGGCTAACTCCTCTCGTTGTAAACATAGCCAACCGCGCGCTTGACGCCAAAGTCGACATGGCGCGTGTCGAGTTGTCGACCATGATGACCTATCCGTTTCTCAAGGTTGAGATCGACAGTCTCGAGGTACTCAGTCCGCGCATCACAACACTCAAGGGCGACACGGCGCGCCGGCTGCCGGCTTATGCCGACACGCTGCTGACGCTCGACCGTTTTATCGGCGAGCTCAACCTGCCGTCATTGGCCATGGGCGAGCTTCAGATACACAATGTGTGTCTCATACGCCCGGCTGTCAACATCGTGGTGGTCGACGAGGCCGTCAACAACTTCAATATATTCCCGGAGACTGACACGACAGCCGTCGTCCCTGATAAGTCTGAGTCTCCACTCGACCTGCCTCCGATTGTTATACGCAGATTTGCAGTCGAACAGCCCGGGCCGTTGCGCTATTACGACCAAGCCAATAATACCGAAACCCTTATTGACTTCCACGCCATAAAACTCGAAGGCGCCGATGCGCCGCTCTACAATTTCGATTTCGGCGGACGGCTTGTCTCGCCGCTTTTAGGCAGGTTTAACCTGCGTGATTTTCCGTTCAGTCTGAATGGTGACATCAGATGGGACGCACGCAAACCGTATGCCGTCCGGCTCTCTGATTTTGATGTGGAACTGAGTTTCATAAAGGGCCGTTTCAATGCCGATTTTGACTTTGAGCGCGACCTTCGGGTCAATTCATTTGACACACAGCTCGAGGCCATCAGTTTCGAACAGTTGCTCGCAACCGTACCCGACTCGCTGATCGTCGCCTACGGACTGCGCGGGCTTACGACCGACGGCTCGGTAAGCGTCAGTCTCAGATTAGACAGTATCTATAACACGGCGCTCCAACGAATACCATACGCCACAGCAGAGATTACGGTGCCGGCTTGCAAGGTATCCTTAGGGCGCATGCGTCTTGATAAATTCGCCCTTGACATTGTCGCCGGGCTGCGTGGCGACGACATTGACGCCGCCACTGTCGACATCCGCCAGCTTAACGTGGCCGGCCCGGCCACCGACATAAAGCTTTCGGGCATTGTCAGCCGGCTTATGTCCGACCCGAGTTTCGACGGGCGGGTGCTCGGCTACACAAATATATCAAAACTGCCGCCGCAAGTGGCTAATCTTGTCAACGGCAGCATCAGCGGACGCCTGACCGCGTCATTGGATGTAAGACTGAGCCAGTCGATGCTCGACCTTAACAATTTCCACCGCATCGCCCTGCGCGGAGATTTAGATGCCGACCGCGTCAGCTATCTCGCCGACGACACCCTCGAGATGGCTTATATAAACCACGCCTGCCTGCGCTTCGGCTCAAACATGCTGCTCAAACCGGGGTCATATAAGCATCGCGGCGACAGCCTGCTCGCTGTCAGCATCACGACAGACTCGACGGCCATTATGCACAGCGATTTGTCAATGAAAATAATAGGAGCCAAACTCGGATTAGGCGCCAAAGGATTGCTGACAGCACGCGACACCCTAAATGTCGTACCCATGGGCGGCATAATCAAAGTTGATAAATTCGGACTCTCGGTGCTTACCGACAGCGCGGGAGTCAGACTGCGCAATCTCGAGGGATCTGTCGCAATCAAACGTTTTAAAAATCTCAAACGTGTGCCGCAGTTCATATTTGACCTCGGAGTAGGCAGCATCAGCGCCGGCTCCAAATCTACACGACTGCTGATACGCGGCTCCAAACTGCACTTCTCGGCAAATAAGAATCCGGAGGCAAGACGCCAACGTCTGCCGAGACGACTCCGAGCGGCTGTAGATTCCATCGCACGAGTGCATCCCGAGCTGCCCGTAGACTCTGTCTACGCCTATGCCATCAGAGAGCATCGCGCTCACCGCACAGGCTATCCGCACGTACATCCCGAGATGACCGACACCGCCTCCGAAATAATTGACTGGAACACGACGCGAGGATTCAGACGCCTGCTCTTAGACTGGCAGTTAGAGGGCTCGTTAAAATCAGAGCGAGCCGGCATCTTCACTCCCGTCTTCCCGCTGCGCAACCGCGTTGTCAATCTCAACGTGCGGTTTAACAATGACTCCGTCGCTTTTGATGACATAGCATATAAAGTCGGACACTCTGATTTCATGGCCAGCGGCCTCGTTTCAAATCTGCGCCGCGCGCTGACCTCACGAGGCTACAAATCGCCGATAAAGGTGCATTTTGATGCTGTCAGCGACACTGTCGACGTCAACGAACTCGCCGACGCGCTTTTCAAAGCCGGTGCACGCTCAGAGGCCGCATCCAAAACAGACTTCGCCGAGTTTGAACGCGATGACGACCTCGACCGCGAGATAGGCCGCTATGTAGCGGACGCACCCGATTCCATCTCTCCGCTGCTGATACCCGTCAATGTCACCGCCGATATAAACCTGAGGGCCTACAATGTACTTTACGGCGACATGGATTTCCGCGACCTTCTCGGCGAGATACTTATCTATGACGGCGCTCTGAGCCTTCATCGTCTGCAAGCCGACTCCGAGGCCGGCGACGTCAATCTGTCAGCTCTTTACTCGGCGCCCGACCCGAGCAACCTGAAATTCGGCTTCGGCATGAAAGTCGACAAATTCAAAATCGAACGTTTCATGGACCTTGTGCCCGCGCTCGACTCCATCATGCCCCTGATGCGCGACATGACCGGCGTAATCAACGCCGACATAGCCGCGACTGTCGACATAGACAAACAGATGAACTTTGTGCTCCCGTCACTCAACGCAGCCGTCAAATTAGAGGGAGACTCACTGTGCCTGCTTGACCGAGAGACATTCCGCACTATTTCGAAATGGTTGATGTTCAAACATAAAGACCGCAACATCATCGACTCTATGCGCGTCGAGATGGTCATAGCCGACAACATGATGCAACTCTACCCGTTTGTGTTTGACATCGACCGCTACCGTCTCGGAGTGCAGGGACACAACGACCTCGCTCTCAACTTCAATTACAAGATATCGGTGCTCAAATCGCCTCTACCCTTCAAATTCGGTATAACGATCAAAGGCAATCCCGACGATTACAAAATCAGACTCGGGCGCGCCAAATTCAACGAGCGCGAGGCCATCGAGCGCACGGCTCTTACCGACACGACCCGAGTCAACCTTATCGAACAGATAGAGAATGTCTTCCGCCGCGGCGTCAGACGCTCACGCTTCGCGCGTCTCAACATCGCGCCCGACGCCAACGAGGCGGCCGACATAAATCTTGACTCCGAGCCGGTGACAGCGGCAGACTCGGCCGTATTCATCCGCGAGGGCCTCATACCGGCTCCCGAGGTAACACCGGCCGACATTACGAAAGATCAGAAATCGAAGAAATCCAAGAAATAACCAATGAATCAAGAAGATTTCACAGCGTGCATCCAACGCTTTGTCAAGCGTCACCATTATAGCGACTTCAAGCCACAGGCGGCCCTCGTCGACATGGACGGAACGCTCTACGACTCCATGCCGCGTCACGCCGATGCTTGGACACAGATGTGCGCCGAGGCCGGACTGCAGTGTGACCACGACGAGTTTTTTCTGCATGAAGGCATGACAGGCGCGCAGACCATCGGGCTGCTGATTGAACGCAATTGGGGCCGAAAAGCCACACCGGAGGAGTGTGAGCACCTCTATCACCGCAAGACAGAGCTTTTCCGCACCGGGCCGTCAGTAGCTGTGATGCCGGGCGCACAGACGCTCATATCGACAATGCTCGCCGTAGGCCTGCGCACCGTCTTGGTGACCGGCTCGGGACAAAACTCCCTGCTCAACCGCATCGAGAGCGACTACCCCGGCGCCTTCCCAGCTGACCGACGCGTCACATCGCGCGATGTCAAAAACGGCAAGCCTCATCCCGAGCCCTACATCCGCGCGATGCAACTCGCCTGCGTCAGCCCGTCGGCCTCGATTGCGATCGAGAACGCTCCGTTAGGGGTGAAATCGGCCGACGCCGCCGGCGCTTTCACCGTCGGTGTTGTCACAGGCCCCGTGCCGCGTGAGGAGCTCGAGCGCGCAGGCGCGGCAATTGTCTTTGATTCGATGCCTCAGTGTGCCGATTTGTTTCCTTATTTGTTATATACAATGGTAACATTCATCAATCAAGACATCTGACCCGTATGAATCAAAAGATTATATTCACAAACCATGTCGGCGAGGCCGTCGACGACCTCGTAGCCGAACTCGGCACATCAGACGTGCATGTCATCTGTGACGTAAACACCTCCGAATTTGTAATGCCGCTCTTAGTCAACGACTCAAAGGTGATTGCAAATGCCGGACTCATAACCGTCAAATCAGGCGATACTAACAAAAACATCGAGTCGCTGAGCCAGATATGGCGCACTCTGTCACAGAACGGCGCGACCCGTCAGTCTGTCATCATAAATGTAGGCGGAGGCGTCATCACGGACATGGGAGGTTTTGCCGCTGCCACATTCAAGCGAGGGATAAAATTCATTAATATCCCGACGACTCTGCTGGCTGCCGTCGACGCATCGGTCGGAGGCAAGACAGGCATCAACTTCAACGGGCTGAAGAATGAAATCGGCACGTTCACCGAGCCGGAGGCCGCCATAATTTCCACCATTTTTTTCAACACTCTGACTCAACAGGAACTGCTCTCGGGCTACGCCGAAATGCTCAAACATGCTCTATTGGAGAGCCGCGAACGCTTGGCCGAGCTGCTTAATTACAGCGTCGTCTATCCCGAGTTTGACTCAGAGAGGCTGCTGACACTTCTTGAGCAAAGCGTCGGAGTCAAACAGCGAATCGTCGAACAGGACATGCATGAGCAAGGTCTGCGTCGTGCACTTAACCTCGGCCATACCGTCGGCCACGCGTTCGAGGCGTTCGCCCTGCAACGTCAGTCACCGATACCTCACGGCTACGCAGTGGCTTGGGGACTTGTCTGCGAACTGATTATCTCAAACATGCAGTTAGATTTCCCGTCTGATACTTTGCATCAGTTTGCCGCATATGTCAAGACCAACTACGGTGCTTTTGACATCACCTGCGACGACTATCCGACCCTGCTGCAGCTGATGAGTCACGACAAAAAGAACGCCGGCCCTGACAAAATCAACTTCTCGCTGCTGCGCGATGTCGGCGATGTCGTCACTGACTGCACGGCCGACCCCAAGACCATCACTGCGGCTCTTGACATCTACCGCGACCTGATGGGACTCTGACGCGCCGCACGATTTTCAGCAACCAATCATTAATCATCACACATTATATATATTATGGCCGCCGCCCTACTGCGCCGATATGGCAAAGCACTGCTGATTACAGCCGCCGCTGTGACCGTGGCAGGCTTTATATATATATCGAGCGGATTAGTCAGAGACCTGTCGGCTCAGGAGCGCCAGCGCATGGAGATATGGGCCGACGCCACGCGCGAACTCATACGCCTTAGCTCGGCCGACGACGGAGAGGATGTGACGAGTGTCGATATCGACTTTCTGCTGAGCAGTATACGCCGTAACTCGACTATCCCCGTGCTGCTGACTGACGGCTATGGCAATATACTGCAGAACCGCAATTTCAGTCTGCCGGAGCCCGATGCGGCCAACGACGGCGACGGAGGCTCTGAGGCTAACCGCGAGTTTCTCAAAAAGAAATTGGAGAAGCTCGCCGCCGGACCGAATGTCATAGACATCCGTCTCGGTCCGGAGACCATGATGAACCTCTATTATGAGGACTCGACACTGCTCAAGCGGCTGAGCTATTATCCTTATGTGCAGCTGCTTGTGATGATAGCCTTTATCCTCGTGGTTTACTACGCCGTGCTCTCGACCAAGAAAGCCGAGCAGAACAAGGTGTGGGTCGGCCTTTCTAAAGAGACAGCCCACCAGTTAGGCACACCCATCTCGTCGCTGATGGCTTGGATGGAGCTGCTGCGTTCGATGGGAGTCGACGAGGAGACAGTCGGTGAGATGAACAAGGATGTCAACCGCCTGAGCATGATAGCTTCCCGATTCTCAAAAATCGGGTCAAAACCACAGATGGAGCCGGCCGACCTCAATGACATCGTCGGCGCGGCCACATCCTATATGAAAACACGCATCTCGCCGCGCATCAAGCTAACGGCCGAACTGAGTCCACTCCCCCTCGAGGTCAAGGCCTCGGCGCCGCTGTTTGAATGGGTGATGGAAAACCTCATAAAAAATGCTGTCGATGCCATCGGAGGCAGCGGCAGCATTGATGTGGTCTGCTTTGAGTCGGGCGAACGCGCTGTGGTCGAAGTGACCGACAGCGGCAAGGGAATCCCGCGCAAGAATTTCAAGACAGTCTTCTCACCCGGTTTCACATCCAAGGCACGCGGATGGGGTCTCGGCCTAACTTTAGCCAAACGTATCGTCGAACAATATCACGGCGGCTCAATCTTTGTCAAGACATCGACGCCCGGCGTCGGCACAACATTCCGCATCGAGCTGCCTCTGAGCAGGTGAGCTTACTCGACGACGTCGCGTGTGAGACGATAGTGGTTTTCAATCAGACGATTGTAAATCTTGTCGCCTGCGCCATACTCTATCATGCCGGGGCCGAACTCCGCGCCGAATCCGCCGAGAGCTGCCGAGCGCGTGTCAGGCAGATAGTTGGGCCAACCGCCCGTAGACCATGTGTAGCCGAAGAGGAAGGGTCGTCCCTCGGGAGCCATGTCGCGCTTCCAAGCAATCTGATGCTGTATGAAGGGCTCGCCGGGGATGGCGGCGATAACTATATTGCCGTTGATAACGATATTGGAGAAATGCAGGTCGTAGTGGAGCGACTTGTCCTGACGGCCGTCAAACTCGAGAGAGTCTGTCATAATCTTGATGTCGGGCACATCGTGAGGATTGGGATAAAGGTCATAGGCGAGACGCGCGGCCTCGATGCCGAGCAGTTTGCCCATACGCTCGATAAGATTGTATTTTGCCGGACGCGGGTCGTCGGGGCCCTGACGGCCGCCGTCTTTGAACAGCGGAGCCTGATTGCCGGCGCCGCCCTGTATGAAGAGACAGTCTACCTTGCCGTCGAAGGCATCCTCGACCCATTTTGTGGCATAACCGACATAATCGGCCGACAGTTCGAAATTGTTCCAGACTACGTCGGGATGGCATGCAAAATTCATTATTATAGCCATAGGCTCTCCTGTGGCCTTCTCGTCGACACGAAGCACACCGACCTCAGGGTCAATCGGTCCGTGGGTGATGCACTCGGGGTTGACTGCAAGCCAGTGGTCATCGCCCTCCCATGACTCGCGGACTTTGCCGTTGTCACGCATAATCAGACGGTTGAAAGATATGGGCGAGAATTTACGATAGCCTGACGAAATAGTGGCCTCGCGCATGTCGGCTGCGGCCTCGCGCACACAGCGGTCGACGGCATTGATAAAGTAATCACGGTTGTGCATGGCGGCGCGGCCCGAGTGGGTGTGTGAGCTGCTGATGAACAAGGCGTCCAAATCGAGGTCCTTCTTTAGTTTCGATGCGAGTTCCTCGTCTGTGAACGTACCGAAGTCGACGGAAACGAAAGCCACTCGGGTCGGTCCCGCCTCAAGCACGAGCGCACGCGTGTAGAGCGAATCGTGGATGGGATAGTCTAAGTCGGGTGCGGTCAGATTGGCCTTTGACGACCCGGCTTTGAGGACCGGAGCGGCCGATGCAGCCTGTGAGAGCGCGATAAACGCGGCTGCGGCAAATGCAATTAGTTTTTTCATGATAGATACTATAAAATGTGATGAAGAAAATGTTTTTGTGAGTGTTCAAATCATACGTCAATGCGAGGTGTGTCGTTGCGGTGGGTAATGCTGCGCTTCCATGTCATCAGCCGGCGCCAGACACCCTTGAGTTTGAGCCACAGAGGCGAGGGAGTGGTTGCGATGTCAGACGACATCGGGTCAGCAAACGAGGTCAGCGGCTGTGCCTCGCCGAACTGCTCGGGATATATGACCAGTAGGTTGTTACCAGAGAAATAGCGCTGAAGGAAGGCCGGCATCTCGACCATCATAGAGGTATATGACACAGAGTTGGCGCGTGCGCCGATGACCACGAGCAGGTCGTCGTCGAGGACACGGTTGGCGAGCAGCACGTAGTCGCCGGGCTCCTCGATGGTGTCAAACTCACAGCGTATGCCATAGTTCTCATGGAAAATCACGCCGCGTATCAGCGGCTGTATCTCGCCGCGACAGCAGAAGATGATGCGGCAACCAAGCTGACGGGTCAGGCGGGCGAGACAGCGCACCCAGCGGCTGAATCCGGTCTCATACTGCGCATGCTCCGGTATCCATACGACGATGCGCGTAATGGTGTTGAGCGGTATGTAGCAGCGCGATATAAGTATCATGCGGTTGGTGGCCTTAAGAAGACCGTCGACCTTGGCTCCGAAAAACGAGTCGATGACACTCACACGTCGGTGCATGCCGAGTATGACCTCGGTGATGTCGCGCTCCTCGATGGCGTTGAGCACACCGGTGACTGTGTTGAGGTCGTAGCGGTCAAGGGTTTCGACGGTTACATCAGCCGAGGCACCGATTTTGCGCGCTGCATCCAAAGAGCTGTGCGACAATGCTTTTGACGTCGGAGAGTTATCAGCGCGGACATGCAGGGCGAAGATGCTGTGACGTCCGCGGTCGTTGCGCATCAGCACCGCTAATTCGACGAGCGACTGAGCGGTCATGGGATTTGCCACGGGTATAAGTGTGTTGTTAACACGCGTGTGACGTATCACACCGTCTTCGTCTTCCTCGGCGAGCAACTGCAGCTTGAGCTTGGGAGCGTTGGCGGCGGTGATGATTGGGGCGACGGCGCAGGTGACGAGTATGACGAGCACCGTCGAGTTGAGGATGCGACCGTCGAGCATACCCATGTTGTAGCCGAGAGTCACTACTGCGAGAGCGACTGCCGTGTGTGCGGAGGTCAAGCCGAAAAGCACTCCCTCGCTATAGCGGCCGAGTCCGTTGCGGCGGCAGACTATCCAAGCCGGCAGCCATTTGCTAATCAGGGCCACCGCGAGCATCACGGCGGCCACACCGAGTGTGTCGGCGTTAGCAATGACGCGCACATTAATCATCATGCCGACGCTGATCAGGAAATACGGGATAAACAGCGCGTTGCCGACAAACTCTATCGAGCTCATAAGCGGCGAAGCAGACGGCACGTAGCGGTTGAGCAAAAGTCCGGCAAAGAATGCTCCGAGCACCGGCTCAAGGCCTATGAGCTGGGCGGTCCATGCCGCAAAGAAGACCATGGCAAGCACAAAGACATATTGTGTAACCTTATCGCTGACAGATTTGAAGAAACGCCGTGTCACACGCGGGAAAACATACAGCAGCGCAAGGCACCAGAGCAAGAGTTTGCCGACAAGCAGCAAAATTTCAGAAGATTCAAACGTGCCGACACGATGAACATTGACAACGGCGGCAAGCACAAGCAGGGCGCCTATTACGGCGATGATGGTGCCGACCACGGCGATGAGTACAGAGGGAGTACGCGTGATGCCGAAACGGGCCGCGACGGGATATGACAGCAGAGTATGAGAGGCGTACATTGAGCCGAGGAGCATCGATGTCAGCCAGTCCAAGCGTAGCAAAAAGACCGAAGTGGTGACACCAAGCAACAGAGGCAGGAAGAGTGTCAGCAGACCGAAGAGCATGCCTCGCCGTATATTAAGCCGAAGATGGAACATGTCAATCTCCAGTCCGGCAAGAAACATAAGATAGAGCAGTCCGACCTGACCGAAAATATCAAAACTCGAGTCGTTATCGAGTATGTTGAAACCATACGGACCGATAACGACACCGGCCACAATCATGCCTATGATATGTGGTATCTTAAGCTTATTGAGCAGAAGCGGCGCAAGCAGGATGATAACCAGTACGATGAAAAAAATTTCGACCGGCTGTGTCACCAACGGATTGCTTGCGAGTATCATGGCTGTTGTAAAAGCTTAAGATTACATGAAGAGAGTGCCTCCTTACGTCAGAAGCGGCCTCGGGCGTGGAGATAAGCGGCAATCTGCACCGCATTGAGGGCCGCGCCCTTGCGTATCTGGTCACTGACTGTCCAGAATGTCAGTCCGCAGTCGTCAGAGATGTCACGGCGTATGCGCCCTACATAAACCGGGTCTGTGCCGGCTGCCTGCAGCGGCATCGGATAGGATTTGGCGGCAGGATCGTCGACGAGGACTACACCTTCGGCCGAGGCAAAGGCCTCACGCGCCTCGGCGACACTTACCGGACGCTCGGTCTCGACCCAGATGGCCTCGCTGTGGGCTCGCAACACCGGCACACGCACGCAGGTTGCGCTCACCGAAATCTCAGGAGAGTGCATAATCTTGCGTGTCTCAAAGAACATCTTCATCTCCTCCTTGGTATAGTCGTTATCCTGAAAGACGTCGATGTGGGGTATGACGTTATAGGCGAGCTGGCTGACGAATTTCTCGACCTTGGGCTCGCGTCCGGCAGCGATGTCGGCATGCTGTGACACGAGCTCGTCCATAGCCGAGGCGCCTGCGCCCGAGGCAGCCTGATAAGTGGCCACGCGGACACGTTTTATCTTTGAAATACGGTCGATGGGCGCGAGGGCCACAACCATCTGTATTGTCGTGCAGTTAGGGTTGGCAATGATGCGGCGTGGAGCGTCGAGGGCGTCGGCGCCGTTGACCTCAGGCACGACCAAGGGGACATCGTCGTCCATGCGGAAAGCGCTGGAGTTGTCAATCATTATCGCTCCATGACGGGTGATTGTGTCGGCAAACTGCTTTGACGTAGAGGCGCCGGCCGAAACGAAAGCCACGTCGACGCCGCGAAAATCATCATTATCGGCGAGACGCATGACCTTATATTCCTTGCCTTTAAACATATAAGCACGGCCCTCACTACGAGCCGAACCAAAAAGTTTAAGCCCGTCAACCGGGAAATCCTGCTGCTCCAATACTCTGAGCAACTCCTGACCAACAGCGCCGCTTGCGCCGACAATCGCTACGTTCATTTCTCCTATGGGATGGTTTATATAGACTTTTGAAATTATAAATGATTTATACGCTACAAAAGTACAAAAAAAAGCTCGTAAACATTATACATTTGACAAAACGGAGCGACTCTTATGCACGCAAACCTAAAAAACGTGCGGTTTTTAGGTTTTTATAAATTTAAGCCTTACTTTTGCACCACCAAAACAAAAGTAAAATGAACGAAGAAATTAACTGGGCGTCACTGCCCTTTGGTTACTATCCGACAGACTATAACGTGCGCTGCACATACCGCGACGGCAAATGGGGCGAAATCGAGGTCAGCGACTCAGAGAATGTCAGCCTGCACATAGCTGCTACCGCCCTGCACTACGGTCAGGAAATTTTTGAAGGACTCAAGGCATTCCGCGGCAAAGACGGCAAGATACGCATATTCCGTCTGGAGGAAAACGCCAAACGTATCCGTGAGTCGGCCAAGGGCCTGCTGATGGAGCCCGTTCCCGAAGATATATTCTGCGAGATGTGTATCAAGGCCGTAAAACTCAACGAACGTTTCGTGCCCCCATACGGCAGCGGCGCATCGCTGTATATACGTCCCATCGAAATAGGCCTCTCGGCACGTGTCGGCGTCAAACCGGCCGACGAATACATGATTATAGTGCTCGTCACGCCCGTAGGCCCGTATTTCAAGACCGGCTTCGGCTGTACCGACATCTGCATCATGCGCGAATATGACCGCGTGGCTCCCCGCGGCACAGGCCGCTGGAAAGTCGGCGGCAACTACGCCGCATCACTGACCGCCGGCGAAAAGGCTCACTCGTTAGGATATTCGGCGGTGCTTTATCTCGACCCGAAAGAGAAAAAGTATCTCGACGAGTGTGGCCCGGCCAACTTCTTCGCTGTCAAAGACGGCAAATACATCACCCCGGCGTCTGACTCCATCCTCCCGTCTATAACCAATATGAGCCTCATGCAACTCGCCCGCGACATGGGCATCGAGGTCGAGGCACGCCACATCACCGTCGACGAGCTTGCCGACTGCACCGAGGCTGCCGCCGTAGGCACTGCTGCCGTAGCATCTCCCGTGGGCGAAATCGACGACCTTGACACCGGCCACAAATATGTCATCTCTAAAGACCGTAAGCCCGGCCCTGTCACCACAGCCCTCTATAACAAGCTGAACGCTATCCGCTTGGGCGAATGTGAAGACACTCACGGCTGGAACACCATCTTGTAATAAGCAATGGTAACAGACTGGCAACGAATCATTGACAAATATTATCCCGAGGGCACTCGCCTTCGGGATATTCTTATCCGTCACAGCCGTCAGGTGGCTGACAAGGCACTCGACATCATGCGCCGCAAGCATCTTGACCTTGACCCGGCCGAAGTCGAGGCCGCGGCCATGCTCCATGACATCGGTATATTTCTTACAGATGCCGACGGCATAGACTGTCACGGCACCGAGCATTACTTGCGCCACGGCTATCTCGGCGCGCGTCTGCTTCGCCACGAGGGCGTAGACGAAGCCATAGCCTCGGTGGCCGAGCGACACACCGGCGCCGGCATTACGGCCGACGACATCAGACAGATGGGTCTGCCGCTCCCCGAGGGCGACTATATGCCGCGGACACTGCTTGAGCGCCTCGTCTGCTATGCCGACAAATTTTACTCAAAAAGCGGCGACATGAGCGAGAAATCGCTCGAGCGCGTACGTCAGTCGATGCTGCGCCACTCGCCGGCGACTTTAGAACGCTTCGAGGCGCTTCACCGCGAGTTCGGCGAATAAACCTTAAAATTTAGTTGCGAGGAAGTCGGCGATACGTCGTGCGGCGTGACCGTCGCCATAAGGATTGGCGAGACGCGTGCGGCGCTCATAGACTTCGCTATTGTCTAAAAGCAGCGATGCCTCGGCGACGATGCGCTCGGGGTCTGTGCCTACGAGAGTGACTGTGCCGGCAGCAACGGCCTCGGGACGCTCGGTGACGTCACGGAACACAAGGACAGGCTTGCCGAGCGACGGAGCCTCCTCCTGTATGCCGCCCGAGTCAGTCATAATCAGATAGGCTCGGGTCATCATATAGACAAATCCGAGGTAATCGACAGGCTCGATAAAGAACATGTTGGCTGCATGGCCGTCACCGAAAACATCGGCTATCGGCTTGCGCACATTAGGGTTAAGATGCATCGGATATACAAAGTCTACATCAGGATAGCGTGACGCAAGTCTGTCAAGACCCGCACAAATCCCCTCGAAGCCGCGACCGAAATTTTCGCGACGATGACCTGTGATCAGTACCATGCGACGGCCGGGCTCGGCGAGGCGCGCAGTGATGTCATAGCCGAGAGCCTTGACGTCGGCGGCAGCGCGTGCCTCAAACTCCGGATCAGACTCAAGCCGCTGACGCACAGAGTGAAGTGCGTCGATGACGGTGTTGCCCGTAACAACGATGTCAGCGGGGTCGACATTCTCACGCAGCAGATTGCCGCACGATGTCTCGGTGGGAGTGAAATGATATGTTGCGAGACGGCCCGTCAGACGGCGGTTCATCTCCTCGGGAAAAGGCGAATAGATGTCGCCGGTGCGCAATCCGGCCTCGACATGTCCGACCGGTATCCGGGCGTAGAAAGCGGCAAGGGCGGCGGTGGTGGATGTGGCCGTGTCGCCGTGGACGAGCACTATATCAGGGCGAGAAGCGGCGAGGACGTCGCGCATGCCTGTCAACATTCGCGCGGTCAGGTCATAAAGATCCTGTCCCGGCCGCATTATATCAAGATCATAGTCGGGCTTTATGCCGAAAAGCTCGAGCACAGAATCAAGCATCTGGCGGTGCTGGCCGGTGACCGTCACCTCGGTGATGAACTCCTTTTCATGCGACCTGAGGGCGTCAATGACGGGAGCCATTTTGATGGCCTCGGGACGGGTACCGAACACAAGCATTATTTTGCGACGCATAGTTGTGAGAAAATTGTGTTAGAAGTTATTAGTCAGCAACCACCATGCATATTTAAACCTGACGACATCACGACGTATGCGCGAGGGTTGTTTTAAAAGACGGTAAACAAATTCGGCATGATGGTCAATCCACCATTTAGGAGCACGCTTGACACGGCCGGTGTAGACGTCAAAACTGCCCCCGAGGCCCTGATATACAGCCTTGTGACGTGCAAGCATGTCGGCCATCAGATACTCCTGACGGGGCGAGCCCATAGCCACAAACACATAGTCGGGGCGCTTGTCGGCGACATCGTCTATGAGAGCATGACGCTCGGCGTCATCGCGAAGATAGCCGTCGCGATGACCGACGATATTGATGCCGGGAAAGTCGGCGCGCAGTCGTATAATGGTGTCGGCATGAACATCGGGACGACCTCCGATGATGTAAAACGTGCTGTCAGCGGCGTGACGGCGTATGATGTCTAACCACAGCTCGCAACCGGCAATCTTGACAGCGCCCGGTGCGCCGTTGCGTCGCGAGGCGAGTACGACGCCCGAGCCGTCGCAGTACCCTATATTATTGTTAATCAGACACCTAAGCTCGTCGGTAGCATTTGCCATTTTCTCGGCATTGACAGCGATGAGTATACCCTTGCGGGTGTCGGCAAAATCGACAAGCGCTTGCCGGCTTTCAAAGGGATAAATGCGTATGCCTCTGAGGGTGATTGGTTCCAATACGGGTTACTGGTATATCTGTTGGTGGTAGTGCGGGAGGGTTATTTATCTTTGAATACTCCGCAGAAATCAAGAATTACTTTGTCGGGGTCGGGCGCAAGCTCTTTAAATGGCGTGTGTGCCGTCAGGAAGACGACAATGTCAGCGGCCTCATAAGCCTCCTCGTAGGGAGTCAGTTTGAAGACGGGGTGCTGTGAGACGTTAGGCTCGACGACGAGGATGGTGGCGTCATGTCGCGAGTTCATCACCTCGGTGGTGATGCGGCGCGCCGGGCTTTCGCGCAGATCATCGATATCTGGCTTGAACGCGAGACCCATCATGGCCACAACGGGTTTGCGCTTGTTGTCAAGTTCAAAGCGCAGTATTGCGTTAATGATCTTCTCGGCACACCATTCGGCCTTGTAATTGTTGGTCGAGCGGGCCTGAGCGATGAGCTTGGCCTCGTCGGGGAAGGCTGAGGTGATGAAATAGGGATCGACCGCGATGCAGTGTCCGCCGACGCCACAGCCGGGACGCAATATGTTAACGCGCGGATGACGGTTGGCTAGCTCTATCAACTCCCAGACATTTATGCCGGCCTTGTCGCAGATGAGCGAAAGCTCGTTGGCAAAGGCTATCTGCACGTCGCGTGATGAGTTCTCGGTGAGTTTGCACATCTCGGCCGTGCGCGAGTTGGTGGCGAAAAGCTTGCCCTCGACAAAACGGCTGTAGAACTCGATGGCCTTCTGAGTCGACTCGGGGTTGATGCCTCCGATGACACGGTCATTGTGGACGAGCTCGTAGATGACATTCCCGGGGAGCACGCGCTCGGGGCAGTATGCGATATAAATTTTGTCCTTGAGCTCGGGACGCTCCTCAAAAATTATTGCGGCCATCTGCTCGGTCGTGCCTATAGGCGATGTCGACTCTATGACAAAGAGATCACCCTCTTTGAGAAAAGGTATGACCGAACGTGTAGCAGCCTCGACATATGACGTGTCGGGCTCGTAATCACCTTTGAACGGAGTCGGGACAACGATAAAGAACGCGTCGGCCTCCTCGGGTTTTGCCACGGCGCGGAGACTGCCGGCTGAAACGGTGTCGCGCAGCAGGAAGCCGAGACCGGGCTCGACAATATGCAGCTCGGCGGCATTCACTTTGTCGACAACCTCGGGGTTGACGTCGACGCCTACGGCCTCAACGCCGTTACGGGCGGCGATAATGGCGGTGGGGAGTCCTATATATCCGAGTCCTATAAAGCATGCTTTCATGATGATGAGTCTTAAATGGTCGCAATTATGTTGTATAATAATCAAATTTAATAACGCAAATTTACAAAAAAAATTGCGTACTCGGGTTACGATTATTTATCACAAACGACCTTTTCGAGCAATGCACGGTATTGAGCTGTCATACGGTCAACGCTGAAACACTCTTCGTAACGATGACGCGCATTATCAGACAGACATTTATAGCTCTCCGACCTCGGTTTTGGCAGGCTATCAAGCAATCTGGCCAGTTCATCAAAATCACGGCAAACAAAACCGGTCTCCTCGGCTATATTTATATCAAGAGCGCCTCTTATATCATTTGTTATCATAGGTTTCCCGGCCATGCATGCCTCAATAAGAGTTAAGGGCAAACCCTCTTTCTCCGAGAAGAGCAGAACATAATCAAAGTCGGCTATATGGCGGCTCATATCAAGATGTCCCGCGTAGCTCATCCTCGACTCAGCAGCCACCACTTCAGTAAGTAAATCAGCTTGTTCGCCGGTACCGGCAAAACACAGACTCACCCCCTCAGGAATACGCCCTGCGAGAGCACGAGCAATCTCAACCTGACGTTTTACAGAGCAAATGCGTCCGGCCAATACGATATGTATATCTTTACGGTTATTAATCCCGCAACGTCCGAGGTCTGCAAGCCCGTTATAAATCAGCGTTATGCGTTCGGGTGCAAGCCCGAAATAACCAATCAGATTATCTCTTACGGCTGTCGATATAGCTACAACATGCCTCGGCAAAAGCGTCGCAAAACGCAAATTATTAAATACATTATGCGCTACATGCACTACTTTTATTTTCAGCAACTGCAATTTATGCCAAAGCATGATACGCGTCGTCGACCGGCGGTCATGAGAGAGGACAACATAACCCTCGAGAGAGAGACGCCGCAGATTGCGAAGTGTAAGCGCCATAAAATTCGCTTTATTTCTCAAATCGGGGTCTATCCGGTCGAGGGGAGTAGATGTCAGCATCACAGGCAAAGCGTCAGAATCATCGCACAAAAGCCGCGCCAAATCAAGCGCCATCTTTTGTGCGCCGCCTTTATTAGCGAAATTAAAATATACCGAGGCGACTTTCATGAACATTTATGTTTCAATAAATTAAGAGCATAAAGATACCACCCGTAGAACTCTATATAATCATTACGGTTGCGCCCGAAGATGAAAATTTCGGATGCAAGACGCTGATGCTTTTTATCGTAAATCTTGTCAAACATGTATTCTACAATGCCTTCAACCATTTTTTCATCGGGCTCGTAAACTGAAAAAAATGTCAGAGCCTCAGTGATATCACGTCCGTCTACACGCTGAAAGCACCATGTATTTCTCGGATTATAGCGCGGGTCATAACGTCGCGGGATGATGTAACGGCCCTTATGCTCAAATTGGCTGCGATAATAAGCAGTGCCTTTTTCTATCGTATCATCAAAACAAATACCTATTATCGGACGCGCATCCATAAATGCGCGCAGAATATAGCTCTGATGAAATCCGTCTATGGCACGACGATGAGGCGGCCCGTAATAGAACCAGCTGCCATCATCGTTCTGGCATGCGGCAATATATTTTAGCCCCCTGACACCAAGGTCTATATATTCCTGCTGCCCGAGTGCGCTGCCTGCACGAATCAGAAACGAACTTATAACTGCACTCGCATTATAAATTATGCCCTTGATATTATGGCCGTATCTAAAGTAAACCCCGGCCTCACCATGGTCAATATATCCAAGATTGCCGACAAGATAACGGCAGATGCCGGCTACTATATCCCTATCACCATCAGACAGTGTATCGTGACTGTCAAGCAGATACTCACCAAACCAAACGGTGTTTAGGGGTGTGGGCTCATCCGCGCCATCTTCATAAAGATTGACAGCAATACGTATGCCCTGCCGCAATGCGTACGAATCGCTTCCGACCGACTCGTGAAAGCTGCGCAATGACTCGGTCATCCGCCTTAGAAGGGCCAAGGTCTTGTCAGAATCAGACTCGAGTGCATAAGCTTTGAGCATGGCCACGCAAGCCTGTGGCGTCAGCGGTGCGCTAAGAATATCGAGACGTCTACGGAGATTAAAAGGACACAGGCGGTAAAATGTTCGTAACAGAACATTTAACTTGCGAAACCTCGTAAAAAGCGACGGCGGCACATAATTGCACTCAATATATCGATAATTATGTCCTCGCAACCACGCATCGGCTGCGTTAGCCATTTCATCGATTTTTTGACATATATATGCCTGCATAACTATTTGCAATCATTTATAATCGTCAAGATTGAGATCTTGCACCATACGCAGCTGCTTTCCACGTTTGGTGCGCGGTATCGAAGGGACAATCTCGATCGAGCAGTCAAAGCTGTCCTTGAACGAAGTGTGGAGATCCTCGGTCAGCATGCGGCGGTCGTCATCATTAAATTTCTCATTGACAACGAGACGAAGCACAAATTTGCCTACGGCCGGCTGATAGTACTGACGGTTGATGACATTGCGCGTAGATTCGCGGCGGTTAAGAAAGAGACAGGGCACAATCTGTCGGTCTTTGTTGACGATGAAGTCAGAACTGCGACCGATAATGGAAACTACGTTACCGTCCGAGTCGAGTTCGGCAAAATCGAGTGTGCCGTAACGTATGAACGGCATCGTGCGGTTGACAATCGAGGTGCCGACAATCTCACAGATGCGGTTACCGTTGGGCAGCCGCTCGCCCGTGTCGTCAAACTCGACGTAGCCTACGCCGGTAAAGAACTTAAACGGCTCGAGATCAATGGCCGCAGCCGAAACCACAAGTTCATTGTGACCGTAGGCATCGACAATCTTTACGCCCGGAAAGACTTCCATCACAAACTCCTTGTCCTCACGCGAGAAGATTTCAGAGCTGGCGAATATGCCTTTCAACTTGAGCGGCGAGACGCCATAGCGTTGCTGTATCAGACGGGCAAAAATATTGAGAGCCGACGGATAAACATGTAGGCAGTCAATGCCGATGCGCTGCATCTCGGCGAGGTATTCGTCCAATTTGTCAGCTGACAGCAGATACGGCGAGAACAGCCAATGGCCTGTACCGACGGGCTGCACAAAGCGGCCGTTGGTCGTGTGATCACGCAGCACACCGATTTTTAAATCATTACCTATTAACGAGAATAGATAGCGCGGTATGCAGTCTTTATCAATGACAGCACGAGGAGAATAATATACATTGAGAGGTATACCTGTGGAGCCGGCAGTGCGCTTATGCATCAGCAGCGGTCGCCACACACGCCGCGACACCATCTGACGCGAGCAGTCGAAAATATCTTTTTTGCGGATTATCGGTAGTTTATTCAAGTCAAAGCCGTCGGCGAGCAAATCAGCGTATGGAGCGTAATACGGACAATCTCTGACCGCACGGCTCACGGCGCGCTCGACATCGGCGTCTGTCGCATCAGTGAGCTGACGCCGCAATGAGCGCTTTGCTGCCGGCGTGAGCGACAGCAGGTGGCGTATACGTTCTTTGAGACTAAATCCTAAGGCCATTACTTGAGAAATCGGTTAATGAAATCATCTGTGACGAGACATCTTATGTCATAGGCATCGGCCCGCTGACGACAAGGACCGAAATAATCGTTCAAAGTTACGCGATTATCTGCAAGTTGCCAAAATATACGCGCAAAATCGTCAGCATCCTGTGCCCGACAGATGAATCCGCTGTCAGCGCCGACATATTCGCGGTTGAAGCGCCAGTCAGACGCGAGTACCGGCATCGAGGCCGCGTAAGAGTCGACAATGACACCGGGAAAGCCCTCACCCTCCCAAAAAGTGGGGAACAGCGAGAGATGATACTGCGAGAGCGTCGCGAGGCCAGACGGGTCAAAGAAGTCAAGTTTGCCGCAATAACGCAGTGCGGGATCGGCATCAACCGCGGCCATAAAGCGCTCTTTTATAGCCGGATTAATTTCGCCGTAGAAATCAATAGCCACACGATTGTCGCTGAGCGAGCGGCGACAGGCAGCCTCCAAGATTATGTCTACGCCCTTAGGAGTGTCTATACGCGAGAAGAAAACGCAGCGCAGTGTGTCTTCGTCGCCAATATGTTTTGACCGCGAATCAGGGCTATACGTAAGATCCTTGAAATTAGGCATATGGATGACGTTTGCACAGCCTGAGTTTTCCAGCGACTCAAGCATCGTGCGCGACTCGACAATCAGGAGGTCGAAGACCGCAAGGTCAGCCGTCGTATATTCACCTTTCTCGACCTGCTCGGCCAACGAGCCGCCTATGACCCATAAAATCATGCGACGGCGTGGATAAAGCCGACGAATCCAGCGCGAAATGACCTTGATGTTGCCGAAACTTGTCGAAATGATAATCGGAGCATGACGGTCAGCTATCAGCGCGGGCACAAGAGGCAGAAGCCTGTACGGGCGGCGGCGCGCGCCATAAGTATCGACCACTCTGACATCACAGCCGAGTTCACGCAGGCGACTGATGATGAGCTTGTTCTTTGACAGCTCTCCACCATACTCTTTGGGGGCTCCGACACCCCCGATAAACAGGAAACGGTTGTCTGTGTCAGCCATGGTGAGTCAAAGATACAAATATTTCCGCAAAAACAGACATAACTTTATATAGATAATAACTTTGACAACTATAAGGGACTATACCACTTCATCGAAATATGGGTAAAAGTAACACGATTATATAACTTAAGACTTTACAGTTTTCAAAATTGTTACTTTTAAACATTCGTTGACAAACCGCATTCCTCCGCGCCAAATTACCGAATGAATTAGTGGTGCGTATAAAAGGCGAGGTTTATCACTATCGTGATAAAAATCATAATTTAGTAAAATTCAATCTCCCAATGTGTCTTAACGAGTAAATTTGGCTTATCTTTGCAATTAATGAATGAAATTTTATGAGCAAAATACCTCGCATCATACATTTCTGCTGGCTGAGCGGAGACCCCTACCCCGATAAAATCAGACGATGCATAGAGTCATGGCATCGCTGTCTGCCTGATTACGAAATCAGGCTTTGGGATTTCAATCGTTTCCCACATGGCAAATCGCAGTGGGTAGACGAGGCTTTTGCCTCTCGCAAGTATGCTTTTGCTGCAGATTATATCCGCGCTTATGCCCTATATTACGAAGGCGGCATCTATCTTGACTCTGACGTGGAGACTCTGAAAAATTTCGATGAGTTCCTCGACTTACCTTATATGCTGGGACGAGAGAGCGACTCCGGTTTTATTGAGGCAGCCGTCATGGGTGCACCGGCGGGACTGCCGATTTTCAAATCTCTGCTTGAATACTATGATGCAAATTCGTTTATACTCGCCGACGGCTCTTTCAACACCACTGCCCTGCCACGCCTTTTAGAGAAATTGCCGGGATGGCCGACAAAGCGCGTCGATATAGACAGCCCGGAGGAAATGGGGGATGACAATGACACTTTATATCTGTTCAAGCCTGATTTTTTCAGTCCTATACACCTTGTGACAATGGAGGACTCACGTACGTCACGAACAGTCGCTGTTCATCACTTCGCCGGAACATGGAACAGTCCTTATCAACGATTTAAGAAACGACTGCAACGCATCATAGGTCCGAGACCGACAACCGTTATACAGCGTATCAAAAGATTTATAAAAACCGGTAAATAGTCTTACGGAACATTCGCGAAGGAAGCCCTATTGGCAGCTCTCTCTTCTTTGTCAGGCTCCATCACTACAACCGCAAAGCACAGAGCACATAACAGCAAGCCCATAGGTACTGTAAGACCACCGTATGCGCCGAGACCGTCGATAAATGACATCACAAGCACAGACAGGAAATAGAGTGAATAACGTTTGCGGCGGACTATGACATACATTGCGATAAAATAGGCGAAGTAAAGCACGAGACCCAAGTAGCCCATATTGATATAGACCTGCACAGGCTCTATCTCAACACCAACTGCTGTTTCCTCGTTTTTCTCGACATCACGATAATATTCATTTATCAATATATATTTCGTATTCGTCGTGAGTTCGGCATGGAGGAATCCGAGCCCTGTCAACCGTCTGTCGTACTCTCTGACCATCTCAAGTTTTGGCAACATCTGACCGAAACGTCCGCTTCCAAACTCCGCAAGGTCAACATCATCCTGTATCTCTCCAAGTCCAATTACTTGATCTACAGATGATTTAATTCGCAGAGCGGATTCATAATCGTTATTAGTAGGTAAAAGCCCGTCAATATAATAGAATGCCGCTACAGCAACGACTCCAATCAACGTATATTTAAGCAGGCTTCGCCACGTAAGCACGCAAACGAAATAGCCTATGACGAAGCCGAGTATGACTGTAAATGTGCGGCAAGCAGCCAAAGCGCCGATAAACAAGAGCCACTGCCACCAACGCAGTTTGTAAGTTTTGGCGAGTGGATAGACACAGAGCAGCAGGAGATAGAGTCCCTGAGGATATTTCCGGACAAAGACATTGCCATCCGGATGTATAAGCGGTTTGAAGAAAGTCGAGTCGGCCTCCTGACCCATATATGGCGTGCGAGGCAACAATATAAAGCCGCTAAGCAGGAATCCGTCAATAATATAGAATGTGCAAATAATCAGGGCAAACGGGAAGAGCTTGGCAGTAAATTTGTCAAAATCGAATTCCATACCGCTGAAAACGACCAGCGGGAGCAGGAAGTAGATAAATGTCAAGTAGTTACGTATGGTGCGCAACTGCACGCTCATACTTTCCTCGCTGAATGACGCAAGTATCAGTATACCTGCGAGATAGAGCGCCCAGCCAATACACGCTTCACGCACAATCCCTGTTTTGCGATATACAAATAGCGCTATAAGTGAAACCACAAGCGCGACATCAGGCATCTTAAGCGGCCCGAATGTGTCCTGACCTGTCAAACCGTAACCGCCAAAAAAGAGTGTCAGCATAATGATAAAATCATACTTGTCTTCGCGGAAACGATTGATAAGTATTATCGCGACAAAGAGATAGCCGAGCGGGAACTGCAGGCCGGTCAGCGACATCGACAGGAGGAAGAACAGCGGCCAACGCACGTTACTCCACGACAAGTCGAGATAACGGCGCTCGGGACAAACGTCTCTGACCTTTGTGTCAGGCTGCTCGGTTGCCGATAATGTCCGTGCCAAATGTCTCATCGATGCGAACTGAATTTATTGATTACTACTTCTCTGACAGCCATATAATATGCCGGTTTGAACCACTCGTTGACCAAAATCAGTATACCGCCGAAAATAAGACCTTCGGCGATAAGATTGACCCATGCGGGCAGATATGCCGTAAATGTGGTGCTGATAAGCCATGAAGCCACGAGGGTCAGAACCGGAAGTATAAAGGGAAGAAATGCACTTTTGAAATACGCTCCGAAAGTCTGTCTGACGTAAAGGCGGTAGACGATGACGTGGGCAGTGACGGCAAGCAGCGCCGGGATGACCTGCGACAATGCTATAGCCATGACGCCCTTGTCATAAACCAAAAAAAGAAGAGCGACCTGCAGAGCAACTTCGGCAAACGTCAGATTGCGGATTAACTTTGTGCGGCCGTAAACCTTGAAAACAGTCTGATAGTAAAACTTCATGGACTGAGCTATGCCAAAGACGAGTAGCAGGCGGAAAACAGGGATGGCGGCATCCCATTTCGCTCCGTAAAGGGTATTGAAGGCGGCCGTGGCGATAAAGAACAACAGACAGCCGGCCGAGACATTTACAAACAATATCGCCGCATGCATTCGAACGGCAGCCTTAACCTTTTCGGCTGCGTCAGTGATATTGGACAGAACGGAGAAGAAGGGCCAGTTGAATATGGCCTCGGTTAGCCCGAAGGGGGTGCTTTCAAGCTTCTGGGCCTGAGAGTATATACCGGCCGAAGCCGCGGGAGCGAATTTGCCGAGGACTGACGTGTTGACATTCTGAGCGAACTGATTGCAGATATAGGCGAGCATCAAATGAATGCCGTAGCCGAACATCTCGCGGAACGAATCACGATAGAACGCCAAGCGCGGCAACCATCGCGAGACCAGAATATAGTAGATCCAAAGGAAAACCGAGAGGAAAATCTGTGTCGAGACGAGGCCCCAGTAGCTGTAGCCGTTTAGAACGAGGATGATGCCGAGCGTCAATGCCGAGGCAGTAGCCGAGAGCCGAACGATGGCAAGTTTCTTAAACGACATGTCCTTGCGCATCTTTGTTTCCTGCACCATACACATGGCCTGAAACAAGAAACAGATGCCGATGGCTATCATGATGCCGCGCAGTTCGACATGTCCGAAGAACTGCGCCACAAGACCCGAACAGCATAGGAAAACCGTGCTGAAAAAAAGTCCGAGCACGAGATTGACCGTGAAAACTGTCGAGTAATCACGGGGGGTTGGAGACTCCTTGTGTATAAGCCCGTCACACATGCCGCAACCGGAGATGTTCTGCGCTATGGCCGTGAAGACGGCCACCATGGCGAGCAGACCGAACTCAGACGGGTCGAGCAGATTGGCCATCAAGATATTACCCCCGAAGGTCATGACAGTGTTCAACAGGCGGTCGATAGCCGTCCACTTATATACACTCGAATTAGTCACAGCGTGCAGTTGACGATATTGGCTCAAGCCTTTGCGGCTGAGCGTTTACGATTTCTTTTTCTCGCCGTAACCGTAGCCGTAGCCGCGCCGTGTGGCCGTGCCGTTGACAGCGACAGTGAGTTTTTTGAGACGGTGGTCGCGATATATCTCCTCAATGAAACGGAGGTCTGAACGCGACGTGTAATTGGCGCGCACGACATAGACTGTCGCATCGGCGAGGCGGTCGAGGGTGAATGTGTCGCTGACCATACCCACAGGTGCCGAATCGATGATGATGTAATCGTAGCGCTCACGCAGCTCGGCCATCATTGCGTCCAATTTCTTTGAAGTCAGAAGCTCGGCAGGGTTGGGCGGAATCGGGCCGGCCGTGATAATGTCGAGTGACGGGATACGCGGATCGTTGACGATGAGGCTGTCAAGCGTTATCTGGTCTGATGCCAAATACTGCGTCAGGCCGAAACGTGGATGAATGTCGAAATATTCGGCAAGACGCGGTTTGCGGATATCCATGCCGATAATGAGCACCTTCTTGTCAAGCAGCGAGAGTGTGGCTGCAAGGTTGATTGACACAAAGGATTTGCCTTCGCCTGACGTGGTCGATGTAATCATTATGACTTTCTCGTTGCGGTCGCCGAGCACGAAGAGCAGATTAGAGCGCATGAGGCGGAAGAGCTCGGTCGTAGACGAAGTATCTGTCGCGCTGACCACGAGTGAGTTGCCGGTGCGGTCCTGACAGATTTCGCCGATGATGGGCACGTCGATGACGTCCTCGACCTCGTCTTTGGTGTCAAATTTGGTGCGAAGCACTTTGCGCAGATAGAGCACGAAGGGCGGCAGACAAAGACCGATAAAAAGCGCTATGAGGAGTATCATAGTCTTACTCATCGACACAGGCTTGGTGAGCGTGAAAGCCTCGTCTACAATCAGGCCCTTGGGCACTGCGTTGGCAAGCATCATGGCGGTCTCCTCGCGTTTTTCGAGTAGGAAGAGATAGAGCTGCTGCTTGACCTCCTGCTGGCGCTTCATGTTGAGGAATTCGCGCTCCTGACGTGGCACATTGCCGAGTTGTCCCGAAGCCGAGTTGACCTGACGACGCATATCGCGTATACCAACCTGCAGATTGTCATATGTACGTTTGACTGACGTAGTTATGTTTTCACGCATGGCGTCAATCTGTGCGTCAATCTGTGCAAGAGCACGGTTACCGGGCTTGGCCGTGGCAGCGATTTCCATGCGTTTGAGTACAGTCTCGTTGTAAAGCTTTATTCCGTCTTGCAGAGATTTGTTTTCGACAGTCATCGGTATAAGAGCATACGCGTTGGCAGGATCTGAGATAAATTCTCCTGTCATCTTGACAACCTCGGCCTGAGTTTCGGCGTTGACAAGCGCCGCTTCATATGAATGTTGCTTGCCGGTCTGATACTGAGCCTCGGCGCGGACGTCAACGATACCTCGTTCTTCCTTATACTGCTGTATTGTTGACTCAGCCTCATTTAAATCACCGGTAATGATTGCGAGTCGGTCATCAATAAACTTGGCGGTTTTCTGCGCCTGAAGATTTTTCTCGGCAATGCCGCGCAAATTATATCGTTCGATAACCTGATTGAGAACGTCTTTGCCGTAATCAGGATTTATAGTCTTGATGCCGAGACGAATGGCATTACTGCGTTTGCTGGCGATAGACGCGGCTACCTGTTTCGAGAGGGCCTCTGCAGCAAGGTCGTAGCCCGAGATAGTGACTATCGACTTGAGCTGCTTGCCGGGAACATAGGTGCCCGTAGTGTCAACGATGAAGACTCCGTAGTCAGTGTTAAGTGTGGCGGGAAGCTTGGCGTCGCTGACATCGGCAATTTCTTCTTTGCCGGCCTTAGCCTTAATTTCCGCAAAACCTTTTTTATTGATATTTATCTTGAATACTAATGATTTCCGCAACGTATCGGCTATGCCGGGAGTAAAAATAACATCGACGGGAAACTCGGGGTATGCAAATTTTGTGCGTAGAAAACCACCTTTGACATAATGCTTCTTATTGATGCCGAGGTCACTGGCTACGTTACGATATACCGAATGTGACGAAATAACAAAAATCTCGTCATCGACCTTGTTTTTTGAGCCAAACAGGTCGCCGAGCGAGCCGAGAGCACCCATTCCGCCCTTGTCATCCTGTGATATGATGACATTCGCATAGACAGCGTAGACCGGTTTTTTTATTTTGCCATAGACAAAACCTAATGCACCACATACGGCGATAGAGATTACAAACCAATACCATTTAGAGGCGTATTCACGCAATATGGCTTTTATGTCGATAAAGTCTGATTTTTTCTTTGCCATGTCTGACGGTTATTTGACTGTGAGGGCGATAACAAGCGAGGCAATCACCGAAGTCGCGCTAACGATGGTTGAAATCACGGTCAGTTTAAACGAGTTATTCTGGTTATATTTCGAGTTCTCCTGACGTATCTTATTAGGTTCTACGTAGATATAGTCATTCTGCTTGAGATAGAAGTAAGGCGACGTCAGCGTCTCAGAAGAATTCAGGTCCAAATGAACAAATTTACGCTCACCGTTTTCCTCGCGCACGAGCAGCACATTTGAACGCTCACCGTATTCGGTGAGGTCACCGGCAGCAGAGAGGGCGTCGAGGATGCTGAAACGGTTGCGGTTGACAGGAATCGTGCCGGGCTGACGCACCTCGCCGGCCACCGACACTATGAAATTGACAAGCGAAACCGTGACCATCGGATCGTCAACATCCTTGGCAATATCCGCTGTCAGTTTGTCAGCAAGCTGCTCTACCGTGAGACCGGCGGCATGTATCTTGCCGAGGACCGGGAAGCTGATATCGCCGTCGCTATTGACAACGTATGTCTGCTGGCTCGGCGTCGCTGCCTTAAACATGGCCGATTTCATGGCCGGATTTGACAGTGGCAGATTATAGATAGCCGTGGCCTCGGGAACAATCGAGGTTACGGTAATCATCAGTTCGTCATCAGGTTTTATCTCGGGAGAGTAGTTATCTGCTTTAAATGAGCCCTCGCTGACCGTGGAAATATCCTGAAAATAAGGCAGTGCCGACTTTGAGGTCGAACATGAGGCCATAAAGACACCCAAAGCAGCAAGCAGGAAGATGCGCATCTTCATATATACTGTGTTGATTGGTTTCTAAATTGTAATACAATAATTCTTAAAAAGTAACGGCAAAGTTAGCGCATTATTATATAATGAGCGTCTTTTTTATAGCGCATTTTTTCTTTAATTTTGCTGTCACAAACCTACCTATCGAAAATGTTATTCAGCTTTGACATAAACCTCACGACAGCCATATCGCTCGCCGTAGCCATTGCGGCAGCCGCAATCGCCATAATAGTCAGCATAATATCAATCGGACGCGTCAGCCGGCGCCATAAGGAATGTGACTTGACAGCAGACGACGGGCTGACATGGCCTGCAGCATCGATAATAGTTTACTCTCAGAACGACCCGACTCCTCTTGAAAACCTGCTTCCTGTAATCCTTGCACAGAATTATCCGGCCAATTTCGAGGTAATCGTAGTCAACGACGGAGATTCTGTCGACGTTCGCAATACGGTAGGCGCCCTAAGCGATATACATCGCAACCTGTATCTGACACATACGCCTGACGGCGCACGGTCGCTTAGCCGCAAGAAACTCGGCATAACGCTCGGCATAAAGGCCGCTCGTCATGACATCGTCGTGCTTACGACCACGGCAGCCGTCATAGAGTCGCCGCTGTGGCTCGCCAAGATGATGCGCCACTTTAATCGCCCCGAGACCGGCGTGGTGCTCGGCTACGCCGCCTCGCTCGCAGGCGACGACCGCGGGCGCGGAGCTTGCGCACGTGCATTTGACTATGCTGCCGAAAGCATTGACTGGCTGAGCGCTGCCACAGCCGGACATCCTTATCGCGGCACCGAAATGAATTTAGCATATCGCCGGCAGCTGTTTTTTGACAACAAAGGGTTCTCTCGCTCCCTTAATCTCTGCGCCGGCGACGACGATATATTCATTAGCGAAATTGCCACGGCCGACAATACTGCCGTCGAACTGTCAAAAGAATCTATCGTCAGATTCGGCAGTTATGATTACCGCAGGTCGATGCGCGAGGCAAAGTTGCGACGCCGGTTTACCGAGTCATTCATTCACCACAAACCTCTGTCGTCTACATCCGCAATCGAGTGTGCGTTATGGATGAGCATTTTAGCGACTGCAGTCGCCGTCACCTTCTCGCCGACCAACATAGCCGTCATTTCAACCGTAGCGGCAGCTATTATTGCCGCATTGACTGTATACACTGTTTTCTTCCGCAATGCCATGAGCGCAATTGGATTAAGACGCCTCAGACTCTCCATACCGTTTCTTGCGCTTAGCCACTTTGCACGTCGTATCTCAGTATTATTCAGCTCTCGCTTTTCACACCAGAAAAAATACACATGGGACTGAGCTCGGCTCTGTCCCATGCAACAAAACGTTTAGCATTTCTTATTTCCCGATTTTCTTCAACGCCCCGTCAAGGACTTCGACCACCTTGCGGGCGAGCGCCTCATAACCGGCTTCGCGCGGATGCGAGCCGTCGCCCTGCAAATAATATTCGGGATGTCCGACCATCACCGAGTGAAGGTCGTTGATTTCGACATTTTCGTCTTTTAGCAGCCGCAGAGCAATCTCATTACGTGCGTCGCCGCGCAACGAGTGTTCGGTAATCTCGGTCATCTCAGGAGCCTGATAGAGAGGTGTAAAATTAGCCCAGATAAGGTATGCATCGGGGGCATATTTCCTGATGAGGGCGAGCAGATCGGGAAAAGCCTTCTCATATTCTTCATCAGTGTATTCCATGCCGTGAAGTCCATTGTTAAACTGCACGATGTCAAAACGAGTGTTCTTCATTACCGCCTCGAGTTCGTCGAGCAACGCAGGGTCGCCGACACTCTTTGACGTTGAGAAACGCGCCACATATGCCCGGTCGGCCATCATTTTCTCGACTTTGGGCTGATAACCGCGTGTTATCGAATTGCCAATCAGCAGTATGCGCGGTTTGTCTGTATTATTACCGCCGGGAATCCAGACATCGGTCCATTCATAAAATTCGCGGTGGGGTTGCCCGGTCTGATCCTGCGCCTGTGCAGGCATCGTACATGCGGCTATTACGGCGGCAAACAGAATGTTACGGATAAGATTTCTCATGTGATGAAGTATTTTTAAAGTTCTAGAGGCAAAGATACAAACTTTTACCCTATTAATTACGCAAAAAAAATACGGAGCGTCAATCTCGACGACCCGTACCGTTTAGTTTGTGAATGTTGCTTGTATACTTTATGCTTATGCTTTTATTACTATTGTTTGCAGGAATTAGTTTTCAGAGGATTGGATTCAGTATATGTTGTTTGATTTATTATCTTGATGATGTCGCAAATTTATTACCGCAATGTTACATTTGGGTTACATCGAAGCAACAATATTGTGTCTTCTCGAAAATATGTTATTTTGTCTTGATTTTAGGCAACGTATATCGGAACCAAAGTCCTCCGTTATCGCCGTTAAGCACTTCGATACTGCCGCCATGCGCCAGAATTGTATTCTGGACTATAGGCAGACCGAGGCCTGTGCCGCCGCTCTTGCGCGAACGTCCGGTATCGACACGGTAGAATCGTTCGAAGAGATGCGGCAGATGTTCTTCCTTGACTCCGACTCCATTGTCAAAGAAAGTAAAATGATAGAATTTGTCGTCTTCGCCGTCAAGTCTGACACCACACTCAGTACCCTTGGAATAGGCAGCCGCATTTTTGGCGAGATTGATAAGCATGCCGGTAAGCAGATTATAATTACCCATAATCAGACATCCCGTCGGAACATCATAGACAAACTCCATCTCGCCGAGAGCGCCCGACTCTTCGAGGTCACTGCACACAGTGTAGACGACATCGTGATAGTCAAGTTCCTCTGTGCTGACAAGCGACGATCCTTCCTCAAGACGTGTCATGGCCGATACATCGGTGATAAGATTGACAAGGCGGTTTGCATGCTCGAGCATCTTTCGCAGGAAATGGTCTCGTGACGCAGGGTCCATGTCAGGATTCTCGAGAATGATGTCCAAATAACCCTTGATGACTCCAATCGGAGTTTTAAGTTCATGATTGATATTGTTGGTCAGCTGACGTTTCATGCGGGCTTTTTCCTCCATTGCATGCAGCGCGACCTGATGTTCACGTTTTAATTTGAGCACGGCTTTTGAACGCTCGTTATACATATGTATAATCTGATGCGTTATGTCGCCGAGCTCATCGTTGGGATAATCGAGAGCCGGGATGAAGTTCGGGTCAGTGGCGGCATTTAGTGCAAGCGTACGCAGATTTGATATATTACGTCCGAAGTATCTCGTCGAAAAATAAGCGATTACTGTCAGTATAGTAGCCGCACCGAACAGCACAATCCATATGCTCGGGTCGACTATACCTATGGCATTTATGCCTTCATTGAACGGGAGGACGGTATATACCTGCATGCGCCCGTCACTACTGTGACTGTTCCAATAGAAAAAATCACTGTTTGTCATCTTACGGGAGGCTGATTGCAGATAATCGGCCGTATGCGTTTTTTTTACATCACCATCTTCATCGTATTCCGTCCGATGAATAAAGCCTTCACCTTTGTCGGAATCAACCTCATTGAGTGATATGACATTGCCGACAGAGTAGATTAGTTTGTTATCCTCGTAGACTGAGATGCGTATCTGGTCATACAGCGGGTCAGCCACATAATAACGTGACACGAAGTTATAAAACCGCTGGGGGTTATATTCATTTTCGTAAGCATCGACAATACGCTCGCCAATCAGTTTCAGTTGCTCACGCAACAGGCCGAGGCGGTATTCGCGTTCGTTATAGGACTGCCATAAGGCCATGCCTATAATCGTTAGCCACAATGTACCGACAAGAGGTATAAACAGCTGCCACTGATAACTAATATGTCTCCTTAAACCCATAGCCGAAGCCCTGACGGGTGATAATATAGTTGCCGTATTCGCCGAGTTTTTTACGCAGCCTTGTTATATTTGTGTCGATGGTGCGGTTTGTGACAACAACATCGGCGCCCCATACCTGCTCGATAATCTCCTCGCGCGAGTAAATGCGGTTACGGTGTGTGAGGAAAAACAGCAGTATATCAAACTCTGTGCGTGTAAGTTGAACCTCCTCGCCGTCAAGATAACATATTTTCTCATTACGGTCGATACGGAGGGTTTTGAATGCAATATCAGGCTCATATATACCCTGCGATATATTATAGGCGACTTTCTGGGCCGCGGCCGAACGACGCAAGACAGCCCTGACACGCGCAAGCACCTCGCCGATGATAAAGGGCTTGGTCACATAATCGTCTGCACCTATGTTAAGTCCCATAACCTTATCATCTTCATCGGTCAGGGCCGAGCAGAAGATTACAGGAGTGTTCTCGGTCTCGGAAATATTACGTATCCGTTTGGCAAAATCAAACCCGCTCAAGGCTCCCATCATTATATCGACGATAAAGAGCGAATAGCCTCCGAGGTCCATCGCAAGAGCCTCTTCTGCGCTATATGCACAATCGACCTCATAACCTTCTTTTTCGAGATTGAATTTAAGGATTTCGCACAAAGCCTCTTCGTCGTCAATAACTAAAATTTTGATTCTCATTTCGCAAGGGTTGATAACAAATGATTGGAACAAATATATGCGTCAATGCAGCCGGATGACACGACCAAAATTATTTGATGCTAAATTACAAATTTGAGAATGATTTTTCTGTTAATAAATATTAATTCGAACATTGCAACAAACAATCCGCATGCATGAAATGTTGTTTATAGTACACATTACTATATTTGCACTGTGTTTTTCATGGTATTAGATTTAAGGTTAAAGATTTTCGGTTGTCGTGAGACAGCCGATTTTTTATGTCGTTTTGTTACAGACATGTAACACACGAAGGTCATCTTGACTCGAAGGACGGGAATCCGGGAGTAGAGACAATCGACATACTGTCTGTCCCAATATCCGCCATCACTACCATCAGCAGTTCCGCTCCGGGATAAGATGCAATCATCTCAAGGGCCTCGTCGGGTGTCAAAACCATACAGGCCGTAGCAAGGGCGTCAGCTACAATACATGTCGGAGCAATTACTGTCGCGCTGAGCGTTGGGGTTACAGCCGGGAAGCATGTGCGAGGGTCGATAGTGTGCCCCACCCTCCCGCGACCGGTCTCACGATAATTTCTATAATTGCCTGATGTTGCGATGGCGCAATTGTGCGCTTCGATTAACCTGAGGGCCTCATGTCCGTCAAATCCGCTTGCGGGCGAATCAATCTGCACACGCCACGGACGACGGCGCGGCGACAGTCCGCTGACCGCTATTTCGCCCCCTATTTCAACTATATAGTCATTACAGCCATTGCGTCTGAGCATTGCAGCGACACAATCTACACCCAATCCTTTTGCTATAGCCGAAAAATCAAGGCCGGCGCCATTGCCGGCTGCCTTCAGACGACCATTATCGGTTAGCAAAACAGCCTCCAAGCCCACAAGCGCACGCACAGAATCGACCGATGCCGAGTCGGGCACACAGCCTTCCGGGAGTCGCCGGCGTCCGAAACCCCACAATTCGACAGCCGGTGCTACAGTCGGGTCAAAGGCTCCGCTGCTGCGGCGCCACACATCACGCGAGACGTCGAGCACCTCGCCGAGCATCGGACTGACATCGACCGGCTCGCCACGGTTGAAACGGGACACAGTGGATAATGAGTCAAACATCGACAGCTCAAGCTCGACACCGCGCATGACCGAAGTCACCGAATCCGACAAATCGCCCACGGGAGAGGAATAGCATATTCTATATGACGTCCCCCATACCGCACCCTCATTAATATAATTTTTTTCGCCACAACTTGCAAATGTCAGAATAATGACATATATTAGCGCAATCTTAAACCTTATTCTCATAATTGCTATAAATTTTCCACAAAAATAAGAAATTCGGCATCAAATACCGAACTTTTATCCGCTGAGTTTGTTAATACCCTAAACCTACCCCTAAAACCTTAACTATTATGCACAGCTCATTTATTTTCCTTGCCGACGGATTCGAGGAAATCGAGGCATTAACCCCAGTAGATGTCATGCGCCGCGCAGGTATGGACGTCAAGACTGTTTCTATCAACGATACACGCCACGTGACAGGCGCTCACGGAGTCACAATCACTGCAGACCTTACATTCAAGGAGGCTGATTTCGACCGTGCCGAGTGGCTTATATGCCCCGGTGGTCTGCCCGGAGCCGAGAATCTTCATAATTTCGACCCGCTGTCTGATCTGCTCAAAGTGCATGCCCACAAAGGCTCGATAGCCGCTATCTGCGCCTCACCGGCAATGGTCCTCGCGCCGCTCGGCATACTCAAGGACAAGGAGGCCACGGGCTACCCGGGCACAGAGGATGGTCTTCGTGCAGGAGGCGCCATCGTTCGAGACGCACCCGTAATAAATTCGGGCAGAATAATCACCGGTAACGGTCCGAGCTCATCTCTGAGATTTGCGCTTGCGATTGTTGCAGCGACAATGGGCGAACACACAGCCCAGCAAATCGGCAGTGCAATGCTCTACTACCCTAAATCTGTAAACTTCTATTTCTGATTACCCATTTAACTCATATCCGGCCGGTTATGTGTGGCTAAAGCACACTAACCGGCCTTTTTATGTCGTGAGCCATATTTTGACGTAGATTGTCGTCAAAAAAGCGTAATTTTGCAGTGGTAAAAAAGTAATGGGGCTATGTCAATTTCACAATCAAATAAACGTGTTGATATGCTGCAGGGCAACCTGCTGCGTGCCATCATTGCCTTTGCCATACCTTTGATTGCGAGTGGCGTGCTTCAGCAGTCGTTCAACTCGATTGATGTTGCTGTCGTGGGTCGTTTCGTCAGCCACCGCGCATTAGGAGCCGTCGGCAGCAACGGGCCGGTCATCAGTCTTATAATCAATCTTTTTGTAGGCATTTCTATCGGCGCCAACGTGGTAATCGCCAACAGCATCGGACGGCGCGACAAGGCGGCTGTCATACGCGCTGTCTCATCAACTATGCTGATAGCAGTCGTTTCAGGCTTTCTCCTCCTTTTGCTCGGACTGTCAGTGGCATCACCGATACTCAGCGTCATGGGCACACCCGACGATATCTTGGACGAAGCGGTCACATACCTCCGCATATACGCCGTAGGCTTCCCATTTATGATGATTTATAATTTCGGGTCGGCGATATTACGTGCGACAGGCGATACCCGGCGCCCGTTCTACGCGCTTGTGGCGGGCGGCATACTCAATGTGATACTCAATCTGATTCTGGTACTCGTCTTCGGCTTGGGCGTTGAGGGCGTAGCCATAGGCACAGTCGCGGCAAACGTCCTTTCGGCAGCCATTATCGTGGTCATGCTGATGCGCGAACGCGGAGATGTGCGCCTCGACTGGCGCGAAGTTTTCACCACGCGTCCCTCCGTGCGCCGCATCCTCGCCATAGGTGTGCCGGCCGGTGTGCAGGGCATGGTCTTCTCGCTGTCAAATGTCTTTATTCAGTCGACCATCAACTCATTCGGCTCGGCAGCCGTCGCAGGCTCAGCCGCAGCCATCAACTACGAGTACTACTGCTATTTCGTCATAAGCGCCTTTGCTCAAGCCACTGTAGCCTTTACCGGCGCAAACTACGGAGCCGGACAGAAAACGCGCTGCCGCAAAATATTCCGCACATCAATGGTGCTCAGCTTTATAAGTTGCGGCATACTAAACGTTGCCATCGTATTACTGCATCACCCGGCCATCGAAATATTCACCACAACGCCTGAGGTTGCCGAGTTTGCCTACAAACGCCTCTTCTATGTGCTTGCTTTCCAGTTCATAGCTTCGAGCTATGAGATTGCCGGCGCATCACTCCGCGGCATCGGCAACTCGATGACACCCATGCTACTGACCATATTCGGCACCTGTGTACTGCGCTTGGCTTGGGTCTTCGCTGTAGCACGCGGCCACGGTGATTTCGGCGTTTTGCTCGCCATATATCCATTGTCGTGGGCTCTGACCGGCGCAATGGTCGTCATCGCCTATCTGCGCTCCGCCCGACGCCACCTGTCTGTCAACATGCCGGTATAAGGCATTGAATATACGTTTTTTAAGGATTGTACGTACTTTTCAGTTCTTAGACGATACATTCCTTTTCTCAAGCATCACAGTTGCAGCCACCGCTACCGGTTTACCCTCTGAATCCGCAGTAATCACGTCTTGTCCAAGAGCCGCCTTTCGACGGAGAAGATTCTCGTAACCTTGATTAAGACCTTTTTTGATTTTTGCTCTTAAATCTTTTTTTTCTTGTTCAGACATAATTCTTTGATATTATTGAAAGTCACAGGCTCAAATACTTCATCTTCGTTTGCCATTTCAATTGGAGACTCAACATTTTCATAAAAACTCCAACTGTCTACTATCGGGGCAAAAATACTGAAGAAGTTTTGTAATCCTAACCAATAACGGCGATAAATTGTTTCGGTCGGGATATCATGACCTCCTTCGCTTACTCGTTTTGCGACACGAGCAACAGCCATCTCAGGAGAAGGGAGCCAAAAGAATAAAAGCACAACATTATAACCGCGCTCATGAGCGCGGCTGACCAGAGAGAAATAGCTACGGGTGGCAAGTGTTGTCTCTATTGCAAAAGTCTTCCTTTGACTTAAAAGTAAATCAATTCTTTGAAGCATCAGCTTTCCGGCTTCAATAGCAACTGATTCGGGATTAAATGGAGAAAGACCTTTTGCTATTTCATCTGCATTGACAAATTCCCGGCACTCCAATAGATTCGGCAATACTGAATAGGAGGCCGTAGTTTTTCCGGCTCCATTACATCCAGCGATTATATATAATGTCGGTTTTATCATCTTATATGGCAAAAATCCCGCAGGCAATTCTGCTTGCGGGATTTCAATTTGCTAAATATCTGCGGAATGAGGGGGATTCGAACCCCCGATACCCTTTTGGGGTATACACGCTTTCCAGGCGTGCCTCTTCAACCACTCGAGCATCATTCCTTTAGGTTGACAGTCATCGGCCGCAGTGGCCTATAGACAGAGGACAAAGTTAGGAAGATTTTTTGAATTTCGAGCCCCAATGACTAATTTTGTATCGTAAAATTACGAATCAAGTTACCAATTTATTAGCAATCACTGTTTTATGATTACTCAGGAACAATTAAAAGAGACTTTAGAGCGCAAGTTGGCGCTGAGGAGGTATCTTTGACATCGACAGCAAATTAATTGAAGTCGAAGAAGAAGAATTACGCACGCATGTACCCGACTTCTGGGAGCATCCCGCCGAGGCACAGGTGCAAATGAAAAAAATAAAGGATATACGCCAGTGGATTGACGGCTACAAAGACGTCGAGAGCGCTGTCGACGAGCTGCAGGTCGCATGGGACTTTATCAAGGAAGGTCTCATCGAGGAGGCTGAATTAGACACTCTTTATGCCACGGCGATTTCAAAAATCGAAGACCTCGAACTGCGCAACATGCTGCGCCGCGAGGAGGACAAATTAGGCGTCGTGCTCAAAATCAACTCCGGCGCCGGAGGCACCGAGAGTCAGGACTGGGCGTCGATGCTGATGCGCATGTATCTGCGCTGGTGTGAGAAACACGGTTACAAGACGTCAATCGCCAACCTTCTCGACGGCGACGAGGCCGGCATCAAGTCGTGCACAATCAACGTCGAGGGCGACTTTGCCTACGGCTATCTCAAGAGCGAAAACGGCGTGCACCGCCTCGTGCGCGTATCGCCCTACAACGCTCAGGGCAAGCGCATGACATCGTTTGCGTCAGTCTTCGTGACGCCGCTTGTCGACGACACCATCGAGGTGCGTGTCGACCCTGCGCTGCTGTCTTGGGATACTTTCCGTTCGGGAGGTGCCGGCGGCCAGAACGTCAACAAGGTCGAGTCAGGTGTCAGACTCCGCTATCAGTTCACCGACCCATACACGGGTGAGAAAGAGGAAATCCTCATCGAGAACACCGAGACGCGCGACCAGCCCAAAAACAAGGAAAACGCCATGCGACAGCTGCGCTCGATACTCTACGACAAAGAGTTGCAGCATCGTTTAGCAGAGCAGGCCAAAATCGAGGCCGGTAAGATGAAAATCGAATGGGGCTCGCAGATACGCAGCTACGTCTTCGATGACCGCCGCGTCAAAGACCACCGCACCGGTTTCCAGACATCAGATGTCAACGGTGTTATGGACGGCGACCTCGACGGTTTCATCAAGGCTTATCTGATGGAGTTTGCCGCCGAGGGGCAGGACAAATAGCAACTCGCACAAACGAAACCTTTACGGACGTCCCGTCAAAAGGACGTCCGTTTTTATTTCTCATCTTTCTTTTTACTGATGCCGGCTTCGTCAAGGTAGCTCTGCAGGTCGATGCCGAGATGGCGCGATGTCTTGTCGACGAGCACACGACGCGCCACCCGGGCCCAAGGCGAGTTGTTGGCCGAAGCCTCGTTCTCAAGTATCGACCAGAATTCGCGGAAACATATCATCGCCGCCATAAACTTCATCACAAACGGCTCGGGAGAGCCGACGATAATGCAGTCGACACCATGTGAGAGCAAAAGTATCGCATAACAGCGGCCGAGGCGCCCGAGCATATGGCCTATACGCATAGACGAGAATTTGAGACGCTCGGCGGCCGCCACGGATGACGGAGCAAACTGTCCGGCGTCCCGAAGACGGCGGCGGATGCGGCGTGCGAGCATACGCGCCGACACAAAGTCGGCGGCAATCATAGCCGTAATCAGGGCTAACGATGGAAGCGCAGGCGCGATAAACGTGACAACAGCCGAAATTATAACGGCTGACACATGCTTGATTATCTCTGAATTGTTGATTAATGTGTTCATAGTGCTGCAAAGTTATACACACTGTGCAATCACACTGCGACTATTTGTGCATCCCTGCGCTTTAACTTTTAATAACATCGAACTATGTCACAAAACACGACAACACGGTGTCTTATTACAAACGCTTAAAACAAATATTCATGCAACGCTCTACAATCATCACAATTGCTGCCGCCGCTCTAATGCTGTCGTCATGCTCATCAAATATGTCACACACACTGACTCCGTCAAAAGAAACCGTAACTTTTCAAGTGCCGGCAAAAGACATCAAAAGTCTCGAAATCTTCAACAGTTTCAAAGTCACATACACACAGGGCGACAGATGCTCTGTGACGGTCACGACACCCGTCAACTTGCGGGAAGAACTGAAAATCAAAGTCGACGGGACGACTCTCACCGCAGCTCTCAAAGACGGTGTCTCACTGCGCGGTGGCAATGCAATAGCCATCAACGTCACATCGCCCTATATCAACGACATAAATATAGCCAACTCGTCGTCTTTATATATCGCCGACGGTCTGTCGACACCCGACTACGTTAAAATCGGCGCCGAAAACTCGGCTACGGTCTCCATCAGCTCTATCGATACTCGCGAATTCAAAGCTGAGGTTTTCAATTCGTCAGATCTTTCAATCGGAGCTATCACATCCATATCCACCGATATGGAGTGCTTTAACAGCGGTGCGGTCAATATCGAAAAACTAATCTCTGACAGTATCGAGGCCGAGATTTTCAACTCGTCAAGAGTGAGTTTAGACGGCATCGCCACAAAAACGCTCAAGGCCGAGTGTTACAACACATCAAATCTCAGTCTCACCGGTAAAGCCGACAAAACGATGTTAGAATCATACAACAGCGCTCGCATCGACGCCTCAGGCCTTAAGAAATAACATAGGTTTTATTTAACAGAGCTTCCTATAAACAGCAGACGGGGCAGCCGGATTTGATATCCGACTGCCCCGTCCGGGTTTATCCAAGAATTATAATGTGCTTATTTCTTGTCCACAGTTGCCGTCCAAGGCACATTGTGGAGGTCAAGGGTGATGTCAAAAGTACCGGTCTCCTTGCAGACAATGTTAGCGCCGTTGAAGGGCGAGAGATTGTCAAGGTCGCCGCCGAGGCTGACAGCCCAAGCGTTGTTGAAACGGAACTTCCATTCGTCGCCCTGAGTCATGTTGACAGTCACGGTGTAGGTGAGCTGATCAGCCGACGAAGTCATGGGCAGTGATGCACTCCAGTCATTGAATCCGCCGATAATGCCGACAGTCTCGAGTTTGGTCATGTTGACTTCGCGTGTCTGATAATTGAGGGCGATGTACCACAGGCCGGGAGCACCGACGTTGATATTGCCGCCGCCGTCTGCCTTACCTTTACCGGTCATTATACCGTCCTTATCTGTCGTATAGACAAACGCCTCGCTGTTGCCGAAATCACCGCCCCAGCTTGCCTTCGGCGAGAACTTAAACTCTTTTCCGAGCACGGCGAAACCTGCATAATTGACATAATCGTTAGTCAGCATCTGCGGGTCGACACTGAACGACCACGAGAGTCCGTTGACATTATCGCCGGCAAGCCAGAAGTTAGGCAGAGCCTCCAGATACTCGAATGTCATCTTGAGAATATCCATCTTGAACTGTATCGTACCTCCGAGGTCGATATAACCGGGCGTTGCGTCTTCAGCCTCAGACAGTGTGCCCTTGCGGCTTTCGGCCGATTTTTCGTCTGCGCCATAGATTTTGCCTGTGTTAAGGTCGCCTGTATCGAAAGTCGATTTGGGCACTACACGCCAATATGCACCGTCTGCATTCGACATAGTGGTGATGACCGTGTACTCACCGTCATCGTAGACGCTCTTTGACGAAGTCTTTGAGAAAGCCACGGCATCGTTGGTCGACCAAGACTCTCCGTCAGGCGATATCACGAGATAATACTCCTCCTCAAGCACCTTAGTCGGGGGCAGAGGCATCACTTTAATCTTGGTGGGACACATCCATGTGTCAGCGTCGCCGATGCGTATTGTCTGAGCACCCTTTACAGCCTCGAGGCCGAAACGCACCCACAGGGTCTGCTCAACGGGAGCATGAGTGATTTTGTCATAGATATAACCCTGAAGGTCGTCGGGATTGACGCTGATTGTATTGCCTGAGCCAAAACCCTCGAGAGTGACAGCGTTATTAAACTCCTCATTATCAGCCAGCTCAACCACAGCTCCGAAACCATAACCTTCGGGCCACTCCTCGCCGACAGTTACTTCGGCAAGAGGCACATTGATTTCATCATTATTGTAAGGTTCGAGCTCAATCACATCCTGAGCCACAGCCGCAGGAGCCATCGTGGCGATATTTTCGTCAACGATAGGCAGCTGGGGATTAGTAACGGGGATGCCGAGCGTGTCATCATCGTCACAGGCGGCAAAGCCTAATGCAAGCGCCAGCGCCGGGACAAATATATATTTTTTCATTTTGTTGATGCTTTATTGATTATTATTCGACAAAACTGAAAGTCACCTCATTGGCTGTTGCGTCAAGCACCACTGAGATAATCTTGCCTTTGGCGCCGGGCACTTGGAAACATCCCTCTCCGTCCTTGGTCGGTGTGGGCTGGCCGAGCGTCACGGGATAATCGGCGTCGGTGGGAGATGCCCACTGAGCTTTACCCCAACCTGTAAGGGCCTTATAAAAACGGCAGTAGAGGTCGTCAGCACCGCAGTCTTTCAGGTCAAACTGACCTTTATATACATTTGTGCCGTCATTGCACTCCAAGCGCCAGTTCTGATAGAAAGCTTCGTTGGCGGCAGAAGGCTCGGTCCAGTCTGAAGAAGCCATGTTGCCGACGATATATACATACTTGGAGGGATGCACCTCTACCTCGCCGGCCTGTACCTTGATGGTCATCTTGTTGAGGTCGACAGTGATAGTCATCTTGCCGCCGGTAAAGTCAGCGAATTCAAATTTGTCTTTAGTCTCGGTCAATGTTCCGTTATATTCGCCGTTGGTGAGCGTACAAGCGACCTCCTTATCTTCGTTAGGACCGCCGGGACAGCCGAGGAAGTCAGTATCCCAGCCGTTGAGAGCTGTGTAGAAACGGAAGACAGGGTCTGCAGGCATATCGAATACGGCCGAATATACTTTTGAGCCGATAGCATCCTCCGACTCATAGAGACGCCATGCTTTGTAATGCTCCGCATTTGTCTCCAGAGGATCCGTCCATCCTGACGGTGAGCCGACGAGATAGATGTAACCGGGGGTCGGAATAGCGAAATAGAAACTTACGTTAGGCAGTGTGACTACGTTTGAGACGATGCGGCTGTAGTCGGCATAACCGGCGATAGCTGTGGCGCGCACATAAAGGGGACGCGTATGGTCATTGGCAAAGGGCACCCATGTGTCTTCGTCAACGATGCCTAGCAGGTCACAGATGGCGAGAGCGACTTTCTCCTCAGGGATAGTAATTGTCGCATTGAAAGGCTCTTTAGGTGTAATGACAGCCGATTTCTCAAAATTTTCGTCTAAAGAAATCTCGACTCCATAGGTTGTCTGCACACCAACCCCATAATCAGGCTGCGAACATGTCAGCTGCAGCTCGCCCTCGGGACTCAGCTGATAGAGCTGATTGACAAAAGGCGGAGTGTTGAGCTTAAACTCGGTCGGAGTTTGCAGCACGGGGCTGTCATCCTGACTACATGCCGACAGTCCGGCCATCGCTGCGACGGTTGCAATGAATAATGCTATTTTTTTCATTAGTGTCATTCGTTTTAAATGGGTTTGACCATAAGGTTATCTTCTGTAGCCGTCATTCTGTCTGTAGCCCGAGAAAGAAATCACCTTGTCAGGAATCGGGAAGATGTTCATATAAGTCGGAGTACCTGCACCTGCCTGTACGCCGCCCTTCCAGTTCCATATATAATTAGAGCCTGCATATTTGCCGTGGCGCACGAGAGCGGTGCGACGATCATTCTCGCCGTAAAGCTCGCGGTTACGTTCGGCAAGGAGATTGTCTGCGGTCAGATCTGATGAATCCCAGTCGGTCAGGCCGGCACGTCCGCGGATGTTGTTGACATAAATCAGAGCGTCCGAGGCATTGCCGGCATTGCCGAGCACGTAGGCCTCTGCGGCCGACAGATAGATTTCGGCCAGACGTATCACAACCCAGTCTGCATCAGAGAATGCCATGGTGTTGGCGGGCGATGAAGCCGCGTCAACAGTGCCGTCGGTGTTATATGCGAAGTTAGTGTATTTGAGCGGTGCATAGCCTTTGGCGTAACCGTCGTTACCCTCGATAATCGAGTTGTCGATGCGGAAACCGTCTTTTTTGGTTTTCCAGATAGCGGCGCGTTTGTCGAGTGCTGTGCCGTCGGGTGTCCACGCAAACATCTCCGAGAGCTGCTGGCGTGCGACCATACAGGTCCACTGTGCGGCAAGATTGCAGTCGTTGACTGATGAGATGCCGGGATTTGAGCCGCAGACAGAGGCGATATAGAATGTCGAGCCGCCGTAGCTCTCGAGCTGAGTGCCGTCCTGAGGCACGGTCATGATGATTTCGTTAGCACGAGTGCCGCGGGGAGCATACTCATGGTTGTTAGCACCGAACAGAGCAAGATAACTCTCTGCGAGACCGGTGCCGTCGAGGCCCTCGCCGCGGTGGGCGGCGATAATCTTACCGGCGAGATTCCAGCACTTCTGATATGCCTGCGGGTCATCGATGCCCCATGAGGCTGCATTGAGATAGAATTTCACGAGGAGAGCGTCGGCCACTTCTTTGCCTACATAACCGTAGGCAGGCTCCTGATAGTTGTCGCCCCACTCGGCCGAAACCTCTAACAGTGTGTTGACAACATTCTCATAAGCCTGCTGACGTGTCACCTGAGGAGGTGCCGAGCCTGCGGCAGCCGACTCATCGACATAACCGCAGTCACCGAAGAGGTCGATGGCATAGAAGTAAGCCAGCGAGCGCACGACCTTGGCCTGGCGGATATAATCCTCGGCTGTAGCGACGAGGTCTTCGGGCAACGCAAAAGCGCCGCTGTTGACTGTGCGGATAAACTGGTTGCAGAGAGCTATCTCGGCGTAGATACGCGAGTAGGTCTGATACATCACCTGATTGTCAGGGGCGAAATTCTGTGTCACAAGCTCATAGAAACCTGCGTCATTAAACTGCAACCATGAGAAGTTGTCAGTGGTGAGTTCTTCGAGAGTGAAGATTGTACGGGTGAAGGTGCCTTCACCTGCGCCGCCCGAGCCTTCGCCGAGGATTGACGAGCCGGCGCCGCCGTTACCGGCTGTTGCGAGTCCCTGATAAATCTCGGCCATGCAACGGTCAAGATAGCCCTTGGGGTCTTTGCTGAACTCGCCCGGAGTAAGCTCATTAGGATTCTGTACGGGCACATCGAGGTCGCCTGTGCACGCGCTGAACGCTGTGGCTGCAACGGCTACACCAAGCCCGATAAATATTTTGTTGATTGCTTTCATAATTGATTTTTCGACTTATAGTGAAAATACCGTTGAATTAGAATGTGGCCACAAGACCGATAGAGTATGTGACAGGACGCGGATAGGCGTTGTTGTCGACACCTGAGAACACCTCGGGGTCAAGTCCGCGGTATTTTGTAATCACAAACGGGTTCTGCACGGCGCCGAACAGACGCAGACGGAGTTTCTCACGCAGCAGGTTGTCCCAAGTGTAGCCGAGAGTGATGTTGTCGCAGCGTACGAAGCTTGCGTTCTCGACGAAGTAGTCAGAGCGGATGAGGTTGGTGGTCGACGAGGCGTTCTTGAAGTAGAAGTCAGATTCGAGCACATTGTTGAGAATATTGCCCTGTCCCTGCAGACCGGCGAGATTGAGCATGCGGGCACGCATCGAGTTGTAGACATAGTTGCCGAACGATGCACGCAGCGAGATGCCGAAGTCCCAGTTCTTGTAACGCAGAGAGTTATTAAGGGTCATGGTGACCTTGGGGTCTTTTGAGTGCTTGATGATGCGGTCTTCGTCGCCGATAACGCCGTCGCCGTTCTGGTCGACATATACACCCTCGAGAGGATTGCCGTCAGGACCGTAGACCTGCTCGAATACATAGAACGAGTTGGCGGGATAGCCCACTTTGTGAACCTGAATCGGGCCGGCGCTCGACGATGCGGGGTTGCCCTCGGCGTCAAGCTGGAAGTTACGGTCTTCGTCAGACGAGCCGGTCAGCGATGTGATTTCGTTCTTGTTCCAAGCGATGTTATAAGAGAGTGTCCAAGTGAAGTCGTTGGTAACGACCGGACGGGCGGTGGTGGTAAATTCGACACCGATATTACGCAGTGTGCCGATGTTGCGTGTCATCGAGTTGGTCGTCGTCATGCCGGCGGGCACGGGCACTGTGGCCAGAAGGTCTTTGGTGTCGCGCAGATACCAGTCTAAGTTGACGCCGATGCGGTTGTTGAGCCATGACATGTCGACGCCGACGCCCCATGTGGTGGTCTCCTCCCACTTCAGATTCTCGTCATATGCCTTGGGGTATAGCGGGTTAATCCAAGGTGCGGCGATGCCTCCCGTGCTCGGATAGGAGACCGAGGGAACAGAGATTGCATAGGTGGGAGTGAAGTTGTTGTAAGAGGCGACAGCCTGCTGACCGGTCACACCCCAGTTGAGACGGAGCTTGAACTCATCCCAGACGTCGGTGTAAGGCTCGAAGAAATCCATTTGGTTGATCTTCCATCCGAGGGCCAAGGCGGGGAACAGACCCCAGCGTGTGTCAGGCGAGAAACGCGAGGTGGCGTCGTCACGGAGAGTGAAGGTCAACAGATATTTGTTGTCAAATGTATAGTTGAGACGTCCGTAGAACGAGAGGAGCATCAGCTTGTTGCCGTCGAAATAGACCTTGTTGCGCTGTTCGTCGGTCGAGCCGTAGGCGAAACCGATGTTTGCTTCAGACGCCGGGTCGTAGTTGATGTTCCATGAGTTATTTGCGGCGTCATAAGTCTTGGTGTAGCCGGCCGTGGTGATGCGGCTCATGTTGCGGTTATGATAGTCAAAACGCTGCCATGTGTAGCCGACCATGACGTCTAAGTTAGATTTGATAGCTTCAAAATCTTTCTTATAGTTGGCATAGAACTCGAGCATAGTGTTGCGCGACAGCTGGTAGTTGTAGTAGCGCGAGCCGGCGCCGTTGCGGTAGTTGCCGTTCCATGCCTGCGGAGTGTTGGGATTTGTGTTGTTGAAGGTCTCGCCTTTGATAACCTCGTAGCCGAGGTTGAGGTTGAAGCGGAGCTCGGGGAGGAAGTGGAGGGCATAGTCGAGCTGGAGATTGCCGACCGACGACCATGATTTCTCGGTGTTATAGACGCCGTCAAGCATCGAAACGGGGTTGAGCGAGCCGTTGGTCTCGAGGTTGCCGTCCTGATTGAGCAGAGAGGTGAAACCGCCGTAAATCGGGGCGCCGAGATTGCCAGTTGTGGTGTAGTCTGTGTAGACCGGCAGAGTCGGGTTATAGCTCAGAGCCGAATAGATGGCGCCTGTGTCGGCGTTACGCTGGTTGATATATGTGCCTTTGACATTGGCGTTGACCTGCAGCAGTCCGTCGAAGAATTTGGGCGAGAGGTTAAAGCCCACGGTCGTGCGGTCTACGTTAGAAGTCTTGAGGATACCGTTGTTACCCATATAAGACGCGTTGAAACGGTAAGGAAGGAAACCGACCGCACCGCCGACACCTACGTTATATTCCTGAGAGAATGATGTGCGTAAAATTTCGTCCTGCCAGTTGGTGTTGGCCTCGCCGAGTAATGTCCATGAGTCTTCAGACGTGTACTCCTTGACTTTGTCGCGGAAAGCGTTTCCGTCGAGGACTTTCCATTTGCGGGCGGGAGTGGCCATATGGAAGTTTGCCGAGAATGTCACCTGCGGACGGCCGCTCATGCCCTTCTTGGTGGTGATGATAATCACACCGTTAGATGCGCGGCTACCGTAGATTGCCGTGGCCGATGCGTCCTTGAGGATAGTCATCGACTCGATGTTCTCGGGAGAAATCATTGTGAGAGGGTTAGATGCACCGTAACTGCCGTTCATGGGCACACCGTCGACAACGACGAGAGGGTCGTTTGACGCGTTGAGTGAAGCGCCGCCGCGGATACGTATTGAAGCGCCGCCGCCGGGAGCACCGCCGTTGGTCGTAACGACAACGCCGGGAGCTGCGCCGACCAGCAGGTCATTGGCAGATGTGGCGAGGCCGGCCTCGATTTCGTCAGGTTTGACGACTGCGACCGAGCCGGTGGCATCGGCTTTCTTGACCGTACCGTAACCTACGACTACGACTTCATTGAGAGCCTCTGAGTTTGCCTGCAGGGTTACATCAATGTGAGTGCGTCCGTCGACAGGCACGTTCTGTGTCGTATAACCGACGTAAGAGACAATGAGGACAGCGTTTTTGTCGACCTCGATGGTAAAATTACCGTCGATGTCGGTAATGGCGCCTGTGCCGGGCTGGCCTTCAACATTAATCGAAGCGCCGATGGCAGGCTCACCTTCGGGCTCGTAGACCGTACCCGTGACTGTGATTTTTTGCGCCAACGCCGGGAGGGCCAGACAGACGACCATAGCCATGGCTATCAAGGCTCTCCGAGTCATTTGAAAACAAATGTTCTTCATGCAAGAGTTTTTTTAGTTTGACAAGTATGTATTATAATCTCAATATTTTTCAATCACAGAAAGGGCGACGGCCGATACACCGCCAACGCAGAACAAAGACAGGTAAATACATCGCCGAGTTTTACCTGCAATTATAATTTTAAGAGTTTAGAGCTTGAGTTTTCTATGGATATCAGACTGTGACTCTATTTATAATCTCACTTATTTTGCAACCGCGAATTAAAGCAATTTCCCCGCATGAAACAAATTTTTATTAAGGAAAATCAACTACCCCCCCCCGTTTAACATGTATATGTTAAAAAATGACGGCGATTTAACAATTAAAATCCCTAAATTAAAAGCATCTGCGCACTTCGCGACCAACAACAAAAACACCCGCAAGACTCACCGCGGCCATAATGGCGACAGCTTCGACAATGACTGACCAAAGAGGTGAAAGCGTGCCACCCATAGCCTCAACCGGCTCGCTCCAAAGACGCGCGACCGCCATAGTCACACACACCGCGCCGACAGCCACCGCAAGATTAAGGGCGCCGATAAGCACATAATAACGCCGCGCGACCTCTGACGGTGAGTAGCCTAAAGATATGAGCGAGCGCAACTTGTCCCGGCTCTTGGCTATCAGCAGATAGATGCTCAGCAGCAGTATGACAACCGCAAGAAGCGATATAACCGCCCCGACACCGGCAGCCACCGTGACGCCAACCGACGCGATGTAAGAGTTGCGCCCCGAGAGCAATTTATCGCCCGCGGCCTCAAGCCCGTGACTCTCTAACCAGTCTCTGACAGCAGGGTCGCCCGGATTGTCAACGGCAACAATCAGACGCGACGGTCGCGGGGCGTCGCCGGTGTGGCCATAACGGCTGTTGGCCCAAGTCATAAAACTGTCAGGCACGGCAATCGTGTTGAGACGCGACGAGAAACCGACGACCCTCGCCGGAAGTGTCTCGCGCAGACCCTGACCGCTGAGCGTAATGTCAAGCGGTATCTGCGACATGAGCGACTCGCTCATCCGCGGCATCCCTCGGCCGGCCGCAAATCCGTAGTTATATAGCGCGAGATAATCTTTAGGGATAATGACCGGTATCATAGGCTTCGACGGGTCAAAATGCCACTCGTCGAGCCCCGCGTCGACAAACTCGTCGGGCATCGACTCAAAAAACAGCGCCGTCGAGAGCGAGCCGAGTCCGAGGTCGACCGACGCCGAAATGTCAAAATCGGCCGCGGTGAACTCCCCCACCCTGCGGGCCCACGGCTGTGCGGCGAGTGCCTTTATTTCGCCGGGGTCAAAGGACAACGACGCCCCGTCGGGCTGTGCGCCGAAGACCGACATCAGCCTGACAGGCTTTGATATGACAAGATAATCGCCCGAGCCGACAGCGTCATTGCCGTCTGCCCGACGCTGTCCGCTGATGTCACTGTAGAATTTAAGCGACACGAGCACGATGGCGAGGCCCGTGAAACATGACAGCACGTAGGCCACGAGCTGTATGACACTTATATTGCGGCGCAGAAGTTTCCAGATCATCGTCTCAGAGTTTTATGACAGAAATCATATCGGCAGGCAGCGACAGCGCGTTGCCCACCGACGTAACAACGACCGAGGCGTCGCGCGCGGCGGCAGCATCTGCGACCATTGCGGCGGCGATGGCGTTGATGCGTCTGTCAAGATGGCTGACCGGCTCGTCCAAGAGCAGGAAGTCAAACGGCTGGCACAGAGCGCGGATGAGCGCCACGCGCTGCATCTGCCCGATTGACAGCCGAGCCGCCGGCACATCGGCCTTGTTGTCTATCTCCAAGCGCTCGAGCATGGCCCGTATTTCGGCCTCGCTACAATAGTCGGTCAGACGGTTTTTTAACATTATATTATCCATGACCGACAGTTCGCCGAAGAGTCTCATCTCCTGCGGCAGCAAGGCGAGGTTGTAGCGGCGCAGCCGGCAGATGTCGGCGGCTGACAGAGAGCGACTGTCGCGGCCATCAAAACTGATGCGGCCACGGAAATCGCGGCGTGAGCAGTAGATATAGCTTACCAGCGACGACTTGCCGCTGCCCGACCCGGCCTCTATTAAATAATGTGTACCGCGTCTGAGCGTGAAATCGGCGAGCCAAAGCTCCGAGCCGCTGACATCGCTGTCGGCGAAGACCTCCGGCACGAGACACTCCAACCTTATGACCGACAGGCGGTCAGCCGTCATCTGCTCTTTATGCATCAGAATTTGCGCAGAAGTTTAAGTATATTCTCTATAAAGCCGCCATCGGCTCCGGTCAGCTCTATATAGCCCTCGCTTACGTGTGCGGTAGTCTCCGCACGCGCCTCTATGCCGAATGACGAGCCTATCAGATTGAGCGGCAGCCTGTCAGGTGCGAGATTGAGCGACATATAGGCTACGAGACCGTCGCTGTAGTTCAGACCCTTGAAGGGCGACAGCGCTACCGGCGGATTGGTCGAGAGCACGAAACGGTCGCCGCGACCGTAGGCATAGAGTTTCATCTTGCCACCGGCATTAATTTCGACAGAATTATCAGGTCCGTCAGTGAGACTTACGCCTGACCCGCCGAGAAGGGCGGCGACGTTGTTGCGCCCCTCAGTCATCGTGCGCTCGACGGCGTCCTTTTTGGAGTCGACGACAATCGCTCCGCTGAACGAGTCAGCGCCGAAACCTAAGATGCCTGCGTCTTTTTTGACCGAAATGCCCATGGCAAACGCGTCGACTACGTTGAGCATCGAGTCGACCACAGCGCCGTAATCGTCAGAGGCCTCATGGGCATACATCGACATTTCGCGGCGCATCATGGCCTTGTAGTCATCACCTATAGCCAGCGCCCACACGAGATCGTTGCCGCCGACAAGCGCCAGCGACTCGGTCGAAACGGGTTTATATGTGCCGGGCTTGAACATCTCCATCTCTTTACCCTCGCGGTCATAGGCGTGAGCTTTATACTCGATGCGCGGGCCTTTGAAGTCTATGACCGTTATTGCATAGTCACCCTGAAAACCTTCGGGCATGAAGTCTGAAGATATCGACGACACAATTTCCTTGAGCCGTGCGCCGTCGATGGCCAGTGCGACGTCACCCTCAGCAAGACGCTCGGCGCGCCACTGTGGCATAGGATGGGCAGCGGCAGCCTCACGAGCCTGCTGACGCACCTTAATAGCCTCGATGCCCTTGCCGTTGACCACCGAGCCGATGTTGCCGTCGACGACGACCGCAAAGTCCTCGCCGGGCGCGTCATAGACGGTCATGCCGTCGGCCGTCGACTCGTTATATCCCTCGCCGCGGGCCCACGCGCCGAAATCACCCTTGTCTGATATGGCAAACAGCATCACTACTTTCTCGGGATAAGTGACCGAAACGACGAGACTGTGACGGTCGACACCCTTAGCACCCGACAGAGCTACTATGCGCGAGACAGGGTTGTCGCCACGCGTCATGCGCTGCAACTCGGGAGGCAGCACGACGCGGCCGCCCTCGACAGTAGCACCTGCCGACTTAAACAAGGCCATCGGGTCAAGCGAGACAGTGACAAAAGCTTCGTCACTAAGCTGTGAGAGCAACTCGGCGCGGCTGTCTGCGTCAGATTTGCTGCACGATGAGAGCATAGTCGCCACTACCACGGCCATAGCCCATAAGAGTGTTGAAAGTTTTTTCATGATGCTTATATTTTTATGTGTATTTCTGCATTGATAGATATGCACTGATTACAAAGGTAATCAGACACGGTCCATCATTACACCGTGCATATAGTTAAACAATGTTAATCACATACACTCACAAAAGCGTTTTTGACTTTTACGCCGATTTGATGTAACTTTGCCTCCGTCTCACCGGTCTCCGCCGGACATAACTTAACTTTACAGCACTATGGATTTCATATCTGACCGCATCAAGTCTCTCGCCGCCTCGCAGACTCTCGCCATGTCGCAAAAAAGCGCCGAGCTGCGCGCCGCAGGCGTCGATGTAATCAACCTTTCGGTCGGCGAGCCCGATTTCCACACACCGGCCCACATCAAGGACGCCGCCAAGCACGCCATTGACGAGAATTTCACATTCTACTCGCCCGTGCCCGGCTACATGAGTCTCCGCAAAGCCATCGCCGCAAAACTCTCTCGCGAAAACGGCCTGACATTCGCTCCCGAACAGATTGTCGTCTCGGGAGGAGCCAAACAAGCGCTCTGCAACGTCATCATGTCGACCGTAAATCCCGGCGACGAGGTTATCATACCTACTCCGGCATGGGTCAGCTATGTCGAAATGGTCAAACTCGCCGGCGGCACAAATGTCCTCGTGCCCGCGACAATCGAAAGCGATTTCAAAATCACCCCCGCTCAGTTGGAGGCAGCCATCACGCCGCGCACACGCATGCTGCTGCTTTGCTCGCCATCAAACCCGACGGGCTCTGTCTACACACGCGACGAACTGCAGGCACTCGTCGAAGTCATTGAACGCCACAAAGACATCATAGTCATGGCCGACGAGATATACGAGCACATTAATTATACCGGCTCATTCACATCCGTTGGCTCTTTCGCCTCGATTGCCGACCGCACAGTCATAATCAACGGCGTGTCAAAAGCCTACGCAATGACCGGCTGGCGCATCGGCTACTGTGCCGCCCCCGTCGCCATAGCCAAGGCATGCACCAAGCTTCAGGGACAGTACACCTCCGGATCCTCCTCAATTGCTCAGAAAGCCGCCGAGGCCGCCTACGAAGGCCCGCAGGACTGCGTCGAGGAAATGCGCTTAGCTTTCGAGCGACGTCGTGATCTTGTCGTCGAACTTGCCCGTCGTATTCCGGGTCTGAAAGTAAACAAGCCCAACGGAGCCTTCTATCTCTTCCCCGAAGTCAGCTCATACTTCGGCAAAAAAGCCCCCGACGGCCGGGTAATCAACAATGCGTCTGACCTCTCAATGTATCTGCTCGAAGTCGGACATGTGGCCACAGTCGCCGGCGATGCTTTCTGCGCTCCCGGCTACATACGACTGAGTTATGCCACATCTGACGACAATCTGCGACAGGCCATGGAGCGAATAGCCCGGTCTCTTGCCGACCTCGTCTGAAAATCGCCGCGCAAACCGCTACTGTCCGGCGTCTCCGGGCTGCTCCGTCACCGGAGAAAGCCACCCGGGACGCCGGACTTGTTTGTGTTAAAATCTTTGATAAACAGAACAACCGCACCGTCTCATGCGTTCTCAATACTGAACTAACCTGAGAGGGATAAAGCGTTTCTTCGCTCTCCCCGTTATTAAATTTTTATTTACACAAGCAAAAAACTAAGCAGAAACCGGTAAAGACCGACAAATCTGCGTTAAGTGATTTTCAAATGTTATTATTAACTAACATGAAAAAGATTTACATTTTAGCTACACTGGCCGTTGGGGCCATGTCGCTATCTGCTCAGACTATCGAGCAGCCCAAATTCTTCGAAAACTGGTCGGTCGGTGTCAACGGCGGCGTCGCAACGCCTCTTAAGCACAACCCCTTCTTTAAAGCTATGCGACCGGTTGTTGGCGTCAACCTCGAGAAACAGGTCACTCCTACATTTGCAGTCGGCGCCGAATCTTACTTCGGCATCAACACCTCGTCGTGGGCCGGCGTCCGCCACTCGTCGACAGCCTTTGACAACTCATATGTAGGCATCTACGGCAAGGTCGACCTCTTTAACCTCTTCGGAGGCTATCAGTGCGCCACTCGTCCGTTCACCATTCAGGCCGTTGCAGGCGGTGGATGGGGACACGAATATTACACCAAAGCCGAAGGCTCTGACCAAAACTTCTTCGCAACAAAAGCCGGTCTTAACTTCGACTTCAACGTCAGCGACGATGTGACCATCTCGATTCAGCCGTCTGTCGCATGGAACATGACAGGAGGCCGATGGGCACAGTCGACAGCAGCTTACTCTGCAAGCGGCGCTAACTTCAATATTCTCGCCGGTGTAAGCTATCACTTCGGCGGACGCAACTTCAACTGCGTCATGCCTTACAATCAGGCTGAAATCGACGCCCTCAACGGCGAAATCAATGCTCTGCGCGCCGCTGTCGCCGGCTCTGACGCTCTCGCTGCCGCATCAGCCGCTGAGGCCGCAGCTCTCGCCGCACAGTTAGACTCATGCATGAATCGCCAACCTCAGGTAGTGAAAGAAGTTTCCAACAACCTCAACTCCGTGCGTTATGTCTTCTTCCGCATCGGCTCGGCAGTCATAACAGCCGACCAGCAGCCTAACGTCGAGATGATTGCCTCTTACCTCAAACACCACCCCGAGGCTAAAGTCCTCATCAAAGGCTATGCATCTAAAGACGGCAACTATGACTTCAATGTCAAACTCGCCCAAAAACGCGCCGAGGCTGTTCGCACCGCCCTCATCAACCGCTACAAAGTAGCATCTGACCGCATACAGGCCGAAGGTCAGGGCATCGGCGAAATGTTCAAGGAAGAGTCTTGGAATCGCGTCAGCATCTGCACAATTGAAGACTCCGACAACAAATAAACACGACAAAACACAGTCAGTCAACTCGCTCTGACTGCTCCGGACTCCCGCGACTGATGTCGCGGGAGTCTATATCTTTTTAATCAACTAACCGAATAAAACAACCTCACTCAATGGACACTACACTGCTCACTGACATCTTCGGCTACATAGCCAGCATCTGCATGATATTCGGCTACCTGCCGCAAGCCATCGTCACTATGCGCACACGCGATACCGACGGCATAGCCATGCCGACCTTCATCATGCTCGGCTTAGGCTCGGTATTTTTCGTCATAAACGGCCTCCTCTGGGGCAATATCCCTCTGGTCATCACCAATGTCATCACCACCGTCTGCTCGGTGATTATCTTCGGCATCAAAATTCACAACGACCGCCGTAAGCACAAAAAAGCCTGACAGCCGCAACGCCGCTGACACAAAAAAAACAAATGCGACGACCCGTCGCGGGCAATCGCATCTCTAACCTATGATTCACTTATTTAATGATGTTGCTTTATATCTAATTGTATCTTCGCTTATTGTTTGCATTGCAAATATAAACGTGATTTTTTAAAAATAACGACAATTATACTTATTTTAATGTTTTTATACTAATATTTAGACTTGACACTATCTTTGTGTGCGCTTTTATTATGCACTTCAAAAATAATTCGTTAAGTTTGCATCAGATTTATAAACCATCGACTAACCTTATAATCGTGTATCTATGAGACTGATTATCGAACAAAACTACGACGAAGTGTCGCGTTGGGCCGCAAACTATGTGGCTGCACGCATAAACGAGGCCAAACCAACCGCAGAGCATCCCTTTGTGCTCGGCTGTCCTACCGGCAGCTCTCCCCTCGGCATGTACCGTCACCTCATCAAACTCAACAAAGAGGGTAAAGTGTCGTTTAAAAACGTCGTCACTTTCAATATGGACGAATACTGCGGCATACCCCGCGACCATGCCCAGAGCTACTACACGTTCATGTGGACAAACTTCTTCAATCAGATCGACATACTCCCCGAGAATGTCAACATACTCAACGGCAACGCTCCCGACCCTATCGCAGAGTGCGCACGCTATGAAGCAAAAATAGCATCTTACGGCGGCATCGACCTCTTCCTCGGCGGCGTTGGTCCCGACGGACACATCGCCTTCAACGAGCCCGGCTCTTCGCTCAAATCACGCACGCGCATGAAAACCCTGACTCGCGACACCATCATCGCAAATTCGCGCTTCTTTGAAAACAATGTCAATCTCGTCCCCAAGACCGCACTTACAGTCGGTGTCGGCACAATCATGGACGCTCGCTCGGTGCTCCTCATTGTCAACGGCCACAACAAGGCACGCGCCCTGCATCACGGCGTCGAAGGCGGCATCTCTCAGATGTGGACCATCTCAGCCCTGCAGATGCACCCCAAAGCCATCATCGTCGCTGACGAAGAGGCCTGCGACGAGCTCAAGGTCGGCACATATAAATACTTCAAAGACATCGAGAGCGCAAACCTCGACCCCGAAGCCGCAAAATAATCCGACTTATTTAAAGACTGCCTCACTCCCGGCGTCTTAACGATCGGGCTAAAAATACAAGCCTGATAAGACAATCTGACATAACAAACCCTCGGTTACGGTTTTGAAGGAGAAAAATCTACCATAAAACTTGACCGAGGGTTTATGGTCTAAATGCTATATTTGCATCAAAGTCCTATCTACTCCCATGAGAATACACGAGTCTTACATATTTACTCTTCTTATCCTGTTTGTAAATATGGGACTGTCAGCAGCGGTAACCGTGCGTCATTATGACACACGCGACGGCCTGACACATACTCATGTCCGCGATATGGTACAGGACGACAAAGGTTATATGTGGTTCGCCACGTGGTGCGGCGTCGATCGTTTCGACGGATACGAATTCCGTAATTTCCGTTCACATCCCGATGATTCGATAAAACTCGACAACAACCGCGTGGAGCGTGTTGCCGTCGCGCCGACAGGAGATATCGTAATCGCTACATACAGCGGACGCGTATATCGCCTTGACCGCGTATCCGGTTCATTCCGGCTCGGCTCGGAAGAAGACAGTCTCATTTTCGAAAATCGCAATAAATCAGTCAGAGGCAAACCGTTGCCCGAATTGGAGAAATATATAAACCGCCATGCTGTCAGTTATATTGATTCCCGCGGCAATATATGGCTCGGACATAACGACGGTATAGATTTCATTTCTGTATCTCCGCGTGCGTTCAAGTTTATTGACTGTACAGCTATAGATTCTATCGGAAAGGAAATCCATGCCCTGTATGTCTCGCCTGACGACAGGATATGGGTCGGTGCGCGCGATACACGTGTCATGCTGTATGACTCTGCCGGAGTGCATATCGGAAATCTTTTATCAGACGGCCGGATTGTTACAGACTCTTTAGCCGGATTCGGCATGAAACCATATGCTTTCCTTGCCGACATGCACGGTCGGGTATGGATCGGCACCAAATCACATAAACTTGTCAGAATGACACCGGCGTCGCCAAGACATTATAACCTTGACATTTATGGTGAAGGCAAAACTCATGGAGCGCTGAGATGCGGTGATATCTACGATTTAGCTTTTGACCGGAATGATAATCTTTGGCTCGCGACTTTCGGCGCCGGTGTCGCAAAAGTTAATGAGGATTCCCTTACAGGGGTTTCCTTTACCTTCCCGCATAATTACCCCACGGATAAAGCTCCGAAAATACGTAGGCTCGTTTGCTCGCCGTCAGGCCGGATGACGGCTGCGACGACCTCGGGTATCGTGACATTTGATACTGACGCTCAAACTCCGGAGGATATCCGGTTCTGCTTCTACCATACCGAGCCGTCACGCAATGGCTCGCTAAGCAACGATGACATACTTGACATATACGTCGCCAATGATGGCGCGCTCTATTTCTCGGCATTCTCCGGCGGAATAGACTATGTAACCGATGAATCGGTACTTTCCGACTCAACAGCGTCCTTTTCCAACCTGAATATTCGAGACGGCCTTCACCACGATCCGATATTGTCGATAATACAGGACGCCGACAGTTGTTTTTGGGTGGTGGCTCTCAATGCTCTGTCTCGATACACACCCGACTGGAAATTTATGTCGACATACAATGAAGACAATCTCGGCCGTGAAATCCGGTTTACTGAAGCAAAGCCGCAACGTATGTCCGACGGCCGTCTGATATTCGGACTACGCGGTGGCATACTGATTGTGGACCCCTCGGAAATCGATGCGCCGACACCTCCGGCGCTTGTTGTGACCGAGGTAATTGCTGGCGGCAATTCTCCGCTTCCGGTGGATTATTCAGAGAGGATTCAACTGCCGGTCGGGTGTCGCGACATAGCCATACACTTCGCGGCTATCGATTTTGACGGAGCCGCCAATATCATGTATGCTTATCGTACCGGAGATTCTGACCGATGGATTGAACTTGGCCATGAGCGCACGCTGCATCTCTCATCACTTCCTGCCGGTGATACACAGATATGGATACGTTCGACTGACTCATTCGGCCGATGGAGCGATAATGAAATCGGCATGAGCATAAGAGTCCCTTATACATGGACAGAAATCCTTCTTGGCTGTCTTGCCCTATTCGGCATACTTGTCGCATTGGCAGCCATTGGCTATGGCATCCGGATTTTCTACCTTTCACGCAACCGCAGGCGCCGCCTTAATTATTATCTTGATATGGCCATATCGGGCAATGCCGCCGACAGCGGTGACACCATGGCACGCGTTTGTCATGTTATCGGAAATAAATACCACGTTTCTACTTTAAAGGCAGAAAATATCGCCAACGAACTCAACCTCGGACGCAATACACTGCGAAACGAGGTGAAATCCTCAATCGGCATATCGATTGAAGATTTCATTCGCATGATACGCATAGCCGCTACTTCCCGACTCCTGCGTGACAGCACATTGACCGTAGCGGAAATCGCTTATAATTGTGGATTTAAGACTCCGCAGTATATGGCTATGCTTTTTAAAGAGCAGATGGGTTGCACACCTAAAGAATATGCTTCCCGCTACAAAAAAGATGTAAGTAATTAATCCTTACATATTCCGGCGTCGATTTTCAACCCTCCGTGCACCAAATTTTCACTCTTTTTGCCCTTTTTCACCGATAATTTTGCGGAAAATCATTTCCATAAATTAATACGATGAAAAAAGTCAATCAATTACTTATGTCGGCGTTAGCTGTGGCACTCCCCTTAGGAATGTACGCACAGACGATTTTTACGTGTGGCGACAGCACTATGGCCGACTATGCTACTGACGGCTCAACATCTACTCGTGGGTGGGGCCAGTACTTCGGGGCATTCTTTGACCCGGATATTACTGTAATAAACCGTGGTAAAGGCGGAATGGATGTGCGTGGCTTCTACGACGGCGACGCATATTGGCCGTCAATAAAGAAAGCCCTCAAACCGGGTGACTACGTTCTGCTTCAGTTCGCCCACAACGACGAGAAGAACGGAGGCATGGACGGTCAGCAGCTCTACGACTATTACGTAGCGAAGGGTGATATGGAGTCTGCCGCAAAGGTCGACAAACGAGGCTCTGTCCCGAATGATACTTATGTAAAGACTTTACGCAAGCTCGTCGAAGAAGTGCGCGCTAAGGATGCAATACCTCTGTTTGCCTCCTCTGTATGCCGCATGAATTTCACCTCTGACGGCGACATACGCCGCGCCGGGCGTCATGATCTCGGCGACAGTTTCAGCAAACTGACAGCCAACGGACCGACAACGGGCAACAAAATCCCGGCCGACGATCATTCGATGGATTACCGCTGGCAGATGGAACAACTCGCCGAGGAACTCGATGTACCTTTCATCGATCTTACCGAAACATCGCGACAACTCTTCGTGAAATATGGCGATGCAAAATGCCATGAGCTCCTTTCAGACGGACAGGGCTCTACTCATCTTAGTGTTGCCGGAGCCGCACTTATCGCACGTCAGTGCGCCGAGAAAATGAGCGAGATGGGTATCCTTTCAGATAAAATCAATGTGAGTGACGCCGGCCTGAGCGTATCACCGGTGTCGGGCGAACTTGGAGAAGCTTATGTGGGAAACACCCTGACGGGCGAATTCACCCTTACGGGATTCGGGCTGAACCCACAGAGCGGCAACGTTACTGTTACCTCCGACAGTAACTTCGAAGTATCGGCCGATAAATCAAGATGGGGTAACAGTGCGCAACTTGCCTATGACGGAGGCACGCTTATCGGCACCTTCTATGTAAGGACATCGCTCACGACTCCGGGCACTGTCAACGGTGTCATTACTGCATCGGCTGCAAACTCGTCGATTGACATCCCTGTTTCGGCCTCGGGCATTGCAATCCCCGGAAGCGGTGAGCTGTCACTGATCTGGCCCTTCATCTCTGACAACACATATACACTCAACGGTGAGGTCTCAGTAAGCGATATGACGCTGGTGGGACTTGAATCTGCCGGCACCGACAACGGCTTGAAACTGCGTCCAGTAGGCGGCACATGGCCCGATGGCGACATCGACGAATCACCTGCACGGTATATCGAATTCGCCATCAGCGCTCCTGAAGGGAAAGCCGTACAGATAAGCGGCATTTCCATGAATATCGGCGCCTTGGCTACTGACGCGATGCAATGTCACGTCAGCTATTCCACGACTCCCGGCTTCGGCAATCCTAAGACATTCTATTCACCCTCGGCGATGGCTGACGGCGTTATGGACCTTGCCGCAACCGATGCAATCATCAATCTTGCAGCCGGAGAGACGCTGAGCCTGCGTGTATATCCATGGACAAAAGCAGCGGTGGCCGATGCGTTGCTCTGCCTCACTAACGTCACATTTACCGGATATGTATCCAACGAATCGACTCCCGTAACACTCACATGGCCTCTCGACAAAGGAAAAGACAATCCTAAAGTGGCCGACACCACAAGCAGCGCATTCTCTTTCACAGGATATTCCGTAGGAAGCGATCTTACCGTGACAGGAACCGCTAAGCCCGTCGACCGCACAGGTACAATGTATCAGCCCGTAATCAACAATCAGAGCGGCTATACAGATGCCGCCTCGGTGACATTTACCGCACGCCCCAAACCGGGCATGACCTTTCGTCCCTCCAAAGTATCGTTTTACGCTACACGCAACGGCACAAACGGCGGAAAGCTCGAGGCGAGCCTGACCGTTGACGGTGCAAAAACCGTGCTTGGCTCCAATCTCGAACCAATCAGAAACAACACCGAGCCGAAACAGGCTCATTTCCAATTTGACATAGATGGCGTTGTAGTCTATAACAACACTCTCACTTTTAGCATTGCTATCGCCAGCCTCGGCAACACAAGGACTGTTACACTCCACGATGTTGTCATCGAAGGTGAGGTTTCCGGTCAGGAAATTGAAGTTCCCTCATATACGGTCAGCGTGTCTCCATCCGATTCCGAAGCCGGTAATGTAACTATCTCACCAGACTCTCCCTCCTACGACGAGAATATCGAAGTGACTGTGGCCGCAACCGAGAATTTCGGTTACCGCTTTACCGGATGGCAATCCGGCGGCAGAATTGTATCGACAGATAATCCATATACCTTTGCTGTTAAAGCTGACCTCTCTCTTGTGGCTCAATATGAGAAGCTTTCCACATATCCGCTCAACATTGCCGTCGAAGGTGGCGCAGCCGATTATATGGTGCGCGTCTCTCCAGAGGGACATATCGTAGATGGCGTGCGTTATTACGAAGCCGGTACGGATGTGTCACTTTCAGCAACCGGTAACCGCATACTGACATTCACAAACTGGGAAGACAACAGCACGTCATCAGAGCGTAATATCCGCATGGACGAGGCTAAGAATCTCAAAGCCGTATATTCTGCCGACGACTATATCGTAGGCTGGGACTTTCATTTCGACGAACCGGCGACCGAGCGTGCCGCCGACTTCAGGGCTGAGAGCGACAACGCCGGCCTCATGTCGCTACACAATGATAAAGGCGAACGCTCGTCATGGCTCTCGCGTGGCATATCGCGCGGCGATGAGAACGGTAGGTATGCGGCACGTATATGGAAAGTTCGCACATCCAAGCTTTTCTATGAGGTCTCCTTCTCATCAAAGGGTTACACATCACTGAAAATCGTGTCGGCACTAAGCTGCACATACAACACTTATAGCCGCTTTTTCGTGCAGTGCAGCACTGACGGCAAAGAATATACAACCATAGGTGAAATGTCGCCCGGCAACCGCACTTGGAGCGACGCCGAGTTTGATCTCCCGGCCGAGACATCCGATTGCGAGCGTGTCTACATCCGCTGGTATCCTGATTTTGAATCGGAGCTAATCGGCAACGCTACTGACTATGACGGCCTCGCCATAACCGACGTATATGTGCTCGCTTCTCCCCTCGCTGCTGACGACAATATCGCTCTGGTGCTTACGTCATCCATTCCGGTCGACGGTGCCGACGGAGCATCTGTCAGTGGCTCAATCGTGCTTACATACGACGAAAAAATCATCCCCGGCACAGGTAATGCCACACTTGACGGCAAGCCGATTCAGCCCGTTATATCCGGCAAGAATGTCGTATTCCGCTACGCTGCATTAAGCTATGGCACCCGATACATCTTTGAGATGCCCGAGGGCGTAGTTACAGACCGTAGCGGCAATCCGGCTCCCGCTGTGACACTCGGCTTCACTACCATCCAGCGCACCCAACCGCAACCCCGCCTGTATGACGCTATTGTCGACATCAACGGCACCGGTGACTATGCATCGCTTCAGGCTGCAATTGACGCCGCTCCAACAGGCCGTGTAAACCCGTGGCTCATTTTCGTCAAGAACGGAAATTACAAGGAGCATATCGATATTCCTTCCGCCAAACCGTTCATGCATGTAATCGGACAGGACCGTGACAAGACCGTCATCCTTGACGACCGCCTGTGCGGGGGTGACAATGCAGTGCATGTAAGTGTTGGCGCCACTATGGTAGTAAATGCCAATGACTGTATGTTTGAGAATATCACTCTTGAAAACTCCTATGGTCATGAAAATGCTACAGGACCGCAGGCACTCGCTCTGAACACTGCTGCCGACCGCACGATTTTAAACAACGTAGCCCTGCTCTCCTATCAGGATACATGGATTACGCCAAGCAAGTCAGATTACCGTGCCTATGTCAAGAACTCTCTGATTGAAGGCGCCGTCGACTTCATATACAACAGCGGCGATATTTACATCGAAAACACCACCCTCCTTATAACCCGCGACTCCGGCGGTTTTATCGTCGCGCCCTCCCATGCCAAAGATGTCAAATGGGGTTATGTGTTCCGCGACTGTACCATTACCGCCCCCGGCGATCCGTCGAAGACTACCGTATGGCTCGGACGTCCTTGGCATAATTTCCCGAAGACTGTTTTCCTGAACACACGCGCTGAAGTAAACATCCCCGCTACAGGATGGTATGAGACAATGGGCGGACTCCCGGTTATATGGGCCGAATGGAACACGACCGATGCCTCGGGCAATCTTGTCGACCTCTCACAGCGCCGTGACACATATTATTACATGCAGGACGGCGAACGAGTATACGGCACGGCCAAGAACCGTCTGACAGACGAGGAAGCTGCACAATACACCCTCGCCAACGTACTTTCCGGCAGCGATGCATGGCAACCGGCTATCAAGACAGAGTCTTGTGCAGTTCCGACGCCCCTTATCGACGGCTCGGTTTTAAACTGGAATACGGTACCTTATGCAATATGCTATGTCGTAACATCCGGTGACAACGTAATTGATATCACTACTGAAACATCCACCCCCATCCCTGCCTCCGCATCGCAGTCTTTCTCCGTGCAGGCTGTAAATGAGTTCGGTGGTCTCAGCCCTAAAGGAACTGTAGATTTGACCAGCGGTATCGATAATATATCCGGCTCGGACGAAGATTTCACCATTGTAGCCATCTACGATATCTACGGCCGTAAACACCTCAAACCGGTCAAGGGTATCAATATCGTGCACATGGTTTCTCCCGACGGCTCTATAAAAATCAAAAAGATTATTCGCTAAATAGCGCCGGTTAATAGATATTATTCAGACAACCTCTTAAAAAATTTGTCCCCTGTCTCAGACGCTTTCAATCAAGCCGTGAGACAGGGGACTCTCTATTCACACTTCCAAATTATGTCTTTGTTGATTACATGCCCGGAGGCGGACCCATCGGGCGACGGCCGCCGCGACCCATGCCCGGAGGCGGTCCTCCGTGCCCCTCGAAGCGCTCCGAGTTGCGGTCACGTGGCGTTTTGCCCTTGCCGAATGTATTGAACTTATATGATACAGACAGCATGAAATAACGCGTGAGCGAGTTATAACGGATGTCGTCGATGTAATTGGCCGTAATGCTGCGTCTCACATTTGAGCGCTGCTGCAGCAGGTCGTAGCCGCTGAGAGTCACAGTCATAGCCTTGTCACGCAGGAACTGATACGAAACCGATGCGTTCCACATCCACTGGCGCGTGTCATAACCCTCTGAGTAACCGCTCGTGGCCGAATAGCTCAAATCGCTGTTGAGCACGAGGCCGAACGGCGTGTAATATGTGCCGTTGAACGAGCCTCCGTAGCTGTGCACCGTCCGGTTAGCCGAGCCCTGCAGACTGTTGCGCACAAACTGCAGCGAGTAACGCGGACGTATCTCCAGCTCCACATTGTCGGGACGCCATGCCACGCCGAACGACTCATTGACGCGAAGTGTACCCGAGCGGTTGCGCTCGCCGTTGTTAAAGCCAATGGTATTGGCATAGTTGGCCATCAGGTGATTGTTGAATGTAAAACTGCGGTTGCGGAACGGGAACGAAATCATGTTCATGGCACGCACGTTCCACACTCCGTTGACATTCTCGTAGGTCGTCGTGCGTCCGCCGTCTGTCGAGTTAAACTTCGTGCGCGAGACAATCGAGTTCTGATTGACCGTCGCATCAAACATGGTCATGATGGCGCGCTGTGCCTCGGCATTGAAATTGTGGAAACGCAGTCTTATGTTATGGCTGAACGACGGCTTGAGGTCGGGATTACCGATTTTCACATTAAGAGGATTGCTGTCATCGACCACCGGCTGCAACTGCGTCATCGACGGCTGACTACTGCGCCCCATATAGTCGACACTGAGCGACTTAGACTTGGACGGGCGCCAGCGGTAACGTAAGAACGGCGCGTAATTCCACACCCAGCGGCGCGGCACACTGCGGTCTTCATGCGTCAGATTGAGCGACCGTGACATCTGAGGCACGAATGACACACCCGCATTAAGATTACTCGTCTTGCTGACGTGCTTGAATCCGAGGCGTATATCCTGATTCATAAAATCGTTACGGAAACGGTTTGACAGATTGTCGATATAATCAAGAGCGGGGCTGATGACCGGCTCTCCGTCCCACCCGTCAGGGAAGTCGACGGCATGGCCGTAAGTCATACGGTCGGCATTGTTCCAGCGATACTGAAAACGGTAGGCTACCGTGAGAAAATTACCGTTACGGACATCTCCCAACGGCTCGGTCCATGTCAGGCGCGTAGAGAAATTGTTGCTCCAAGTGTGATTGTCTGTGTAGCGGTCGAGGATATCGACGGAGTCGTCGAGCAGATAAAATTTGTTCCATGAGTAGGAATTGCTCTTCTCCCTGACATTGCTCATCCTGAAATTGGCCTGAACGGAGAACGAGCGGCCGCGGCGCGCACGGAAATTATGGTTGTAAATCATCGACGCCCCGAACTCAAATGACGAGCCGCGGGAGTTGTCGTCATTAATGCTTCGTGCCACATCGCTCATCGCAGCGTCGCCCGCGCGGGTCAGCGACGAATCCGACGAGACTGACTTATTATAGTTGAGCGACATATTAGGCCGGAACTCAAACGTATTGAACGAATCGGGTTTCCACTGCACGCGGAAGTCGGCGCGCACGTTGTGGCCGCGGTCGCGGGCCGTACGGGCCGAGTTATAATAAGATGTCGAGTCCGTAAAAAGATACTGGCGGTCGGTCTGCTGACGTGTGTCACGGTCGCTGTAGCTATACATCACGTTGCCGCCCACACGCAGTATCTCCTCTTTGCCGACATTAAAGTTTATTCCCAATGCTTTTGACGACGTGATACCCGTCGACCCGCCGAAACGAGTAAAGCGCGAAGCCGTGCCGTCCGTAAAACCGAGGTCATTGACATTGTTGGCGCCCCCGATTATCGTAAACTGGTTTCCGTTCCAGAAACGGTTTATGTTAAGATTGGCCTTATAGCGGCTGTCGGTGCCGTAACCGCCCTCGACAGTGCCAAACCATCCGTTGTTCATGTTTTTCTTGACCGTGAGGTTGATGACCGTCTCCTCCTCGCCGTCGTCGACACCCGTTATACGCGCCAGATCGCTCTTGCGGTCTACGACCTGCAGCTTGTCGACCATATTGACCGGCAGATTTTTTGACGCAACTTTGGGGTCGTCGCTGAAAAACTCCTTGCCGTCAATAAGTATTTTTGTCACCTCCTTGCCGTTGGCGGTGATTTTGCCGTCAGTGTCGACCTCGACACCGGGCAGACGCTTGAGCAGGTCCTCGACCACGGCATTTGGCGCAGTCTTGTATGAGTCGGCGTTAAACTCGACGGTATCCTGCATGACCTTTATAGGCGTCTTAATGCCGACAACCGTGGCCTCGGCAAGCATCACCGAGCTCTCTAAGAGAGTGATTGTACCGACATTGACATTCTTTGTGCCGACGCTCACATCTTTGAAGTCAGCGCCGTAACCTACATACGACGTCTCGAGGATATATTTGCCCGTCTTGACGGGAGTGAGCTTAAAAGCTCCGTCACTATCACTGACGGCCGTGCGGACCGTCGAGCTGTCACGCGCCGACAACAATCTGACCGAGGCCTGTATCATCGCCTCGCCCGTGTTGTCGATGACCCGGCCTGTCACATCGTAGGCCCGCATTGACAGCCCTGCGAGTGCTATAGCCGACAAACAAAAAATTAACCTTAGTTTTTTACCTGAAAATTGCATCTTTATTTCTTAAGCATCATTGTTTTCTGCTAATCTGACCCGAAATTAATAAAAAAGTTTAGCGTGTCAGGCGTCCCCTTGGCCTATAATCGACAAACCGGCGACTTTTATAGACGAATCCGGAGCGACCGGCTTTTTTTAATCACCACGCCGACATTTATACCTCCTGATTTGTTAGAATATAACAGAAACGTTTAAATCTGCATTAGTTATGAAACGACATGGACTCATTGCGGCGGCTATAGCAGGCTCGGCATTATTGCTGAGTTCATGTGCTGACATGATGTTATCGTCAGACTTCGGCCTCGATGATTATTATAACGGCTATAACAGCCCGTGGTATTATAACCCTTATGGTTACGGCCCGCTTAATGGCTGGGGCGGTTTCTATGGGCCGGACTGGCCCGGTGTGAGACCGCTGCCGCCCTACAACGGCCCGACTTTTACCCCGCGTCCGCCCGCAAACGGCGCAAACCGTCCCAACGTTCCCGATTCACGGCCGGTAATATCCTCACCCTCAGGCATGCAAAGGCCGGGCAACATGGGGCTTCCGACGTTCACACCTTCATCCGGCAACTCACAGCCTGCCGGCAACGGAGCGTCATCGTCTCACCGCGGGCGCTGATTCATGCGCCCGATTTGTCTAAGCTGCCATATTATCATGGCGGCCGTCACCAATGTGGCCAGCGCGTCAGAGCTCGGGAACGACATCCACACACCTTTAAGACCGAACTGCGACGGAAGTATCATCAGCAGCGGTATCAAAAATATGACCTGACGCGTCAGGCTGAGGAATATCGACTTGCCGGCACAGCCAATGCTTTGAAAGAAAGTAGTCGACACAATCTGAAATCCGACCACTCCGAAAACAAGCATCGCCGTGGTCAGCGCCGTCGACGTCAGCGATATCATCGTATCGTCAGAGGTGAACGCCGTCGCAATAGCCGACGGAAAAATCATGGCCACAATCTCACCGCCGGCACAAATGGCCGTAGAGACTCCGGCCGCAAGCCAGAATGTACGCCGGAGACGGCTGTAGTGGCCGGCGCCGTAGTTATATCCTATAATCGGCTGCATGCCCTGACAGATACCCAACACCACCGTGACCAACAACGATGTGTAGGTCGAGAATATGCCGGCCGCGCCAACGGCCATATCTCCGCCGTAGGTATATAACGAATTATTTATAAGCACATTGATAAAACATGCCGCAGCGTTGACCAAAGCAGGCGCAGCGCCTATGGCCACAATCGACATGACGACCGCAAGACGCAGGCGGTAAATGCCTTTGACAAAGTGTAACGTAACATCGCGACGGAAGAAATGCACCATAACAAAAGCTGCCGACGCAGTCATCGCTATATCCGTCGCTATGGCCGCTCCCTTGATGCCCATGCCGAACACGAATATAAATATAGGAGCAAGAGCGATATTGATGCCGGCCCCGAGCATCATCGTCAGCATGGCGCGCCGCGGATAGCCCGACGCACGCATTATGTTGTTGAAACTGAAGGCGAGATTAGTCATCAGCAGACCCGGCAGAAGACATAGTATGAAGTCGCGCGCATACGGCAGCGTGGCGTCGCTCGCCCCGAAAGCCCGCAGTATCGGGTCTATAAATATGCCGAAGATACTGATATAAATTGTCGCATTGAGGATAATCAGCACTAAGGAGTTGCCCAATACAAGACTCGCGCCGTGACGGTCGCGTCGTCCGAGCAGTATCGAGACGCGCGCAGAGGCGCCGGCGCCGACAAGCACTCCGAGCGCTGTCGCCAGATTCATCACCGGAAACGTGATGGCCAGACCCGATATCGCATCGGGCCCCACGCCGCGACCGATGAATATTCGGTCTATGACGTTATAGAGCGACATGACAATCATGCCGACGACCGCCGGCAGACTGTAAGTCCACAGCAGGCGTCCGACGGGCAGTGTCTCCAACTGCTTCAATCGCTCTTGATTGTCAGTTTCATCGGCCATCGGCAAGAAATATTTGATTAGATTGGTCTCTATATCAGAATGTGTCATTATTGCCGGGCAATAATGACACATTCATTTATATTGTGCCGGACAAGCGTCCGCCGCTCGGCAGACGCCCGGTATGTCTGTTGTACTCTTATTCGGCTATCGATGCCTTGGCACGCTCCCAGTATTTACGGGCGTCGAAACCTGCAATCCGGCCGTAGGTGGGATAATCTTTTACAATTGTCTCATAGCACTTGGCCTCTTCTTTGTAATTTTTCTCGGCACGATAGACATTGGCGAGTTTAACAAGGATAATAGGCACAAGCTGAGTATTTCCGTCGGCCTCGCTGATAGCGTCTTTGTAAGCGCTGATAGCTGCCGCGTTGTTTTTGAGATTTACATAGCAGTCGCCTTTGAGAGTCTCCACGCCGGCAGCCACGATGTCATCGTCAATCGATGCATCATCAAGATACTTGGCAGCCTCCTCGTATTTACCGTCCTGATACAGACGGATGGCAGCCTCGACTTTGGCGCGGTTACCGCTCTTTGTGCCGTGAGTGGCGGCGTCCTCATAAAGTTTGAGCGCGATTGAATCGTTCTGCTCCACATCTGCGAGAGCAATGGCCTGATCGGCTTTGGCTGTCTGATTCTGACGCACGAGATACCATGCGAGAATTGCGACAAGGATAACAACGACTGCGACAAAGAGACCGATAAGCTCTTTACGGTATTTCTTGGTTTTTGCCACGAAATCGGCTTCTTCCTCGATTACAGGCTTGATTTGGGGATTTTTGTTTTCCATTTATGTTATGATATTTGTTTGTTCTCTTTTATGCCGGGCCGCAGGTCATCGACTGCTGCCCTTTACGAACTGCAAAAATAGTGTTTATATCTCAGATAATAAAATTTTTGGCTCTAAATCTCCCCAAACACGCTTTTTATCGCATGATGACCTTGCTTACAGCAGCCCCTTGGCGGCGGATGTAGAGGCCGGCCGAGGGATTGGAGACGCGGACGCCGCGCAGGTCATAATATTCTGTCGGGGCCTGCCCGTCGGCATTATCGACGGCGATTGAGCCTATCGAGGTGTTGATGTCTTTCTCATCGTCGAGAATCTTTTTTGCAAGAGTCTGAGCCATCAGCTTATGTGCCGGTGCTTTAAGGGCAAAGGCGTTGGCATAGTACTCGTCGCGGTCCTCAAACGCGTCGGCGAAATCAACGACCGGCACATTGAGCGTCGCGCCTACACTGCGTATGGCTGGAGCGACCTCGTCGGCATAGACGTTGCCGTCGATATTGTTGAATGTCGCATTGTTCTTAAGACGGGCCGGCACACAGATATAGACTTTGGTATCCGGCGACGCCTCGCGTATACCGTTTACCATATCGCTCAAATCAGTTTTAAAGTCGTCTTTGTGCGCCCAGTTAAAAGACTTGGCATCCATCTCGCCGAGGTGGATTGTCACTATGTCATAAGCGCCTTTGACCACTTCCTGATACTTGTTGTGATTTAAATATGAGCACGGCTTCGGGTCTGTGGTCTTGGCAGGGTCCTGCTCGGTGCCTTCGCGCAAGATCGTGCGGTTGCCCACTCCGAAATTCGTAACCGTGTAGCGTGTGCCTAATTCAAGACCGAGCTGATAAGTATAGACGTCGGTCGGGCGCGTGTCGGATGCAAGGCCTCCGTCATAACCCGATGTGCGCAATCCTCCGATACAGGCCACAGTCGGATGAAGATATATCGCCGAGTCATTGAATTTATTATTCAGGATTGCGTCAGCGACATATTGTGCTATGATTTTCGCGCCCTCGGCGTTAGGATGCACGCCGTCGGCATAGACGGTGTTCCATTTGTCGCCTAACTGTTCGTCAAACGCGGTGTGCAGATTGATGATATCGATGCCGCGCTCCTCGGCGACAGATTTTATGATGCCTATAATAGTGTGTATGTTGCGCTCGTTGATGGTCCACGAACTTGACTTGACTCTCAACGGATAACACAGATATATCGTGGGATTGGAGTTCGCGACAATCTCGTCGAGCATATCGTTGAGGTCCTTGCGGAAAACTACCGGCGAGTCCTCCAGCCAGTTGATATTCTTTGAATCGTTTGTGCCCAATTTAAGGACTACAATATCAGGCTTATAGGCCAGCGCGTCCTTATATTTCTGTTTGTTGCGATAGGCGCAGTCGCCGGGTTTAGACCCGTCAGTCAGATCATAGCCGCGCATCTGCACGGTCTGGCTGTTCTGGCCGAAGTTCTTCACTTCATAGCCGTCGCCGAGCAGATTTTGCAGCTGCGATGGATATTTGTCTGCTTCGTTTGAGATGCCGGCGCCGGCCGTGATGGAGTTTCCGAGACATGCTACTTTAATTTTCTGTGCCGAAAGTGTGCTCGGCATCATGGCGAGAACTGTCGCCAAAGCCAACGTAAATAATTTTTTCATTGTTTGGTTTACTGTGATGGTATTAAACAAGCGGCCGATAAACGGTCGGGAAAATGATACATGATATTATGGCCCTCAAATTTAAGCATTTTTTATTTAACCGTCACATTTTCTTTGCTGTTTTACTCTTGATATATTCGTATATTTGTAACCGATTTCAATCTAAAGCAATAAATAACTGACATGAAAGACATGATTATATCCACCCCGGTGAAAGTAGCCGCTTATGACGAATTAGACGAGCGCCGTCGACGCCTCGTAGACCTCGCCCGCGAAGCGACACACCGCAGCTATGCTCCTTACAGCCACTTCTCGGTGGGCGCGGCCATAGCCTTGGACAACGGCGAGATAGTCACCGGTGCCAATCAGGAGAACGCCGCCTACCCCTCGGGCACCTGCGCCGAGCGCTCGGCATGCTACTATGCTCACGCTCAATATCCCGATGCTCATTTCGAGACCATAGCCATTGCCGCCCGCGGCACTGACGGCCTTGAGGTCGCCGACCCGTGTGCGCCCTGCGGAGCATGCCGCCAAGCCCTTTTAGAGTATGAGAAACTCGCCGGCCACGACGTCGAGGTCATACTCACCGGTCGCGATAAAATCTACATCCTCCCGTCGGTACGCTCGACTCTGCCGCTGGCGTTTTCAGAATTTTAAGACCGCTCGGCGCCCTTAAAGCCTCTGATTAAAAATATAATTTGTAACTTTGCACCCTCAGAAACTTCAACACTATAAATACTTATGGACTTTATCGAAGAACTCACTTGGCGCGGCATGATACACACCATGATGCCGGGCACAGACGAGCAACTTAAGAAAGAAATGACAACGGCCTATCTCGGCATTGACCCGACGGCCGACAGCCTGCATATCGGACATTTGGTCGGCGTGATGATGCTCAAGCATTTTCAGCGCGCCGGTCATAAACCCATCGCTTTGGTCGGCGGTGCCACCGGCATGATCGGAGACCCCTCGATGAAAAGTCAGGAACGCAAGCTGCTCGACGAGGAGACTCTCCGCCACAATCAGGAGGCCATCAAGCGCCAGCTCGCCAAATTCCTCGACTTCGACAGCGACGCGCCAAATGCCGCCGAGCTTGTCAACAACTACGACTGGATGAAAAACTTCTCGTTCCTCGACTTCATCCGCGATGTGGGCAAGCACATCACCGTCAACTACATGATGGCCAAAGACTCAGTCAAGAAACGTCTTGCCGGCGACTCCCAGCAGGGCATGTCGTTCACAGAGTTCTCTTATCAACTCGTGCAGGGCTACGACTTTCTGACGCTCTACCGCGACAAGAACTGCCGCCTGCAGCTCGGAGGCTCAGACCAGTGGGGCAACATCACCACCGGCACAGAGCTCATCCGCCGCACACTCGGCGGCGAGGCCTACGCTCTCACCTGTCCGCTTATCACCAAAGCCGACGGCGGCAAATTCGGCAAGACAGAGAGCGGCAACGTATGGCTCGACCCGCGCTACACGTCGCCTTACAAATTCTACCAGTTCTGGCTCAACGTCTCTGACGCCGACGCCGAAAAATACATCAAGATTTTCACCGAACTCACACGCGAGGAAATCGAGGCTCTCGTTGCCGAGCAGGCTGCCGACCCCGGACGCCGTCCCCTGCAGAAACGTCTTGCCAAAGAAATCACCACGATGGTACACTCCGAGGCCGACTGGCAGGCTGCTGTCGAGGCTTCGGAGATACTCTTCAGCAACAAGGCTACAGAGACACTTCACAAAATCGACGAAGATACGCTGCTCGCAGTCTTCGAGGGCGTGCCCACATTTGAGGTGTCGCGTCAGGAAATCGCCGACGGCATCAAGCTCGCCGACCTCCTCGTAGACCGCGCACAGGTCTTCCCCTCAAAGGGTGAAATGCGCAAAATGGCCCAGCAGGGCGGTTTCGCCATAAACAAGGAGAAAATTACCGATGCCTACGCTCCCGCATCTCTTGACATGCTGCTAAACGACAAATACATCATCGCCCAGCGCGGCAAGAAAAACTACTACCTCCTGATTGCAAAATAAAACCCTTCATTAAGACCATAAGGTACTTAACGACCTTAAGGACCTTAAAGTCCCTACCCACATAAGTTAAAAAGATTTTCAGGCTAATTTTGCAGTTTAGCCAAATTTTATGTAACTTTGTGGCGCTTAAGTCATCGCCGACGGCATAGGCTGGGCAAAGGATAGTCTTATGGTGTAATGGTAGCACTACAGTTTTTGGTTCTGTCTGTCGAGGTTCGAATCCTCGTAAGACTACTTCTCAAATCGGCTGACTCACATATATGAGCCGGCCGATTGTTATTAATAACGGGGCAATTGCAAAACCCGGCTGAATTGTTATACAAAAAATATGTAGGGACATGCCAAAGCGACCTGACGGGAGCGACGGCATGTATAATACGCGTTTAAAACCTTAGCGGCCACATTATACTTGCCGATGGCAAGTCCCTACATTGTCTTTACCGACTGCTTTTTTACATTGATCTTAACAATTAATTTTACGACTCACACCATGCCCACTCTATACATATCAGACCTTGACGGCACCCTGCTTGGAGCTGACAGCCTCGTAAGCAGCCGCTCGGCCGAAATAATAAGCGAGCTAAGCAGACAGGACGCTTTGATAACCGTCGCCACTGCACGCACGCCTGCGACCGTTGTGCCGCTGCTACATGACACACTTACCCTCCCCCCGGCCATTGTGATGACGGGCACAGCTTTCTGGCATCGAGAGCCCGGAGCATACAGCTGTGTCAAGGTCATGCCCGAAAATGACCGCGCGAAAGCTCTCGCGATATGCGCTGACAACAATATATATCCGTTTATATACACGATGGGTGAGACATCAATCCTTCAGGTCTATCACGCCGGGGACTGCCTCAACAGTCAGGAGCAGAGCTTTGTTGACGAGCGACGCAACCTGCCGCTCAAACGCTTTCATCTGCACACGCCGGCGCCTGAGTCGCGGCGCGACCTGCTATATTATGCCATCAGCCGGGCAGACGCCGTATATGACGCCGCAGCAAAACTCAAGGAAGAAACCGAATGTTCGGTATCGGCCTATCCCGACATTTTCAATCATGACATGGCTCATCTCGAGATTTTTGCTCCGGGTGTATCAAAAGCCTCCGCAATAACACGCCTCAAAGAGCTTACCGGAGCAGACCGCGTAGTCGTGTTCGGCGACAATCTCAACGACCTCCCGATGTTTGAAATCGCAGACGTAGCCGTGGCCGTAGACAATGCCTTTGACGAGGCCAAAGCAAAGGCCGACATCATAATCGGACCGAACACCGAAGATTCGGTCGCAAAATTTATCAGAGAAGATTTCAACAGCCGCTCATAGCCGTGAGCGACGGCTCAACAGCCGATTATCATGGCTGTGGCAATAGCGGCAATGCCCTCGCGGCGTCCGGTGAAACCGAGGCGCTCGGTTGTAGTCGCCTTGACAGATACGCTGTCGACATCAATCCCGAGGTCTTCGGCGACATTGCGACGCATCTGCTCGATATACGGCAACATGCGCGGACGCTCGGCGATGATGGTGATGTCTACGTTAGACGGAGTGTAACCGCGCTCGGCAAGCAGCTCGACGACACGGCGCAGCAACATGCGCGAGTCGGCTCCGCGCCAGCGCTCGTCTGTGTCAGGAAAATGGTAGCCTATGTCATGCATCGCAGCCGCCCCGAGCAGAGCATCAGAGAGCGAGTGCAGGGCCACATCAGCATCGCTGTGTCCCAAAAGACCCGTATCAGACGGGATATCCACCCCACATATAATACACTTGCGTCCCTCGACAAGACGATGAACGTCAAATCCGTTTCCTACCCTGATTTTCATATAAATACTTTATCAACGGCGGCGGCCGAAGAGGTCGCGCAGACCGTCCATGTCAAATGTCAGCGAGAATCGCAGTGTCTGGTCGAGCGGTGATGTCTGCGCGGCGGCAATCATGTAAGACGCATCTAAACGCAGCACATTGAGCGAGAAACCGGCTCCTAAAGAGAAATATTTGCGGTTACCCTTCATCTCATTCTCATAGAAATATCCGGCGCGCACAAAGAACTGGTCGTTGTAGCTGTACTCGGCGCCAAGAGAGAAGTTGATTTCGCGCAACTCCTCCTTCATGCCGCCCGGAGCGTCGCTGAATGATTTGAAGATGCCGGTGAACGGCGACATATTCTCCCAGTTCTCAAGAGCATCGAGATACTCACGCTGGCCGTCGGCATCATCGGCATAATCACTTTCGCGCGGCTTTGCCGGCACAAGGAGTTTGTTGAGGTCAAGACCGAGGGTGAGGTTATGATAGTCGGCGAGCGGGAATGTAAATGCCGTACCGATTTTAAGGTTAGTGGGGAGGAAGGCGGGGTCCTCGCCGTTGTTGTATGACACTTTCGTACCGATGTTCGAGATGTTCCAGCCCCACGACCACTGGCACTCGCTGCGACCCACGACGGGATACGTCGTGTAGTAGCCGGCGATGTCAGCCGAGAAGGCCGAGGCGCCGGTCGACTGGTCTCCGGCATAGCTGTCAGAGAATCCGAGGTCTGAATAGATATATCTGAACACTACGCCCATCGAGAATTTCTCCGACAGTTTGCGCGAATAGCCTACATCAAACGACATTTCATAAGGATTGAGACTCTGTCCGCCACCGGTAACATTGTCGGTGGTCACCTCTCCCAAAGAGAAGTAACGCAGTGATGCGCTAAGTGCCTGATTGTCGCCGCTACCGATTTTCCAGTAGCCTGACAAATCAGCCAGAAAAATATCGTTTACAAGTTTACGCAACCAAGGCGTATAGCTCAGCGAGACAGCCGCACGACTGTAGGCAAAGGCATACTTCGACGGATTCCAGAACTGCGAGTATGCGTCAGGCTCGGTGGCTGCACCAAGGTCGCCCATTGAGGCGCCGCGCGCGTCGGGAGCGATGCTGAGCGAGGTCACACCTGTAGTCAGCGGGTTGAACTCGTTCTTGCCGTCATCGGCTCTGAGGCTTACAGACGAGCAGAGCAGCAGTCCGGCCAAAGCAAGTATATTTATAGTCTTGAAAGATTTCATCACGGATTTGATTTATACATTGTATATAACTCAAATTTACGGGCTTTATTGTGTGTCGCCGATGACAACTATCTCGATTTTGCCACTCGACGCATGCTCTAAACCGTCGGACGCCGTGACGTATGCACGATATAGCCCGTCGGCGACCTTCGAGCCTTCAGTGCTTACAAGCCGCCATTCGTAAGGGAACGTACACGACTCGCGTGTAAACACAGTCTCGCCCCCTGCGTTCTCAATTATCAGACGGCAGTCAGGCGCTCCGGTGAAATTATGATCAAGCCCTATCGTGGCCACATCAGTCGCCGGACGTTCTGCCACACTCAGCCTGAGGCCTGACGGCTGTTCGCGGCATACAAAACTGATTGTACGCTCCGCCGAAACGCCCGAAACCGAATATGCCACAAGTGTCAGACTGTGTCGGCCGGGTGCAAGATTATGGAGAGGCATCTCGACAATCACAGCCCCGTCGTCAGTCACGCGTATAAAATTGCCGGCATTACGCAATGAAACACGGCCGTCGAGGCTCATTGTCATACGTCGCCCGATATTATGCCCGGCCGCCACATCGCCGCTGACGCGGGCAAACACCGACGTATTACAATCTGTAAGATCTCCGTCGGCAAATTCACTGCTGCCGACATAAAACTCTTCGATTACCGGACCGTTATCGTCGGCACTCTCCGACTCTGATGACCCGATTACAAACGTGGCCATGCCTGATGCCGCGCTCAGACTGTCGGCGCTGACCGCGCTCAGAGTCACACGGTTCGTGCCGCCTTGGTTAAGCGGCTCGGGCAACATCATCTCAAAATCAAAGAGTCCGTCTTTAATCTCAAATCCGCGCGCCGTCATCACCTCTTCATCGAGGACCACCGGCAGCGGCTTCTCATTTTTGTCAGTGCGCTCGTTTGTATAGACCGTCCGCGGTGCCTCATACACTCTGATAAGTCCGTGACCGCTGAATGTCTTGCTGTCATCTCCGCCGACGCGGCCCCTGATTCTTACTCTCTTCAGAGAGTTTATCACGAAGTGTCCCTCTCCGTCGGCAGCGACGCCGTCGACATCATCAATCCCGATTGCGGCGCCTGAAGCTCCCACACGCAGCGAGGGGTCGCCGAGCATGTTGAAATTCGTGGCATTTACCGCGACAAGGGGCTCTTTGGTTTTGCTAACCGCGTTATTATGAGCGCGCATATAAACCTCACCGATTGATGTCGTCAGACCCGCCGAGGCATATTCACGCAAAAACGCGAGAGTCATGGTCTGGTTATACTCCATGATGACCGTGCGTGACGCTCCGATTGAGGCCATCGATCCACCTCCCGGGATACTGAATATTTCCTGTCCGACATGCCCTACCGCACGGTCATACGGCAGAACTTCACATGTAGCCAAAAATGCAAACGGGATATCACTGACAGGCGTATTTTTAAAAAGACTGTTTGTCAGCACACCTTCCGCCCCGAAAAAAGACACGGCCGCATGTCCGCAGTAATAAAGCAATCCGACACCGTCAGAAAGGGCATCCGCCGCAACCTTGTTAAGCGTGCGGGCCTGTCCGTTATCCCACTCATATATAAGGTTATGCCCCTGCACAACAGTCATCTGAGGACAAATACTCTTCATGACATCCATACCTTCGGATGACTGTTTGTAATGCCCCTGATGGTCACCGTCGTCGCTGACCGCAAGCACCTTAGCCCACACTGAGGGTGTACGTCCGCGACGCAGAAATCTCTCGATTTTTGCATTGGCCGCATCTCCGCCGCTGCAGTCGGTGACATCTATTCGAGACACAGCGATGCTCATTTTCCCGAAATGTACTTTACGACGGTCGAAATCGTCGTCAAGCATCCCGAAATAGGCATCAGTGCAATAGTTTGTCGTACGGTCGCGCGCGTACTCCTCCGCTTCACACTCATATGTCAGCAGATCCTCGCGTGAGGGAAGCTGCGGATGACGGTTATCATAGTAACTGTGGCCATACAGCAACAAATACTTAAACCGGTCGCTGTCACGCTCATAAAGCATTTTAGACATCAGGCGGTAAGCCATTGCCGCACGGCTCCCTGACGAAAACTCATTGAACACCTCGCTCTGCGTGACGACAGCCACGTCAAGACCGTCGGTCTGACGATGTATCTCGGCAAGACGACGGGCCGCCGGCTCAAGCTCATCAGTTGTGATAATCAACATCTGAGGCACAGCGAGAGCATGCAGATTCTGATTGGCGACTTCGCCTTCATATGCAGGCGAGGGCCAATCGGCTCCTGCATCAAAAGCTATATACTTTATCGCCTGATAGGCCTCTGGTGCTTTAGTAGTCAGACCGGCCTCGACGCGCGACGGATCAGAATCAGACCTGACAGCCCGGCAGTCTCTGACAGCCGCAGGATCTGTTATATCCCAAAGCCGGATATCTCCGTCGCCGCACTCGACACTGACTGATTTACCGACATCCGAGCGGTCAAAGCACATTGTCAGAGCACCCTGCGCGGGCAGACGGTTGGCGCGCGTGTAAATCAGATATGTGCGGTCGACCGCCGCATATTTGATTGTCGTTTTGACCGGCACAGACAATGTGAATGTATAATTACCGTCAGCAACCGGACCGACGAATGTACGGCTTCCGCTCGAAAGTGCATAAAATCTGTTGGTATTGGACAACGATGCGGAGGGGATGTCACTGCGTCGTGTCACATCAAGGCCGTCAGGCTCGGCGACCTTAAGAGTAAGCCCCTTTGAATCATACGCTCCGAACGTATAATGGAACATACCTGTGCCGCTGTCAGCGAAATCTCTGATTTCAAATGTGTAAGATTCTTCATCACCTGACACCATGCGGCGGTCATGCCATACAGCGCCGCCTTTACCAACGTTCTGCACCTCACGCTCTATCACGCTGACCGACCGATGCGTATCGAGCCGCTCATTATCAGGCCGCATGTCATCAGTTGCCGTAGTTTCATCACTATCATCGCGGTCACTAAGGAAATAATAACCTTTCAGGTCATAGACATTTCGTCTGATATCTATTGCAGTCTGAACCCTCGCGCTGTAACTCAAATCGGCTTCGCCGTAAAAAAGTATTCGCCCGTCGGGTGTATGCAGTGTCAGTGTCTTCTGTAAATCATCAGGCAAATCATCGCTAAGTTCATTAAGGCTCAGACGCGTACCGCCGAAACCGTAGACTTTGACCCTTTCAGGATTCTCAAAACCATATGCGCGCAAATCGTCATAGCTGATTGCATGGATACCGGTATGCCCGACACTGACCTTGACCCACCGGCCACGAGCGAGACACGACTCCGTCGCAAAGTGCGAGGCATCAATTGCGCCAGCCGGCAGAATCCCGGCAGAGAAAGCGATAAATAAAAAAAGATATTTTAAAGTGTTCTTCATTGTATATACAGCTCTACTTAGCCCTGAGGACAAACGATTCGACGCCGTCAAGCGTGGCCGTGACCGTGCGGTCTATAGTGATATCGCTCACGATTGCTTTATCGGCAAAGACAATCAAATCTCCGGTCTTGAAAGTCATAAAATCAGACAGCCGCGAGATTGCATCATCTACGCCCGATGACACCGGCGAAAACGCGACCCGCGCATCCGACTCACCGGAGAGAATCATCTCGTCTCCGTCATCCTGCAACTTTACAAAACGCCCCATGGCAAGCGATGAATCCATAGCATAAAACTCCGTTGGCATATCAAACGGACAACCGGCATATTCACGCGGCACAATCTGGCCGACAAGACCTGCCTCATTGTAATAACGACGTGCGAAACGCCGCGATATATGCATGCCCAATCTGTCAATGCGCACAGCCGGACAAACTCTGACACTCCACGACTCACAATGCTCGGGCACAAAAAACGGCTGATGCTCGCGCAGCATCGACGAATCGGCGTAAAGCCTGATACCACGGTCATAAAGTGCGATAGCTTTCACAGGCTGAAGTTTCTGACAGTAATATTATAAATTGAGAGAGCCGAGACGGTTATACATCATGGCAAGATGACTGTAGATTGAGGTGTTGGTGACGACGACACCCTCGCGAACACGTATGCGGTAAGGAGTGAAGTTCCAGATGCCGCGTATGCCGGCGTCCATCATCACGTCGACGACAGCCTGAGCGCTCTCGACAGGCACGGCCACGATGCCGATGCGTATCTGCAGACGCTCGACTAACTCGGCCAGCGAATCTATGTGTGAAATGGGTATGCCGCTGATGTTGCTGCCCACGAGCTCGGGTTTTATGTCAACGCCGGCGACGATATTGAGGCCATAACTCTGCAAACCCGAGTCCTGTATGAGCGCGGCACCGAGACTGCCGACACCGACCATAACGGCGTTGTGGGACTGTCTGAATCCGAGAAAATCCGTCAGAGCCGCGCGCAGCGATGACACTTCGTAGCCGATGCGCGTCTTACCTTTGATATTCAGGAATGAAAGATCTTTGGCTATCTGAGACGAATCGACGTCAAGCTCCTCGGCGATACGCGTCGACGAGACATACTCGACTTTTTTATCATCGAGCAGTGTCACGTAAGCCAAATACCAAGGCAGACGTCTGAGCGTCGGCTCCGGCAGCAGTTCACGAGAATTTGTCTGACTGTTTTCACTCATATCGGATGCAAATTTAATAAAATCCTTGCGATTTGTCATTTAGATGTCACCGCAATTTTACGGGCGGGAGTCTCGTAGCTATTCTCACCGTCAGAGACCGTCGCACGATAAATATAAATGCCCCGGCTGACACGACGGCCGGCGCCGTCACACAGATTCCATGTCACAGGCGCGGAAACAAACATATCCGAGCGTCCGGTATTGGTTTCGCTCCATATCTCGTGACCAAGCAGATTGTAGACTGACACTGTCACCGTCAGCATGCCGTCGGGACGGTTATGGTTGAGATAGAAATTAGCTTCGGTCGTGGCGGGATTGACGTCAGTGTAAATGTCATAGATGTTGATGGCGGCCCCATGGCTGACAAAAAAGTCTATGTCGCTGACGGCCGCATTGCCGCTGGTGTCAAAGACCCGCAGTGTCAGAGTGTGGTTGCCCTCGCTGAGCCCCTCTATAGGATAGGCTATCTGTCCTGACGGCGAGCCGTCTGACGAAGGAGTATAATAGAAGGGCACATCATTGTATGTGCGTTTGCCGTCAAGGATGATGTTCATCTGATGGCCTATGCCTGATGTCGAAAGATTGATGGCGACATTGTCTCTTACCGACGCTATCAGCATCGGGTCGGGATTGACAGCGTCGCCGGGTGCGAAACTCGGATGGTTAAGCACAAGGGACTCGATGACAGGCGCCTCCGTGTCGGCAGCTGTCGACTCGTCGAAGCCGTAGACATAACAGTTACGGTCGAGGCCGGCAGCCTCTGTCTTCGCATCATCACTGTATGCATAGAGACTTATGGTAGCCTCGCGGAAGTTATCGGTGATATCGCCCGGCATCGCCGCCCTGAGTTCGAATCGGCCGTTGGTTATCCGGCACGAGCCGGCGAATAGCTTGTCGCCGTGCTCATCAAAGGTCATAGGCGTGGCGCCGAAAGTGTTGAGCGTAGTGGTCGAACGGTCGGCGTCATAGATTTCGGCCACGAGCACGCCGTTGAAGTCGGCGAGCAGAGTGCCGTCAGGAGTCGTCACCGTGCCGGTGATGACAGGTGTGCCGAGAGCCGGGATGATAATCTGGTCGTCGCCGCCGACGTTCAGTCCACCGACAGTCTCTACATTGACGAGATTTGACGGAGTGATGACGCGTAATGCCGGGTCGCCCATGAAGACATAGCGCAGACGGTTTTCGTTGCTGCGGTGCTCGCCGCGGTCGTTGAGGATGTCGTTTTTGGCATTGCGGTAGATCTCTCCGAAGGTCATCATCGTGCCGTCGTCGTTGCGTTTGGCGATGGCTCGGCCGAGGGCAGAGGTGAAGTAACCGTTATGTGTGATGTAGACAGAGCGTGTGGCGCTAATCATGCCGATACATCCGCCGTTGCGTTCGCCCATCATTATTTCGCCGCCGCTCTCCGTCATCGAGTCCCAGCGCAGAAAGTTACAGGTCGCCGCGTAGATAAAAGGCAAATCGCGCAGATACATGTTGTTGATATCGTTAAACGTCAGCATGCCGTCGCCGGTCCAGAGGTGGTTGTTGGCGTGGCCGACATATATCCACCATGCGGTGCCGTCCTTAAGTGTGCGATACATTTTCTCGCGGGCCTTGACGGCCACGCCGCCCTCGCGGACATAGGCGCCCAAATAGACCTTCTCGAAGATATAGGGGTTGATTTCCGACTCGCCGACATGTCTGAGCAACGACTCTGACTGGTTAATGTGGTCATTTGTATAATTGTCATTCTCGTTGCCGCGGTCGGCGAGCACGAGGATGCGGTTTTTCCACTGCGTATGACGCGATTTGTGGAGATATTCGTTTATCTTGTCTACATAGACGGCCGCCGAACGCGCTGAGGTCACAGGCATACGTCCTACGGCTATCGACAGATTGTCAAGTCCGAGGTCTCCTCCGCTGTTGTCGTCAAGCATTGCTATGATATCATCGGTTTCGAAACCGTCGGTCGACGACAGCGACAGCGACTCGTTGCGCAATTGCCATGAAGGCATTGTCAGGAAAGTCGCACTCTTCATTGCGGCGGTCAGACGGCGTTCATCGTAGGTCGCACGGCCCATCAGCAGCGCAAAACGCAGTTTGCGCTCTCCGCTGTTGCCACGGTCATAGAGCATTTTGAGAAATTTGCGCAGACCACCGACATCGGCCGAGCCTGATGAGAATTCGTTGTAGACTTCGTCGACATTGACGACAAGCACCGCCATGTTGTCGGGCTCGCCGCGGTGTATGGCCGCGAGGCGCTCTGCCTGCTGACGCATCGCCGGATGGGTGAAGATGACCATGTCGACAGGCTCTGTGGCGTGAAGATTCTGATTGGCCACATTTCCGGCAAAACGCGGCGCCGGGATAGCGGCACCGTCGCGCCAAGCCGCATAACTGCGACGGCCGCTGTACGGATTGGTCCATTGTGCCGACGAGCCGTCCGAGCAATCTATCTGTCTGATATCAAGCGGATCTGTAACATCCCAGACCGTCAGTGCTTTACCGGCGGCCTCTGATGCGTCCAGCGACAGGCGTGTGCTTGCCGCGTCAAATTCGAGATAACCGCCTGATGACAGCGCAAGTCGGCGTGTATAGTTAACCGCAATATAATTGAGCCACGCTCCGTAGACCATTGCAGATGACGAATGTGTAACTGTCAGGTCAAGACGTTCACCCGACATATCGACCGTATGTCTCGCACGTCCTTCCCTGCCGTAACTGTCGTTTGACGACGAAGACACCACGTCGGAGCTGTTGCGCTGCACGCTTTCGCCGTTGGCTTCGAAAGCGAGGAGCGACGATGTGTTGAAAGTCTTCGCGACAAACGAACACTCAAACCACACCGGCTGACTGTCGTCACGGCCCGGCAAATCAAAAGTATAGCGTCGCTTGGGCGTGAAGCGGAAATCCTCGCCGACAAGCATACAGCCGCCTTCGCCCGGCGACACAAGGTCTTGCTCATACTGCATACGCTCGTTGAAGGTCGTGACGGGGTCAGACGCGGAGGGCGTACCGATTCTCTCAATCTGACGCGGCTCGGCATCAGTCGTCTGGCACACGTAGTAGTACCCTTCGGCCGTGTAAGGATTCATCCTCGCTATATAACGGCCTGACGCAGCCTGCTCCCAGACCTCCGGGCCGACTCCGTAAAAGACCACAGAGCCGTCTGACTGAGCGGCGGTCTGCACCATGGGCAAATCGTCGATATACGACGCCTCGGTCATCACATCGTCAATGCGACGGCCGCCGTAACCGTAAATCCTGATTTTTGACGGATCGGAGAAGCCCCACTGTCGCAAAGCCTGCGGAGTCAGGCGGTAAAGGCCCGACCGACTTACGGCAATCTTGACCCAGCGACCTGACGCGAGGACCGACTGCTGACTATAGTGAGTGAGGTCAAACGCTCCCGCCGTCATGGCGAAGACAATGACAGCGACAAGCGATGTTAATATGCGGTGTATGTATATGCGATTCATCTGTTTAGATTGGCTTATAGGTTTTAACGGCTCGCGGAGGCCGTTTATTGCATCGCGATGTATTAATGACATTTAACGTCTGATGCAAGCCAGCGCTCCCAGCTGATACTGTCGCCGTTAAAAGTGTTAAGGTCCACCTCGCCGTCGATGCCGTCGACATGACTGCGGTGACTGTGCTGCCAGAGAGTCCAGCTGTCAGTGGCGATAGGCGGATTTGTAAATGAGCACACCCACACCGGCAGTTCGTCAAAACGTCCGCGCACAAAGCGCTGATATCCCTGTTTGTTTGTATAGACGATAACACTGTGTCCGCATCCTTCGAGCCTGAATATCATGCGTCGGAGTGCCCTTACGACCTCATCGGTCGTATAACCGGCCGGATTGCCCCACTCCTCGACGTCGATGGCAAGCGGCAAGTCGAGCCGACGGTCTCCGACCGATGCAAGAAAGTTGATGCCCTGCATGTCTCCGTCACAATCAAACCTGAAGAAATGATAGGCACCGACTTTAAGCCCGGCGACACGCGCCGAGTCATAATTGACCGCAAACTTGGCGTCACGGAACGTCTCGCCCTCAGAAGCTTTCAGAAATACGAAATCGACTCCTCCACGGCTTACGCGCCCGAAGTCGACATCGCCGTTATGTGATGACAAATCGACTCCCATCACCGGAAACTCATCGCGCGGCAAATCGACATGCGGCACACGCGAGCCGAAAATACGGCCCGTGGCTACGGCAAATATCATCATGCCTGTCACGGCAATGATAGCAATGGCTATTTTGGCGGCGCGGTTCATAATCCTTATGACAAAGTTATAAAAAACGCCTTAAAGCCCAAAATCTTTTGCTCCGCTCAACGCAGGCAACGGCAGAAAAAACGTTTGGCTATTTCACGCGAAATTTGTTATTTAGCATATTTTTCGACACAAAATATGACAAAACCGGCAACTACAATAGATGAACAGCTGAGCCTTCTCAAATCGAGAGGTCTGACTGTCATGGATGAAGACAAGGCGCGTGAAATCCTTGCCGATATAGGTTATTATCGACTTGGCTTCTATCTTTTCCCTTTTGAGAAGACATATCCCACTCTTCGTAACCGTACCCACGAATATATTGAGGGAGCTACTTTCGAAGACGCGGTCAATCTTTATTACTTCGATTTTGACCTGCGCCTAATGCTGATGCGCTACCTCAACCGTATTGAGATTGCTTTCCGCACATCACTAATTTACAATATTTCAATCAAGTATAACTCCAATCCGATTTGGTTTGTGTGCCCTGCGGTTGTAAACCGTGCTTACGCCACCGAGTTTGATAACAAAGTTTATACCTCGGACTTCAAACGCAACCCCATAATTCACCGTCACCATCAGAATAATCCCAACGACCGCTTCGCTCCCGCATGGAAGACACTTGAGTTTATGACCTTTGGTGCTGTATTAAAACTCTACGAACAGCTCAAAGAGCCGGAAGATAAAATCTTCATGGCCCATAAATTCGGCATCAGGCAAGTCGTAACATTCGAAAATTATATGCACACTATCCGACAAGTTCGAAACGTGTGCGCACATGGTCTTTTACTATACGATATGCGCTTGACTCGACGCATAAATCGAGGCCCTGCCCGTCAGACGCCCCAAGAATCAGGAAACATTATTGGTGCACTGCGCGTTGTAAAATATATTATGAGTCAGGTATCTTCAAATCGTGCTACTGAATTGAGCGCTTCTATTAAATCTCTGTACGAAAGACTTTGTATTGAATCCCCCAACCTAAAGTCTCTGATTCCTGATTTATCCACAATATGAGATTTTTAACATTCAATCCTATTGCGAAATTTTGTCGCATCAAATAAATGCATTACCTTTGCAATACAAAAGTGCCGGTGTAGACTTCGTCGCTACACCCTTGCACTATAAAAAAAGGTAAAGTCGAGGCTACCACTTTGTCGGGTAGCCTCGCTTGTTTTATTATACAAACACAAGGATTGGGACTAATTGTGATTCTTTATCTTATCTACAGTGCAACGCAGATGCGATTTAAATTTGTCCGTTTCGCCAATATATTATAAATTTGTAGTTAATTGCAATAAATGTTTAGCTATGGAACAGCCTCCGGTAATGAGCCCTGAAGATGAAGACCGCATGATTGAGGCCGCCTTTAAGGATGTCCTTGACGGTTATCTCAAAAGCAACCACCGAAAGAAAGTGGAGATTATCGAACGCGCATACCGGTTTGCCAAAGAGGCCCACAAAGGCATACGCCGCCGTTCGGGCGAGCCATATATCCTCCACCCCATAGCCGTGGCCAAAATCGCGAGTCAGGAGATTGGCCTCGGCTCGACATCGATTTGCGCCGCCTTGCTCCACGACGTCGTCGAGGACACTGACTACACCGTCGATGATATCGAGCAGCATTTCGGCCCCAAAATCGCACAGCTCGTCGCCGGACTGACCAAAATCTCCGGCGGTATCTTCGGAGACAAAGCATCCCTGCAAGCCGAAAATTTCCGCAAACTGCTGCTGACAATGAGCGAGGACATACGCGTCGTGCTCATAAAGATGGCCGACCGTCTCCACAATATGCGCACACTCGGCTCCATGGCGCCAAACAAGCAATATAAAATCGCCGGCGAGACGCTCTATATTTATGCTCCCCTCGCCCATCGCCTCGGTCTGTTCGCCATAAAGACAGAGCTTGAGGACCTGAGTTTCAAATACGAGCATCCGGCAGCCTATCAGTCTATTTCAGACAAAATTAAGGAGAGTGAGGCGCGCCGTGCCGCTGTATACAGCGATTTCTCCGAGCCTATCAAGCGTAGTCTTGACAAAATGGGTCTCAAATATGACGCCAAGGCGCGTCTCAAATCGGTCTATTCCATCTGGAACAAGATGGAGACCAAACATGTGCCGTTCAACGAGGTCTACGACCTCTATGCAATGCGCATCGTTTTTGACTGCGATGACCCGTCAAAGGAGAAAGGCATCTGCTGGTCGATATATTCGGCCATCACCGACCTCTACAAGCTTCACCCCGACCGCACGCGCGACTGGATATCCGTCCCCAAGGCCAACGGTTATCAGGCTCTCCATCTTACAGTCATGGGACCCGACGGCAACTGGGTCGAGGTGCAGATACGCTCGCGCCGCATGGACGAAATCGCCGAGAAGGGCTTCGCTGCTCATTGGAAATACAAAATCGGCGAGGGCGACGAGGAGTCAGAGCTAAACGTCTGGCTGCGCACAATCAAAGACATACTCGATAACCCCGAGCCGAGCGCCATCGACTTCCTCGACACGCTCAAGCTCAATCTGTTTGCCTCCGAAATAGTCGTCTTCACGCCTAAGGGCGAGCTGCTCACGCTGCCTGCCGGAGCCACGGTGCTCGACGTCGCTTTCGAGCTTCACTCAGAGCTCGGCACTCACTGCATCGCCGGCAAAGTCAACCACAAGCTCGTGCCGCTCAGCCACAAGCTGCGCTCGGGCGACCAGATTGAGGTGCTGACATCACGCTCTCAGTTGCCGCAGGCCCAGTGGGAGAACTTTCTCGTAACCGCCAAGGCCAAGACGCGTCTGCGTCAGGCCCTGCGCAAAAACCGCCAGCCGGCCATCGCCCGCGGCAAAGAGATTCTGATTAAATGGCTCGACGAGCACAACATCCCCGACACTAACGCCGTAATCACAAAAATTCTCGGCACATATCATGTCGCAAACCGCGAGGAGCTCTGCTACCAGCTCGGCAATGACGAGATAATGCTCGGAGATTTCCTTATCAAATCGCTGCGGAAACCTGCCGGTCAACAGTCAGGCGGCCTTTTCTCAAAAATAATAAACCTCGGTCGCAAAAGCTCGTCTAACGACAAAACGAAACCTGACGAGCCCAAAGCCGAGCGTCCCGAGATAAACACCAAGGAGACATACGTGCTCCGCTACGACGAACACAGCTCCAATTTCAAGATTGCCGACTGCTGCGGCCCCATCCCGGGCGACGATGTCATGGGCTTTATTGACGACGACGGACAGGTCGTGATACACGCCCTGACATGTCCGCGCGCACAAGTGCTTAAAGCCGGCTACGGACCTCGTATCGTCGCCACACGCTGGGAGAGTGTCAAGGGACGTTTTCCCGCACATGTGCGCATCGAAGGCATCGACCGCCACGGCATACTTCAGGAGCTGATACAGATGATTTCGACTCATCTCGCCATAGATATACGCAAGTTAGACATCGAGGCACGCGACGAGGTCTTTGTCTGCGACCTGTGGGTCAGAGTCAGCGATGTGTCTGCCGTGACAAGCCTCTGTGACAAAGTATCGTCAATCGACGGTGTGCAATCGGCCACACGCATCAACTAAACGACTATCTGTAAAATGCATACACAACTCTTCAAACGGTTAAGTAAACGCGCCCGACTACTCAGAGTTCTCGTCTGCGTCTGCGCGGCTATAGTCATAACCTATTTTTATCCTCATCCCGAGTCGAGCCACTACAACTATGAGGAGGGGCGTCCGTGGAACTATGCCAAATTGATAGCCCCGTTCGACATACCTATCCACGCCGACTCGACAGTGATGCGCGAGGCTCGCGACTCGTTAGAGGCAAGTTTCATACCTGTCTATGAGATCAATCAGCAGATGGTCGACACCGTAATAGCCGGACTGCCAAAACTGCCAGGCACCAATTATCACAATCAGCTCGCAGCCCGTCTGCGCCGCATATATGCCTCGGGAGTCGTCGACAGTCAGACACGTGACAAAATCGAGGCGAACGAACTGCCAAAGGTGCGCATACTCGAGAAAAACGTGCTCAGCCTGATGTCGGCAGAGAAATTCATCTCGCCGCGCGACATATACATGCTTCTTGACTCGACAATAACCGACGCCGGACTGCATCAGTATTTCACGTCGGCCAAACTGCAGAATCTTCTGCGACCCAACATAATCTATAATGCCGCCGAAAGCCGCCGCCACTATGAGTATGACTATCTGACCCTCACGGCTGACCGCGGAGTCATACAGCAAGGCCAGACCATCATCGACAAGGGCGCAATCGTCAGCCCGCAGGACTTCACTAACCTGCGCACCTACGAGAGCATGCTCGAAGACCGCGTGTCAAAAGACTCGCAGAGCGACTGGCTGATGCTGCTCGGACAGTTTGCCTACGTCGTGCTGCTTTTGTCCGCTCTCTATATCTATCTGCTCATCTACAGCCCCGCCATCTATGACAACATGCGCGCGTTTGTATTTGTAATGGCTCTGCTGACGCTCTTCTTCCTGCTTGCCGTCGCGCTTAACACATTCATATCGTCGGGCATCTATATCGTGCCGATGACTATGGTGCCGGTGCTCGTCTTGGTCTTCTTCGACGGCCGCACGGCGCTGATGGTGTCGACAGTGGCCACAATGATTTGCGCCGCCATCACTTCATTCCCGCTTGAATTCATCTTCCTTCAATTCTGCGCCGCAGCAGCCGCTGTATATTCGTTGCGCGAACTGAGCCAACGCTCACAGTTGTTGCGCACGGCCTGTTTCGTAGCCATAGTCTACGCCCTGTCGTACATATCGCTCGAATTGCTGATGAACGGCACATTCGAGGGCTTCTCATGGCGCATGCTCGTCTACTTGGGTGTCAACTCGGCCCTGACTTCGATGGCTTATGTCTTCATGTCTGCTATAGAGAAAGCCTTCGGCTTTGTATCGGTCGTCACTCTTGTCGAGCTTGCAGACATAAATAATCCGCTGCTGCGCAAGCTCAACGACGAATGTCCCGGCACATTCCAGCACTCTATCTCTGTCAGCAACCTCGCCTCCGACGCCGCCAAACGCATCGGAGCCAACGAGCAGCTCGTACGTGCCGGCGCCCTTTATCACGACGTCGGCAAAATCAACAATCCGGCATTCTTCACCGAAAACCAGCACGGCGTCAACCCTCACGACGCACTCGCGCCCGAGCAAAGCGCACGCATAGTCGTGGCCCACGTCACCGACGGCCTCAAACGCGCCGACAAAGCCGGGCTGCCCGAAATTATCAAGGATTTCATCCGCGAGCACCACGGCCGCGGCAAAGCCAAATACTTCTACTACACCTACTGCTCGCAGCATCCTGACGAACAGGTCGACCCGACGCCCTTCACATACCCCGGTCCCAATCCGCGCTCGCGCGAGACATCGGTGCTGATGATGGCCGACGCCGTCGAAGCCGCCAGCCGCTCGCTGCAGGAGCATACGCCGGAGTCGATTACGGCACTTGTAAATAAAATCATCGACGGTCAGATTGCCGACGGACTCTTCGACGAGTCACCAATATCATTCCGCGATATCCCGATTATCAAAGAAGCATTTATAAAACGTCTCAAGACCATCTACCACTCTCGCATCACCTATCCCGACGCCCCCAAAAGCGCCGCAGCGCCCGCACAATAAGCCGTCGGGCCGCAGCGTTAATAATGATGATGAAAAACCGGGCCAATGATTTTATGATTAAGACACTGTTACTCGCAGTAATAGTGTCAGCACTCACTCTGTCATCATGCAGCAGCCGCAAGAACACAGCCGCACGTCGGCAGTACATGGCTTTCATCACCCGTTACAATATCTACTACAACGGCGACGTCCATTTTAAAGAGACACTTGCCGACATGGAGGACAAATACGAGGACGACTACTCGCGTCAGCTCTTCATGCACCCCGTCGAAGCCAAATCCATGCCCGAGGCTCCCCAGCCCTCGGGCGACTTCACACGCTCAATCGAGAAAGCTCAGAAAGCAATACAGTTGCGCTCCATCAAGCAGCGTCCGCAACGCAAGCCCGGCCACAGCGGCGACGCGGCTTACAAGGCGTGGCTCAAGCGCGACGAATATAACCCATTCCTCCACAACGCATGGATGATGATGGGCCGCAGCCAGTATTTTAACGGTGACTTTCTCGGCGCTGCATCTACATTCTTCTATATCAGCCGCCACTTCACATGGCTTCCGCGCACAGTCACCGAGGCCATGCTCTGGCAGGCCCGCAGCTACGTGAGTCTCGACTGGCTGTTTGAGGCCGAGACCATACTGCGCCGTATCAAACCCGAAGAACTGACCACAAAAAAACTGCGCGGACTCTATGACTTCACCATGGCCGACTTTGAGCTGCGCAGCGAGAACTACAACGATGCCATTCCCTATCTCAAAGGTGCCATCAAGGCAGCCGACCGCGCACAGCGCACGCGCCTAAACTTTCTGCTCGGCCAGACCTATGCCCGGCTCGGCGACAAAGCCGCAGCCTACGAGGCATACAAAAAAGCCGGCAGTTCGTCGTCGACAAGCTATCGCACCAAGTTTAACGCCCGCATCAAGCAGAGCGAGGTCTACAGCGGCGCTGACATCACCCCCGAAGTCAAGGCTCTCAAGCGCATGACACGCTATGACCGCAACAAGGAGTATCTCGACCAGATTTACTATGCCATCGGCAATCTCTATCTCTCGCGCGGCGACACAACCGAAGCCATCGCAAACTATCGCCTCGCCTCCGAGAAGAGCACGCGTTCGGGCATCGATAAGGCCATCAACAACCTGACACTCGGCGGACTCTATTTTGACCGGGGACAATACAATCTCGCCCAGCCGTGCTATGCCGAGGCTGTGCCGCAGCTGCCCGAGAATTATCCCGACTACAAGAACATCGTGCGCCGCAGTGACGTGCTTGACGAACTCGCCGTATACTCCCAGAATGTCACCCTACAGGACTCTCTGCTGCGCCTCAGCCGCATGACTCCCGACGAGCAACTCGCAGTCATCACCAAAATCATCGACGAACTCAAGAAAAAAGAGAAAGAAGAGGCCGAGGCTGCCGCCCGCGAGGAGTTTCTTGCCAATCAGGAAGCTGAGGGAGATGCTTTCGCCGGTCAGAACAAGGCCCCGCAGACCTTCAATATCAACGCTGACAACTCGTGGTATTTCTACAACACGGCGACCCGCAACGCCGGACGCACCGAGTTTCAGCGTCGATGGGGCTCACGCAAGCTCGAGGATGACTGGCGTCGCCGTAACAAGGCGACATTCAATACCGCCGACTTCGACAGCGACTCCGATGACGACGACGAGGCAGACGGCGACAATGCTGACAGCTCCGGCGATGAAGCTCCGGCCGAAACCGTGCCCGAAACAGACGCCGCAAAGACCGCCGACCCCCATTACCCCGAGTATTACCTTGCCCAGATACCCAAGGACGACGCCGAGCGCGCTACTGCCGGCGAAATCATACAGGAGGGCCTCTACAATATGGGCGTCATACTCAAGGACAAACTTGACGACTATCCCGCGGCAATGAAAGAGTTTGACCGCCTCCTTGAAGACTACCCCGACAACATCTACCGTCTCGACACATATTATAATATATATCTGATGTATATGCGCCGCGGCGACAAGTCACGCGCTGAGCAATACCGTCAGCTCATCCTCAAGGACTTCGCCGACTCACCCTACGGCGTAGCGCTGCGTGACCCCGACTACATAGAAAACCTCAAGCAGATGGATGCCCGTCAGCAGCAGCTCTATGACCGCGCCTACGACGACTATCTCAACAACCGTAACGGTGCCGTCCACGAGGCACGTCAGGAGATGGAACGCCTCTATCCGATGAGCAAGATAATGCCTAAATTCATGTTTATAGATGCACTCGCCTATGTCACCGAGCGTCAGCCCGAGAAGTTCAACGCAACACTGCGCGAGATGCTTGAGCGCTATCCCGACACCGACATCACCCCCATCGCCGCCGCATGGCTCAAAGGCATGGCACAGGGCCGTCAGCTGCAGTCGGGCTCGGGCGGCAATATGCGCGGCATGATATGGGACATGCGTCTCGGCAACGTCTCTGACTCGACAGCCGTCGACGGTCCGCTCGACTTCGACCTCAACCCTGATACGACTCAACTGCTCGTGATGGTGTTTGACGCGGCCGAGGTGCCCACTAATCAGCTGCTCTTTGAGATAGCGCGCCACAACTTCAAATCATTTGTTGTCAAAGACTTCGATCTCGAGCAGATGAATTTCGGCCGCGTAGGCATGATTATCATACGCAGTTTCGAAAACATGCCCGAACTCAACCACTATCGCCGCGTGATGGCCGACTCGCCTGACTTCAAACTTCCCGCCGGTGTTCGTCCCGTGGTCATCTCGGCCGCCAACTTTGACAAACTCATCAACGAGGGCCGCAGTTTCGACGACTATTTCCGTTATCTCGACGAGCAGAACTATATCGACGCCCAAGCCGACATCCTGCAGCCCGAGCAAATCGAGACTCTCCCCGAAGCCACCGAGGCCGAAGACCTGCGTCAGACCGAAGGCATCGCCCCCGAGGCTGCCGAAGCCGCCGAGGCCGAGGATATAATTGAGGCTGAAGAAAACACCAAGGAGTCTGAGCCGGAAGCCAAACCCATTCAAAAGCCCGAGCCTAAGAAACCGGCGCCTCAAAAACCGACCCCGGCGCCACAGCAAAAGCCGCAGCCCAAGCCCAACGTCCCTGTCTACGAGCCGGGCAGCGAGGGCGACGACCCGCTCTTCGAGCCGTGACAATATTAACAAGCAAGCCAAGACGATATGAATCAACAATATAAAATATTATGGGCCGATGATGAGATAGACCTGCTCAAACCGCACATTCTGTTTCTCCGTGGCAAGGGTTATGAGGTCCTTACGGCCAATAACGGAAGCGACGCCCTTGACATGGTCTCCGCAGAGCCGTTTGACCTCGTCATACTCGACGAGAACATGCCCGGCCTGTCAGGTCTCGAGACCCTCAGCGCCATCAAACGCTCGCAGCCCCATCTCCCCGTCATCATGATTACCAAGAGCGAGGAGGAGAACATCATGGATCAGGCCGTCGGCAACAAGATTACCGACTATCTCATCAAGCCGGTCAATCCCAATCAGATACTCATCGCCATCAAAAAGATTCTCGACAGTAGCCGCCTCGTAGCCAACCGCGCCACGCAGGACTATCAGCGCGACTTCGCGCAGATATCATCGATGATTAATTCGGCCGACAGCATCGGCGACTGGTATGCGCTTTATGACAAGCTCGTCTTCCGCGAGTTAGAGTTAGACGGACTCGACAGCAACATGGACCAGATGCTCGAGATGCAGAAGACCGAGGCAAACTCCGAGTTCAACAAATGGGTGCGCCGCAACTATGAGACATGGGTGACCACAAATGACCGCCCGCTGATGTCATCTCGCATCTTCCCCGAGCGCGTCTTCCCGCTCTTGGACGCAGGCGAAAAGGTTTTCTTTATCCTTATCGACAACTTCCGTCTTGACCAGTGGCGCACCATCAAGCCGCTGCTGACCGACTACTTCAACATCTCGGAGGAACTTTACACTTCGATACTCCCGACGGCCACACAATATGCGCGCAACGCCATCTTCTCGGGTCTGATGCCGGCCGACATAGCCCGCATGTTCCCCGACCTGTGGGTCGACGAGGACTCTGAGGAGGGCAAGAATGTCAACGAGTCGCCGCTCATTGCCACACAGTTTGAGCGCTACCGCCGCAACTGCCGTTTCTCTTATAATAAAATCAACGACTCAGTCACAGGCGAAAAGCTGATCCGTGACTTCTCACGCCTTGAGGCCAACGACCTCAACGTAGTCATTTTCAACTTCATCGACATGCTCTCGCATGCCCGCACCGAGTCTAAGATGATACGCGAGCTTGCCTCGACCAACGCCGCCTACCGCTCGCTGACAGAGTCGTGGTTTCGCCACTCGTCGGCATTGGAGTTCTTCAAGGTCATCGCCTCAAAAGGCTACCGCATCATCCTCACCACCGACCACGGCACCATACGCGTCGACAACCCCATCAAGGTCGTCGGCGACCGCAACACCAACACCAACCTGCGTTACAAACTCGGCAAAAATCTTAACTACAACCCGCGTCAGGTCTACGAAATCAAGCAGCCGGCACGCTACGGCCTCCCCTCGCCCAACGTCTCGACGACCTATATTTTCGCCACCAACCGCGACTTCTTTGCCTACCCCAACAATTACAACCACTACGTGCAATATTACACCGACACCTTCCAGCACGGCGGCATCTCTCTCGAGGAGATGCTCGTGCCGCTGATTTCACTGTCGGCCAAATAAATATCAAACGCTAAAACATTAACGACCACAATATGACAACTATACACGTCAAAACTCTCGAAGATCTGCCCGAGGCAGCCTCACAGTTTGTCAAACTCATGGGCGACGAGACCGTCTATGCCTTCAACGGCGAGATGGGCGCCGGCAAGACCACTTTCATCAACGCTCTCTGCCGCCGTCTCGGCGTCGAGGACGACATGGCCAACTCGCCCTCATTCGCCATCATCAATGAGTACCGCTCTGACACAACTGCCGAGCTCATCTACCACTTTGACCTCTACCGTCTCGAAAATATCGACGAGGCCCTCGAAATCGGTGTCGAGGACTACTTCGACTCAGGCGCCCTCTGCTTCCTCGAGTGGCCCGAGCGTATCGCCGACATCCTGCCCGACGACACCGTCAAGGTCGACATCCGCGTCAACCCTGACAATTCGCGCGACATCATCATCGCCGACTGATGGCCGCCCAAGTGCGTTGGGTCGACACGGCCGGCTCGACAAATAATCTCGTAGCGGCGGCCGCTGCCGACGGAGCCCCTAACGGCCTCGTCATAGCGGCCCGCGCCCAAAGCGCCGGCCGCGGACAGCGCGGCAACTCGTGGGAGTCTGAGCCGGGACGCAATCTGACGTTCTCATATCTTATCCGTTCCGAGGGCTTCGACGCCGCGCGCCAGTTTGAGCTCTCGATGGTGACAGCCATCGCCGTGCGTGACAGCCTCGCGCGCCTGCTGCCCGACACTCTCGCCCCGCGTCTGACCGTAAAATGGCCAAACGACATCTATTTCGACGACCTCAAAATCTGCGGCATCCTGATAGAATGTCAGTTAGAAGGCCGCACACTCTCATCAGCCATCGCCGGCATAGGCATCAACATCAATCAGCTCCGTTTTGTCTCCGACGCTCCCAATCCGGTAAGTCTGGTGCAGATTTTAGGCCGCGAGACAAAGCTTGAGCCGCTTTTAGACGATATCGCCGCCGCGCTTGACGCAGCCCTGACGGCCTATATCGCCGCGCCTGACCCGGAGAGACTGCTTGCCGACTTCCACGAGCGCCAGTGGCGCAGCGAGGGTCTACATCACTGGCGCGACAAAATCACCGGCGAAGTTATCGAGGCATCAATCATCGACGTCGCGGCCAACGGACCGATGACCCTCCGCCTCGCCGACGGCACCGAACGCACCTACGCCTTCAAAGAAATCGCGGCCATCATCACCTCCCCCACGCGACCCACTTTCGAACGCTTCTAACCGCCCGACATGGAAGGTCGACTTGCAATCGACCGGCTGATTACCAACCCGTTTCCGCCAAAGCGTAGGGGCGTACCTTTCGCACATATAATATAATACGGCTACTTGGATTAGGACACTGAAAGCGCCGGAGGCGCGAATTTTTTACAACCATCCCCCCCGCAGCGCGACAAGCCACGGAGCATGCGCAGTCGCGCAACGGCGCCAGCCTAAAATTGTACTCCTTTGACTATATCCAAACGTCAAGATATTTCCAATTCTTTGGGAAACCCATTTCTCCTAAGTCTAAAAGACTTCCGCCATCTCCAATAATCGAGAGAATATTTCGTTTCAAATCGCTCCCGGGACTTATGATATTACTAATATATTTAATACAGCATAGGGCCGTGAAAACCTTATTGGGATGTAGAGTTTTTAATGTCTGCCTATCAAGAAAAGGGAAGTCTGTATTTTTAGGCATTTGAAGGTTTATGATACATCTTCTATTCCAAACTCGACTATGATGAGCACAACAATTTCTCCAAACAGCTATTGCATGAAGCCAATTAGCAAATATCCTGTCATCATTTAACCCGAACTGTTTGACGATAGCTTTCTTTTGCGGAGATTTATTTAACAGTTGGTACATTTTGCTTAATGTCCCAAGTGACAAAACCTCTAATGTCATCCATGCAGGAGGCATTGGAGGATAATCATATTTTTTATAGTAATGCTTTATGAAATCTTCATTGCTTCGCTTAATCTCACCTTCGACATCTTTCATCAATAAATCAAAAGCAGATGTTACTTGTCCTGTTCTATCTAAGACTTCTATGTCCTTATATAAGTTTCGGTCAGTAAACCAATGACTATTTCCGGTTAGCTCTGAATAAGTCTGAACAATTTTTGCCCTCACAGCTACTTCAATCTTCTCGATTGCATTAAACATTAACGTGCGAAGTCGGCGATCAAAACAATAGAGATCTATAATATCAGAAAAATGAATATCATCCTGTTTGAAATGATGATCAGCCTCAATATCCGTATTGTTTTGAAAAGGGTAAGTGTAAGCTCTGAGACGATAATAGCTGATATTAGACAAATAACGCTCCGCAAGTTTCTCATCATCAATGAGCAAACCACGGCTTCGCAATTTTTCTACTTGCTGATGCAGAGTAAGCGGGCGTTTAGTATAATCCATTTAAACTCGAAGACCTCCCCGGGTGCGCTAATCTTACGGGAAGCGTGGGAGGTCATATTGAGTGCAAAGTTAACTCATCATTTTACGATTTCAAAGCATAAAACCGTTAAAAGTTCTAATGGACTATTATTTAACAAATCTCATTCCCCTATTCAAAATTCATCATTCAAAATTATTTTCAATACGCCAGCTGCACGTTATCGACGCGGAAGTCGGTGCCTATCGTACCTATATACGGCTCGCCGCTGCCCGATGAAAACATGATAAGCATATGCGTCGGCGTGGCATCGGCATCATCCCAGCCCTTTTCGACCACAGGCACCATTTCGCCTTTGGAATTACGTGCATAATAGCTCTTGGCCTCGGGGATAAGCCCCATGAACGGTTTGTAACCGGGCTGTCCGGTGATGTCACCGTACATTACCTTCAGATGGTGACCGTTGACCCAGTCCGGGGTAGTTTTAGCTAAAAGTTCGCGGCCCGTCCCGACGCGTTTGGCATACAGTTTGCCGTCAGCATCTTCCCAGCGGCGCTGAAGAATTATAAACACCTCGGCTTTATCCGAGCCCGGATAAGTCTTCTTTGACCCCAAACCGGACGAATAGAGACGTGTACCACCGGCCGGAATCGACAGCTTGTAGTCATAGACAAGCGCTGTCGGGCGTTTTGTGAAAGGTATGCCCATCTCCATCTTGCTGTACGGATTTTTAGTTGACTTTATAGGCTCAAACATCTCGCCGAGAAAAATCGAGCCGGCTACGACGACATCAATATTGATAATGCCGATAGCCTTGCAATTTTCTAATTGTGTCATAAGCTTGCAGCACTTGCCGTTGCCCGGTCTGTTCTCCGGATAAACCGCATTGCTTGTCTTGGTGATACCGCAAACCTTCGCCATGACATTAGACGTAGCCCACGGCGACCCGCCCATATTTACATAAGCCTGATCGCCGTCGATAACTTTGTCGGGTCCTATCTCATACACCTGCCGTGTATTGCCGCCGATAATATGCGACTCCTTTATGTTGCGTGTCACCCACGTATCAAAATTGCCGTATTTTATAGCCTCGCGACGCTCGGCCCTCAGAGGCATCACGGCTAAAAGGCAAAGCGCGCCCAAAATGTATTTATAGATTATCCTGTTCATATAACTAATTCCTTCTTAAAATAAGACAACAAAAAAGTGTTGCAAATGATTCACAAAATTAACAAAAACATTAAACCCCACCTCCGCAACAAGCCTTCAGGACAACATTCTTGCCGTTTTATCCAATACTCAGATTTCTCCATATCGCGCATCAGCACACCGTCCGCTAAAGCATTTTGCTCCAAACTAACCAATATTTATGACAAAAATTGTCAAATTATAATAATTATGCTATCTTTGCAACCGATAACAACCTGTTTCAAAAGCATTTTTATTAATTTTTTAGGGAAGTATGAAAAAACTATTCTTCGTTCTGTTTTTGCTGACGGCACTCTGCAGCTCCGTGTGGGCAGCGCCGTCACCCAAGACAATTCTTGAGCGCCTGCAGGCCGCGCCCACAGTGAGCCAAGCCGTCCCCGAGGCCGGGGCCTACACCGTGCCCGCTCAGCGCTCGACCTACGCCAACGCTCCGCTTAAAGCCGTCACTGCCGCCGATAACGTGCAGACATTCTACGGCTTCATGGCGCACAGCGCTGCTTGGGATGCCAACACCACAGGCAACTATGGCATCTACTCGTTCCCGGCTATTGCCAACACTAACTTCGAGAAGGTCCTCCCGACCAAGAACATCACTGCCGGAGCCTATGCCGACGGCCGCATCTGCGGTTACTATGTGTTCAACTATCTCGGCTCAATCCGTATAAGCTATTACATGTATGACGCCGACTCGGGCCAACTCAAAGTCGAGAAAAGCTATTCCCCTTATAACGTCTCAGACATCTACGCATATTACGCTTACTCATTAGCTTACAACTACAAGGACGCCACGCTCTACGGCATCTTCTTCCGCAAGACCGCTGACGACGTGGTCGTCGTCCTGAGCAAAGTCGACCAAATGACCGGCGTACCGACCGAGGTGGTCGAGCTCAAGACCGGCGTCATGCTGATTAACGCCATCACCTTCGACGACAACGGCACACTCTATGCCATCGGCGACACAGGCAAACTCTACACCGTCGACATCACTACAGGCGAGCTCACCGAAGTCGGTTCGACCGAACTGATTCCTACAGACCCGCAGTGCGCATATTATGACAACGAGACCGGTAAGATTTACTGGCCCTACCTCGGCAAAGGTGAGATTACAGCCTTCTACAGCGTCGACCCCGCCACAGCCGCCACATCCAAAGTATGCGACTGGCCCGCCACGACATGGCTCACAGGTCTCTACAAAGAGCACAAGGCTCAGGGCAAAGTTCCCGCTCCCATCGAGGACCTCGCCGTGAAATACTCGGCTAACGGCGCTCTCGACTCTAAAATCACATTCACCGCGCCCTCCAAGGCTGCTGACGGCAGCGCTCTGAGCGGCACTTTTGACGTGGAGCTTTACATCGACTATGTCAAAGCCGAGACTAAAGACGAGGACATCGTCCCGACCACTGTCAATGCCGGCGAGGTCTTCACATATAACAAGGAATTCGCTGCCGGTCAGCACAAAGTCGAGGTCATCCTCAAGAACGAGACCGGCTACAGCGACCGTGCACGCACACTGACATTTGCAGGCTCTGACGTGCCCGCAGCTCCCGCCGACCTCAAATTCGAGCTCGAAGGCCGCAACGCAAAAGTCACATGGACCGCTCCGACCATCGGCGCCAACGGCGGATGGTTTGACGCTTCACAGCTGACTTACAAGGTCGTTCGCCAGCCTGACAACAAGGTCGTGGCCACGGCTCAGACCGCCACAACATTCACCGAGGAGATTCCCGACTGCCTCGGCAACTACTTCTATGTCGTCACTCCTCAGACTGACAAAGCCGGTGCATCGGCCGAGTCTAACCGCATACTCTACGGCACAAGCATGACCGTGCCCTACAGCGAGACCTTCGACACTGAGGCTCCCCTCGACCTCTTCACCATGGAGGATGTCAACGGCGACGGCATCTACTGGAGATGGCGCAACGGCGCTATGTCTGACCCCCGCGGCGACGCCGACCACAGCGCCGACTGGATGATCACACCGCCCATCGCCCTCACCACAGAGTGGATTTACAAACTCTCGTTTGACGCCCACGCCACAAGCTCGTTCTACACCGAGCAGTTCGACGCCGCCGTAGCTGACAAGGCCAAAGGCGACGCCATGCAGATTCTCGCGACCTACACCTCTGCATCAGAGAAATTCGCCAATTACGAGACCTTCGTCGAAGTCAATGCCAACGGTAACTACTACATCGGCATCCGTCACTCAACACCCAAAGGTGCCAGCCGTGACGAACTCATCGTCGACAACCTCAAGCTCGAGCCCTTCATCTCGACAGCCGCTCCCGCCTCTGTCGATGACCTCAAGGTCGACATCCTCGCTGACAACGCCCTCAAAGGCACCATGACATTCAAAGTCCCCGTCAAGGCCATCAACGGCGACGCCCTCACTGCCATCACCAAGATTGAAATCTATCGCGACGGAGAGCTCGTAGCAACCAAGACCGACGCCGAGCCCGGCAAAGACGTGACCGTCGATGTAGATGTACCTCAGGGCGAACACACCTTCAACGTCATCGCCCACAACGCATCGGGCCGCGGCCATGACTCGCTGCTCAAATCGTTCGGCGGCATCGACGTTCCTCTGCCCGTAGCCAACATCCGCTACAAATGGGACGAGGCTGACGACAACAAGGCCACACTTCTCTGGGACGCTCCCGCCGCCAAAGGCGTTCACGGGCTCGACATCCCCTCGATGACCTACTCGATTCTGACTCCCGCTTTCTTCGGCAGCGGCATGATGGAGACCGTCACCGGCCTGACCGAGTGCTCTTATGCCATCACAACGACATATACCGCCCAGACCCTCGCTCCGCGCGGCGTGCTCGCCAAATCTGACGGCGGCAAGAGCGAGACAGCCATGATTTACCTCAACATGGGTCCCGCCGCTCCGCTCGACGCCTACGAGTCATTCGGCAACGGGGCAACCGCCTACAAGACATGGAGCATCTCTATGCTCGACGGACAGGCCAACTGGGCCATGTATAACGACAAGGCCGACATAGCTACAGCTCAGGACGAAGACAACGGCTACGCCATGTGCATCGCCGGTGAAAACGGCGGAACATGCCGTCTGATTTCACCCGCATTTGATTTCTCAGACACCACGCCCGCTTACCTCCACCTGTGGGTAATGCACAGCACCGATGCCGCAGCCGACGCCACGCTCACCGTCGAGTCGACCACAAACGCCTGCGACTACACGGCCGTAGGTCAGCCCATCCGCATCAACGACGGCTCTAACGGCTGGAAAGAGCACCAGATTTCGCTCGCCACACTCGCCGGCTCGCGCAAAGCAATGCTCGGCTTCCGCGGCGAACTGCCTGACGCCGCCTCGCGTGTAATCATCGACAACCTGTCGATTGACCACACCTCAAGCCTCAGCGGCGTCGAGGACATCACAGCCGCTGACGGCGTGACAATCGCTGCCGGTGCAGGCGCCATAATGATTAACGGAGCCGAAGGCAGCAGCTACTCTGTCTACACTCCTGACGGCCGCCTCGTCGCCACAGGCACAGCAGTTGCTGACAATGTCAGCATCAATGTTGTCGCAGGTCTCTATATTGTCGAAGTCAACGGCACAGTTGCCAAAGTCTCGGTAAAATAATATAGCTGCGATTATATAACACATCAAACAGGCCGCGCAAATGCGCGGCCTGTTTTTATTTGAGAATCAAATAATTATCGACTTATCGCATCCATTAAACAAAAATTGCAATATAAAAAATCGCGATAAACTTTGTCAATTAATAAAAAAACAATAACTTTGCACCGCGTTAAGCCATAAGACCGTGGCCACACATAATGACTCCGTAGCTCAGTTGGTAGAGCAACTGACTCTTAATCAGTGGGTCGAGGGTTCGAGCCCCTCCGGGGTCACAAACAAATCCGCAAGCAAATGACATCCAATGCTTGCGGATTTTTTACGTATTTGACAACCCTCCTACTTGTAAACCATTGAAATGTACTGACATGCCAAAGCGTAATATAGGTACGCTCGGCTCGAGCGTCCGCCGTTGAGCGGCGACATGTATAATGCGTGTATAAAGCCTTGGCGGCCAAGTCATACTTGCCAAAGGCAAGTCCCTACATTTTGAGAAAGGCAAATCCCGACATTTTGAACGGTGTCTATGGTGCATAATCCATTGAATTGCAGGGACATACCAAAGCGTAATGTAGGGACGCTCGGCTCGAGCGTCCGCCGTTGACCGGCGGCATGTATAATGCGTGTATAAAGCCTTGGCGGCAAAGTCATACTTGCCAAAGGCAAGTCCCTACATTTTGAGAAAGGCAAATCCCGACATTTTGAACGGTGTCTATGGTGCATAATCCATTGAGCTACAGGGATATACCAAAGCGTAATGTAGGGACGCTCGGCTCGAGCGTCCGCCGTTGAGCGGAGGCATGTATAATGCGTGTATAAAGCCTTGGCGGCCAAGTCATACTTACCAAAGGCAAGTCCCTACATTTTGGTGATAATCAACGGATTACAGCGGGCGATTGCAAATCGTCCTTCCATATACTTCTGATATTTATTTGCGGGTGAGGGCGTGGCGGCGCTCGTAGACGGGGAGGTCAGAGATAGGAATTTTGTTGAAGCGGGTTATGAGCGGTAGGAAATAGGCCCAGAGTTGCTCGGGCGAGAGTTTGGTTATGCGTTTGACCGTGGGGTTGAGCAGAGCGTCTATTGTTCGCTCCTGTTCGCGAGTGAAGAGGCCGGAGCCGAAAAGGGACGAGAGCGCGACGGGCTTTTCGTCGCGGAAGATGTGGCCGAGGATGCGCATACGGTTTTCGATGCGCTGTTTGCGCGCCTCGCGACGCTCTTTTGCTTTCTCGACGCGACGACGTGCGTCGTCGGCCATAGCGTCAGCCTCGGGCGTTGGCGCAGGATGGAGATTGCCTTCGTCAAGCGACTCGGCTGCGCCGTCAGGCTTGCGGATTCGTTCGGCGGTGATGATGGCCGAGACGAGAGCGTGGCAGAGCGAGATGTTTTCGGGGTCGGCGAGGATTTGACTTATCAGTTCGACGGGGATGTGGGCGGTGATAGTTTTCTGTGCTGATTTGCGTGTTCGTTTCATAGTGCATTATTTTTTGCACAAAGTTAGACACGCAAATCCGCGTCAAGGTGATAAATTTGCATCACGTGCAATTTAACACTTCATCTGCCCGTCATGACATTCATCTGTCAGCGCCTTCAAACATCTGTCGTCGAGCCGTCATGCACGCGCCGATGATGCCTGCCCGTTCCTGAAGTTTTGAGCATACAATCTTGCTGTCGCTATGGACTAATCGCAACGAGTATTTTTTGACGGCCTGTCGGATTGGCGTTATGAGATAGTCGCCTGCAGCGGACAGCGTGCCGCCGATTACCACAAGTTCGGGATTGAAGATATTGATCAGATTGGCAAGTTGTTTGCCTAATTTGGCTCCGATTTTTTCAAGCAAGTCGATGCACAGAAAGTCTTCGTTTTCGATTGCATCTAAAATATCGTGCAAAGACACCGCCTCATTATTCTCGGTCTTCTGAGACAGCACCGAGACTTTGCCGGCCTTTATGCCTTCCATAATCTCACGATGCAAGGCCAAACCCGAGACTTCGGTCTCAAGACATCCTTTCTTGCCGCAATGACATAATATCTCGTTGTCAAATGCTCTGATATGGCCAAACTCACCGGCAAAACCCGATTTGCCGCCATAAAGCTTGCCGTCAATCACAATGCCCAGTCCTAAACCCCAGCCGAGATTGACATAAAGAATATTTTTCTCGCCGTTTACGATAGAGCCTCTGAGACACTCGCCGTAGGTCATCGAACGTGTGTCATTCTCGATACATACCGGCATCCCGCATTTTTCAGACAAAATGTCAGACAGAGGGGTTTCCGAGAAATTCAATATACTGTAGCTGTAACCTGTGGTCGGATTGACGCGGCCGCCGATATTGAGACAGACATTGAGAATCTTTGATTTCTCGATTCCGCTTGACTTTATAAACTCATTAATAATATTACACAGCTCGTCGAGCAAATCCATCGGCGAAGACTTGTCATCAAACGGGATATCAAAATCCTGACATACTATCTCACCGTTAAAGTTACATAGTCCGAGGTTAACATAGTTACGCTTAAGGTCAACACCCAGTAAATATCCTGACTGCGGATTGAGCCCGTATGTACTTGGTTTGCGACCGGCTTTCGAATCACTCTTGCCATAGTCGTTGAGCACACCTTCGTCAACCATCTCGTTTACCAGCTTGGTCACGGTCGGGATACTCAGATTGAGCTCCTTTGCAAGCTCCGGAATCGTGGCGTTTATGTTATAGAAGAAAGTTGTGATAATTTTTTTCTTACTATATCCGCGTTCGGTGTCTGTGATTGAAGTTAAAGGCATAACATTTACATTTATTTTGCAAATATAACGAAAATATTTTATTAAATCAGCCCAAACGACAAGTCTTCATTTAAAATCACGGCATCACTTGTTCATTTATCTCCGTCATATTCATTTATGCCTGCCCGACATCTCAAAAAATCTTAAAAACGCAGGGGCAAAACAGTTATGCGGGCACATTAACATCTCAGGTTAAAATTAAACAACATAAGATAAAATCGAAAAATACAGCGCAAAACTTAATTAAATCCGAATTTATTAATAAATATTTTTATAAATAATCTTGCACAATCAAAATAATCTTTGTTATTTTGCGATGTAAACTATTTTTAACTCCGGTTTTTCACGGATTGTCACATTTTTTACATTAAATCTAATCTCCGAAACAGCATTAACCATCCTCTATTAATATGATAACGTCACAATATCTTTCAGACATTTCAAAAAGCTATCGAAAAGAGCTGACAGAAAACATTATGCCTTTCTGGCTATCACATGGGCTTGATCCGGTATACGGAGGGGTTTATACCTGTCTCGACCGTGACGGCACAATCATGGACACGACAAAGTCTGTATGGTTTCAAGGCCGTTATGCTTATGTCGCATCATTCGCCTACAACAATATTGAAAAGAATCCCGATTGGTTGGCCGCAGCCAAGAGTTGCATCGACTTTATCGAAGCATACTGCTTTGACACCGACGGCCGAATGTTCTTCGAGATAAAAGCCGACGGCACGCCGCTGCGTAAACGCCGCTATGTTTTCTCTGAGTGTTTCGCCGCAATTGCCATGTCGGAGTATTCTATGGCCGCACAGTCGCCCGAATACGCACAAAAAGCGCTCAAACTTTTCAGAGACATCCGTCGGTTTATAAACACGCCCGGAGTGCTTGAGCCAAAATACCTGCCGACCCAACGCTCGATAGGTCACTCAATCACCATGATCATGCTCAACACGGCGTCGCGCATCCGCGAAGCCGTCAAGGACCCGGAGTTAGACGCGCAGATTGCCGAGTCCATCTCATCGCTGCGTCTGTTTATGCATCCCGAGTTCAAAGCTCTCCTCGAGATGGTGACGCCCGAAGGCGACCTGATCGACACCTGCTGCGGACGCACCATCAATCCGGGCCACTGCATCGAGACCGCATGGTTTCTGCTCGAGGAAGCCAAATACCGTAATTGGGACCGCGATCTTGTGACAATGGCGACGACCATACTCGACTGGTCATGGGCATGGGGCTGGGACAAAGAGTACGGCGGTATCATCAACTTCCGCGACTGCCGCAACTTCCCGAGTCAGGACTACGCACAAGACATGAAATTCTGGTGGCCGCAGACCGAGGCCGTAATCGCCACTCTATATGCTTATGAGGCTACGGGCGAGCAGAAATATATCGAGATGCACCGTCTGGTCAATGAATGGATGCTCAACCATCTGCCCGACAAAGAGTACGGAGAATGGTACGGCTATCTCCACCGCGACGGCACGGTCGCCCAGCCGGCCAAAGGCAACCTTTTCAAAGGGCCGTTCCACATCCCGCGCATGCTCTGTAAAGCAAGCATGCTCTGTGACGAAATTCTGCGAAAAGAAACACAAGAATAAAACAACCCCATATTTAATATCTTATGAAAAAACTAATGTTAGGTGCGCTATTGGCCGGAATGAGCCTATGTGCATCAGCCGCGCTCCCGGAGCCGACATTTGAGGCCGATTTTACAAACACGGCCAACTTTCTTGCTGCAAAACACGGCAAAGATTTACAGTTTACCAATGCCGGCGGCGAGCTCACTCAGGTAAGCGGACCGCAAGGCAAACCGGCCGTAAGTGTGCCTAAAAACTCATATTTTACGGTAGACCTCTCAAACTCAGAGCGTTTCAACACCGAAGGCTATCTCAACGACTGGTCGATGGTGATGGACGTCAAATTCCCTGCCATGAGCACATGGTATGCCTTCTTCCAGACCACACTTTCAAACGATGATGACGCCGAGGTATTCATCAGCAGCAGCAATGACGGCATCGGCGGATATTATGCCACCGGCTCAAGCGATAACGGAGGATACTCTGTCAACAAATTTGAGGCCGGCAAATGGTATCGCATCATTTTCAACTATGACTGCAACAAAAACACATTCTCATATTTTGTAGACGGACAGCTGCTGTGGAAAGGCGTAAACGGTAACGCCTACGCCAACTCTCGTTTTGCGTTGCCTAAAAAGCTGCTCCTCTTCGGTGACAATGACGGCGATGACGGCACAATAGAGGTGTCAGACATAAAGATTTACGACAAAAAACTCACAGCATCACAGTGCCGCGAGCACGGAGGTTTCGGCAACACCATAACACCCAATCCCGGCACCGTCGTAGAGTCAACTCCGTTCCTCTATGACCCGCAGCCCGAGATGATGCGCATCAGCTGGCACAGCGGCGACCTGACTCCCGGCAAAATCCTCTACGGCACAAACGCCGGTGCTCTTGACAAACAGAGCGAGCTGTCAAAGCCCGAGGCTCTTGACGACGAAGACGAGGTGATACTCAACAACGTCAAACTGACCGGCCTGACACCCAACACCGTCTATTACTATCAGATTGAGGGACAGAATAATGTCTACAGCTTCAAGACTCTGGCCGCCGGCAGCGACCTCAAGAAAGTTCGCTTTATCACGATGAGTGATACCCACGCCGACTATCAGGGCAATACATCTAAAATCGCCGGCATAATGAAGGCAAGTATGGGCGCACTCGGCATCTCCGACATCCATGACATCAACTTCATCATCCACACAGGCGACTTCACAGACGACGGTGACAACCCCGGCGACTACTCCACCATGCTCGGCACGGCTCTCAAAGACCTCACTCCCTACATTCCGATGCTCGTTGTCCCCGGCAACCACGACAAAGAGTCTCCTCTCTTCTTTAAATATTTCCGCAACGACGATATTTCAGGCGCGGGTGAAGCTTCAGCCGACTTCGGCCACTACTGGAAGAAGCAATTAGGCTCAGTGCTCCTGCTCGGTCTTGACTCGTGGTCTTACTGGCCTTATGACCCCGTCATCTGCCGCGACCGCACACCCGGTTTAGGCGAACGCGAGAAAGCATGGCTTAAAGAAACTCTCGACGCCGCAGAGGCCGATCCGAACATCACTATGGTCTTCGCATATTGCCACGAATGTCCTATCTCCGAGCTCTGGTATTCAGGCTGGAAGTACACATTCACCAACACTGACCTCTATCCCATTCTCAAAGGATACTCTAAAGTACAGCAGATTACATACGGCCATGCACACGGCACCGAATTCGGCGTCTCGGAGCCTGCCGACGACTCCAAGCATGACATCATGCTCTTCAACAACGGCAACAGCGGCGGTCTGCTTGACGGCTGGGGCAAAATCTACGACGCAGAACATCAGCAGAACGATGAAGCCGAAGTAAATTACTCACATCCCGAGTATGCCATCAACTACGGTGAAATCGACATCGAGAACGGCAAATACGCCTTCCAAGTATGGTCTGTAGCCGAAGACGACAAAGACGCTACGACTATCTCGGCCAAATGGCTTGACATGCCCGTGCTGCGCTACTCATGGTACGGCGACGTAAAACAGGAAGCTCCCAAAGCACCCGCCAATCTCACACTCTCTCAGAACGGCAGCGTATACACCGTCAGCTGTGACGCCTACGACGAGGCTAACGCCGGTCATCTCTTCTCGTCACAGTTCCAGCTCGTGCAGAAAGCAAACGACGGCTCGCTCAATGTGCTGGTTAACTCACTGCGTGACTGCCGCAACTATTACCGCAATGAAGACAAGAACGCCGGCATCAACCTCTGCTCGCTCGAGCAGCAGGCAGGCGGTGTCACTTTCGGCAATGACTGCTTTGTCCGCGCACGCTTCCGCGACGACAACCGCAAATGGTCAGACTGGGCTACATTCCCCCGTCAGTCATCAGGCATCGCTGACGCAGCCACAGACAGCAAGGTCGCAGTGTTCTGCGAGGCTGACGCTCAGACCATCCATGTCGTAATGCCCCAAGGCGGTGTGTCGACAGTCGCCATCGTCGACATGCAGGGCCGCAGCGTGGTCAACGAGACCGTCAGCGGCACTAACTTCAGCTGGAATTATGCCGGCGCGCGCGGCGTATATGTGCTCAGTGTCAAGAGCGCAGCCGGCGAGGTGCAGACATGCAAAATACTTGCCCGTTAACGATTAAAACCTTCTGACCCATGTTTATTGTATCAAACTACGGGTTGGCTGTACTTCTCTGTGTTGTCACAATGCTCTGCTGGGGCTCTTGGGGCAACACACAGAAGTTAGCCTCAAAAACCTGGCGATATGAATACTTCTACTGGGACTATGTAATCGGCGTACTGCTTTTCGCCCTGCTGTCAGCCTTTACGTTCGGCAGCACAGGCACCGAAGGACGCGCCTTTATCCCCGACCTCGAGCAAGCCTCGGGGTCGAGCATAGCCCTCGCCTTCACCGGAGGTGTGATTTTCAATCTCTCGAACATCATGCTCTCGGCCGCCATCTCACTCTGCGGCATGTCTGTCGCCTTCCCCGTAGGCGTCGGTCTGGCACTCGTGATAGGCGTGTTTGTCAACTACATAGCCAAGCCCGACGGCGACCCGGTGATACTCTTCATCGGCGTGGCTCTGATAGCTGTAGCCATCATGCTTAACGGCATGGCCTACAAAAAGGCTCAGACCGGTCCTCAGAATCTGACTAAGAAAGGCATCACCCTGTCGATTGCGGCCGGCGTCATCATGGCGTTCTTCTTCTATCTCGTATCGGCTGCCACAGCCACAGACTTCGCTCACCCCGAGGCCGGCAAGATGACTCCCTACACAGCCGTGTTTATCTTTGCGGTCGGTGTCTTCGTCAGCAACTTCCTGTGGGATTACATCGCCATGCGCAAACCCGTGCAGGGCGAGCCCTGCAAACCCTCTGGCTACTTCAAAGGCTCTTTCGGAACGCACATGGTCGGTGTGCTCGGCGGCGTGATATGGTGTATCGGCCAGTCATGCAGCATGGTGGCATCGGGCACAGCCGGTCCTGCCATCTCATACGGTTTGGGACAGGGCGCAACTCTGATTTCGGCCCTATGGGGCATACTGATATGGAAAGAGTTTAAAAACTGCCCGGCCGTCTGCAACCGACTCAACGCATGGATGTTTGTACTCTTTGCCATAGGTCTGGGGCTGCTGATATATGCCAAAATAGTTTGACAAAGACAATTAGTTTAGCATGAAAAAAATCATAGTAATAGGCAGCTGCAACACCGACATGGTCGTGCGCTCTAAACGCATCCCCGTGCCCGGCGAGACCATCTTGGGCGGCAAGTTTATGATGAATCCCGGCGGCAAGGGAGCCAATCAGGCCGTTGCGGCTGCCCGGTTGGGCGGCGATGTGACTTTCATCGCACGCGTGGGCGACGACATGTTCGGACGTCAGTCTGTCGAGCTTTACAAAAAAGAGGGCATCGACACACGATATATAACCACCGATCCGACAGAAGATTCGGGAGTCGCCCTGATTATGGTAGATGAAAAAGGCGAAAACTGCATATCGGTGGCATCGAGCGCCAACGACACGCTTAAACGCCCGCAAGTCGACGCGGCAAAAAGTATATTGCATGAGGGCGACATCATGCTGATGCAGTTAGAGACTCCTCTGCCCACTATCGAGTATGCTGCACGTATCGCGTCAGAGAGAGGACTTAAAGTCATCCTCAATCCGGCCCCGGCACGTGAGCTCCCGGAGTCGCTCTTGCTTACCCTGTATATGATTTCACCAAACGAGACCGCGGCACGCCTGTTGTCGGGCTTTAATAGCACGGTTATAAAAACCGCCCGCGACGCGGCCGACGCCATAGCGGCCAAAGGGGTGGACATCGTAGTGATAACCATGGGCAAGCGCGGTGCTCTCGTCAAAAACGGCAATGACTGTGAACTCGTGCCGACCTTTAAAGCCGATGCCGTCGACACCACGGCTGCCGGCGACACATTCTGCGGAGCGCTATGCGTGGCTCTCGCCGAGGGTCGCGGCATACGTGAGGCGGTAGAGTTCGGCAACCGTGCCGCATCAATCTCCGTGACCCGCCCCGGCGCACAGGCATCAATCCCGATGCGCGCCGAGCTCGAGGAAAAAGACAACTAAAAGCACAGTCGTCACAGCTATAACACTGATAAAGCAATGAAAAAGACAATCAACATAGGATACATGCTCTTCCTGTCGTTAGTGGCAGCTCTCGGAGGCTTTCTGTTCGGCTATGACACGGCTGTCATTTCGGGCACAATAGGCGACGTCGCCGGACAGTTCGGACTCGACACCATGCAGCAGGGATGGTATGTCGGATGCGCGCTGATAGGCTCGATTGCGGGCGTATCTGTAGCAGGCATCATCAGCGACCGCTTAGGGCGCAAACCGTCGATGATACTGTCGGCCATACTGTTCACCGCTTCGGCGGTCGGCTGTATGATATGCAGTGATTTCAATCAGCTTGTAATCTACCGCATCATCGGCGGCATAGGCATAGGCATAGGCATCGTTTCGATAGTCTCGCCTCTCTATATCTCGGAAATGGCAGTTGCCGAATGGCGCGGACGTCTTGTGTCTCTTTATCAGCTGGCTGTGACGGTCGGGTTTCTCGGGGCCTATCTTGTCAACTACGGGCTGCTCTCCTATTCAGTCGGGCATGCCGGCGAGACCGACGGAGGTATTATGGGAATTGTGTTCGTCGATCAGGTCTGGCGCGGTATGCTTGGCATGGAGACAGTGCCGGCAATGCTCTTTTTCCTTATCATATTCATGATACCGGAGAGCCCGAGATGGCTGTTGGTCAAAGGTGAGCGTGGCAGAGCCATGCTCATCCTCGACCGCATCTATACAGAGCCGTCAGCTGCCGTCCGTCAGGCCGACGAGACAGAGGCCGTGCTCGGCCATGAGACCAAGTCAGACTGGCGTATGCTGCTCAGACCCGGGATTTTCAAGGCTGTAATCGTCGGCGTCTGCATCGCCATGCTCGGACAGTTTATGGGTGTCAACGCAGTGCTCTACTACGGCCCGTCGATATTCGAGCAGGCCGGTCTGTCAGGGGGCGACTCGCTGATGTATCAGGTGCTCGTCGGTCTGGTCAACACGCTGACCACTGTCCTCGCCCTGCTTATTATCGACAAAGTCGGCCGCAAAAAACTCGTCTACTACGGTGTGTCCGGCATGATTGTCTCACTGCTTATGATAGCCTTCTACTTCAACCACGGAGCGTCGATGGGCATCTCTAGTATTTTCCTGCTCGTATTTTTCCTCGCCTATGTATTCTGCTGCGCAGTGTCAATTTGCGCCGTAGTCTTCGTTCTGCTCTCAGAGATGTATCCGACCAAGGTGCGCGGTCTGGCGATGTCTGTCGCCGGTCTTGCACTGTGGATAGGCACGTATCTTGTGGGTCAGCTGACTCCTTGGCTGCTGCAGACGCTCACACCGGCCGGCACGTTCCTGCTGTTTGCAGCGATGTGTGTCCCGTATATTTATATCATGTACAGATACGTCCCCGAAACAACCGGCCGCACGTTGGAGGAAATCGAGCGTTACTGGGTCGAAGAACCGATTTTATAATATGAAGAAACTAATGATGGCGGCCATAGCCGCAATGATTTTTGCCGGAGCGTCGGCACAGGACGAAGCCGACTTCTATCTGCCGGGACTCATAAGCGACCACGCGGTGATGCTGCGTGACGCTGACGTAAAACTCTGGGGATGGTGCCCGGCCCTGTGGGATCTTAAGATTGTCTGCAGCTGGGCGCCGACAGACACTGTTTGTGTCAAGTCTGACAAGTACAACTACTGGGAGACATCAGTGCGCACCCCGGCCGACGAAGGCCCCCACTCCATACGTTTTTACGGCTGGCAGGGTCAGCTCGTGAGAGAAGTCTCCGACATACTCATGGGCGAGCCGTGGCTTTGCTCTGGCCAGTCTAACATGGAGTATTGTTTCCGCTGGAAAATCAGCGATATCGACAGTCGCGACAATCTATTCGACAATAACAAGATACGTGTCTTCCGCGTGGAGAAAGCTCCGTCGCGCTATCCGGTCGAAAGACTGCGCGGACACTGGGAGCTATGTTCAAAAGAGGTAATGGACTATTTCAGTGCCGTCGGATATTTCTTCGGACGCCGTCTCTGCGAGGGTCTCGGTGAAGTGCCGGTCGGTCTGGTCGGCGCATACTGGGGCGGCACTCCCGCCGAAGCATGGATTGACCCCGTGACATTCAGAGACGAAACATTGCAGAAAAAAGCAGAGGCCGTGCGCGGCGACTGGCCTCCCGTGGCCAATTCGTCGCTCTACAACGGCATGATATTCCCTCTTAAAAACTATACCTTCGCCGGAGTAATATGGTATCAGGGCGAAGCAAACAATGAACGCTATGCCGACTATGCTACGATGTTCTCGTCACTTATACGTGGTTGGAGGGCCGACTTTGGTCAGCGTCTGCCTTTTTATTTCGTACAGATTGCGCCATACAGCGGCTATGCCGGCAAAAACGGCGCATATCTGCGCGAGCAGCAGGCTATGGTCGACGAGACTGTCGAGGACACGGGCATGGCGGTCATTGGAGACCTCGTCAATGACATTAACGACGTGCATCCGACCGTCAAACGGCAGGTCGGCGAGCGATTAGCCAATCTCGCGCTCAACTCAACATACGGCGTCGAAGGTCTTAATCCGTTCTCTCCTAAATTCAAATCCTATACAGTCTCAGGCAACACCGTAACTGTCACCACAACCGACCCTACCATCAGCAGCCGCAGCAAGAAAATCAAAAACTTCGAGCTGCTCGGCAGCGACGGCACTCTTTACCCGGCCAATGCCAAGATACTTAAAAACGGAGATATCCGTCTGACAGCCAAAGGGCTTGACAAACCATGCGGCATAAGATATTGTTTCACCAATGATGCCGAACCCGATATTTTCGGGTCAAACGGCCTCCCCCTTTCCCCCTTCCGTACAGATTATGAATAGCAAGAAGTTTCCAATCATTATATTATGTCTTTTGGCTGCTGTCGGCGCTTTAGCCGGCACCGCCACAAGACCGGTCTTGAAATTCCGTGACGGCAATTTCAAAATTATGCAACTCACCGACCTGCATCTGACAGACGGTGAGAAGCATAAGGCCGGCAACGACAGCACCTACCGCATGATCGAGGCGCTGATTGCCTCAGAACGCCCTGACCTCGCAGTCATGACCGGCGACATCGTGTGGGGTACGTCAGATGCACTGTCTCTCTGGAAAGAGATTACATCTGTGTTCGAACGCACCGCAACCCCTTTTGCAGTTACTTTCGGCAACCACGACGAGGAGACTAATCTCAACAACGCACAAATCCTCGAGTTTCTCGAGACATGCCCGCACAACATGACATACGACGCCGAAGAGCTGACCGGCTCAGGCAACTGCGATCTGCCGGTCATCGCGTCTGACGGCTCGGCCACACGCTGGGTGCTTTATCTGTTTGACTCTCATAGCAGCCGTCCCAACCGCACATTCGGCTACTATGACTGGATACGCCATGACCAGATAGACTGGTACAGACGGGCCTCTGACAGATACACTGCGGCCAACAACGGCAAACCACTGCCGTCAATAGCATTCATGCATATACCCCTGTGGGAATATGAGTCCGCCCGCTGGTCTTATCCCGAAGTCGGTAACCGTCAAGAAGGTGTATGCGCCGCTAATGTCAACTCCGGTCTGTTTGAGTCTTTTCTTGAAAAAAGAGACGTAATTGCCGTCATGGCCGGCCATGACCACAACAACGATTACTTCATCGATATAAACGGTGACATGATGCTTGCTTTCGGACGCAAAACCGGCTTCAATCCGGCATATACGGAAGTCCTCGCACGAGGATGCCGCATAATCAGTCTGCGTGAGGACGAGCGTGCCATCGACACTTACATCAAGGATGACGAAGGCTGTCATTTCCCCTACTTATTCGAGCAGCGCAATGACGGACTGAATTATGGTGTCATAAACGGCACATTCGGACAGAGCTGGATGCTTAACGAATGGAACGACGAACGCTGGGAACAGGAGATGGCGATGCTGTGTGATGCAGGCATGAGGTATTTTATTTTCGGCAATGCACTCGAGATTGACGATAAAGGTCGTGCTACAGCCGCCTATCCAACTAAACTTGCGCCACGCAAACGCCAGTTCAAAGCATTGGAGAAGTGTCTTCGAGCCGCCGACAAGTATGGCATCCGCGTATTTATAGGACTCGGCAATGATGTGAAGTGGTGGCGTTTTGAGTATGACACCGAGTGGATGCAAAAAGCCATGGAGCAATCCAATCAGGTGGCCGATGAAATTTATTCTCTGTATAAGAAACAGTATCCTGACGCCCTTTACGGATGGTACTGGCCGTATGAAATTGACAATTTCAACTGGCGCACACCGCAACAGCAGGAAATTCTGTCAGACGCACTCAACGTCACACTCGACCATCTGACAGACTCAACACCCGGCATGCCGGTGATGCTTTCGCCGTTTGCAAACGCGGCAGTAGGCGACGACGCCGCACAATACGGCGATTTCTGGACAAAGCTGCTCGCCGAGACACACTTCCGCCCGGGCGACATAATCGCTCCACAGGACGGCGTGGGCGCCGGAGGCCTCACTGTCGAGCAGGTGCCCGACTGGATGGCACAGTACCGCAGGGCTGTAAACACCAAACCGGGAGTGAAACTGTGGAGCAACATCGAGATTTTTGAAAAGGACGGCAAACCCGCCGCACCCGAACGCGTCCTCCGTCAGCTCGCCGCCGCAAACAGCTACGCGAGCAACATCATAAGCTTTGCATATACCCATCATTACTCACCGCTCATCAACGACAAACGTTTTGACCGGGCATACAGACACTATCGGCGCACAGGACATCTCCCCGAGCAAAACCGTTGACAAAACAACAACCAATACCTGACTTTTATGAAAAAACAACTGATCATATCACTGCTATTCGCTTCGCTCGCCTCAGCTTTTGTCTCTGCAGCTGACGGCCAAATATCTGTCGACAAATCCATACTTGCCGACAAAATCAAGGGCGGCTGGGCTGCAAAAACCATCGCCTGCACCTATGGCGGACCGGTGGAGTTCATCCATAACGGCACGATGATACAGGACTACACGCCCATCGTGTGGAATGAAGGACGTGTCAAACACTATTTCGAGACTTTCCCCGGCCTTTATGACGATATCTATGTCAACATCGTGTTAGAGAATGTCGTAGACCGCCTCGGTCCCGACGCTCCGGCTGACTCTTTCGCCGTAAGCTTCGCACGCGCCGGCTTCCCCCTGTGGCACGCAAACCAGCAGGCCAAATACAATATACTGCACGGCATCGAGCCGTCACGCTGCGGCTACTGGGAGAACAACCCTCACGCCGACGACATCGACTTCCAGATAGAAGCCGACTTCATCGGTCTTATCACTCCCGGCATGCCCGTCACCGCCTCTGACATAGCCGACCGCGTCGGCCATATCTTCAACTACGGCGACGGATGGTATGGCGGCGTCTACGTGGCCGCGCTATACAGCATGGCGTTTGTAAAAGACAACATCGAGGAAGTCGTGACAGAGGCTCTTAAGACCATCCCGCAGCAAAGCGACTTCTACAAGACCATCGAAGCCGTTATAAAATGTCATAAAGAAGACCCGACTGACTGGAAAAAGGCATGGTTTGTCTGTCAGCGTGACTGGAGCAGCGAGGTCGGCTGTCCCGACGGCGTTTTTCTGCCCTTTGACATTGACGCCAAAATCAACAGCGCATATGTCACAATCGGTCTGCTCTATGGCGGCGGCGACTTCTTCAAGACCATCGACATCGCCGCACGATGCGGTCAGGACGCCGACTGTAATCCCGCTACAGCCGGAGGTGTGCTCGGCACTTTAATCGGTTTTGACAAGATACCGCGCAAATGGACCGCAAGTCTCGACGGCATCGAGCACATCCCCTTTGCATACACTGATATATCGCTTGACAAACTTTACGACATGACCCTTAAACTCGCCGTCGGCATCGCCCGAGACAACGGAGGCTCGGCCAAAGGCGACAAAGTGACTATAAAACTGCAGCAGCCCGTACCCGTCAGATACGAGAAATCATTTGACGGCCATTATCCGCTCGACAAGCAGCCGGTCAACGTCGCCCTTGAGTCAGATCCGACCGAAATCGATTATCCGGCATCGACAGGCATAGTGCAGAAAGGTTATGTGAAATGCTCTGACCCGCAATACGTAGCCGAGGTCGAACTGACACTCGACGGCAAGGTAATCGAGACGGCCAAACTGCCTGTCTACACCGACAGCTCCATCGATAACCGCCGTGTAGACCTCTTCTACAGATACCGTCTGCCAAAGCAAGCCCACAGCGCCACATACCGCTGGCTCAATCCGCGCGACGACGCAGCCGTCGTGCTCACAGAGGCCGTGCTCTACACAGACGCGCCCTCAACAGTCTCTTATGCAGAATAAACCTTAAAAATACCTTCTAACCTAATGAAACTAAAAACCTTATTAACCGGCCTTATGGCCTCAGCCCTGCTATCGGTCGGCGGCTTTACAGCCGATGCCGCTCCGGCGCCGCGGGCGTCTGACTCGGGAGGCCACATCGCCAAACCCATCACAGGCTCGTGGATCAACCTGCCTTACAAAGACGTACGCAACAAGTACACCAATCCGCTCGGCTTTGACAACACCGACCCGGCTCTGTGGCGCGCAAAAGTCAAAGAGCTCGCCGACATGGGTGTCGAGTATCTCGTGATAATGGAAGTGGCCAACGACGGCAAATCCTATTATCCGTCAAAACTGATGGAGCCGCTTTATGATCCGGCTCTTGAGAGTCCCGTAGAAGCTATTCTTGACGAAGCCGCCCGTCACGGACAGAAAGTCTTTCTGAGCACCGGCTGGGCCAAGAATCAGGACGACGACATGCGCGACCCGGCCATCAAAGCCCGTCAGTTAGAAATAATGGAGGAACTCGCAGGCATATATAAAGACGCCAAGGCCTTCTACGGCTGGTATCTGCCTGTCGAGGACTGTCTGTGTCCCGTGCTGCCCGACCACGCCGTCAAGGCTGTCAACGAGCTTGTCGACCGCTCGCACGCCCTCACTCCGGGCAAGAAAACACTTATCTCGCCTTACGGCATCGGCCTGTCTGACTTCGACGACCCACGCTACGCCGACCAGCTCGCCAAACTCAAGATAGACATCATTGCATATCAGGACGAAGTCGGCTGCGTGCGCGAGGAGTTCACACTCCCGCGCCTAAAACGCAACTGGGAGCGCATGCGTCAGATACATGACAATCTAAATATCGAGATGTGGGCCAATTGTGAGACGTTCACATGGGAGAACAATCCCAATGACCGCGAATCGGCTCTGATTCCGGCTGCCTATCCCCGCCTGCTAGCGCAGCAGGTGGCTGCCACCGACGGCGGTGTCGACCGCATCATATCGTTTATGTTCGGCGGCATCATCGAGAATCCCGACTCTCCCTATCAGCTCGGTCAGCCTCAACACTCCGGCAAACTTTACGAGGATTATATGTCATGGCGCAACGGTGACCGATACTGGTCACTGATGGAGGCTGCAATCGCCAACCGCCTCGTCAACAACATGCCCGCCGAGGCAGCTGCCGTCGCACCGAAACTCGCAGACGGTGTCGTGGCCGAGGAAAACGCCGCCGACCCGGCATGGCAGAAATTCTCAAAAGGCTATAATGAACTCATATTTGACTTCGGTTCGCCGACAGAGATTAAGGACGTGCTCGTTCGCGCACTCAACTACCATAACGGCGGTTTCGACCCGCTGATGAAGACTTATGTCTATTTTTCCGACGACGGCAAGACCTACCGTCTCGCCTCGATACGCAACACTCCCTACTGTCCCAACAACCGCTTGGACGCATGGGTCGACGGCATATACTTTGACAAATTAAACACCAAGGCACGCTACATGAAAGTCGCTTTCAGCGGCACGACAGACATGTGTCTCGACGAGATATTCGTCAATCCCGTGATAAAAACTTTATAAACCTAACCTAAATAAACCAATTAATGAAACGATTGCTAAAACTCCGCAGCGGAGCGGCAATAGCATTGCTCATCGCCATGCTTTTGGCTCCGTTCATCCTGTCTGCCGCACCACGTGAGATTAACGTCGGAGGTGTCGTCACCGACAGATCTACCGGCGAGACGCTCCCGGGTGTAAGCGTAAAGGTAAAAAGCTCACAAAACCGCAGTGTTGTCACAGATATCGACGGCAAGTACTCGATACGTGTCAACAGCGACGCCGTGCTGGTCTTCTCATACATCGGCTGCAAGCCGGTCGAGGAGCGAGTCAACAACCGCTCGACCATCGACGTGGCCATGGAGTCTGACGCCAACGTCCTTCAGGAGACCGTCGTTATCGGCTACGGCTCTGTCAAGAAAAGCGACCTGACCGGCTCCGTCGGCTCAATCAACAGTAAGGAACTTCTAAAAACGAGCCCCGTAAGCATCAACCAAGGTCTTCAGGGCAAATTGGCGGGTGTCAGTGTCGCTCAGTCTGACGGCGCACCGGGCGCAGGCATCAACATACAAATCCGCGGCGCCAACTCATTCACGACCAGCACCGAGCCTCTGTATGTCGTCGACGGCATCCCGTTCATACAGAGCGAAGCCCCCTCTACCGACTACGGCATGAAACAGAAGAACAATCCTCTGAGCTCAATCAGTCCGCAGGACATCGAGTCTATCGAAGTGCTCAAAGACGCATCGGCCACAGCCATCTACGGCTCCCGCGGCGCTAATGGCGTGGTCATCATCACCACCAAGAGCGGACGTGACGGCAATGCTAAAGTCACATTCTCGACTACGCTCAGCGTCTCTAACCCGGTCAAGAAAATCGACGTGCTCTCGGCTGCAGAGTATGCCGAGTATCGCAACGAACTTGTCATCAACGGCTATCTATATGACGGCAAAAACTATGTCGCCCCGTCAGCCTATCCTTATCCAATCCCCGGCTACTGGAAAGAAACGACCTCTATCAATCCCGAAACAGGATTGGAGGAAGTTGTCAAACGTGAATATTTGCCGAGCCCGGATGACTTCCGCAAAGGTTTCTACTACCACGAGGGCGATACAGAGCTATTCCACGGCACAAACTGGCAGGACCAGATTTTCCACACCGCTTTCTCACAGGACTACAACCTCTCTGTCTCAGGCGGCAACGAAAAGGGCGGTTATCTCTACTCGGCCGGCTATCTCGACCAGCAGGGCGTAATCCGCAACTCATACTACAAACGTTTCACCGCCCGCGCCAATAATAACCGCAAGGTCAAAGACTTCCTCGAAATCGGCAGCTTCCTCAGCTTCACCAAGAGCGACAACCGTCTCGCCCGTACAAACAGCGAGAACTACGCTGTCATCAAGTCAGCCGTATCGTTCAGTCCCGTGCGTCCGGTCTTCGACCCCGATGCCGACTCAGGTTATTCAGAGGACTTCGCCACCGGCTTGGCTAACCCCTATCTGTCTGTGATGACCGAGAAGAACATTCTCTACTCTACACTTTTCTCAGGCACCGGTTATGCCGAGGTGACTTTCACACCGTGGCTCAAATTCCGTCAGAACATCGGTTACTATTACTCGCATGACGAACGTGACCAGTATTACAACCGTTACACCGGCGCCGGCCAGTCTCCGACCAACGGCTATGCGGTCAAGAGCGACGGCACATACGAGAGTCTGACCGAAGAGTCCATCCTCACGTTCGACAAACAGTTTGCCGTCCATCATATCAACGCCGTCTTAGGTATGACTTATGAGAAAGTCACATGGAAAGGCAAATCAATGAACGCCAAGAACTTCCCGTCTGACGCCACCGAGGACAACTCAATAGGCGACGCCGTCGGCGACAAGGAGATAAGCAGCTACCGCGGTAAATCGCAGCTGATGTCATTCCTGTTCCGTGTCAACTATAATCTGATGGACCGTTATCTTTTCACCGTGTCATATCGCCGTGACGGCTCGAGCCGCTTGGCAAACCACCGTTGGAGCGGTTTCTACTCGGGAGCTATCGGCTGGCGTCTGTCAGAAGAAAAATTTATGAAGAACTGGGGTTTCTTTGACAATTTCAAAATCAGACTCAGCGCCGGTCAGACCGGCAATCAGGGCGTCAACGCCTACGCCACACGCTCTAAATTCGTTTCGCAGAACTATCCCTTCGGAGGCACGCTCTCAAGCGGTCTCGGCGAAAATATCTGGGAGGGACCTGCTGCGCCTGATTTGAAATGGGAAACCACAGACCAGTATGACGCCGGCCTCGACCTGTCGTTCCTGCGCAACCGTGTCAACCTGACATTTGACGCATACTACAAGAAAACTCATGACTTGCTGCAGTACAGACTGATACCGATGAGCTCAGGCTTCACACAGATGGCCTGCAACTTCGGCAATGTTGAGAACAAAGGCATCGAGCTTTCGGGTCATTTCATTCCCTTCACCAACAAAGACTGGCAGTGGAGCATCGACGCCAACATCACTTGGAACCGCAACAAGATTTCAGGCCTCAACGCCGACCAGTTCTCTGACGTGGTCTTCGGCATGGAGAGCGTCTTCCTGCGCCGCAACGGCTATGCCATCGGCACACTCTACGGCTATGTCGAAGACGGATTCTATGACAACGAGGCGGAGGTACGCGCCGACCCGCTTTACGCCAACGAGTCAAACTCTAAGGTCAAGAGCATGGTGGGCCAAATCAAATACAAGAATCTTGACGACGACCCCTCTATCGACGACCGCGACAAGACCATCATCGGCGACACAAATCCCGACTATCAGTATGGTTTCAGCACACAGCTCAACTGGAAACGCTGGGGACTGGGCATCTTCTTCCAAGGCACTCACGGCAATGATATCGTCAACGCAAACCTTCTCGCCTTTGACATGACCAGCAGCAACAACATGCCACACTTCGTGTGGGACAACCGCTGGACACCCGAAAATCGCGCCAACGCCACATGGCCCCGCGCTGACGGCTCTTACACCCGCTCACTCAAGGTGTCTGACCGTTACGTCGAAGACGGCTCTTATCTGCGCTGCAAGAATATCAGCCTGACCTACAACTGGCCTCATCCGTTCAAGTTTGTCGACAACATCCTGTTCACGGCCAGTGTCAACAACCTCTTCACCGTCACAAACTACTCGTGGTATGACCCCGACGTCAACGCATTCGGCAGCGATGCTGCCCGCCGCGGCATCGACCTGTCGTCTTATCCGAGCGCACGCACCTATAATTTCAACATTCAGATGACTTTCTAAACCGAGCAACATGAAATTCCCCAAAATAATACTGTTTTTGTTTGCCGGCGCCATATCGGTTACGTCATGTGACCTTGACGAACAGACCTTTACCTTCGTCTCAGGTGACGACGTCGCAGCAGCCGGCGGCTATGACAATCTCGTCGCAAGCGCCTACGAAAGCCTCGAGCACTCATTTGAGTGGGGCAACTACCACACCGTCGTCAACTTTGACTGCGACTACCAGACAGGCCCGACATGGGCGTTCGGCGACATCGGCGCAGGCAACTTCTACAACAACATGAGCAACGAGAACTTCTATCGTTACTACTTCCTCGGCATACACCGAGCCAACTATTTCCACTCGTTAGTCAGCGGCATGAGCATCGACGAGAAGACCAAGAATAACGCCTTGGGCGAACTGCGTTTCCTGCGCGCATGGTCTTACTTCACCCTCGTGCAGTATTACGGACCGGTGCCTCTGTTCCGCACATCGGTCTCCGAAGGCAATCAGCCCGAGCAGCCGCGTGCCTCAGTCAAAGAGATTTACGAACTTATCATCGAAGATCTCAAAGAGGCCGAGCAAGAGCTTGTGCCGCGCACCGACCCCTCATATGTCAAGGGCCATGTCTGCCGAGGCACTGCAAAGGCTCTTTTAGCCAAAGTCTATGCCACAATCGGCAGCGCATCCATGACCTCCGGACAAATTACTGTCAAGGGCGGCCCGGGCACACGCACCAATCCTGACGGCACCACCTCACGCCTTATGCCTCAGGCAATCACCCACTCGAAAGATGTCGTGGCCGGATATGAGGAGTTTGACTCTAAAGAGTACTACACACTCGCCATGAACAAGGCATTGGAGGCAATCACCGACGGAGAGTTTGAACTCGCCGCAAATCAGGAGACCCTGTGGAGCGCCGCCTACAAGAACGGCCCGGAGTTTCAATTCTGCCTGCAGACCAAAACCGGCGAAGGCACGCTCTACTCAAACTTCGTACCCTGCAATTACTTAGGATATGCCAACCCTGTCTACAACAACGAGTGGAGCGAAGGCTACTACGTGCAGCGCGACCACTGGCTACAGACTTTTGACGACTGGGACGACGAGCGCATCAACTGGGGCATCATGCACCGCATACCCTACTGGAACGAAAACGGCCGCATGCACTATTACTTCTATCCCGAGCGTGACAGCGTCTATGTCAACCGTGGCGAACGCGGATACGAGCGCACCGACGAAGTGGCTGTCGGAGCACATATGTACGGCTCCAAGCTGATGAAATTCAGCGCCGTCACCGACTTCCCCTTGGACGGTAACCGCTCAGATTACAACTGGCCGTTCATGCGCTACGCCGAGACCCTGCTCATATACGCCGAAGCCGACAACGAGGTAAACGGCGGTCCGTCGCCGACCGCTATCGGCTATGTCGATATGCTCAACGAGCGCAACAACTCGACGCTCTGCTCCAAGCGCAACACTCTCAAGCCGTTCACACAGGAGTCATTCCGTTCATATATACTCGAGGAGCGCGCCAAAGAGTTTGCGGCCGAAGGCATACGCCGTCAGGACCTTATCCGCTGGGGCATATATCTGCAGGTCATGAACGCCATCGGCGATGTCGATGAGAACGGTGTGGTAAAACGCCGCGAGAAGAAGCATCTGCTGCTGCCTCTACCGCCTAACGAGGTCAACTCCAACCCGTATATCACGACAAACAATCCCGGCTGGTAATCTATTACGTAATTTCAAAATTACATGACAATGAAAAAGTTAATTAACAACATACTCCTGTCCGGAGCACTTGCCGCCGGAATATTTCTGACTGCATGCTCTGACGATGATGCCCCACATTATCTGATTGATTTCCAAGGCATCACCACAGTCGGCGATCTCGACACACAGATTTCGGAAGCTGCGCTCGGCGACTTTATAGCCATACACGGCAAAGGCCTCGACATGAGCAATATCGACTCTGTACTCATCGACGACATCCGCATCGACCTTGGCGAAGCATACGCCGAAAACAACATCTTATATCTTAAGATACCCGTACAGCTCCCCGTCGAGCGCACCGACAAAATCTATATTTACAACCGCGCCGGCGTCAGCTCATTCCCGTTCCACACCGTCGCCCCGGACCTCAAACTCGAACGCATGTTCAACGAATTTACGGCACCGGGTGACACGATTATGATTTACGGCGATTTCTTCACTCTTTATGAAATTGAGCCGGAGAAAGCCGTAGTCGACTTCGACGGCATAGAGATGCCGGTAATCTCATCGGGCAACAACTACCTCACCGCACAGGTCCCCGAAAACGTTTCGAAAGACATCCGTGTCAATGTGCGCAGCCTTGTGCACGGTGTCGAGGCACAATGTCCCGGCAAATACTATGACCAGCGAAACGTCATGGTCGACTATGACACACACCTGTCTACAAATACAGCCAATGTCGTAACCGACCCGTCTGACTCCGAGCGCCTCAGCGGAAACTTCCTGCGCATCGATGATAAATCGGCATGGAGCGGATGGTGGTATATCTCAGAGTCTTGGCCATGTGACATAACAGACGACATGCTCGACCATCCGGAGAATTATGAGATAAAATGCGAATTCCGCACATCGTCTCAATTAGTCGCCGACAAAATCGGTTTTCATGTCTACCTCTTCTGGGACGCAGCTCCCATCGACTGGTTAGCCACCGACTTCAACGTCCAGAACTTTGACCGGTGGGAGACTATCCGCCTGCCCTTCGTTGTAAACCGCTCGGCGACATACACCGACAACAGTTACTACAAGTCATTCAACATCAGGCTCGAGACTTACGAGGACTTCCCGCGCCACTTTGCCTTTGACAACTTCCGCATCGTCCCCAAAGGCGACTGAGCCCTAAGGTAAAGGATAAATAGCTTGCCTCACCCCGAATGTTTATATAAAAAACATCCGGGGTGAACTCTTATTACACTCATAAAATAGCTAACTTTGTGATATCAGAGCACAAGGTTAGCTATCGTCTTATGAATACTATATCAATCAGGCCGGAGCGGGCTGAGGAGTTTGACGAGATTGAGCGCGTCGTTGAGGCGGCTTTTGCAGGCGCGGACCATACCGACGGCGACGAGCACCGGCTTGTCAGGCGTCTGAGGGAGTCGGCCGAATATATTCCGGAGCTGGCATTGGTGGCTGCGGACGGCGACGGTCATGTCTTGGGCTATCTGATGATGTCGGAGATTACCGTCGGCGCGGCCAAGGCCGTGGCTTTGGCGCCCTTGGCTGTCAGACCGGGCTTTCAGCATCAGGGCATCGGCTCGATGCTTATTGCGGCGGCACATGAGGCGGCGCGCGAGTTAGGCTACGGCGTGTCGGTTGTGTTAGGCGAGCCGGCCTATTATTCACGATTCGGCTACGTAACGGCTCGCCCGGCAGGCATCCGTGCGCCGTTTGAGGTCGACGACAAATTTTTTATGTATTGTAAATTAGATACCGGCGCCGACGTGCCCGCGGGTGTCGTGCGCTATTCTGAGGTATTTGGTCTATAGACGGTTATGGAGGATTGAGCCAAAGCCGACGGTAGCGCAAGGCATAAATACACCCGATAGGGTACAACCAGACTATTCTAACACAAAATTATACCCTATTTGGTGCAATATTAATGATTTTTACTATTTTTGTATCATAAAGGGTATAATACAATGACACAATTAGCAAAATACGTAAAAGAGATGCGTAAGACATTCGGACTTACGCAGGTCGATTTATCGCAAAAAGCCGGAGTCGGATTGCGATTTGTCAGAGAACTTGAGCAAGGCAAAGAAACACTGCGCCTCGACAAAGTCAATCAGGTATTAGCACTATTCGGAGCCATAATGACGCCGAACAAAATTGAACAGTGAATATTGAGGAAAGTCGGGCGGCATAAATCACTTTCTAAATTTTAAATTATAAACTACTCATGAAGCAGGCTGAAATACGCATCAACAATGTTCTTGCCGGGATACTGACCGAAGATGATAACGGTTATGAATTTCGATATGATTCTGATTATTTAGGCTCGGAAGAAGCTGTGGCAATTAGTCTTACATTGCCCTTGACTGAAAAGCCATATCGCGACAAAGTGCTTTTCCCGTTCTTTGACGGCCTGATTCCCGAAGGATGGCTACTCGACATAGCGGAACAAAGTTGGAAAATATCGGCCAGTGACAGATTCTCTTTACTAACGGCCTGCTGCCGTGATTGCATCGGAAATATCAGCGTCGTCCCGGTGCAAACAGAAAAATAGCTGAAGTCCCGGTTAATTTTCAGTTCAAGCTCTAAATTTTATATTTAAATGAAGTGTCTCTATTGCTATAAATCATTGAATGACGGCGAAATCGATTATCACAAGGCATGTGCCCGAAAGATATTTGAATCAACAAAGATACCCGTATTGCCCTACACACGCGCCAATATAAAAGAATTGGCCAAGGAGATAGTGTCTGTAAGCTCCACCGTGCCGGGCGTACAGGCAAAACTATCTTTAGATATCGCACGCAGTCGGGCCGGCGAACAACGGTTTACCATCGTCGGATTGTGGGGCAGATTCATTTTAAAGCCTCAGACAGAGCGATTTGCGCATTTACCTGAAAATGAAGATTTGACTATGCACTTGGCTGAGACTGCCGGAATAAAGACCGTGCCTCACTCCCTGATACGGTTTGCCGACGGCGAGCTTTGCTATATCACACGTCGCATAGACCGCAGCAAAAAAGGTAACAAAATCGCCATGGAAGATATGTGTCAGCTCTCCGAAAGGCTTACCGAAGACAAATACAAGGGCTCATACGAGCGAATAGCAAAACTGATACGTCGATATTCTGCCGCACCATTGTTAGATGTAGTCAATTTCTGGGAAATAGTCGTTTTCTCATGGCTCACAGGAAATGCAGATATGCACTTAAAAAATTTCTCGCTCTATCGGCCTAACGACAATTATATACTCACTCCGGCTTATGACCTGCTTTCGACCGCGCTTGCCATGCCCGAAGACGACGAAGAGTTAGCATTGACGCTCAATGGGAAAAAGAAACGGATAAAACGCGATGATTTTGAAAACGCGATGTCTGAAAGCGGTATGGATGAGAAAGCAATCACAAACCTTTTTGACCGTTTCACAAAAGCTGTCCCTAAATGGCACGAAATAATCAAAGATTCATTTCTTCCAATAGAATTGCAGGATGCTTATCGGTACAAAATAAGTATTATGGCAAAAGCTTTATCAATTATATAATTTAGTCGATGGCAGGCGATTATGGAGGAATATTTTAACTACGGCAACAGGGAGATTGAATATCTGCGGGACCGCGACAAGCGTCTCGGCGAGGTGATCGACCGCATCGGCCCCATCAGACGCCGTGTCGTGCCCGACCTGTTCGCAGCGCTTGTCCACTCGATTGTCGGTCAGCAGATTTCAACCAAGGCACAGGAGAGCATCTGGCGCAAGACTGTCGAAAAGTTCAGTGAAATCACGCCTGACAACATCCTCGCTGTCACGCCTGACGAACTGCAGTCTGTCGGCATCTCATACCGCAAGGTCGAATACATACGCTCGGCTGCCGAGAAAATCCGCTCGGGCGAATTTGACATAACGGCACTGACGACGATGGCTGATGACGAGGTGTGCGAGCGCCTCGCGTCGCTGCGAGGCATCGGCGTATGGAGCGCCGAGATGCTCATGCTCTTCTCGATGCAGCGGCCTGACGTGCTGAGCTTCGGCGACCTCGCCATTCACCGCGGACTGCGCATGATATATCACCACCGCAAAATCGACCGCCGTCTGTTTGAAAAGTACCGCCGTCGCTTCTCGCCTTACGGCAGCGTGGCGAGTCTGTACCTATGGTCCGTAGCCGGCGGAGCAATCGAAGGCATGAAAGATTACGCACCAAAATCATGAATAAACATATTATAATACAGAAATATACCTCGCCCTACGGCGACCTCGTTTTAGGAGATTTTGACGGGCGGCTGTGCCTGTGCGACTGGATGCACAGTAAAAAGTACGACACAAATTGTCGTCGGCTCAGTCGAATGCTTAACGCCGATTTTGCTGAAGGATTAACGCCCGTTATCGAGCGGGCGACTGCGCAGTTAGACGAATATTTCGCCAGCTTACGTCGTACGTTTGACGTGCCGCTGCTGTTTGCCGGCACAGAGTTTCAAAAAAAGGTGTGGGAAACGCTGCTCACGATACCTTACGGGCACACTGTCTCTTATGGCGAAATGGCGCGGCTTATCGGAATGTCTAAAGCCGTGCGCGCAGTTGCTGCAGCCATAGGGGCAAATGCTATCTCAGTCATCGTCCCCTGCCATCGCGTCACAGGCAGCAACGGCGCCCTAACCGGCTACGCCGGCGGCTTAGAGGCAAAACGCTTTTTATTGGAGTTAGAGCAAGAATTGACCACACCTATACCTTAACTTTTTTAAGGTAACGAATAATCGATTTTGCATTTATTGTTATAATTTTACAGCATACTCGTCGGCATATATGATGCTTTGGCGAGTCGACATATTATTCTAAAGACGTTTACCGAACGTTTAGTGCAATATCACACAAGTTGAGCGCCTTCGGCGCGTCAGTGCTGCAGCGCAGCGCCGTATGTGAGCCTATGACAAGCAGGCCGTTAGGTCTGCGCAGTCATAGGTAATAAATCTACAATATTAATTCACCCTGTAGGGGTAACGCAATGTCTCGTATCGCGGCGCACCTACAGCGCGCTATATTTTGAGGACGGGTTTTATACCACGGTTGCGCAGGCCTACAGCTTGCTTACCGTGGCCTCAAATGCCCGCGCCACTACGCGGCTCCGACCGCTAATGCGGACGGCTACTTCACTATAAACTCTTTCCCCACTTTCTCACCCCATACCTCACATCCTCGGCCATAGCTGATTACATATTATACATGCCAAAGGCATGTCCCTACATTAAGCGGACCATGCCATGCAGCTAACAATCTGATTAAAATAATCTGATTAGTAGGTGACGCGGCGGGTGACGGGGCCGATTTTGAGGATGTAGATGCCGCGGACCTTGAGGGGCAGGCGCCAGCGGCCGGCGCCGAGCTGCTGTGAGGTAACAAGCTGGCCGAGGATGGTGAAGACTTTGACGGGAGCGTCGCGCTCGATGGTCAGGTAGAGGTAGCCGTCGCGCACCTCAGTGCGGATATAGGGCGACTGGTCAGATGTCTCTACATTCTGAGCCACCTGCGCCTGAGGTGTGCCGAGACGTTCCCAGTCAGAGGCCGAAGTAGTGACAGAGACTGACAGGCCTATGGCCGCTACGAGCGCTGTGACTGTCAGTCGAAGCGCCGATGCTTTAAGTAGCCGTGTCATAAGCCTGTTCATCATAAAACTTTAAGCCGGGCAATCCGGCAGAGTGACCTCGCCGGCAAGCGACTCGCCGAGGAGACGTTTGACCTCGCTGTTGTCTATGCCGAGACCGAAGAGAAACATCATTTTGGTAATCGCAGCCTCAAATGTGATGTCATGGCCCGAGATTACTCCTGTGCCGGCCAGCAAATCTCCGGCTACATAACGATTTGTATGCACACCGCCGTTGACACATTGTGTCACATTGAGTATTATTACACCGCGCTCGACAGTCTCGCGAATCAGATCGACAAACCATCCGGCTGTCGGGCCGTTGCCTGCGCCATAGGTGCGCAACACTATACCGCGGATGCCCGGCGTGGACAGCAGATAGCGCAGATTGTTTTCAGACAGACCCGGGAAGAGGTCGATGACAAGGACCGAAGTGTCAAGTTCGTAACGTGGTCTGAGACCTGAAGAGCACGGGCGCAGCAGAGCGTCGCGGTCGAAGTGTATGCTCAGTCCGACCTTGGCAAGCTCGGGATAGTTGTTTGAGCGGAAGGCGTTGAAATTGTCGGCCGAACGCTTGGTCGAACGGTTGCCGCGCCACAGATAGTCCTCAAAGAGTATTGCGACCTCCCGCACCATCGGACGGCCGTCGTCGTCACGGGCGGCGGCAATCTGCAAGGCGGTGATAAGGTTTTCCTCGCCGTCAGTGCGCACCTCGCCGATGGGCAGCTGCGAGCCGGTGATGATGACCGGCTTGTCTAAGCCGCCGAGCATAAACGACAGCGCCGAAGCCGTGTAAGCCATTGTGTCGGTGCCGTGGAGCACGACAAAGCCGTCGTAGTCATCATAATTCTCGGCAATGCTTCGCGCAATATCCTGCCAGTGACCGGGATTCATGTCACTGGAGTCAATCGGCGGATTAAACTGTATGTTGTCTATGTCATAATTGAGCATCTTGACCTTGGGCACATTCTCCATCAGGTGAGAGAAATCAAAGGGTCTGAGAGCCTTGGTCAAAGGGTCTTCAATCATGCCGATAGTTCCGCCGGTATAGACTATAAGGATGCGTGGTTTCATTGCGTGTTGGGGACTGTAGCGTGATTAATGATTTAAAAATATCATCAGCCTACTTTGGCGCCGTTCGCTACCGGCACCGAGGGTGTGATGACGCGGAGCGAGCCGTCGGCATTGACAGCCGAGAGTATCATGCCCTCTGAGTCGATGCCCATCATCTGGCGCACGGGGAAATTAGCGATAAAGCAGACCTGAGTGCCGACGAGCTGCTCGGGCTCGTAATGTTCGGCAATGCCCGAGAGGATTGTGCGGCCGCCCATACCGTCGTCGATTTTGAATTTCAGCAGTTTCTTTGACTTCTTGACCTTGCTGCACTCAAGGACGGTGCCGACGCGGATGTCGATTTTGGCAAAGGTGTCATAGTCAACCAGTGCGGCGACCTCGTCGGGACGGAAATTCTTGATTTCGTTCTCCTTCTTGATGCGCTCGAGGCGGTCGGTCTGAGCCTTGATGGCATCGTCGTCAATCTTCTCGAAGAGCAACTCGGGACTGTCGATACGCTCGCCTGCTTTGATGAGGTCGCGGCTGCCGACCGCGTCCCAAGTCAGACGGCCCATGTGGAGGGCGTCGGCGAGACGGCGGCTCATGAAGGGCATGAACGGCTCGAAGGCGATGGCGATGTCGGCGCAGACCTGCAGCGAGACGTTGAGGATAGTGGCTACGCGGGCCATGTCGGTCTTGGCGACTTTCCACGGCTCGGTCTCCTGAAGATATTTATTGCCGGCACGGGCTATGTTCATCGCATCTTTGAGCGCCTCGCGGAAATGGAAGGTCTCGAGGTTGGCGGTCAGCGACTTCTTGACGGCCTCGATTTCGTCAAAGAGGGCCGTGTCGATAGGCTCGAGAGCGCCGGCTGCGGGCACGACACCGTCGAAATACTTGTGGGTGAGCACGGTGACGCGGTTGACGAAGTTACCGAGGATGGCGACGAGCTCACTGTTGTTGCGGGTCTGGAAGTCGCGCCATGTGAAGTCGTTGTCTTTGGTCTCGGGGGCGTTGGCCGTGAGCACGTAGCGCAGCACGTCCTGCTTGCCGGGGAAGTCGCGCAGGTACTCGTGGAGCCATACGGCCCAGTTGCGCGATGTCGAGATCTTGTCGCCCTCGAGGTTGAGGAACTCGTTGGCGGGCACGTTGTCAGGCAACTGGAAGTTGTCGCCGTAAGCCATTAGCATGGCCGGGAAGACGATGCAGTGAAAGACAATGTTATCCTTGCCGATAAAGTTGATGATACGTGTCTCGGGGTCTTTCCACCATGTCTCCCATGTGTCGGGATAAAGCTCCTTGGTGTTGGAGATATAGCCGATGGGGGCGTCAAACCAGACGTAGAGCACCTTGCCGGCAGCCTCTTTCAGAGGCACGGGAACGCCCCAGTCCAAGTCACGTGTGACGGCACGGGGCTGCAGACCGAGGTCAAGCCACGACTTGCACTGGCCATAGACGTTGGTCTTCCACTCGCGGTGACCCTCGAGAATCCACTCTCTCAGGCGCTGTTCCCAGCGGTCAAGCGGCAGGAACCAGTGGCGCGTCTCGCGGAGCACAGGCACATTGCCGGTGATTGCGCTACGCGGGTTTATGAGGTCAGTGGCGTTGAGCGATGTGCCGCAGGCCTCGCACTGGTCGCCGTAGGCGCGCTGGTTGTGGCAGTGGGGGCACTCGCCGGTGACGTAGCGGTCAGCGAGGAACTGGCCGGCCTTCTCGTCATAGAGCTGCATCGAAGTCTTCTCGACAAACTCACCGCGCTCATGCAGACGTGTGAAAAATTCAGAGGCCGTCGCACGGTGTGTGTCGGAACTTGTGCGCGAATACACGTCAAACGATATGCCGAGCTCCTCAAACGAGTCGCGGATGATGGCATGGTAGCGGTCGACGATGTCCTGAGGCGTCACGCCCTCAGCCTTGGCCTTGATGGTGATGGGTACGCCGTGTTCGTCAGAGCCGCCGACGAGTGTGACGTCGCGACCCTGCAGACGCAGGTAGCGGGCGTAAATGTCGGCCGGCACATATACGCCGGCGAGATGGCCGATATGCACAGGGCCGTTGGCGTAAGGGAGTGCAGTCGTGATTAAGGTGCGCTTATAATTTTTTTCCATATTCGTGATAGGCTTGAATAAATCTGGCAGGGCCGCGGGGCCCGGCTTTTATGTGTGAGATTGCTTTAAGTCGCAAAGTTATGAAATATATTTGACAAACCGACATCATATCGCGCACGCGCGACAAAATTATATAACCAACCACCGTATTAGGATTAAAACCTCAGTAACCTTATAACAGCGAAATCCCCCAAAATAAAAAAATATATTCACTCAAAATGGGTCAAATTCGAGCCATTTTGAGTGAATATTATGAATCACCTTTAAAATGAGTATTTCAAATTTTTACATTTGAGTTTCTCAGACCGTCCATATCCCGCTAATCTTCTGCGATATTATGAATATAAGGCATGCAAAAAGATGCATGTTTAATACCAATCATAGTCCTTTCTTACATTTCCGTTAGGTCCTTTAGGCCGGGGGAAAGTTGAACGAGAACTACGTTCATATCTAATATAGAACTTATCAGGAGAAGCACCCTTTACTACTTCTACACTACGTGTATCATTTGGGCACCCGACAGTTTGTTCTATAATCACAGCATCGGCATGATAAAATGAAACTTCTTTTACGAAGAAATCATTCGTAATTGTATGTTCCTTTTCATTATCCCCGATACGATATGTTACATAATTTTCAAAAGTTAGCGGAGAGTTAATTAATTCATATGAATATGTTGAATTTTCTTTTTTAGAGGGTGTTATATTATTCTCACAATAGTAGAAAACACTTGAGCTAATTGAATATTCTGAAAAAACTTTAGATGTATGAGGCGGTATAGCGACTATACATTTTTCAAATGTTTCAATACTTGAAGATTTAGATGCAGAACTTCCCGAGCCTATGGATGCAGTAATAGATCCGGGGATAAGCCCACCTATAGCATTCCAATATCCGTAAGCTGAACCACTTTTTAACGCGGTGGAAGATTCAAAAAATGATGAAGACGACGAGATTCTACGATTAAGAAAATAATCATATGCTATTCCATCCTTAACAAAGAATGACTTTGATAAGTCTACATATATAATTTCATCTGTATTGTTTGTAAAAAGGAATCCGGGATTTCCTCCATTGCACCAAAAATCATACGATATGACGCAAGCATTGTCTTTAAATTCATAGCGTCCCGTTTCAGTTTTAGGAAGCGAGCTTTGAACTTCACAAATTTGATAATAAGTTTGCAACGACTTGCATGAAGACAATGTCATACATGCAACACATAAAAGCAAAAATAAATTTTTCATCTGCAATAATTTTGATTTTTGTAAAGTTACGTTTTTTTGTTGAGATTCAAATAAAAACTTCAAATTCTTATTATAAAGCACTTGACCAATATAAGCCTCGATTATCACGGTTGCCCGAATCATTAGGAATAATTATCTTTGTAATTATATTAAGTATCGATTTTCGATATAATTAAAAAACTAACGAGCCATGGCAAAAATAACAGTTAAGGATACGGAAGTCAACATTCTTAAAGTCAATGGAGAGGACTATATCTGCCTTACAGACATGATGCGTGCCAAAGACGGAGATTTCTTTATTACCGACTGGCTTCGCAACCGTAACACACTGGAATTTATAGGCATATGGGAGAAAGTATATAATCCCGATTTTAATTATGGCGAATTCGCCATAATTAAAAGCCAATCAGGTCTCAACAGCTTCAAAATCAGCGTCAAGGAATTTGTTACGAGGACAAATGCCATATCCTTACAGGCAGCACAGATAACAGCAGAAATTTTCTTCAATGAAAAGGTTTTATCTTATTTTATTAATCTCAACACTGGCAGCAACTATATTTGCCGTCACTCCTACACGTTATTATGTAGAGCGAACAGAAGTATCTGAGACGTTCTGGAATCAGATGCCTGATAGTCTTGACTACACAACGAGTGAATTCAACTATGATACATTGGTCATAAAGTGCCGGGATCTTCCATTTACTCATTATATTGACTCTGTTTCTATACCGGGAGAGTATCTATTGTGCAAGCGTGCACCTGAGATTATAGCCGAATTAGAACGTGTATACGGTGAGATCAACATGACCCGGAGACAACAAAGTCTGTCTCTGTCCATCGGGGAGCAGGCTCCACAAATCAGTCTTGTCCGATATAAAAATGAAAGAGTAACTGATAATCTCATTTTACCGGGACATTGCTACCTTTTATCATTTTGGGCAACATGGTGCGGAAACTGTCTGTACGAATTACAGCCCGAATATATCCCGGCAATAGCCAAACAATTCTGTGATAATCCTTCATTCCATTTCATACCCATATGTATTGATTCTACACCTGATGACCTAAAAACGTTCTTTAACAGTCAGTCGGACAACCGGTGGTCATATCTTAAAGAAATTACCTACTTGGACACTAACCGCAAGACTAATGAACAATATAGTAAAAGTGGAATCATGCCACTAAATGTGGTAATAGGCAAAGATGGTTTAATTTGTTTTATTCATTCCGGAGCAATAAAAGATAAAACGGACTTATTAATATTATATGAGGCCATAAAATCAGGACTATAGATAAGCTAAATGTAACGAATTTATATTTCATTGTGCGATTTTGCTTGCATATGAGCAAAACAACGCATATCTTTGCGGCATGACACATTAGCTGCGCCCGGATATCGGGTGATAAACCACGATTTACTACGACAATCTCATCGGCCTCCTACGGCGACTCAGGGGCATAGGGATTGTCGTATGCTTTTTATATGACAGTTTCGCAGCGCGACGGAGCGCGCCGCAGCGGGTCGATGAAAAGAGAAGTTTTAAATTTTTTCATCACCCAAAACAATTGTCATGAATACAAAAGTTTTTTACCCCAACGATTTGGTGCTCAGAGCTAATCCCGACGGCAAACTCAACATCTGGGACAGCGACACACGCAATGACATCGTGGCCTCGGCCGTCAGTCTCGCTTACAAAACCAATTCAGACATCGAGTCGGCCAAGCATCTGATTTCGTGTGCACGCGTATGCCTTGACAATGAAGACATTGACAACGCATGTTTTCTGCTCACCAAGGCCTCACGATTCGTCGAGGATCTGTCAAAACGCCGTCTGACAGTACGCTACCGTCAGATGCTATATGACATTGCGGTCATGCGTGACTCTATCTCGCGCCAATACGGCGGTCCGATCGGCCACATCATCCTTGCGCACGAACTTATCGACGACATCTGCCGTCGGCGTGCAGAGACTCAGCGACCCAAACGTTCGTTGACCCACAAAGCAAGCGTCGTGAAGACAACACGGCGGTCATAATCCCTGTAGCTGTCGGTCAGTTTGTCCCAGCCGATGATGCAGTTATGTGTGCGCAGTCGGGTATCCTTGTCGGGGCCATAGACATATCCCATAGCCTCGTGAGAGGCCACCCAGCGCAGATGTTCGGTCTGCGCCATCCGCTCAAGCCGGCGACCCACCGACGGGTCGTCGGCTGCCATGGCGGCCAGCGCCTCTCGCACATCCGACGCCGTCATGAAGCCTGCGCCGCGACGCCGCGCATAATCCAACAGCCTGTCGGCGAGATCACAGGCAAGTATGATTTTTGCAGCCGCATGGTCTGAATTTGTCAGATCCTGCGACTCTTTGCGGCGTATGTCGCGTATCAGATAAAGGTCGGCCCCCGGCGTGCGGAGCGCTTTGTGACGTTTACGCCACAGTGCCTCACGGTCGGCGGTGCGGTCAGCCCCTTCATATGTATTATAGAACTCCATGGCGCGCCTTAACGGCATCTCGTCACAGACAAGCGCCTTGGTGAACACCTCGTTATCGAATCCGAAGACGCCGATGCGCACACGACAGCGGCTCTCGCGACTGTTGTAGAACTCAAAGACACGCTCACACTCGCGACGCTCGGCCTCGCTGTAGTTGCGGACAAAAATCTGCATCGGTCGCGAGGTCGTACGCCGTCCGATAGCAAAGTCAAACAGCCGCACGGCCACGTCGCGGTTAAGACGGTCGTCGCCACAGGCTATCACCGCGTAGTCTATCTCGTCTATACGCTCGCCGAGCCACTCCCAGAAAGCCGACGTGCCGACATCAAGACCGAGCAGGCTGACTCGCCCGGATTTCATAACAGCAGGCATAGCGAGCGTAATCTCACAGCGGCGCCCCTCGATATCGCAGTCCACGCAATAGTGGTGCGTGGCGACCTGCCGTCCGTCTGAGCCGGCATATGCAGAATATTCATAGAGAAATTTCAGTGTCTCGACACCGGTCTCGCCCATGCCTACAATCAGCGACGTGAAATGTCCGCTGACCGATGCGTCGTCACCGACAGTCATGTAACTGAGCGGCAACGTCTCGGGGCGTCCGGCCGCTGCACCCGCGCGAAGTGATTTCGCAGCCATAGCCGCCGAATCCAGAAGATGCATCTCGACACCCTCGGGCGCATCAAAAGGCAGTATCATAGAGTCATGGTCAGTGTGTGAGTGGCAGTAGACATGACACTCGGCCGTGACACCGTGAGACGAGATTATTGATGCCACACGCCGTCCGACAGTGAGATTGGCATCGCCGTCATCAGAGAGCAAAAACACCGACAGTGACTGCGGCCGGCCTTTCACGACACGGCGCAAGCTTTTAAGCCCAAGAGAGTCAAGCGTGTCGTCAGGCTCGGGCATCGTATTACTACAGGTCAGCAACAGAGCCCCGGCCTCTGCGGCACGGTTATAAGCCTCGCGGCCTTTGGCAAAAAAACTGACAAAAGTCTCGACCGAAACCATCCGGGGCTTGTCGGGCTGCCGCTCGTCCTGCGGCTCAATCCATATAATCATCGGCTCCGGCTCGCCGGCGCGGTGAGATGACAGGATATCGGCCGTGAAAGCCTCGCTGCGGCCGTTTATACCCCAGAACACATAGACGGGACGCCCCTCGGGCACAACGCGACGCAGCGCCATCACCGACTGCAGACGGGCGCCGAGTATCCATATAACAGCCGAGGCCGACACAGCGAACGCATAAAGACGCGCCAATGTATTGACTCCCATAAAAGCGCCGCTGCAGCGGAGCACATAAGACAGGTCGCCGACACTATCGCCGAGAAAAAATATCTTGCTGGCTGCCAGAGCGGGACGGAAGAGCATGGCGAGTACCGACTTCTGCGTGCCCATCGTATACATGCCTATGAAATAGACGCCGAAACCGAGGAAGAAAGCCGAGAGCGCCGCCGTCAGCATCATGTGGCGCACCTGACGCTCATAGAGCGCTCCGCGACGCCGCCGACGCGTGAAAATCCCGACGGCGTATCTGAAAAACTTGACAAAAGTGACAAAAAATGTTGCTCCGGCCGCTGTGAGGACAGTCACAAAGAACCAGTCGACGCGCTCGCGCGTGTCAACCGAATAGCCAATCGACACATTAATCAAGGCCATAACAATCAGCACGCATACAGCACCAATGCCTATGACCGTCCCGGCCCGTCGGGAGACCGCGCCGGCAAACAGTCGCCGGAAATCAAGGCGATGCCACAACGCGCAGAGTATCAGCAACGCAAAGATTGTGCCGTAAGCGCAGAGCGCAAATTTAGTCAGGCGGTCATCGCCGGCGGCCGGAGACTGATTGTAAAATCCCACCGAGGCAATGAGACCGACAAGCGACGCACCGACCGTGGCGGCATAATGTTTCAGACGGCCGTCGACCACGCGATAGAGCAATAGCAGCAGAGCCAAGAGTCCGAGTCCGTAAGCGCCTGCGAGCACGGGGCGGTCTGAAATCTGACGAAAAATCTGATAGGTCTGATTTGCACCCTGAGAGCTCTCGATGCTCATCACATACTGTTCTCTCACCCACTGCGCAACCAGCGAGTCGCGCTCGACGACAGCGGCCGGGTCGACGGTCACCGTACTGTCAGCGTATACATTAACCACCGGCAGATTGTCTGCCGTGCGCACATTTATAGGATTGACTGAGGGCATATGGCCTTACTTCGATATACTTTTCTTTTTAGGAATAGTAGCTGCGAGACGCATGCCGTAGCCGTCAGAACGTGATGTCGGGTCGGCATAGCGCGGATTTGCGGTCAGGCAGTCAAGAGCTCCAAGCCACCAGCATCCGCCGCAGAGTGCTCCGCGACCTTTATCGTCGACGGTCGAGGTCCATTCGAATACATTGCCGTAGAGGTCAAAGAGACCTAATTCGCCCGCCGAATTGCGTCCGACGGGATGCGTCATGCCTTCAGCCGACTCACGCGCCCAGTAACCGCTTTTAGGTCTGCCGTCGGCGACAGCGGCCGAGAGCCATTCGTTGACGGTCGGAAGACGAAATTCGATGCCGCTCAGGGCGGAAAGCAGCCGGCAGAACTCCTCGGCCTCGGCACGAGTGATATTCTCGACGGGCAGGTTATAGCGCGGAGTGTCGTCCTCAGGGCCGCTCTCGCGTCCTATGGCATGACCGATAATGCCTCCGACGGCCGTGCCTACCGGTCCGAAAATAGAGCCTATCGCTGCGCCGACAGCTGCGCCGGTGCCTCCCTTTGAGTCAGATTTCCATTCAGATTGCTGAAAGCGCGACGGGTTTGCGTCCATCACAAGCGTCCACAGATTCTGTGTGACGGGAAACTCGCCCAACATAAGCTCGCTGTTTATGCCAATCATGTCGAAACTGAAGTCGCCGACGGCAACCGTCATGCGGCTGTCCTTACCGCTGCTTTCACCGTCGTCCTTTTTAACCATGTCGGTCACTGCCGGTCCGGTGACAGTTTTTTTCGCCTTGATGCCGAGAGTCTCGCGCAGAAAGTCGCCGAGATCACCGGCAGCGTCGTCAAGGTCATTATAACCGATAATCCACTGCTTGGGCCCGAGATAAAACTCCATCACAGCGCTCATCTCGCTCTTATCGAGCATAAACGGGATGATATGTCGCTTGCGCTTCATGGCCGAATCAACCTCGGAGAGCACGTAGGGAGATTCATTCGAACTCTTTGAGAAGAAAATCACAAATGCCGCGCATTTGCTGATGGCGTTTATGATTGACTGCGCGTAAGGGACGCCCGGGTCTATGTCGCGCGGAGCAATCCAGCAATGCAGGCCGCTGCGCTCGAGCGACGCGACAACGCGCTCCACCTTGTCGGTGTCGTCAGTGGCATAACTGATAAAGATACGTTGACTCATGATTGGTCTGTATGAAAGGCGACACATAGCCGCCGATGTGCAAATTTAATCATTTTTTTGTCAAAGCCTCTATAGCGTCGGCTCTTATGTCACACAAAATGATTAATTTTGCAGTCTGACCGTCGCCGGACGACCATAGAGCGGCCGTCGACCATTATACGACACTTGCAATGAACGAATTCATAAAAGTACTGCGGCGCTTTGTGCCGCCATATAAGAAATATCTCATACTGACGATATTTTTCAATCTGCTTTCGGCGGTGCTGACACTATTCTCGTTTGCACTCATAGTGCCCATCCTCGAGCTGCTGTTTAAAATCAACGAGTCGCAATATGTCTATATGGCTCTCGGCTCGGCATCGCTCAAAGATGTAATAATCAACAACTTCTACTATTACACTCAAGAGGCTATCGTCAGCTTCGGACCGGCGTGGACACTCGCCATGCTCGGCACGATGCTCGTGGTGATGACCGCTCTCAAAACCGGCGCAGCCTATCTCGGATCATGGTTCATCATACCGATGCGCTCGGGCATAGTGCGCGATATCCGCAACTTTGTCTATGACAAAATCACCACCTTGCCCATAGCCTTCTTCACCGCAGAACGCAAGGGCGATGTAATGGCACGCATGAGCGGCGACGTGGCCGAAATCGAGGCCTCGATAATGGCCTCACTCGACATGATGTTTAAAAACCCCGTAATGATTATCATCTATGTGGGCGCCATGGTCGCCATCTCGTGGCAACTGACAGTCTTTGTCTTCGTGCTGCTGCCTATCGCCGGTTTCGCCATGGGCCGCATCGGCAAGAAACTCAAGGCCCAGTCGCTCGCCGGACAAAATCAGTGGGGTGTGCTGATGTCAAATATCGAGGAGACCCTCGGCGGCCTGCGCATCATCAAGGCCTTCAACGCCGAGGAGAAAGTCAAAACACGCTTTCATGCCGAAAATCAGGAGTTCTACCGCCTGTCCAACGCCGTCGCTCGCCGTCAGTCGCTCGCCCACCCGATGAGCGAGTTTCTCGGCACGGCAGCAGTAGCACTCGTGCTATGGTTCGGAGGCAGCCTGATACTGTCGGGACACACGTCGATGACAGCGCCCGAGTTCATCTATTATATGGTGATATTCTACAGCATCATCAACCCGGCAAAAGACCTGTCGAAAGCGGCCTACTCGATACAAAAAGGCCTCGCCTCGATGGATCGCGTCGACAAAATACTCTCGGCTGTCAATCCCATAACCGACCCGTCGAAGCCGCACGAAGTGCCGACACGGTTTTCGTCTATTGACTACAATAATGTCTCTTTCAGTTACGGCACAAACGAGGTAATCAGCGACGTTTCGCTCCACATCCCCGCCGGCGCCACCGTCGCTCTCGTCGGACAGTCCGGCTCGGGCAAATCGACCCTTGCCGACCTGCTGCCGCGATTCTATGATGTCGCCCGCGGCTCGGTGACCATCGACGGCACCGACATACGCGACTTCCGCGTCCATGACCTGCGCTCGCTGATGGGCAACGTCAATCAGGAGGCGATACTCTTCAACGACACGTTCTACAACAATATCATCTTCGGTGTCGAAAACGCGACAATGGAACAGGTCATCGAAGCCGCCAAAATCGCCAACGCACACGAGTTTATCATCTCCTCGGAGAATGGCTACAACACCCCTATCGGCGACCGCGGATGCCGTCTGTCAGGCGGACAGCGCCAGCGTCTGTCAATAGCCCGGGCCATACTCAAGAATCCGCCCGTACTCATACTCGACGAGGCCACTTCGGCCTTAGACAGCGAGAGCGAGCATCTCGTGCAGCAAGCCCTTGACCGTCTGATGCAAGACCGCACGACCCTTGTCATCGCCCACCGGCTTTCGACCATACGCAACGCCTCGCTCATCTGCGTCATGCACGAAGGCCGCATCGTCGAACGCGGCACCCACGACGAGCTGCTCGCTCTCGGAGGCTACTATAAACATCTCGTCGACATGCAGTCGATAGCGGCTGACTGAGGCGCCTCATAGCAGCAGATCAGGCGCTTGTGTACCTGCGGCCGGCATGCACAGCCGCAGCATGATTGTGCAAAAGGTTAACGATGTGTTAAAGTGACTCACTTTTATCTTTTTTTCTTAATTTTGCCTTTAGCAAACAAGTCATTTAAGACACATTCATCGTAAAATTGCGATTTTAAAAATATGCCAAAAATTAAAGGAGCCGTCGTCATCGATACACAGCGCTGCAAAGGATGTGACCTCTGTGTCGTCGCCTGTCCGACCGATGTGCTCGCCCTACAACCAAAAGAAGTCAACGACCGCGGTTATCACTTTGCGTATATGGCAAATCCCGAGGCCTGTATCGGCTGCTCTTCGTGTGCGGCCGTATGCCCCGACGCATGCTTTACCGTCTATCGCGTCACGGTCACTGACAAATAGTTAACCTTACACGGCGTCACACCTGACGCTCAAAACATTATTACCGTAATGTCAGAAGAAATAAAATTGATGAAAGGTAACGAGGCTATAGCCCACGCCGCAATACGCTACGGCTGTGACGGCTACTTCGGCTACCCCATCACACCCCAGTCAGAGGTGCTCGAGACTCTCGAGGCCGAGATGCCTTGGGAGACAACAGGCATGGTCGTGCTGCAGGCCGAGAGCGAAGTCGCAGCCATAAACATGGTCTACGGCGGAGCGGCAACCGGCAAAGCAGTCATGACATCGTCATCGAGCCCCGGCATAAGTCTAAAGCAGGAAGGCATATCATATATCGCCGCCTCAGAGCTTCCCGCCCTGATAATCAACGCTATGCGCGGCGGCCCCGGTCTGGGCACAATCCAGCCGTCGCAGGCCGATTATTTTCAGGCCACAAAAGGCGGCGGACACGGCGACTACCATCTTATAGTCCTCGCTCCCGCCACAGTGCAGGAGATGGCAGATTTTGTCGGCTTAGGCTTTGACCTCGCCTTCAAATACCGCACACCGTCAATGATACTTGCCGACGGCATCGTCGGACAGATGATGGAAAAAGTGGTGCTTCCGCCCTACCGTCCCCGTCGCACCGACGCCGAGATACGCGAACAGTGTCCGTGGGCAGCTAACGGCCGTCACGGCCGCGCCGAGCGCAATGTCGTCACCTCACTCGAGTTAGAGTCTGAGAAGATGGAAAAAAACAACCAACGTCTGCAGGCTACCTACGACCGCATCCGCCAAAACGAGGTGCGCTATCAGGAATATTTCACCGACGACGCAGAGTATCTCATCGTAGCATTCGGCTCTGTCGCACGCATATGCCTCAAGGCTATCGAGGATGCCCGCGCCCGCGGTCTGAGCATAGGGCTGTTGCGCCCCATCACCCTGTGGCCGTTCCCGACCGACGCCATCGCCGCCCTCGGACAGAAAGTCAAAGGCATACTCACCGTCGAGCTCAACGCGGGTCAGATGATTGAAGATGTGCGCCTCGCGGTCAACGGCTCAACACCGGTCTACCACTTCGGGCGCATGGGCGGCATAGTCCCCAACCCGGGCGAGGTCATAAATGCTTTCCACAAATATTTTCCCGACGCAATCAAATAATCAGCAGCCATGGACCTCAACGATATAATCAAAGAAGAAAACATTGTGACACGCCGTCCGCGTCTGCTGACCGAACGACACACACATTATTGTCCCGGCTGCAGCCACGGCGTCGTACACCGCCTCGTAGCCGAGGTAATTGACGAACTCGGTCTCGAAGACCGCGCCGTGGGTGTCGCTCCCGTCGGATGCGCCGTTTTTGCTTACAACTACATTGATGTTGACTGGGTCGAAGCCGCCCACGGACGTGCACCCGCAGTCGCCACCGCCATCAGCCGCCTCAACCCCGACGACGTCGTGTTCACATATCAGGGCGACGGCGACCTCGCCGCCATCGGCACAGCCGAGACCATCCATGCGGCCAACCGCGGCGAAAATATCGTAATAATTTTCATCAACAACGCGATATACGGCATGACCGGCGGCCAGATGGCTCCGACCACGCTCATAGGTCAAAAGACCGCCACGACGCCCTACGGCCGACGCGTCGACCTCAACGGCTATCCCGTCAAGATGTCTGACATACTCGCCGGTTTGGACGGCACATGCTATGTCACCCGTCAGGCCGTCCACACACCCGCCGCCGTGCGCAAAGCAAAGGCTGCAATCCGTCTGGCCTTCGAAAATGCCGCCGCAAAACGCGGCACATCGGTCGTCGAAATCGTCAGCACATGCAACTCCGGCTGGAAAATGAGCCCGGAGGACGCCAACAAATGGATGGCCGAACACATGTTTGAGCATTATCCGCTCGGCGACATCAAAAAAGTTTAAAACCATCAATCATGAAAGAAGAAATCGTTATAGCCGGTTTCGGCGGACAAGGTGTCCTCTCGATGGGCAAGATATTAGCCTACGCCGGACTGATGGACGGCCTCGAGGTCACATGGATGCCGAGCTACGGACCCGAGCAGCGTGGCGGCACGGCCAATGTAACCGTCATCGTCTCCGACGCTCCAATCAGCTCGCCCGTGCTTGACACATACGACACAGCCGTTATACTCAATCAGCAGAGTCTCGACAAATTTGAGCATAAAGTAAAATCAGGCGGCACTCTGATTTATGACCCCTCGGGTATACATCATCCGCCGACACGCACCGACATCACTGTCGTGTCTGTCGACGCAATGACTGCCGCCATCGAGATGCAGAACGCCAAGACCTACAACATGATTCTTTTAGGCGCACTGCTTAAGATTCGCCCCATCGTCAAGATAGACGCTGTCGTGCGCGGTCTGCGCAAAACACTCCCCGAGCGCCATCACCATCTGATTCCGCTCAACGAAGAGGCAATTCGCCGCGGTATGTCACTGGCCGGCGAATAAAGCACAACAGACTGTTACAGATATCAGACGCAGCCTTGCGAAACCCCGTAATAGGGACGCAAGGCTGCGCTTTGTTATTTGAGTATTTTCTTTTAAGTTAAGGTCTTTAAGGACCTTAGGGACTTTAAAGACTTTAAGGGCGCTAAATCTTTACCAGCCGCCTGAGGCGCCGCCGCCACCGGTGAAGCCGCCACCAAAGCCGCCGCCGATACTGCCGCCTCCAAAACCGCCGCCACGGCCTCCGCCTCCGCCTATAGGCATGATGATTACCGGCGGAAGTTTGGCAATCTTATACAGCACTTTGTTATGCTGATGACAGTTAAGACAAGTGTAGGTGCGCTGTCCGACGCCCTCGCGGCTCTCGGTGGGCTGCTGCACAACGGTGTCGCCGGTCAGCTTGGCCGCACGCGCGTGGCAGTATTTACATTCGACCAACGGCATGGCCTTGTTGACAAACGGGAAGATATCGGTCTCGCCGCATTTGGGACAGTGCCAGACATCATAGTCGACCGAGCCGATACGCTCCTCGGCGTCCTGTGAGGGGGTCAGGTAGTCATTGTCATGCACCTCGTCGATTTTGACCATCGGTGTGCCGCAGTTGGGGCATTTGCGGGGTTTGTTGCGAAGACGCGGCAACATTATGACCAATGGCAGCGACACTACAATCGGCATGAAGAGACCCACGAGCGTCAGCACCAGCAGCGGCGCACGCCATGACTCCAAGGCCGTATATTTCTCATAAGGCGTCTTGCCGCGCAGACTGATCAGCTTTGACGCCATAGCCATGATTATCACAGCCGTCAGTATCATACAGAATATCAGGTAGACGCCAAACGGCGATTGTCCTTTGCGGGAAGCGTCGACATCAGCTTCGTCAGAATGTAGCTCGGCGGCAGCCTCCTCGTCGCCGAGGCGCCCGGCGACGGCGCTGACAGCATCTGCCATGCCCGTGTCATAGTCGCCCCGGGCAAATGCCGGAAACATCTGCTGACGCAGGATGCGGCCGCAGACAATATCGGGGAGCACACCTTCAGCGCCGGGGCCTGTGCGTATTACTGCCTTGCGCAAATCTTTTGCTGCAAGTATGAGCACACCGTTGTTATTGTCGCTCTTGCCGAGACCCCAGTGATTGAAAAGCTCGGTGGCGTATGTGTCGATGTCGCCGCCCTCGATGTCGTCGACGATGACAGCCACTACTTCGGCCGTAGTCGATTTGCGCAGGCGGCTTAGAGTCGAGTCTATGGCAGTCTGTGCCGCCGGTGAGACTATACCGTCGGGATTGGTCAGAAAACGTGTGCGGTCAGCCACATGGACATTGGGAACATCCTCTACCGTCCATGTGCGTGCGACAGTTCCGAGAGTCGCCATAAGGACAAGAACGGCAAATATTATATATTTCTTAATCTCTTTCATTTTACATTTAACAACACCTTATATGTAACTTATTGTTCACACGGCGGGCAGCGACAGGCCGTTAAGTTTGCGGAACAAATCGAGCGCATAGACGTCGGTCATGGCCGAGACATGGTCGAGCACAGCCTGTAACTTGCCGTAGAGCGTCGGCGCCGCGACATCATACTGGGCCGGAAACTTAGACAGCAGCAGACGCGAATAATTAAGCTCGGGCCGCACGACAGCCCCGACAAGCTTGTCTAAAAGGAAACTTATTATACGGTTACCGGCCAGCTCGATGTCGACCACGTCAGAGGCACAGTAGATACGCGCCCACGACAGGTCGTTACAGGCGCTGTAAGCGCGGCCCTCTATAGAGTCAAGGCTGCCGAGCAACGAGCCGCTGAATTGACCCGACAGGATGGCGTCCTCGTTGGCTATAAAAGCTTCAGCGCAACGGCGGACAAGAGCTCCGATGACACATGAACGCAGATATGCGACACGCTCGTTGGGATCATCGACACTCTCCATAACATCTATCATGCGACTGCGACGCCCGCTCTCAAAGAACGACAGGAACAATTCTATAACCTCGTGCGTGTCAAGTATCTTAAGTTTGTGGGCATCTTCGATATCCATGACTTCGTAACAGATATCATCGGCAGCCTCGACGATATAGACCAACGGATGACGGGCATATCTGACCGCCCCGTCAGGCGCGTCGAGGCGCAGCATGCCGAGTTCGGTGGCCACGCGGCAGAAATCATCCTTCTCTGAACTGAAAAAACCGAATTTACCTTTAGACGCAAGTGATGAATCATAAGGATACTTGACAATCGACGCCAATGTGGAGTATGTCATTGCAAAACCTCCCTCCCGACGTCCTTTGAACTGATGTGTCAGCACTCGGAAGGCGTTTGCGTTGCCCTCGAAGTGTATCATATCATTCCACTCCTGTCGGCTCAGACGCTCCTTGAGATATGAGCCGGGGCCCTCGCTGAAAAATGTCGCGATGGCGCGCTCACCCGAGTGGCCGAACGGCGGATTGCCGAGATCGTGCGCCAAACAGGCTGCCGCCACAATGTCACCGATATGACCGAGCATCCCGACCCACGGCTCGTCGCGATAACGCTCCGCAAGGATAATGGCAATCTCCGAGCCCATCGATTTGCCGACACAGGCCACCTCGACCGAATGGGTCAGACGGTTGTGCACAAAGATACTTCCCGGCAGCGGAAAGACCTGTGTCTTGTTCTGCAGACGGCGGAAAGGCGACGAGAAGACCAGACGGTCATAGTCGCGACGGAAATCTGTACGGATAGCACTTTTGTGCGGGTCGTGATAGTGTTCGAGGCCAAAACGCTTGTCATTGATAAGTTTCGGCCATTGCATTTTCTGTGACATTTAGGTCGGAGATTGCTTATTGACATGCTAAATTAGTAAAAATTGTCTCGCCGAGGCCATATAAAGCCCGTTTTTACAACATTTTTCGATAATCAGTCTGATTTTTACATCGTTTTAATTAACTTTGCCGTTACTGAAAAACTGAGGAAGTAATTTAAGCAAATCATACAAAACATACTGATGAAGAAATATATTTTATCAATTCTTGCCGCCGCTATGCTCGGCGGCCTGACTGTTTCGGCCGTTCCGGCCAAACGTGTGCCTTATAAGGTCACACAGCCCGACGGGACAACCGTCATGCTCGTCAAGTCAGGTGATGAACGGTTTCATCTGATACAGACACTCGATAATTATCCAGTCGTCCGTAACGCCGCCGGCTACTACTGCTTTGCGACAATAGATGCCTCGGGCAATGTCGCAGCAAGCGATTTGCACGCTGCTCCCCTCGACCGTCTCGACGCCGTGTCGCTCACCCGCGTCAAGGCTCTCGACGCCAAAGCCGTGCGCTCGGCTCTGAGACTTAAGGCCGACACAAAAATGACACGGACCAAATCTGCGAATGCCGCGCGGCTTCCCGAGCAGAGCGGAGTCGGACTGATGGACGACTCCTTCCTCGGCCGCAAAGAGCTGACAGGTCTCGTGATACTCGCCCAATATAGTGACGTCAAATACAGTGTGCCGAATCCCAAACGCCACTACACCGAGATGCTAAACCGCGAGGGCTACAGCGAATACGGAGGCACAGGCTCGGCCCGCGACTTCTTCCTGAACGCGTCCTCGGGCCAATTCAACCCCACTTTTGACGTCTACGGCCCGGTCACTCTACCCAATACAATGAAATATTACGGTGGCAATGACAGCAACGGCGACGACCAGAACGCCGCACAGATGATAGTTGATGCCTGCAAAGGTTTGGACAGCGAAATCGACTTCAGCAAATATGACCTCAACGGCGACGGTGAAGTCGACAATGTCTTTGTGTTTTACGCCGGTTACGGCGAGGCGTCGTCTGATGTCGACAACTCAGTCTGGCCCCACCAGTGGGAGCTTAACTCTGCCGGTCTGAGCTGCACGCTCGACGGTGTCAGAATAAACAAATATGCCTGTTCGAACGAGCTCGAGGAATCTGAAGACTCAAACGAAATCACGCCTGATGGTGTCGGCACTTTCATACACGAGTTTTCACACGTGCTCGGACTGCCTGATCTCTATGACACTGCCGGCGACGGCGAGTGGACTCCCGGCATGTGGGATGTGATGGATCAGGGCCCGTACAATAACAACGGCCGTACACCTCCGACCTACTCTGCTTACGAACGCAACGCCCTCGGATGGATTGACCCAGTCGTGGTCACATCACCAGAGTCGCTGACTCTCAAATCGATTATCGACAACAACGAGGCATGCCTCATACCTGTCAGCAAAAACGAGTTTTTCCTTTTGGAAAACCGCCAGCAGACAGGCTGGGACAAATATCTGCCCGGCAGCGGCCTGCTCATCTGGCATATCGACTATAATTATGCCCCGTGGCATAACAACACGGTCAACAATACACGTTCACATCAGTATGTCGACCTTGAGGAAGCATGCAACGAAACCGTCAGCATATACGACTATGTCATCGGAGGATATTACCTTGATTATGACTCCTATCTCGAAGCATTGGCCGATTATGCCTTCCCCGGCAATAACGCCACATACACCTCCTTCACCGACGACACCAAGCCGTCAATGAAACCTTGGGGCAGCAAATCTCTCGGACTGCCTGTTACGGACATCAAACATGAAAACGGCATCGTCACATTCAATGTGGCCGGAGGCCGCTGCGACGTCGCTACGCCGGAGCCGGTCAAACCGTCTGAAATCAGCCTAACACATTTTGTTGCCAAATGGAATCCAGTAGACGGCGCTACCGAATACTTCCTTACTGTCGAAGCCGAGCGCAAAGGAGGCGTGGTCAAGACAACTACAGTCGGCTTTGAGTCGGCAGGCGGTTTCGGCGGCAAAAATGTTACGTTGCCCGACGGATGGACTTTCTCCAAGAGTTCGGTTTCTGGTTACAACACCAGCGGCAACTACGGCGAGGCTATTCCGTCTCTCAAGTTTGACTCCGACGGAGCCACACTGACATCGCCCGACTTTGATAACGACGTCACCGCCCTTTCGTTCTGGGTTAAAGGCATGGGCACCTCTAACAGCTATCTGACCGTCGAAGGCCGCGTGGGTCAGTCATGGGTCACTATCTACACATGTGACCCCATTAGAGAAAAATCAAAAATAGAAGAAATAACCGGGATTCCCGCCGGCGTAAAGGCCCTTCGCTTTGTCTACACTAAAAAGACCGGCAATCTCGCCCTCGATGACATCAAAATCACTACCGACGGCTCAGGCATAGTCGTGTTACCTGACTACAACAATCTGTCGACAGGTCTCAACACATCACACCGTGTCGACAAACTGCTTGACGGCATCGATGAATACACTTACCGCGTGAGCGCCGCCGACGCCAACGGGCGACGTGCACCCTACTCAGAGAATATGTCTGTCAAACTCGGTGAATACTCGGGGGTAGAATCCGTGAGCGTCGACAACGAGGGACGGATTATTGCCGAAGGGATGAATGTCACCTATACGGGCACTCCGGGCGCCACAGTCAGCGCGGCCGACATCACCGGACGCATAGTCGCCACGAGCCGCACCGACGAGTCGGGCACAGCGACAATGACACTGCCCTCGGTAGGTATCTACCTGATTGTCACCCCATCAGGCACGCATAAAGTCAGCGTCAGATAAGACACAAAGCTATATAACACCAACGGCGGCCACGTTCGTTATGAACGCGGCCGCCGCTGTTTATGTCAGGATATATTACCCCACCCATTGAATTTTGATGTCTTGCGGCAGTCCTACAGACTGCATTATTATTTTTCATTCTGCATACCTATGACTGCGCGAACCTACGGCTCGTTTGTCATAGGCTCACATACGGGCTGCGCTGCAGCGCTGACGCACCTGACGGCGCTCTAACGGGCACCGTCACCCCGAGATGTTTTAGCGTGGAATCAGAAAAGGAGTTTTTTCAAGGCCAAGGCGGCGAAGCCGAGGGCGAAGGCGCCGAGCAGCAAGGCGAGGAAGGAGGCGTTGAGGCGAAGGCCGTAGCGGCGTCGGCAGACCGCCCATGTGAGTAAGGCATAGAAGCCGTACCACAAAACATAGGAGAAGCCGAGGCCTGCGTAGGAATAGAAATGAAAGCCGAGGATGTTAAGCACGAGTCCGACTATGACGCTCGATGTCTCTGTGAAAATATAGGCGCGGCCGTCTCCTTCGGCGAGTATGCGCAAAGCGAAACACAATGAAACGCCCCGGAACAGTGCTCCGATTATGGCATAGTCGACATAAGGAAGCACCCCGGCAAACTGCGAGCTATAGAGCAGTCTCACAATCCAATCCGAGCAGAAGATAAATATGACAATCAACGGACCGACCATCCTGACGATTAGCCGCAGCTCGTGGAGCATCAGCCCGCGGCAGATAAAGGGACGTCCGGCATACTCGGCGAGACGCGGATAATACTCCAGACTGAGTGCGTTGAAAAGAATGCCTACATAACTGTTGACTAACGTGAAACCCGCCTGATATACGCCGTAGGCGTCGAGCGAGCCCGTGCGGTTGATGTAGACCGCGAGTACAAACTGGCCGACATTTGTCAGCAGCATCGACACGGTCATATAAAGGCCGAGGATAATAGCGCGGCGCCCGTGGCAAACGATGTCGCGCATGGTTACCGGCGGCTGTGTGACGGTTTTTACGCGCCAGAGGTGGGAGAAAAGCGCCGCGGCGAAGCCATAGAGGACTATTACGGGGACAATAGCGTCGATGCGATAGAAATAGAACAGAGGTATGGCGATTGCCGTTGCCGCAGCGGCCGATACAGCAGTCGTCCGCGCCATAAGTTTCAGACGGCCGAAACCCTGCATGACCGCAAACTCACCGGCTGTGTAGGCAGTAAAAGACATCACCGGCGAAAGAAACACGAACGAGAGAGTATAATCAAAATTCTTAAAACTTATATAACTTAGCAAGGGTGAGAACACTGCCGTCAGCAACGTGCCGAAGAGTCCGAGCAGCAGGCAGGTGCGGCGAATGACAGCGACAGCCATGTCGCTGTCGGCGTCTCGGGTTGCAGCGATTTCGCGCACCGAACTGTCGCGTATGTTGAGCTGCGTGGCGGTCGAAATGAGACTAATGTTAGTGTTGAGCAGCGAGTTGAGTCCGACTCCCGACGGGCCTAACCACACGGCGACAAACTTTGTGCGCAGTATGGCCGCAAGGATATTGACCATCTGGGCCGAGCCGAGAAGCACCGTGGCTTTCAGCACTCTCAGAGTCAGAGCCGATGTCTTGCGTAAGCTCATGACCGCAGTTTATTTAATCCAGTCCTCGGGATTGAGTTTCTCACGCTCGCGGCGTATCTCAAAGTGCAGTATAGAGCGGCCTCCGTCATCAGGATCGCTGTAGATGGTGCCGAGCGTCTGACCTGCCTTGACCTTATCGCCTTTTTTGACCGCAAGACGGTCTATGCCGGCATAGACCGTCAGATATTCACCGTGACGGAGCATCACGACGTTGTGATAGCCTCCGACTCTGAAAACAGATGACACTTCTCCGTCAAACGAGGCGCGTGCCGACGAGCCTGCGGAGGTCTCGATGTCGATGCCGCTGTTATTGACCTGAATGTTGCTCAGGCCGGGATGGCTGCTGCGACCGAAATGTGCCGTGATGGCATAACGACCGGTGACAGGGACTAAAAGACGTCCTTTGTTGGCGGCAAACGAGCCGCTCAGACGACGGTTGTCATCAGAGGCCGTGAGTGTCGGAGCCGGCTTGACCGGACGGTCAGGCTGAGGCTTGGCAGCCGGTTGTTTCTTGTCCTCCTTGGCGGGTTTGCTTTGGCCAGACTTCCCTTTGTCCTGTTTCTTCTGATTTTCGGCAGCGAGTCTGGCCTCTTCAGCCTTACGTGCCTCAGCTGCTTTGCGTGCTTCTTCGGCCTTACGGGCCTCTTCACGACGACGTGCCTCCTCGGCGGCTCTCGCCTCCTCGGCTATGATGCGGTCGAGCTCATCGTCAAGACGCTTTAGCTGGCTCTGTTTTTCGTTAAGTGCCTTTTTAAGAGATGCTCCCTGACGCTTCAGGTCTTTGACGAGCCGCTCGGTATCGTCTTTACCGCTTTTAAGTTTTTTCTGCGCCGTCTGCAACTGTGCGAGTGCGGCAGCCTGATGCGAACGCATCTCGGCAGCCTCGGCACGCTTTGCCTTTAGCTGCTCGCCGAGCGATGCTATTTCGACAGACTTGTCTTTCTGCCAACGCTCAAGCTCGCGCATATATCTGTAGCGCTTGTACGCCTCTGTGAAACTATGCGACGAGAAAATAAATGCCATGTCAGACATCGCGCGCCGTCGCGAACGTATCTGCACGAGATTGTCGGCAAATGCCGTACGTAATGCCGTCAGATTTTTATCAATGACCGTCACGGAGTCGTCTAAAACACTAATGCGGGCGTCGATAACAGCTATGCGTGCATTGAGGCTGTCGATGCGTGCGCTCTGACGATCTATGTCAGCTGTCAGCGATGCTAAACGGTTAAGCTGACGCCGTGTCTCGGCCGTGTTTTGTCCGATACGGTTTTTTGTGCGCGAAATTTCGCCGGCGGTAGCCGTACGCTCCTGTTTGACGGTCTTCGACGACCGCGTGCCGCGACGCCGCTGCGCGTCGGTCTGTGGAGCGGCGGCAAGCAGAAAAGCAATTAAAAGGAGCAAAAAACGTGACATGACGGCTAACGTAGGTTATTATCTTTTAAGCATTTTGGTGAGGGCTTCGAGCGATATGCGGTCGTAGCCCTGAGGGATGCGGCCCGATGGGGTGCGCCCGCTATTCCAGTCTGCTTTAAGCAAATTTATATCCATCGCGGCCTCAAGTTTTTTGCCGCTCAGCGAGGCGAGTATCTCAGCCTTGGGCGATGCGGGGCCGGCGGGCGTGAGCAAGGGGGAGGCGTAGCTGCATGCGCCTTCTGCCTGTCCGACGGTAACGGCGACAGCACCGAGCACCATCTCGGGCCGTATGCCGTCAACGACAACGGCGCTATAGGCCCAGTCGCCCCCGGCGCGTTTCTGTCGAGGCTCTATAATATAGATGCCATCAGGATCGGCGCTGATGTTAAACAGTTTTGAAGCGGATGCGTCGAGCGTGCCGCGTCCGGGATAGCAGCAGCGTCCGAGCAGCAGTTCCTGCAGGTCGCCGAGCGTGAGCCCCGTCGCCTCGGTCAGACGCGCCATAGAGGCAGCCATCATCGAGCGGTTGAGTTTCTCGAAGACATAGATACTGTCTGTATTGGCGTAAAGGCCTCCGACTTCCATGCCGAAGACGCGCAGCGAAATCTGAATCTCGCGGTCGCGCACCATCGTCAGACGGCCCGACACATTAAGGCTGCGCGGCTGACGCAGCGTTATTTTTACGGGAGCCGAAAAATCGGTCCACTGCCCGTATGAGCCGCACATGGCATCGAAAAGTTTGTCAGGCGAGACATCTGACGGCTTGTTGATATATGTCGGCTCGTCTGAGCCGACTGTGGCGGGGACGGATGTGTCGACGGCACCTTTGGCTCCGCGGCATGAGCCGAGGAGCAAGGCGAGGGAGGCTGCGACAGCAAGTGATATGAGTGATAAAGATCGGGTGAATGTCATTGTCGAATTATGATTGTGTTAATCGTCGGTTATGCGCCGGTGCTTGATTTTGCTTTCGAGTCTGCGGCGCGCATCAGCCTCGATGTCTTCAAATCCGAGAGCTTTCTGCCAGAATTTGACGGCTGAAATCGTGTCGCCATACATGAAATAGATATCGCCGGCGTGCTCGTAGATATCAGAATTACCGGTCTCAGTCTCTTCGACGACCTCCTCAACAACCTCGGCGTCGCCGGTAACGTTTTCTGGGACGGCTATCTCGATGTTGTCTACCGTCACCGTGTCTGAAGTGACCGTGTCGCCGGCAGCAAGCTGTGAGTCAATCTCTTCTGTATCATTCTTAAAGTTAAGACCTTCTATCGCCCGGTCAATCTGAGTCTTGGCGTCGCCATAATTTTTCTTTTTGAAGAATACCCACGCGTAAGTATCAATAAACGTGGGATTATCAGGCTCATGGCCTACGGCGCGCGCCGCATATTTCTCCGCCTCGTCAAGCAATGTATCGGCTTCGGCGTAATAATACGCTATATTGTTGAGCGCCATATAATTCAACGGATTGTAGTCAATCGCATTACGATAAGCCTCAAATGCGCTGTCAGCCTTACCGGCCTGATAAAACAGGTCACCGCGCAACGATTCAAACTGCGAGCGTTCATCAGGCGTCTCAATCTTTGAGACATCAAAACCCTCGAGCGAGGCTGCGGCTTCGGCGGGTTTGCCGAGAATCGAGATTATGACCGCATTAAGGCGGCGTGTCTCCAAATCATCGGCAAAACGGACTGCTGCGCGCGACATGGTCTGTTCGGCGCCAATCGTGTCTCCGGCGCTGATTTGCATACGCGCCATAGTCTGCCAGTCGCCGGGATGGCGTCCGTCAAGAGCTATCGCATAGCCGGCCTGCTCGGCTGCCCGGGCATAATCGGCGTTCTTCGCCAACCAGTAGCCATAGAGCTGATGTATCTCATATTCACCGGGATTTACATCCAGCAGTGTTTCAAAAAGCTCGTTCGTGCGGCTGCGTGTGATGCTGTCATCCGGCAGATTCATCACCGTCGAGCCCATAAGCTGCAACTTGGTCTCGACGTCAAGGTCTGTAGAACGGATTGCTTTTATTACTTCACGCTCGAATGTGGCACTGTCACCGCGCTCTTTATAGAAATTTGCCCTGAGAAGTATCGCCATGCCGTTTGTAGAGTCAAGCCGGCATGCGCGGTCAAGGTATGCCGCAGTCGAGTCCGGCCGGTTGATGACATTGTAAAAACGACTGACATCTATGGCCGTCATAGGGTCAGCCGGCGATGATGCGGCGAGGCTGTTCAGCTCTTCAATCACAGAGGCTGTATCACCCTTGGCAAGCCATGTCTGTATCTTGAACGCACTTATCTGAGATGATTTACCCAAGGCTGTCTCAAGACTGTCAAACATCGCGATAGCGCGACGTGAAGCCGCCGTGTCACCACGCATGGCACGTAACACATAATTCTTGGCAAGCTGCAGCGTCACCTCGTTACGGTCAGGATAAGCCTTGTGCATCAGCTCGACAACACGCGACTGATCGTCAAACCGCCGGAAATTATTAGTCAGATTAATCAGCTGAACAGCCTCATAATAATCCTCCGGGCGCCGGCTGTAGCTTTCGAGCATCATTTCAAACCCTCGGTCAACCATGGCCGAGTCATCGGCACGCGTCAGCAGCAGCCACTCGCCGTAGCGCGAACGCAGCTCGGGATCTGACGGGTCTATGCGATAAGCGCGTGTAAGCAACTCTCCGTAGAGACCGTAGTTTTCATTGATAAATGCATCAAGGCTCTGCAGGTAGAGATAAGCGGCTTTGCGGTCGGCAGCCACGCGGTCCCATCCCCGTCGCTCCGAGCGCATTGACCCTGCACCGGCAAAAGCGGCGACAATCAAAAGCAACAGCAAATATAGCGACGAGTGTTTCATTGTGTCATGACTTTTATCAGGATACACCTGTATGACCGAATCCGCCTTCACCGCGCTCCGTGTCAGACAGCACATCGGCGCAGTCCCAGTCAACACGGCTATAGCGTGTGACGACCATCTGACAGATACGGTCACCGTCGTTGATTTCGAAAGTATCGTGTGAGAGATTGATGACTATGATGCCGATTTCTCCGCGATAGTCGGCGTCAACCGTGCCGGGACTGTTGGCTAACGTTATGCCTGAGCGCAGGGCGAGACCGCTGCGCGGTCTGAGTTGCATCTCATAGCCCTCGGGCAACTCGACCCTCAGGCCTGTCGGGACAAGCACACGCTCCATAGGGGCGACTCTGAGCGGGCCGTCGGGCAGCCACGCGCGTACGTCCATGCCTGCGGCATGCTCCGAACCATAGGTAGGCAGAGGGTTTGACGAGGAGTTTATTATTTTGATTCTGACGCTGTCCATGTCTGTCGGATAGATAAGTTTATAACAACTACAAAAGTAGTGAAGTTCTCTCTGATTTGCAAGCATTGTTTATATCGCGCGACAGGCTGTAGCCGACATGAACATTTGTCTGACTGAAATTGTAAAATAATCAGGAGCGCATGCAACAGAGCGGCTCCGTAACATCAACCAAACGCAATAAGATTATGAATCATAGACTGCAAAGACTTTGTCTGACACTGACAATATCGGCCGCCCTCGCCTCTCCCATCGCCCTTATGGCGGACGGTCCGAACTTCTCATTTACTTTCGGGAGCGAGGGCGTTTCATTCAATGTCAACAACTATCCGACTTTTTATGAGGTGCCGGTCTACTACCACGGGCATCACCACCGTCACCACCACGAGCCACCGCGCCGCGTCGAAGTGATACACTATCACAACTACGGACCTCAGTTCCTGCGTCCGTCACACTCTCATCACCACAAAAGCGACAAACATTTCCGCAAATATCGCCGCGATGTCGCAAAAGACTGGTATAAACACAGAAAACATAATCGCCGCCACCACGACGATGACGACGATTAGTAAAATAAGGTTACGTGAGTTTACCTGAAACGGTAGGTAATATAGGCTGTTGACTCTTCGGGAGCGTTGTCGTCGGAGCGGGTGAATGTGCGTGACCGTACCTCACGCTCTACAGCCTCGCGCACACGGCGGTCTGTGGCCGCCGGGGCGTCTCCGCCCTGAAAAGTCACAGATTTGACACGTCCGCTACGATCTATCTTGACCATCATTACTACGGAGCCGGTGACGGAGCTGGGCACACTGTTGTAGCGGGGCATCGACCATCCGCCGCCGACGTTGCCTGTGCCGTGTCCATTGACCGACGAGCTGCCTTTGGGAGAGCCGGCGTTGCCTTCGTCGCGTCCGCGGTTGTCGGCATTGTTGCGACCGGTATTGCGAAACGCATTGCGTGTCTGATTTGTAGCCTTTCGGCGTGCTTCTTCCTGCTCTTGTTGTTTCTTGAGTTCGGCGGCCGACGGCCCCGTTTTTTCGGGCTTTTTGTCTTTCTTTTCGGTTTTGACAGGCGACGGACGCTCTGACAACACGGTCTTGGGAGCTTCGGCCGGCTCGCCACGGTCGACAACATCCATACCGGTCTCGGGCGCAGCCTCGGCGTTATTGTCGGCAGGCGTCTCGTTATAGGCCGGCGACGGGTCTGTCTGAGCCCTGTCAGGCGACATCGGCAAATCAAGCAGCTCGGCATACTCGTCATCAAGCATTATCTCGCTGTCGTGGCGCGGAGGCCACTCGCGGTCACGCGGAGCGACAGTCAGTGTGTCACACGCCATCCATATGATGACTATGGCTGCGACAAGCACTGTGCCGATGGCTGCATATATGCGTGGACGTTGCATCATTTTATTTTACGTTACCGGCCTCAGCGTTATCGGCGGAGACAACTGCCTGAGCGGCAGGCGATGCTCCGGATATCGGTTTTGTGGCAAGTACCATTTTAAGATTGTTGGCGGCGCCGATATTAAGCACTTCGACTACTTTGCCGTAAGGCACGGCCACATCGGCATAAACGGCGATGCCGCCGACAGAGTCACGCTGAGAGATGACTGTCAGAAACTCGCCGAGATGCTCTGACTCGACAGGCTGCAGCTCGGAGTCGGCGTAGCTGACAAAATAGTTGCCTGCGGGGTCGACAAAGACGCGTGTCGACGGTTTGGCCGGTGTCTGCTCGGCGCTTTCGGGCAGATTGATATCGAGCGCTGTCGGGAAAATGAATGTCGATGTCACGAGGAAGAAGACAAGCAGCAGGAAGATGACATCGGTCATCGATGCCATCGAGAATGTAGCCATCATGTCTTGCTGACGTTTGAGTGCCATGTCTTCAGTGGTTTATTGAGCAGGCTCGTTGAGGAGGTCCATAAAGTCCATGGTGCGTGCCTCCATAAGATTCATCACCTTATTGATGCGGGCCACGAGATAATTATAGGCAAAGAGAGCGATAATGCCGACAATCAGGCCGGCGACAGTTGTCACGAGAGCCGTATAGATGCCTCCGGCAAAGTCGCCGATTGAAGCGGCGTTGCCCTGTGATGCTATAGCGAAGAATGCCTGCACCATACCGATTACCGTACCGAGAAAGCCAATCATGGGGGCTCCGGCCGCTGTCGTGGCAAGCCATGGCAGCCCTTTGTTAAGAGCGGCGACCTCAAGATTGCCGGTGTTCTCGATAGCGACGAGCACATCGTTCATCGGACGGCCGATACGGCTGATGCCTTTGGCGATAAGACGTGCATACGGCGAGCCGTTGCCGCGGCATAGATTGAGCGCCGACTCTATCTCGCCTTCGTGGATATAGTCTTTGATACGCTTCATGAAGCTGTCGTCTAATTTAGAGGCCTTGAATATGACTATGGCGCGCTCGATGAAAATATAGATGCTGATAAGAGCCAGCAGGGCGAGCGGAATCATAATCCATCCTCCCTCGAGACAGAGCTCCCAGAGCGACATCGCCTGTGGCTCTGCGGCGGCCGTCATCTCAGCCGGATTAAGAGAGGATACTGTGTCGGCTGTGGCGCCGGCGCTCTCGACAAGAGCGACAGCCGCAGCGGCCGTCTGACTGAGAGTGTCAGCGACAGCCGTTGTTAAAGGTGCTTGGAGTAAGATTGACATTGTGACTGTTTGTTAATCTATGAGATGCTTGAATATTTTATCTTAAAGCCGCCTTATACCGGCGTATTGTTTCCGCGAGGCCCAAATATAAGGCGTCACAGATGAGGGCATGACCAATCGAGACTTCGTCTAAATACGGCACATGCTGTTTAAACCATGCGAGGTTATCAAGGTCAAGATCGTGACCGGCATTGACCCCGAGGCCATGATTGTGGGCCACTCGGCTTGCCTCGGCGTAGGGCGCGACAGCCGATTCGGGATCTGTAGGGTAAAGGTCTGCGTATGGCTTCGTATATAACTCGACGCGATCAGCGCCTGTGCGCGCAGCAGCGGCGATGGCCGATGCATCGGGAGCGACGAAAATCGACGTGCGGATGCCCGCTTCCTTGAATCTGTCGACCACTCCGCTCAAGAAGTCAAAATGAGCCTCGACATTCCACCCGGCCGACGACGTCAGAGCGTCGGGTGCGTCGGGCACTAAAGTGACCTGCTCGGGACGTGCCTTGAGCACAAGGTCGATGAAATCGTCAGAAGGATAACCCTCCATGTTGAACTCGGTGTGCAGAAGCGGCCGAATCCTGAAGACATCAGAGTGGCGTATATGCCGCTCGTCGGGACGGGGGTGAACGGTGATGCCGTCGGCGCCGAAACTCTCGCAGTCAGTGGCGACACGCTCGACACAAGGGTTATTGCCGCCGCGGGCATTGCGTAAAGTAGCTATTTTGTTGATATTAACACTCAGATTGGTCATTACGGTTGTGACTTGGCAATGATAGCTGATTATTAATTGATGCTTAATGCTTGGTCTGTTACAGAAATATTAGTAAATTTACGGTTGCAAATTTATCTGCAAAAATAGTCAGAAAATATAAGATTAGGAAAGATTTGGAGCCAAAAGATTTCAAAACCTGTCAAATCGACGAGCTTTACCCGGCTCCCGAAGGATCAAGCCGGCTGCTCATAGGTTGCCGCCGCAGCGACTATTCGGCCTCGCGCATAGCCCGTGCGGTCGAAGACTGTGACGCGCACCTGCTCAACCTCAACACGCAGACTGACCCGTCAGGAGACTTCGATTTGCTTGTCAACCTCAGGATCAACCGCCGCAGCGGCGCTGCGGTCGCCCGTTCGCTCGAACGTTACGGCTATGAGGTCATCGGTTTTGAGACATCCGACGACACCGAGGCCGATGACAGCCGTCTGCGCGAACGCATTGACGAGCTGCTCCGTTATCTTGATGTATAAACGCTCTCCTCAACCATAAAAACACGCACATGAAATTAGCAATTTACGGCTCGCGACGTCAGGAAGACCACCTGCCTCAAATCGAACGTTTCATGCGCCGGCTCTCCGAGGCCGGCATAGAGGTGGTCATGCACCCCAAATTATACAAAATGTTGCGCGCGGTAATGCTGCCGGCCTTAGGGGCTGTGCGCCGCGTGACAGACTCGTCAGACTTCACGGCCGACTATGCCGTCAGCATCGGAGGCGACGGCACATTTCTGCGCTGCTCCATGTGGATTGGCTGCCGGTCGCTGCCTGTGATCGGAGTCAATACCGGTCATCTCGGCTATCTGACCGCATTGCCCGTCGACCGACTCGACTCACTGCCCGACATGCTGCGCGAGGGCCGTTTTGTAGCCGAACGACGCGGGCTTATTGAAGTCGTCAGTCCGCACTTAGATATCTGGCCCTATGCACTTAACGAGGTCACGGTTTCAAAAGACGACAGCGCGTCGATGATTGACGCCCTCACACTGCTCGACTCACGCCAGCTCGCCGACTATCGCGCCGACGGTCTTATCGTGGCAACACCGACCGGCAGCACAGCCTATAATCTGTCTGTAGGCGGTCCTATAATACAGCCCCAAGTGCCCGTCTGGGCCGTATCGCCTATCGCGGCCCACAGTCTCTCGATGAGACCGCTGATAATCAGCGACAAATCAGAGCTGACCATAATCCCGTCGGCACGCAGCGCTCACTTCCGTCTGACCTTAGACGGCCGCAGCTGCGCCTTAGAGACCGGCACCGAAGTCAGACTTCGGCGCGCGCCGTTCGAGGTCGAACTGCTCAGATTGGATGACTCAAACTTCATTGACACCCTGCGCGGCAAACTTCACTGGGGCATAGAGCAGTAAGGCCGTGGCATCACGAAACAAAGCATACATCACCGGCTCGGGTACAATAGCCCATGAAACTTTGGGAACGGTAAGATACGTTGTCCGAGCCTCAGCCCGACGGCTGATTGCCCGCTGGCACGGCGACGGTCTGAGTCTGACAGTGCCACCGGGCATGACCGAGACCGACTTCGCCGAAGCCCTTCGACGCATGCTGCCTGATATCCAGCGGATAAAGCCGACCGAACGTCTTTATGATTTCGGACAGATGATGGACTACGGCGATTTGGCAGTGCGCATCACCGGTATCGACGGCTACGGACGTAACGTCACAATACGCCAGAGCGACCGACGCACATTCGAGATACGCCTTGCCTCAGAGGCAGACATCGCCTCACACCAGACCGTCAAGGCCATCAGCAACGCCATGCGTGCGATAGCTAAATTCATGGCACCGAACATCATTTTGCCCCGGGCCAGAGAGCTCGCCGAAAAGGTCGGACGACGTCCGACCGGGTGGGAGCTGACAAACGGCGTGCGTGTGCTCGGCCACTGCAATTCACGCGGCATTATCGCGCTCAGTTACGCGCTTGTGTATCTGCCGCCGCGACTGCGCGACTACATTATATATCACGAGCTCGCCCACCTCTCGGAGATGAATCACTCGGCCGCCTTCCATCAGCTCTGCAACCGCTACTGCGGAGGCGACGAACGACGTCTCATCGCCGAGTTGAAGGCATCGCGTCTGCCTTTGGTCTGATATTTGCATAATCGACCGAGGTCAATTAACTTTGCAACAGGTTTAAGACACTATAACTCATCATTTATGAAAAAAACATGGCGTTGGTTCGGACCCAACGATAAAATCACCCTCGAGATGCTCCGTCAGATAGGCGTCGAAGGCATCGTGACAGCCCTGCATCACATCCCCAACGGCGAGATATGGAGCTATGAGGAAGTGATGAAAATGAAAAAATTTATCGAAGACCACGGTCTGCGCTGGTCAGTGGTCGAAAGCCTCCCCGTCTCCGAGTCTATCAAATATGGCGGCCCGGACCGCGACGAGCTTATCGAGAAATACAAGGTCAGCCTCGCCAATCTCGGCAAAGCCGGCGTAAAGACCATCTGCTACAACTTCATGCCCGTGCTCGACTGGGCGCGCACTGACCTTGACTACCCCAACCCCGACGGCACGACAAATCTCTACTTCAACCGCGCCGAGTTTGCCTACTTCGACATCAACATCCTCAAGCACCCCGGCGCCGAGAACGACTATGACGAGGAGACACTGCGCCGCATGCGAGAGGAAGTCGCTCCGCGCATGGATGCCGAGGGCGAACGTCGCTTGGTCGACAACATCATCGTCAAGACACAGGGCTTTGTCAACGGCAACATCTCTGAGAACGACCTCAAGCCTGTTGAGAAATTCCGCGCGCTGCTCGACCTCTACAAAGGCATCGACGCCGACAAACTGCGCGAAAACATGGCCTACTTCCTCAATGCCATCATGCCCGTCTGCGACGAATATGACATCAACATGTGTGTCCACCCCGACGATCCCCCGATGGCCATCCTCGGGCTGCCGCGCATAGTCACATGCGACGCCGACATACAGGCCTTCTTGGACGCCGTGCCCAATCCCCACAACGGTCTGACATTCTGCGCCGGTTCGCTCAGCGGAGGCGCTCAGAACGATGTGCCCGCGCTCGCCAAAAAATATGCCTCGCGCACACATTTTGTCCACGCCCGCATCTGCCGCGTGATGCCCAACGGCGACTTCAAGGAGTCGTCGCACCTTGACCCGCGCCTGATTGAAGTCGTGCGCACCTTCGAGACCGAGCGCCCCGATGTGCCTATGCGCGTCGACCACGCCCCGCTGATGCTCGGCGACGACAAGATGGGCTACAACGCAGGCTATTCATTCCACGGCCGCATGCTCGCCTTAGGCATGGTCAGCGGCATTATGGCAACAGTTAATTCTCAGAAATCATGACAAATCTTTTTGACATCAAAGACAATGTGACCGTTATCACCGGCGGGACCGGTATACTCGGTCGTGAAATCGCCAAGTATCTTGCCGTCAACGGCGCACACGTTATAATCCTCGGCCGCAAGGAAGACGTCGGCAAAGCCATCGTCGACGACATCCTCGCCGAAAATCCGTCAGGCACCATCGAATTCATGAAAACTGACGTGATGGACGCCCCCACCGTTCAGGCCAACTGCGACGCCATCGTGGCCAAGTACGGCCGCGTCGACACTCTGCTCAACGCTGCCGGCGGCAATATGCCCGGCGCGACTATTCCACCGGACAAAACGATTTTCGACCTCGACCCCGTGCAGTTTGAAAAGGTACTCAACCTCAACCTGACCGGCACGGTCATCCCGACACAGATTTTCCTCAAGCCCATGGTCAAACAGGGCCGAGGCTCCATCATCAACTTCTCGTCGATGGCCGCTTTCCGTCCGCTGACACGTGTATGCGGCTATGCCGCCGCCAAAGCCGGCATCTCTAACTTCACCGCTTACATGGCCACAGAGTGCGCACGCAAATTCGGCGAAGGCATACGCGTCAACGCCATTGCCCCGGGATTCTTCCTGACCGAGCAAAACCGCACCCTGCTGACCAATCCTGACGGCTCATACACACAGCGCGGACAGGATGTCATCCGTCAGACTCCGTTCGGCCGCATGGGACGCCCCGAGGAGCTCTGCGGCACGATACATTATCTTATGAGCGACGCCTCCAAGTTTGTGACCGGCACGGTCGCCGTCGTCGACGGAGGCTTCAACGTCCTCGCTATGTAAAATCATCTCTGTCCACCAATAGTTAAGGCCGCGCCCTCACGAGGACGCGGCCTTTGCTTATCAGGGTAGCTAATAGAGCTATTTTAGCTATAATAGCTACTTTATTAATCGTCGATAAATTTGTCGGCAACAATTTTCAGCTTGTTGTCGCGGATAAAGCGCAGTATCTCGTCGCGCACGGGGCTGGGCTCGAGGTCGGCCTCGATGCGTTTCAGCGCATTGAATACCGTGGTCGAACACTGGTAGACATGGCGATATGCCTTTGCGGCAATATCGATATCATCCTCTGAAAGTTCTCCCGTTTTACGCATCACGACAGCGTTGACACCATAGTAAGTTGCAGGGTTGTGTGCGATAATAACATAAGGAGGTACATTAGAGCCGATGCGCGTGCCGCCCTTGATGAGCACGTATTTGCCAAGATGTGATTTCTCGTGTATAATGGCGTTTGACGACAGGATGCAGCACTCGTCAATCTCGACATCACCGGCGATAGTGACACCGTTGCCGATTACCGAGCGTCCGACGATATGTGTGTCGTGACCGATATGCACCTCGGCCATGATGAAGGTCTTGTCGCCGATGCGGGTACCACCCTCAGACTTGATGCCGCGGTTGATTATAACCTGCTCGCGGATGACGTTATCGTCGCCGATATAGCAGTAGGTCTCCTCGCCTTTCCAGCGAAAATCCTGCGGGTCAGCGCCTACAATGGCTCCCTGATAGACCTTGTTGTTTTTGCCCATGCGTGTGCCGCGGATAATGCTCGCATAGGGCATTATCTCGCAGTTATCGCCTATTTCGACATTAGCGTCGATGTAAGCGAATGGATGTACTGTGACGTTCTGACCTAATTTGGCCGAAGCGTCGACGTAGGCTAACGGACTAATCATAGTGTTTATGGTTTTGATTTAAGGATTGCTTAACGGCCGCCGCCGAGTGCCTGATAGAGATTGATGAACGCCTGTGCCTGTGCCAGACGGCTCGACACAAACGAGATACGTGCGCTCAGCAGACTCTGCTGGGCGGTTAGCACCTCGAGATAGGTGCCGGTCGAGTAGCGGAGGAGGTCCTCAGTGTATTCGACCGATTTCTCGAGGTCGGCCACCTGCTTGACGAGCAGACGCTCTTTCTCGGCGCTTTTCTCGTAAACTGTCAGAGCGTCTGACACCTCGGCCGAAGCATTGAGTATGGCGTACTCAAAGTTGTTCATAGCCTGTTGCTGACGGGCTTTGGAAGCCTCAAGATTGGCAATGTTACGTCCGCGTGAGAAAAGAGGTGCGGTCAGAGAGCCGGCAAGCTGATAGAACCAGTCACCGGGATTTTTGATAAACGAGCCGAGGAGGTTTGTGAAACCGCCGTTGGCTGTGATGGCGAGACCGGGATAAAAGGCTGCACGGGCCGAAGCTGTCGCATAATATGCTGAGGCGAGCTGTTGCTCGGCGGCCTCGACATCGGGACGGGCGGCAAGCTCGACCATGGGTATTGCGGCACGCATTATCTCAGGTTTCTCAAAGTCAAGAGTGGCCGTGATATTCCAATTCTGAGGCATCTCGTTGAGCAACAGAGACATTGTGTTGTTCAGTTTGTCAAGAGACACCTCGAGGTCGGTAATCGACGCCAAGACGCTGTAATAATTTGCTCTCATCTGCACGACGGCGGCTTCGGTAACACGTCCGGCGAGCTTGAGGTCTTTCATGACCTCGACACTGCGTCCCCAGCTCTCGGCTGTCGAACGCGAAATCTCGAGCTGCGAGTTTACTGCTGCAATGCCATAGTAAGTGTTTGCCACGGCCGAGATAATCTGCGAGCGCACCGCGCGTGCATATGCCTCGCTCTGTGCGAAAGCTGCGGCGGCTCCGCGCTTGTTGTTAAGCAGTTTGCCGAAGATGTCAATCTCCCAGCTGACCTGAGCGGGAATCTGATATGTCCAGCTGATATCGCTGCCGGCGTAAGACGCGCCCGCACCGTTGGGAGCGAGAGCCACCGAGGGCAGATAGGCCAGACGCGCGCCTTTGAGCTGTGCGTGGGCTATGTCGACGTTGAGACGGGCGTTGTCAAGGTTGACATTATTGACAAGCGCGCGATTAATCAGGTCGGCGAGCAGAGGGTCGGTGAACACCTGTTCCCAGAGCAGGTTGCCGAAGAGCGTCGAGTCGGCGGGTGCTTTACGTGCCTCGGCATAGGCAGCTGTCAGCGGCGTCGTGGTCGGCGTCTCGTATTTTTTGTAGATGCCGCAGCCGCCGAGCAGCATCGAGGCTGCGACGGCTGTGGCTATGAATGATAGACGGTTAAGTGTCATATTTGTACTTGTTTTAGTGGTATTGAGGCCTTAACGGGCATACTGTTCGATTTCGTTCTCGATGTTTCCGCCTACTTCCTCATCTTTCCATTTGATAGGCTTGAACTTCTCCTGTATCAGCTCGAAGACGACATATAGCGCGGGCACAATCAGCACCTGCAGAATCATGCCGATAAGCATACCGCCGACAGAGCCCGTGCCGAGCGCACGGTTACCGTTGGCACCTACACCCGAGGCAAACATCATAGGCAGAAGGCCGATTACCATGGCGAGAGAGGTCATCAGAATCGGTCGCAGACGGGCGGCCGCACCGGCGATAGCCGAGTTGAACACACTCATGCCCGTGCGACGTCGCTCGATGGCGAACTCGACGATAAGAATGGCGTTCTTGGCCAACAGACCGATAAGCATAATGAGAGCAATCTGCAGGTAGATGTTGTTGTTGATGCCGAACATCTTGGCGAAGACGAAGGCACCCATAAGACCGAACGGGACCGAAAGGATAACCGCGAACGGCAGCAGGTAGCTCTCATACTGGGCCGAAAGGAGCAGGTAGACGAAGAGCAGACACAGACCGAAGATGGTGGCCGTGGCGTTGCCCGATGTCGAAGCCTCCTCGCGTGTCATTCCGGCGAACTCAAAGCTGTAGCTCTGAGGCAGTGTCTCGGCGGCCACACGGTTGATGGCGGCGATAGCCTCACCCGAAGAGAAACCGGGGTTAGGCTGACCCGAAACCGATATAGACGCAAACATGTTGAAGCGGTTGAGCAGGTCAGGACCGTAGACACGTTTGAGCGACACGAAGTTGCTGATTGACGCCATCTCCGAGCCGTTGCGCACCTTGATGGAGTTAAGAGTCTCCGGGCTTACGCGGGCCTCGGGTGAAGCCTGCATCATGACGCGGTAAATCTTGCCGAAACGGTTGAAGTTTGACACATACATACCGCCGTAGTAGCCCTGCAGGGTTGTCAGGATGGTCGAGGGGCTGATGCCTGCCTGTTTACACTTGGCGGCGTCGACATCGACCATATACTGCGGGAACGTCGGGTTGAAGGTGGTGTAGGCGGCCTGAATCTCGGGCTGGGCGTTAAGCTGACCGAGGAAGGCCTGCACGACGCCGAAGAAGGCGTTGATGTCGCCGCCCGTACGGTCCTGCATCTTGAGCTCGAAACCATTGGTGGCCGAGTAACCGGTAATCATAGGCGGCGCAAAAATCATGATACGTCCGTCCGTAACCTGTGATGTCAGACCATAGAGACGCTGGATAATCTGGTCGGAGCTGAGATCGCGTTTGTCCCAAGGCTGGAGCTTGATGATGAATGTGCCGTAGGTGGCGCCCTGACCGGCGATGAAGCTATAGCCGTTAATCATCTGGCGCACACGCACACCGGGCACCTGTGCAATAAGCGAGTCAACCTCGTCGAGCACGGCGGCCGTACGCTCCTGAGACGAGCCTGCAGGCAGGTCGACCATCGCGAAGACGACGCCGGTATCCTCATTCGGCACCATAGCCGTAGGCGTGGTAGACATAAGCCATACGAGCACGCCGACACTGACAGCGACAATACTGAACGATGTTATCTTGTGTGCGGCAAAGAAACTTGCAAGGCCCTTATACCAATTAAGCATTGCGCCGAAATTTTTCTCAAACGACTTATGGAAACGCTTGCTGAAAAGTCCGAGCACGGCGACGATAGCGACAGGCCAAGCGATTAAGTTTTTGACCGGCTCGTGGAAGCCGTACCAGCCGAGCACCATGAAAGTGATGGTGGCGATAAGGAGCATCATAGTGATGCCGGGATGGAGATCAAGTTTGAGACGGCGGCCGTAGCGCTGCTTCATCACCTCGCCGGTGGCCGCATAGGCTTTGCCCATACGTTCGCCGAGCGTAGAGTTATCCTCTGTTTTATGAGGCTTCAGGAAGAGAGCGCAGAGCGCCGGCGAAAGTGTGAGGGCGTTGACAGCCGAGAAGCCGATGGCGACAGCCATCGTGATGCCGAACTGCTGATAGAACACGCCTGATGTGCCGGGCATGAATGACACGGGGATAAACACGAGCATCATGACGAGCGTAATCGACACGAGGGCGCCCGCAATCTCGTTCATGGCGTCGATAGAGGCACGCCGTGCCGACTGATAGCCGGCGTCAAGTTTGGCATGCACGGCCTCGACCACCACAATCGCGTCATCGACCACAATCGCGATGGCAAGAACCAGAGCCGACAGTGTGATGAGGTTAAGCGAGAATCCGATGAGTTTCAGCACGAAGAATGTACCGACAAGTGCCACAGGGATGGCGATAGCCGGAATAAGTGTCGAACGGAAATCCTGAAGGAAAACGTAAACCACGAAGAACACGAGGATAAATGCCTCGATGAGCGTGTGTATTACATTGTTTATAGACGCGTAGAGGAACTCGTTGTTGTTCATAGGCACGTCCATCACAAGGCCGTTGGGAAGGTCTTTCTTAAGTTTGTCAACAAGCGACAGACAGTCGTTGATGATCTGTGTGGCGTTAGAGCCCGGAGTCTGGAAGACGATGGCCATGGTGGAGGGGTGACCGTTAGACTTGTTGTGGAAGCCGTAAGTCACACGTCCGAGCTCGATGTCGGCCACATCTTTAAGATAAAGAGTCTCGCCGGTCGAGTAAGCGCGAACGACTATGTCGCCGAACTCCTCGGGGGTCGTCAGACGGCCCTTGTAGCGCATGATATACTGGAACGACTGGTCACCCTGCTCGCCGAACGCACCCGGGGCGGCCTCGATGTTCTGCTCGGCAAGTGCGGCAGAGACGTCTGACGGCATCAGGTTATACTGAGCCATCACATCAGGCTTGAGCCAGATACGCATCGAGTAATCTGCACCGAACGACATCACGTCACCGACGCCCGACACGCGCTGGAGCTCGGGGATGATGTTGATTTTCATATAGTTGTCAAGGAACTCCTCGTTGTAGAGTCCTGACTCGTCGATAAGAGCCACGCCCACGAGCATTGATGTCTGACGTTTCTGAGTCAGCACACCGACGCGCGTAACCTCGGCAGGCAGCAGGTTGGTGGCCTTGGCGACACGGTTCTGCACGTCGACGGCAGCCATGTCAGGGTCAAAACCCTGCTCGAAGTAGACGTTGATTGTAGCCGAGCCGGTGTTAGTGGCCGTCGACTCCATATATGTCATGCCCTCGGCGCCGTTGATTGACTCCTCGAGGGGGGCGATGACAGAGTTGAGCACAGCCTGTGCGTTCGCGCCCGTGTAAGTGGTTGTAACCGAAATCGTAGGAGGCGCGATGTCAGGATACTGGGTCACCGGCAGCGATACGAGGCCGATGATACCGAGCAACACGATGAAAATTGAAATCACCGTCGACAGCACAGGTCTATTAATAAATGTATCGAGTTTCATTTCTTAATGCGAAAATGATGTTTTAATTATAGTGTGATGGAGGAGAGGTGACGGGCTCGCTTACTGTGCGGCGGCTTCAGCAGCCGGCGCAGAGGTCTTGTCCACAGGGTTGATGACTATGCCGTCGCGCACTTTTGTGCCGACGCCCTCGACGACTACACGGTCGCCGCTCTTGAGACCGGAGGTCACGACAAAGTTCTTACCGTCGTTGACAGGAAGCACCTCGATAGGAGTGCTGACAGTTTTGTTGGAGTCGTTGACCGTATAGACATAACGCAGATTCTGTATTTCATAAGTGGCTTTCTGCGGGATAACTATTACGTCGTCGTTGTTGCGCGGAATAACAATTGTGCCGGTATTGCCCGAGCGGAGCATGCCGTTGGGATTGTCAAACAACGCACGCACGCTGGCCGAGCCGGTTGTGCCTTCAATGACACCTGACACAGTGGCAACCTTGCCCTCTAAAGGATAAAGCTGACCGTCGGCGAGACGGAGTTTCACTGCGGGCATTGAAGCGATGCGTTCGGCCAACGAAGCTTTGCCGCCGTCTGTAAGCTCGAGTATGTCTTTCTCGTTGAGCGAGAAATAGGCATAGACCTCGGAGTTGTCACTGACCGTGGTCAGAGGCTGAGCCGACGAAGGCGATGCAAGCGAGCCCTCGCGATTGGGTATTGTGCCTACGACGCCGTCGCTGGGTGAAGTGACAACCGTATAGGCGAGATTCTTGCGGGCAGTGGTCAGACCGGCCTGCGCCTGAGAGAGTTGTGCTTGCGCCTGAGAGAGCGAGTTGGCAGCCATCTGCCACTCATACTCGCTTATAATATTTTTATCAAGAAGCATACGTTTGTTCTGCTCGGTAAGTTTTGCCGTGGCGACAGCCGTACGGGCAGCATTCACGGCAGCCTCGGCCTGATCTACCGCAGCCTGAAACTGCACTTGATCAAGTGTGAAAAGCACCTGACCTTTATGAACACGCTGACCTTCGTCGACATGCACTTTTGTTATGAAACCTGTCACCTGCGGACGGATTGCGATGTCTGTCTTTCCCTTTACGGTAGCAGGATAAGAGCTGTTGAGTTCGCTTGTCGTGGGCTCGACTGTCACCACTCCGATGGCGGGAGCCTGAGCCTGCGGAGCCTGCTGTTGTCCGCCGCAGGAGACAAATGTCATTGTTGCAGCGGCTGCAAGTGTCAGACAGGCTGTGTTAAGCACATTAATCTTCATGATTGCTTTGATAATTAAACTTTTATGATGTTAGGATTATATTACGTGTTTGTTAGCATAATTTGGCCGACTCTCTGTATAAGCCTTTTAAACCGCTGCAAAGTTACTTAAAATGAATAGTGAGACGATAGCCAAATCAACCAATGAATTGGTCAAAATAGGAAATAGTCTGCAAAATAATGCTAAATAACATATTTTTAACACTCTCACGCCACATAAAGTTTTTTTGCCGTAAATTACTTTAAGAACTAATTTTGTGGCCGTGAACGAAAAAAGCTACAGAACTGACAAATGCCTCGCAGGGCGTTTTGCACCGTCGCCCACAGGCCGCATGCATCTCGGCAACGTTTATACGGCTCTGATTTCATGGCTTGCCGCACGCAGGCGCCGGGCGCCGTGGATATTGCGCATCGAAGACCTCGACCCGCAGCGCTCCTCAATCGACTATGCTCGTCAGATTGAGGACGACCTCGCATGGCTCGGACTCGATTTTGACGAAGGCGGTGTCGATGACCGCGGGCCTCACGGACCTTACAGCCAGAGCCGACGCCACGAGTTGTATGCCGAAGCCTTGGAGCTGCTGCGCAGCAAAGGCCTACTTTACCCCTGCCGCTGCCGCCGGGCCGACATTCTCGCCACACAGGCTCCCCATCAGTCAGACGGCCGTGTAATATACGGCGGACGCTGCAGACCGCCCGAGATGCCGACCACATGGCGACAAACAGACAAGCCCTACGCAACGCGTCTTTACGTCCCCGACCGTGACATCGTCTTCGATGACGCGGTTTTCGGCCGTCAGAGCATTAATCTCGCACGTGACTGCGGCGATTTCATCGTGCAAAGGGCCGACGGCGCGTGGGCATACCAGCTTGCAGTAGTTGTCGACGACGCTGCGATGGGCGTAGGCGAGGTGGTGCGCGGAGCCGATCTGCTGCTCTCGGCCGCACAGCAGCTTTATATATATGAGTTACTCGGGTATACGGCGCCACATTTCGCACATCTGCCATTAATTTGCAACAAAGACGGCATACGGCTTTCCAAACGCGACAACTCATTATCTATGGCTTCTTTGCGCGAGCGATTTACCTCTCGCGAACTAATCGGCCGCATCGCCTCCCTCGCCGGCATCGGAGACGGCTCTCCCGCCTCCCCCGGTGAACTTGTCGCCGTCTTTGACCTGTCAAAAATACACGCCTCCGAAAAAATCATCTGCCCGGACAATCTGTTCTAAACAAGCTAATCGTCATTTTGTTATACTATAACTTATAGATACTATAATGACCGCAATCGTTCTAAACCGCCGGGAGAAAAAATATTTGGACACAACCCTGACCCTGCTTTTTGCAGTCGTCGTCATCACCGGCATAATACTTCACATCAAGTCTCACGGTTACATAATAGAGCCGAGGCCGATTATCAAGGCCATACACTACTGTTGCGGATACCTTATGTCAATATGTCTTGCTGTCCATGCATGGATTTACAGCAACGCTCTACGCAGCCTCTCGCGGCAAAAACACTGGTTCGGCTTCGCCACATACACCGTTGCTATACTTTTCATAGCCGTTTTTGCAACAGGCACTCTGAAACTCTGTTGGCCGGTCAAAATCCATGGTCTCGGGTTGTGGCATTACAGTCTCGGCATAGTCATGGCTCTCGCCGCCTGCGCCCATCTCGGACTGACGCTGCCGTGGCTGATAAAATCATATCGCAGACAATGACAGTGTCATATTGACAGATTGAGAGTGAAATTTTGATAAAAACGCACGGGCCGTTTCCCGAGTCGCCAAAAATTTTGTAACTTCGCGCGTAGTTGGCAAATATGATTTTGTCGCCACATGACTTACATAATGTCAAAACACAAAATTCAAAATAAACCTTAATTCAAAATTATGAGTAAAGAAAAGAAATTCTTGACTTGTGATGGCAATCAGGCAGCCGCCCATGTGAGCTACATGTTCTCGGAGGTAGCCGCCATCTACCCCATCACCCCGTCATCGACAATGGCCGAATATGTTGACGAGTGGGCCGCCGCCGGCCGCAAAAACATCTTCGGCGAGACTGTCCATGTTCAGGAAATGCAGTCAGAAGGCGGCGCTGCCGGCGCCGTGCACGGCTCGTTACAGGCCGGTGCCCTCACAACGACCTACACCGCCTCGCAGGGTCTGTTGCTGATGATTCCAAATATGTATAAAATCGCCGGCGAGTTACTGCCGACCGTCTTCCATGTGTCAGCACGTACAATCGCCTCACATGCGCTGAGCATTTTCGGTGACCATCAGGACGTAATGTCTGTCCGTCAGACAGGTTTCGCCATGCTGGCCGAGGGGTCGGTGCAGGAAGTTATGGACCTTGCCGGTGTCGCTCATCTCTCGACAATCAAATCGAGCGTGCCTTTTGTCAACTTCTTTGACGGATTCCGCACATCTCACGAGATTCAGAAAATCGAGCAGTTAGACATCGAAGATCTCGAGCCGCTGCTCGACCGCAAGGCTCTCGCCGAGTTCCGCAGTCGTGCTCTCACCCCCGACGCTCCCGTCGCACGCGGCATGGCCGAGAACGGCGACGTATTCTTCCAGCACCGTGAGGCATGCAACCGCCACTATGACGCAGTGCCCGAGATTGTCGAGAACTATATGGCCGAAATCTCCAAAATCACCGGCCGCGAGTATCATCTGTTCAACTACTATGGCGCACCCGACGCCGACCGCGTCATCATCGCCATGGGCTCTGTCACACAGGCCGCTCAGGAATCAATCGACCACATGGTCAAGAACGGCGAGAAAGTAGGTTTGGTATCCGTTCACCTTTACCGCCCCTTCTCGGCCAAGCACTTCCTCGCAGCAGTGCCCGCCACAGCGAAACGCATCGCCGTGCTTGACCGCACAAAAGAGCCCGGCGCCAACGGCGAGCCTCTCTATCTCGACGTCAAAGAGTGCTTCTACGGCAAAGAGAATGCCCCCGTCATCGTCGGAGGCCGCTACGGTCTTGCATCTAAAGACATCACTCCGGCCCAGATTATCGGCGTTTACGAAAATCTCGCCCTGCCCCAGCCCAAAGACCACTTCACAGTGGGCATTGTCGACGACGTGACCTTCACTTCTCTTCCACTCAAAGAAGAGATGGCTCTCGGCGGCGAGTCAATCTTCGAGGCTAAATTCTACGGCCTCGGTGCTGACGGCACAGTCGGTGCAAACAAAAACTCTGTAAAAATCATCGGTGACAACACCAACAAATACTGTCAGGCATACTTCGCTTACGACTCGAAGAAATCAGGCGGTTTCACCTGCTCTCACCTGCGTTTCGGCGATGAGCCCATCCGCTCTACCTATCTGGTGAACACCCCCAACTTCGTCGCATGCCACGTACAGGCTTACCTCCACATGTATGATGTCACCCGCGGTCTCCGCGACGGAGGCACATTCCTGCTCAACACCATCTGGGAGGGCGAGGAGTTAGCCAAGAACCTGCCCAACAAGGTTAAACGCTACTTTGCCGAGCACAACATCACCGTCTACTACATCAACGCGACCAAAATCGCTCAGGAAATCGGTCTGGGCAACCGCACCAACACCATCCTCCAGAGCGCATTCTTCCGCATCACAGGCGTCATCCCCGTCGACCTCGCTGTCGAGCAGATGAAGAAATTCATCGTCAAGAGCTACGGCAAGAAAGGTCAGGACGTCGTTGACAAAAACTATGCTGCAGTCGACCGCGGCGGCGAATACAAACAGCTCCCCGTTGACAAGGCATGGGCTCAGCTCGCCGACGACGCTCAGGCAGCCAACAACGACCCTGAGTTTATCAACCGCGTCGTGCGCCCCATCAACGCTCAGGACGGCGACCTGCTTAAAGTATCCGACTTCGAGGCTATCCCCGACGGCACATGGCAGCAGGGCACAGCAGCCTACGAGAAACGCGGCGTGGCAGCTTTCGTCCCCGAATGGCTCGAGGAGAACTGTATCCAGTGTAACAAGTGTGCATATGTCTGCCCTCACGCCTCAATACGTCCCTTCGTACTCGACGGCGCAGAAATGGCAGCCGCTCCCTTCGGCGAGGACAACACCATCGCCGCTATCGGCAAGACTTTCACCGGCATGCGATTCATTCAGGCCGTCGACGTGCTCGACTGTCTCGGCTGCGGCAACTGCGTTGACGTCTGCCCCGGCAAGAAGGGAGTGAAAGCTCTCGCCATGAAGCCTCTCGAGACACAGTTAGACGTACAGAAAGAATGGGACTACTGCGTGGCCAAAGTCGCCAGCAAGCAGTCGCTCGTCGACGTCAAACTCAACCCCAAGAACAGCCAGTTCGCCACTCCGCTCTTTGAGTTCTCGGGCGCATGCTCGGGCTGCGGCGAAACTCCTTATGTAAAACTCATCAGCCAGCTCTTCGGCGACCACGAGATGGTAGCCAACGCCACCGGCTGCTCGTCAATCTACTCAGGCTCTGTGCCCTCGACACCTTACACCAAGAATGCCGCAGGTCACGGTCCCGCATGGGCAAACTCGCTCTTCGAGGACTTCGCCGAGTTCGGTCTTGGCATGAAGATAGCCACCGAGCAGATGCGCGAGCGTCTTGCCGGTCTTATGACAGCCGCTCAGAGCTGCGACAAATGCTCTGACGAAATCAAAGCTCTCGCCGCACAGTGGCTAGCCGACCGCGACAACGCCGCCGTCACACGCGAAGTCGCCGACAAGCTCGTTCCGCTCTGCGAAGCCTGTGGCTGCGATATCTGCAAAGGCATCATCGAGCTCAAGGGCTATATCGCCGCACGCTCACAGTGGATTATCGCCGGTGACGGCGCCGCTTACGACATCGGCTTCGGCGGTCTCGACCACGTGCTCGCTTCAGGCAAGAACATCAACGTGCTCGTCCTCGACACCGAGGTTTACTCTAACACAGGCGGTCAGGCTTCGAAAGCCACACCTGTCGGCGCCATCGCCAAATTTGCCGCTGCCGGCAAACGTGTCCGCAAAAAAGACCTCGGTCTGATTGCTTCGACCTACGGCTATGTATACTGCGCACAGATTGCCATGGGCGCCGATCAGGCTCAGACCCTCAAGGCTATCCGCGAGGCCGAGGCTTACGACGGACCGTCAATAATAATCGCCTACTCACCCTGTATCAACCACGGCCTCAAAGCCGGCATGGGACACGCACAGGCCGAAGAAGCCCGCGCAGTCGAGTGCGGCTACTGGCACCTGTGGCGTTACAATCCCGCTCTCGAGAACGAAGGCAAGAATCCCTTCACCCTCGACAGCAAAGAGCCCGACTGGGACAAATTCGAGGACTTCCTCAAGGGTGAAGTGCGCTACGCATCAGTTATGAAACAGTATCCTCAGGAAGCCGCCGAACTCTTTGCCGCTGCCAAAGAGAACGCACGCTGGCGTTACAACAACTACCGCCGTCTGGCACGCCAGCAGTGGGGAGTTGAGCCCGAAGATTAATCTTCACGACACTACGGCGCCGGCCGCAGATGTAAACCGATAAAGAGACGGTCACCGCGATGTTTTGCGGTGACCGTCTCTATTATTTATAGTTGCTATCTTAGCTACTTTAGCTACCTTACCCCCATAAAAAACGCACGGACTCGTCCTACCCAGACAGGTCCGCGCTCAGATTAGATAAGGAAGTAATTTCTGCAAATATATAAGTAAAAGTTATTTCAAGCAACATTTCTTATAAATTTTTTAAAAATAAATTGAAATTTGTTAGACTTTCTGCCGATTTGCTTTCAAATCAGCAAATCAACAAATACACTCCCATACAAACTTGAGAGACCGACGACGCGTTATTTTGACATATCATTAAAGTTAACTAACTTTGCCTCATTACTAAGACTCATCAGATGAAAGACCTCGTCATATCAAAAGAGAGCTCCGAGCGCGCCATACTCGTCGGCCTTATCACTCCGACACAGAGTGAGCTCAAAGCCAACGAATATCTCGCCGAACTTGCCTTCCTCGCCGACACAGCCGGCGCCGAGACCGTGCGCACCTTCCTGCAGCGATTAGACTATCCCAACCCGCGCACCTTCGTAGGCAAAGGCAAACTCGAAGAAATCAAGCAATACGTCGACGAAAACGACATAGGAATGGTCATCTTTGACGATGACCTGACCGTCAAGCAGGTAGCCAACATCGAGCGCGAGCTCGGCGTCAAGATACTCGACCGCACGAGCCTCATTCTCGACATCTTCGCCAGCCGCGCGCAGACCGCCAACGCCAAGACGCAGGTCGAGCTGGCACAGTACCAGTATCTGCTGCCGCGACTGACACGCATGTGGACTCACCTCGAGCGTCAGCGAGGCGGCATCGGCATGCGCGGACCGGGTGAGACTCAGATTGAGACCGACCGCCGTATTATCCTTGATAAAATATCACGACTCAAAGCCGAGCTCGTCGCTATAGACAAACAGAAGTCAATGCAGCGCAAAAACCGAGGCAAACTCACGCGAGTAGCCTTGGTAGGATACACCAACGTCGGCAAATCGACGCTGATGAATGTGCTCAGCAAGAGCGACGTATTCGCCGAGAACAAGCTATTCGCCACACTTGACACCACCGTGCGCAAGGTCATCATCGACAACCTGCCCTTCCTGCTGACTGACACCGTCGGCTTTATACGCAAGCTGCCTACACACCTTGTCGACTCGTTTAAATCGACTCTCGACGAAGTCAGAGACGCCGACCTGCTCGTACACGTAGTCGACATCTCACACCCGAACTTCGAAGAGCAGATAGAAGTCGTCGACAAAACGCTGCGCGAAGTCTGCGACGGAGCCGATAAACCCATGATACTTGTTTTCAACAAGATTGACGCCTTCAGCTACGTGCCCAAGGACGCCGACGACCTGACGCCGCGCACCCGCGCCAACATACCGTTAGACGAACTAAAAGCATCTTGGATGGCACGCATGAAAGACAACTGCGTCTTCATCTCGGCAAAAAAAGGCATCAATATCGACGAACTCAAAGCAAAAATATACGAGAAAGCCCGCGAGATACACATCGCACGCTTCCCCTACAACGACTTCCTTTTCCAGAAATATGACGATGTCGACGACAGCACAGCCGAAGCGACTGACACACAGCAGTAAATGAAAACAATCTTTATCACCGGCGGCTCGACCGGCATCGGAGCCGCAACCGTCAGCAAATTTATCGACTCAGGTTGGGCCGTAAGTTTTTACGACACAAACGCCGAGGCCTCCCGCGGACTCATCGAATCTTTCAGCCCCGAGCTCAGAGAGCATCTGCTCTTCACCTGCGGCGACACTCGTGACCGTCAGGCACTCCGCGACGCTGTGGCTGCCACTGTAGTCAAATTCGGCGGCATCGACTCGCTCTTTGTTAACGCCGGCGTCCACCGCAAAAACACCCTTTTGGACATCGACGACGAAGAGTTAGACCTCATACTCTCGGTCAACATCCGCGGCAGCCTCAACACGCTGCGCGAGGTCACTCCGGCCATCGTGGCCCGCGGCGGAGGCAGCATCATCATCAACGCCTCAGACCAATGGTTTGTGGGCAAAGCCGCCAACTTCGCCTACGGGCTGACCAAAGGCGCCCTCGGCCAGATTACTCGCAGCCTCGCTATAGACCTCGCCGACAAGGGCATACGCGTCAATGCTGTCTGCCCCGGCACCATCGACACCCCGATGGTCGACGGCATCTTCGAGCGCCTCTCGGCCAAGACAGGTAAAGCTGTGAGTGAATACTACGCCGAGGAAAACGCCCTCTACTCGCGCGGCCGAATCGGTACCCCCGCCGAAGTCGCCGAGTTGGTCTATTTCCTCGCCTCAGACGCGGCGTCGTTTATCACCGGCTCACACTATCTCATCGACGGCGGTCTGGTGGCCGGTCGCTAAACAGTGATGACCGAACTGTCGGGCCGCACACATTGTTCTAAATATATACAGCAAAAATCATCACATGATCGAACGCATTATAATAATTGACTCTGTCGACCCCGTGACATTTTACGGTGTCAACAACAGCAACATGCAGCTGATCAAAAACCTCTTCCCCAAACTGCGCATCGCCGCCCGCGGCAACGTCATAAAAGTCATCGGCGAGGAGAGCGAGACGGCCGAATTTGAGCAGGCCGTCAAAAACCTCGAGGCTCATGCCGAGAAATACAACTCCATGACCGAAGATGTCATACTCGACGTAGTCAAAGGCGAGGCGCCCAAGGAGCTTAAACGTGATGACGTGATTATCTACGGCATCAACGGCAAGCCCATCTCGGGTCGCACGCCCAATCAGCAAAAACTTGTCGAAGAGTTTACCCACAACGACCTGACCTTCGCCCTCGGTCCCGCCGGTACGGGCAAAACTTACGTGGCCATAGCCCTTGCGGTCAGAGCATTGAAAAACCGCGAGGTGCGCAAAATCATACTCTCGCGCCCCGCTGTCGAGGCCGGCGAGAAACTCGGTTTCCTGCCCGGAGACATGAAAGATAAAATCGACCCGTATCTGCAGCCGCTCTATGATGCGCTCGAAGACATGATACCCGCCGTCAAACTGCGCGAATACATGGAGACAAAGGTCATACAGATAGCTCCGCTCGCCTTCATGCGCGGCCGCACGCTCAACGACGCCGTCATCGTGCTCGACGAAGCGCAGAACACCACGCCCCATCAGATAAAAATGTTCCTGACACGTCTCGGCATGAACGCCAAGATGATAATCACAGGCGACGTCACCCAGATAGACCTGCCTCGCACCACGTCGTCGGGTCTCGTGCAGGCATTGCGCATCCTCAAGGATGTCAAGGGCATAGGCCGTGTGGAGTTCGGCAAGAAAGACATCATCCGTCATCAGCTCGTGCAGCGCATCGTCGAGGCCTATGAACGCTTTGATGAGGAGCAGAAAGCCACCCGTCAGGACGACTCCAAACAGCCTGCGGCAGACGAGACGCAAAAATAAATTTGCACGGTAAGAAAACTTTTAATAACTTGCGGCAGTTTTAAGATTAATATGACATTTCAACCTACATACGGCAATTGGTGGTGGCGTCAACGAATATTCCGATGGCGCGGCTCTGCTGTATGATTACTGCATGACCTCATAAGAAAACTACAAAAACGACAAATACAGGGACAATAAGCCATCGGACCGAATCTCGGTTGTGATGGCTTTCTTTTTTTACAGAACACAAACAATAAAAAACAATACAATCATGACAACTTCAACCACAAACACTCAGATTCATCACGCCACATCACGCCACGGCGAACTGCCCGTCGACGACAACGGTTTCTACGGACGCTTCGGCGGCTGCTATGTACCCGACGAACTAAAGAAAAACCTCAACGAACTCGCCGAAGCCTACTATGACGCTATCGCCGACCCAAAATTCATGGCCGAGTACCGTGAGCTGCTGCGCCACTATGTGGGCCGACCCTCACCCCTATATCACGCACGCCGTCTCAGCGAAAAATACGGCACGAACATATACCTCAAACGCGAGGACCTCAACCACACCGGCGCCCATAAAATAAACAACGCCATCGGTCTGGCCATGCTCGCGCGCCGCATGGGCAAACGACGCGTCATAGCCGAGACCGGCGCCGGGCAGCACGGCGTGGCCACAGCCACGGTCTGCGCCCTGCTCGGCCTCGACTGCACCATCTACATGGGCGCCATCGACGTCGAACGCCAGCGCCCCAATGTCGAGCGCATGCGCATGCTCGGGGCCGAGGTCGTCCCCGTTAAACAGGGCGGAGCCACACTGCAGAACGCCGTCGACGCGGCCCTCGCCGAGTGGGTCAACCGCCGCGACGACACATTCTATCTCATCGGCTCGGCCGTCGGCCCTCACCCTTTCCCCGAGATGGTGTCGTTCTTCCAGTCTGTCATCAGCGAAGAAATACGCCGTCAGGTCGCCGAGCTAAGCGGCAAGGAGCTGCCCGACTATGTCATCGCTTGTGTCGGCGGAGGCTCCAACGCCTCCGGTGCGTTCTACCACTTCCTTAACGAGCCGTCGGTCAAACTTGTCGCTGTTGAGGCCGCCGGCCACGGCATCGAGACCGGCGAACACGCCGCCACTATGACAGTCGGCAAAGACGCCGTGCTCCACGGCTCACACACATTGGTTATTACCGACGCCGACGGCAACGTCGTGCCGCCCTACTCCATCTCGGCCGGGCTCGACTATCCGGGCGTGGGCCCGCTCTTGGCCTGTCTCGCCGACAACGGCCGTGTCGAAGTGCTTGCCGCCACTGATGACGAAGCCTTGGACGCCGCTTTCGAACTGACACGCACCGAGGGCATTATCCCGGCCATCGAGAGCTCGCACGCACTCGCCGCCTTACCCAAAATCAAATTCCGTCCAGACGATGTCGTCGTCATCAATGTCTCGGGCCGAGGCGACAAAGACATGCAGGCTTATATGGCCGCACGCGACGAGCGCCTCGCCTCAAAACGATAATACCTTACACATAAATTATATACGTCGCCCCGACGGCTTAGTTGCTGACGGGGCGACACTTTGTATTGCGTTTATGGAAAATAATCCGTATTTTTGCGCTAAAATTTAATCATTCACATTATGGCAACGACATTGGTTAAAACCGACTTCAATTTCCCCGGCCAGACGGCCGTCTATCACGGTAAAGTACGCGATGTTTACACAATCGACGACAACATCATGGTGATGGTCGCCACAGACCGCATATCGGCCTTTGACGTCATTCTGCCCGAAGGCATACCCTACAAAGGCCAGATGCTCAATCAGATTGCAGCATACTTCTTAGACGCCACAGCCGATGTCGTTCCCAACTGGAAACTCGCCGTTCCCGACCCGATGGTTACGGTCGGATACAAGTGCGAGGGATTTAAGGTCGAGATGATTATCCGCGGTTACCTCACAGGCAGCGCATGGCGCGAATATGCAGCCGGCGCACGCGAAATCTGCGGCGTCAAGCTTCCCGACGGCATGCGTGAGAACGAGCGTTTCCCGGAGCCCATCATCACCCCGACCACCAAAGCCGATGCCGGCCACGACGAGAACATCTCCCGTGAGGAAATCATAGCCCGCGGCATCGTCAGCGAAGCCGACTACGAGCAGATGGAGAAATACACCCGCGAGCTCTTTAAAATCGGCACACGCATGGCAGCCGACAAGGGCCTGATACTCGTCGACACCAAATATGAGTTCGGCAAACTCGCCGACAAAGTTATACTGATTGACGAAATCCACACCCCCGACTCGTCGCGCTACTTCTACGCCGAGGGCTACGAAGAGCGTTTCCGCCTCGGTCAGCCTCAGCGTCAGCTCTCAAAAGAGTTTGTCCGCCAATGGCTTATGGACAATGGATTTATGGGCAAAGAGGGCCAGAAAGTGCCTGAAATGACGCCCGAGGTCTGCCAAAGCATCTCAGAGCGGTATATCGAGCTGTACGAGCATGTCACCGGCCGCAAATTTGTCAAGGCTCCCGAGGACAATCTCACCGACCGCATCGCCAAAAACGTGCTCGACTGCCTCACCGAACTCAAACGATAAATACTGACTGCCACCGTGGAAGTCAGGGCCGAAAATATAAAACCATACGACACCCGGCGCGGCAAGACCGAGCAGGTCCGTCAGATGTTTGACTCAATCGCTCCGGCCTATGACTTTATGAACCGCATGATGACCTTCGGCGTCGACCGTCTGTGGCGTCGCAGGGCCGTCAGGACAGTCGCGGCGGCAGGTGCCAAAAATATCGTCGACATTGCAACCGGCACAGGCGATCTTGCCATAGCCATGGCCCGTGCCATACCCGGCTCTAAGATTACCGGACTCGACCTGTCTGGAGGCATGATTGAACTCGGACGCGGCAAAGTCACCGAAGCCGGGCTTGATGACCGCGTAACACTCACAAGGGCCGATTGTCTCGACATGCCGCTGCCTGATGCCTCGGCCGATGCCGTCACGGTTGCCTACGGAGTGCGCAACTTCGAGCATCTCGACCGCGGCTATGCCGAGATGTACCGCGTGCTTCGCCCCGGCGGCACACTTTGCGTCGTCGAGTTGTCGACTCCCGTCAATCCGATTGTAAAACCGTTCTATAAACTGTATACACGATTTATAATCCCGGCCATAGGCCGTCTCGTCTCTAAAGACGTCAGAGCTTACAGCTATCTGCCCGAGAGCATCGCTGCCGTACCTCAGGGCGACGAAATGCTGTCTCTGATAGCCGAAGCCGGTTTTACAGACTGCCGATTCAGGCGTCTGACATTCGGAGTCTGCACAATCTATACGGCGCGCCGTTGCTGACCGACAGGCAGCAGAGACCACAACCGACATTCATCACACACCACCACATACGACATCCAACACAATGAGCATCAGATTAATCACTTTGCTATCAATAATAACGGGCGCGTTAATTAACGTCACAACTTCAGAGGCGCAGGCCCGTTTCCGCTCATCTGCGTCGAAACCCGACCCGACATATATAGAATTTGCGGCTACCCCCGACACGATTATCCCGGACTCGTCATACAAGAATCTGCCGGCTTATCAGGTCGGTCTGGCGCTCGACACGCTCGTTCCGTTGCCCAAATTACCTTCATACTTTTTCAGACCGGCGGTTTACGACCATTTCGAGTTCCGCGACTCGGTCAAAATGATGGAACCGCTTTTCAGCGGCCGCCCCGAGCTGCGCTGGCTCGAGGAGATTGAGGTCGTCGCACGCAATATGCGCAATATGCGCAACAACTTCTTCTTCGCACATCCGTCAGACGTGCTTTACAATATAAACATGCTCCCCGAGGCTCCGAAAGTCTACCATGCCGTCATCAACCCCGAGGACCACACTGTCGATATACTCGAGCTTCCGGCAGCTCCCGAAGGTGAGACAACGCTCGTGGCCGATAAAATCAAGCGTCGTCACTGGATGCGCACATTCAAAGCCGACCTGCGTTTCTCACAGGCATATGTTTCACCAAACTGGTATCAGGGCGGCAACAACAACCTCAACGTAATAGCTCAGCTCTATTATAACGTCAAGCTCAATCAGGAGTACCATAAAAACCTGCTGTTCGAGACAACATTCCAGTATAAACTCGGCCTCAACAGCGCTCCCGACGACAGTCTGCGCAACTACAGCATCTCAGAAGACCTCTTCCAGATAAACACCACATTCGGTGTCAAGGCGGCCAAACGGTGGTACTACTCATTCACCGGCCAGTTCAAGACCCAGATGCTCAACTCCTACAAAAAGAACACCCGCGACCTGCGCTCGGCCTTCCTGTCACCCGGCGAGCTCACAGCCGGTATCGGTATGACCTATAACTATCAGAACAAGCCGAAGACATTCAATATCGACGTGTCGCTCGCGCCGTTGTCTTATAACCTCAAGATTTGCACCAACGAAAATCTTGACGAGACGGCTTACGGCATCGAGCGCGACCACAAGACGCTGAGCAAGTTCGGTTCGTCGGCAGAGGTAAAAATGAAATGGCGCATGACTCGAAATATCGTGTTAGACTCACGTCTGTTCGCCTTCACCGATTACGAGGTCATGCAGGCCGACTGGGAAAACACGCTGACATTTGAAATCAACCGTTTCCTGACTACTCAGATTTATGCCCACGCCCGCTATGACACCCACGGCATCCCGGCCGAAGGCACAAAATGGCGCAAGCTGCAGCTTAAAGAGATACTCTCGATAGGATTTGCCTATAAATTCAGTTCGATATAACACACGCGACAAATGGTCAGACGCCTGATTGCTCTCCTTGTCTCCATCGCCTCTCTGACTGCGGGCGCTTACGACCGTCTGACAACTGTCGAAGACAGCATACGCTCGGCGGTAGACGAATCGCCGGACCCAATATGCGGCATCTGGCAGATAGGAGGCGATGCCGGCACACGATTTGCAATTGTCAGAGGCAAAAAAGACTTTGATATACTGATGCTCGACTCGCCCGACATGTCGGTCAAACCGGCTACTATATGTGGCACACTGACCCCTACGGGACGAAAAGGACTATACGACGCCACTCTCTTCGACAAACTCGACCGCCGAGTTAAATCCAGCCGTTTCATAATCGAGTTAGACAGCTACAGATCATTGGTTTTCAAACCTTACAAGCAAAAGACGACAGTTTCGTTCAACCGACTGATTCCGTACTTCTTCAGATTCACAATCAGGCGTGAAGATACTCGCCCAGATAATGTGGACGCCGCACTGCGCATTTATCCGCCGACTGTCAAACTGCCCGTAACCCTTTGACATAATGAGATATCTGTCCGGCATACTTACAATCATCACCGTGCTGATGATTTCTGCGGCGCAAACCGATGCGCAACGCACCACGCGCCGTCTGCGTCATGCGTCATCCAATACACCGTCAGCCGTCAGCCACAGAGACTCGACAGCCGTCAATTCCGAAGACAGCCTGTTTGCCGTAAGCGGTTACGAAAAGACTCTGCGCAGCCGCCGCGAGACTTTTTTCATCACCAACCGCGGAGACTCTGCCGTAAAAGCTCTCGCATTGACCATCGACTATCTCGACATGCACGGCCACAAATTAGACCGGCGCGCCATAACCGTCGACACAGACCTGCCGGCCGGAGAGACACGCCGTGTCGACATCGCCGCGTGGGACCGTCAGCAGGCTCTCTATTACTACCTCTCGCCGGCACCTCGGCGCACAACCGTCGCCACGCCTTACAAAGTGCGCATTGCCGTGACCCACATCATACACTGACGTCTTTTGCCGACAGACTTATTTTTCGTAACTTTGCGTCATTAAAACGACAAGTATATGAAAATCGGCATAATCGCGGCTATGGGCAAAGAACTTGACCTGATGCTCCACATCATCGACAACGTATCGACAGTCACCGCCAACGGCATAACATTCAAGCTCGGGCGTATCGCTCACCATGAAATTGTAGCCATGCAGTGCGGCATCGGTAAGGTCAACGCCGCCATCGGCACCCTCACCATGATTGACTCATTTCACCCGGCCATGATTATCAACACCGGGGTCGCCGGAGGCACCGGCATGGGTGCAGGCATACTCGACGTGGTCGTCGCCGACCGCGTGGCATATCACGACACATGGTGCGGTCCCGGCACCATCGAGGGTCAGGCCGCCGACTGCCCCCCGACATTTGAATGCAGCATCCCCGACGGACTTTTAGACGGCCTCGACGTCAAGCGCGGATTAGTTGCCTCGGGTGACCGTTTCATCACTTCGGCCGAAGAAGTCAGCCGTATTCTGTCGGTATGGCCCGACGCTGTCGCTGTCGATATGGAGTCGGCCGCAATAGCTCACGTGTGCTACGTCAAATCTGTCCCGTTCGTCTGCTTGCGCGTCATAAGCGACACCCCCGGAGCCGCCGACAACATCGCCCAGTATGAGAACTTCTGGAGCGACGCTCCGCTGCAGACGTTCGCCACACTCAGCTCGCTGCTGCAGCGTCTCTGACCTCTCACTCAATTCCGGCACATCCCATTATTACGTCGAGATGAAAGACCTTCGTCCCATAAAAGGCCGTCTATATATCGAGGGCCTTATTGCCGAGGGCGAGCACGAGCATCAGGACTTCAAATTTCTGATATCCGACGCCCGCAAGATTGCCCGCTCTATCTCAGCCTTCGCCAACAACGGCGGAGGCCGGCTGCTCATAGGCGTCAAGGACAACGGCACGATAGCCGGTGTGCGCAACGAAGAAGACATCTATGTGGTCGAACAGGCCGCCGAGCGTTACTGCCGCCCTCCGCAACAGGTCGAATTCACCGCTTTCAACACCGGTCAGGGCACCCTTGTCATACGCGCTTCTATAGCCGCATCACCCGTGAGACCCGTATGTGCCTGCGACACCGACGGCTCGTGGCGCGCCTACTACCGCGTGGCCGACGAGAACATCGCCGCACACCCGCTGATGGTACGCGCATGGCAACTGCGTGACACTGATGGCGAAGGCCTCGTGCTGTCGCTGTCGTCATTAGAGAGCCGCCTGCTGTCTCTTTTAGACGAAGCCGGTGACGCCGGTCTGGAGCCGCAGCGCGTGGCGGTCGGACTCCACATTTCTCAGGCATCGGCCGAGGAAATGATTGTGCGTCTGACAGCTATCGGGATTGTTTCTTTTGTTCACACAGGCTCACAATTCCTGATAAGGCGCACCGACGCCGACGCGTGATATGGTCTGGCTCGTCCTCGCTTTCATCTCGGCCGCGATGCTCGGCTTTTACGACGCCAGTAAGAAATATTCGCTGCGCAACAACGCAGTCATACCGATACTCTTTCTCAACACTCTCTTCTGCGCGCTGCTGCTCGCCCCGCTGATTATCTTTTCTTACACGGGTCACATACACGAATCGTCGCCCTTTCACGTCGGCCACATCACCGCTGCCCAACACAGACTTATAATAATAAAATCGGCCATCGTACTCTCATCGTGGATATTAGGCTACTTTGCCATCAAGCATCTCCCGCTGACCATAGCCGGACCCATCAACGCCACACGCCCCGTGATGACCATCGTCGGCGCCTTGTTGATTTTCGGCGAGACGCTTAACGCGTGGCAGTGGGCCGGCGTCATCCTCGGCGCTATTTCGTTCTTCATGATGAGCCGCTCGAGTTCTAAGGAGGGCATACGTTTCAGTCACAATCTTTGGATATATCTGATTATCGGTGCGGCCGTACTCGGCACAGCTTCAGGCCTTTACGACAAATACCTGATGAGTCCGCCCGAGACCGGAGGCGCCGGTGTAGACCGCATGGCCGTGCAGGGCTGGTATAACATCTATCAATGCCTGATGATGGGCGCCGTGCTGCTCATAGTATGGTGGCCGCGCCGTCGCCGGACGACGCCCTTCCGCTGGACGCCTGCTATAGTGCTTATAAGCATCTTCCTGTCGGTCGCCGACTTTGTCTACTTTTATGCGCTGACCTTTCCGGATGCCATGATTTCGGTAGTGTCAATGGTGCGCCGCGGCTCAGTGCTCGTAAGTTTTGTCATCGGCGCGCTGATTTTCAACGAGAAAAACCTTCGCTCCAAGGCCGTCGACCTCGTCTTCGTCCTGCTGTCGATGATATGCCTGTGGATAGGCACCAAAGGCTGACCCCTACGCCCGCAGACCTTTTGACGAATTTTTAGCCAAACAAAGGAGGACAAAGGGCCGAGTTTGTGATATTTTTTTTGTAATTTCGCACGTTAATATTAAAATCAATCCTAAACGTTCGTAAAACGGTGGAAAGCAGGTACATATTCGTTACGGGAGGCGTCGTCTCGTCTTTAGGCAAAGGCATTATCTCATCTTCTTTGGCTTGTTTGCTTAAAGCCAGAGGCTACAGAGTGACAATCCAGAAATTTGACCCTTACATAAACATCGACCCCGGCACACTCAACCCCTATGAGCACGGCGAGTGTTACGTCACCGTCGACGGCCACGAGGCCGACCTCGACCTCGGCCACTACGAGCGATTCACCGATATGCGCATGACGCGCCGCAACAACGTCACCACGGGTCGCGTGTTCAGCAACGTCATCAACAAGGAGCGCCACGGCGATTTCCTCGGCAAAACCGTGCAGATTGTGCCTCACATCACCGACGAAATCAAAAACAACGTCAAGATGCTCGGCGAGTCGGGCGAATTTGACTTTGTCATTGCCGAAATCGGCGGCGTCGTGGGCGACATCGAGTCGCTGCCCTACCTTGAGAGCGTCCGTCAGCTCCGCTGGGAGCTCGGCGAGCGGGCGCTAAACGTACATCTCGCCTATGTGCCTTACATCGCCGCTGCCAAAGAGCTCAAGACCAAACCCACGCAACACTCTGTCAAGACGCTCCAGTCATACGGCATACAGCCCGATGTGCTCGTGCTCCGCACCGAGCATGACATTCCTGCCGACATGCGCCGCAAAATAGCCCTTTTCTGCAACGTCGCCCCTGACTCGGTCATACAGTCGCCCGACGTCAACTCCATATATAAAGTGCCGCTGAAAATGCACGAGCAGCATTTGGACGAAATCGTGCTGCGCAAGACCGGCTTACCGGTCGAAGGCGAGCCCCACATGCAGCCTTGGATTGACTTCGTCAACCACCTTGACGCCGCCGTAGAGCCGCTGCGCATAGCCCTCGTGGGCAAATACGTCGAGCTGCAGGACGCCTACAAGTCTATCAACGAAGCCCTGCTGCAGACAGCTGCCTACGCCGGGCGCCGCCTCGACCTCGTCTACGTCAGCTCCGAAAAGCTCACCGACGCCAACGTGGCCGAGAAATTAGACGGCATGGACGGCGTGATTGTCGCTCCCGGATTCGGACAACGTGGCATCGAGGGCAAATTTGTCGCCCTGCGCTACTGCCGCGAGAACGACCTACCCACTTTCGGCATCTGCTTGGGCATGCAGTGCATGGTCATAGAGTTCGCGCGCAACGTGCTCGGCCTGACCGAAGCTAACTCCACCGAGATGGACCCGATGACCCCGGCTCCGGTCATCGACCTGATGGACGAGCAGAAGACCATCTCAAATCTCGGCGGCACAATGCGTCTCGGAGCCTATGACTGCCGTCTGAAAGAGGGCAGCCTCGCCGCCAAAGCCTACGGACGCACCGACATCAGCGAGCGTCACCGCCACCGCTATGAATTCAACAGCGCCTATCGCAACGACTTTGAAAACGCCGGCATGAAATGCGTCGGCGAGAATCCCGCTACCGGCCTCGTCGAAGTCGTCGAGATACCGGGCAAGCGCTGGTATGTCGGCACACAGTATCACCCCGAATATTCGAGCACGGTGCTCTCGCCCAGTCCGATATTCCGCAGTTTTGTCGACGCCGCCATCGCCTACCGCGGCGAGCGCTTATCTAAATCGAATTAAAGCATAAAAACAAATACCACCCCGACTATCGAAATGGACAAAAACACCCTTTTAGGCCTGCTCTTGATGGCCGCGTGCCTTTTTGGTTTCATGTACTGCAACCGCCCCTCGGAGGAGGAGCTCGCGCGCCAGCGGGCCGAGCAGCAACAGGCTCAGGCCGCTAAAGACGCCGCACAGCAGACTGCGACATTGTCATTAATCGACACACTTAATTCAAATGACGCCACAGCGCTCACAGCCGCTGTCAGACTTGCCGGCAGCAAGGGCGCCGACGGTGCCGTGACTGTCTCAAACGACCTCGTCAACCTCACCGCCGACAGCACCGGCGTCAAAGGCACGGTCAAAGCAGGCTCACGCAGCATTGACGTTGCCGATGTCCTTGCCAACCGCTTCGCCGACTCCATCTCGGCCGAACAGCGTCAGGCGGCCGTCGCTGCCGTGCGCTCGACCATCGCCGATGTCGAGAAATACAAAAGTTTCGCACGCTATCTCGGCGGCAACGAGAGCATCAAGACTATCGAAAACGACCTTGTCAGCATAGCAGTCTCGACTCGCGGCGCACAGATTAAAGAAGTCACTCTCAAAAAATACAACACCGAGTTGACGACGCCTCCGTCGCCCATAAGACTGTTCACTCCCGACACAGATGCATACGGATTTGTGATGACTACGGCCGACCAGCGTTTCGACACCCGCGAATTTAACTTCACACCAACCGTAGTCAACGACTCCACAATAATGATGAGCCTTGACCTCGGCGCAAACTCGCAGTGGGCTATACGTTACACACTCCCGTCAGACAGCTATTTGGTCAAAATGGAGGTTGTCCAGAACGGCATGGCCGACATCCTGCCCGCGAGCACTTCGACCATCGACTTCAACTGGTCTAAGAAGATGGCCCGTAACGAGAAAGGCCGCACATTTGAGGAGCGCAACAGCGCGATATACTATAAATTTATCGGCGAAGGCCCTGACGACCTCAGTTCGACCGGCGATGACGACGAGCAGCTCAACGGCCGCATCAAATGGGTGGCCTTCAAAAACCAGTTCTTCTCAAGCGTAATAATTGCCGACGATTATTTCGCCACGGCTGACCTCGCGTCAAAAGAGACCAAAACAGAGAATCTGCTCAAAGACATGTCGATGCACTCGACACTGCCCTACGGCACGGCTGACGGCGTCGCAGCAGGATTCAACTTCTACTTCGGTCCGAACGACTATCCGCTGCTGTCGAGCCTTGATGACAAGCTTGACACCGACGAAGACCTCTCGCTGACACGTCTCGTGCCGCTCGGCTGGGGCCTGTTCCGCTGGATCAACCAGTGGCTCATCATCCCCGTCTTCACCTTCCTCGGCGGCTTTATCAGCAACTACGGCATCATCATCCTACTGCTGACCATCTTCATAAAGATTATCCTCTTCCCCTTCACATACAAGAGCTTCAAGTCTCAGGCACGCATGCGCGTACTTGCCCCCGAGATTAAAGAAATCAACGACAAATATCCCGGTCAAGAGAACGCCATCAAGCGTCAGCAAGAGACAATGGCGCTCTACAGCCGCGCCGGCGCGAGCCCGTTCTCAGGCTGTCTGCCTATGCTGTTGCAGATGCCCGTGCTGATTGCCATGTTCTCGTTCTTCCCCTCGGCCATCGAGCTGCGAGGCGAGTCGTTCCTGTGGGCTAAAGACCTGTCGGCACCCGACGTTATCCTCAACCTTCCGTTCTCTATACCGTTCTACGGAAGCCACGTCAGCCTCTTCTGTCTGCTGATGACCGCCGTCAACATCATCTACACACGCATCAACATGCAGAATCAGCCCGGCGGCTCATCTATGCCCGGCATGAAATGGATGATGTATCTGATGCCCGTGATGTTCCTCTTCTTCTTCAACGACTATGCGTCGGGCTTGAGCTACTACTACTTCCTGTCGCTGCTCATCACCATACTGCAGACATGGATTTTCCGCAAGGTGATTGACGAAAAGAAGGTGCGTGAAGAGATGCTCGCCAACTCTAAAAAACCCCGCAAGAAGAGCGGTTTTATGGCACGTCTCGAGGAGGCTCAGCGCCAGCAGCAGGCCATGCTCCGCCAGCAGCAACAGCAGCAGGCCGGCGGCCGTGGCAAACGCCGCCGCTAAGGCACCTGAGTGCTACTGTAGGAAAATGCCAATGCAAAATGTAGGAACGCTCGGCTCGAGCGTCCGCCGGCGAGCGACGGCATGTATAATTTGCAAATAAACTTTGAGACGCGTCCCGCACGGGCGCGTCTCTATTATTTTCCGGCTTTGCGTAGGCGGTCAGGGGTCAGTACAGTCGGTCGGTCTGCGAAATGATAACAGTTCATTTCCATGGCAGTCAGACGCCGCGCCCCCGGCACGATAGGACGGTCAGAAGCCGGAGCGGCCGCCGGCGCAGTGTGTTCGGTGTGCGCCGGTTTGCGTATCACAATATCATTTGCCATTGTCAGTGTCTTTAGGATTACGGTCAAATGCAGGCATAAGGGCGTTTAGCGAGAGGAGCGCGGCGAGATAGGTCAGACCGAGCACGACGAGCTCTATGCGCAGCGGGAAAATGTTGCGGAAGAAGCCTCCGCCGAGATAACAGAAAAAGAGCAACCACAGAGTCAGTTGTACGCTGCAACAGAGCGTACACCACGCTTTGGCGCGATATTTCTGATACCAGATACTCCAGAATGAGTACGGCAGGCAGCACACGTTACACAGCGCGAGATAGCCCGTCCACTGCGGAAATATCAGCAGCGTCAGCAGGCTGACCGAGAAGTAGGCGAAGCCCACCTCGCTCCAGCCGAAGAGCCCGAAGAATTTTGAGGCGTCAGTGCGCAGCACATCATCGCAACCGCTCTGCTGCAACACTCCGCAGACACGGTCGGCAGCCACGCTGTGCACATTCAGCGATTTCTGCACGAGCATGTATGACAACGCCAGCCCGACCATATCAAACAGCACAATCAGCACTGTCGATACATGACGGTAAATACCGTTCGAGACAAACAGATAGACAAAAAGCAGGGCAAGCGAAGCAACAAGCACCCACTTTTTGGAGCGGGCGAAGAACTCCTCGCGGCTGTGAAGGCTGTAGCCCGGCTCGCATGTCGAGTCACCTCGTTGTGCGGTGAAAGCCACTCCTGTCCATGCCTTTAAGAAATCGACTGTCGGCATTTTCTCGACTACGCCGTCAGTCATATAACTCACACTGTCTGAGGTCGCAGCCGTCACGATGACCATGCCGGCTGATGTCGGTGCAATAAACGGAGTCGTAAGAGCTGTAATCTCTGTCTTATCGCTCAGCGCCCATGCCTCTGACTCCACCCCATAGTCTCTTAGCAACTTCTGAAGGCCGAACAGAGTTTTGAACGGCATCGACTGCAGACGGCTGTCACTATAGGCCGTCGTATGCCGCACGCCGAGCAATTCAAGAAAATCCGGAAGGATGGTCTTTGGACGCTCTTTACTCATGACAAGTCTGCTCCGTTAAAGTCTTAATTCTGCAAATGCGACAAAAGGACCTGTCCGTCGATTTCGCCGCTGTGACGCCACACTTCGCGACCGTCGCGGTAAACGATAAAGGTCGGCACCGAATTAACCTTAGCTTCATCGGCCGACTCTTCATTCTCGTCTATATCTAACTGGATGACAGGCACAGACTCGCCGACAAGCTCTTTAAGCTGCTCGACAACAGGCATCATTCGCCGGCAGTGAGGACACCAAGTTGCATAAAACTCAACTAAAACAGTAGGGGCACTTTTGGTTGCATCAGTATAAGTCATAGTTACAGGTAATTATAGATTAAACATCATAAATCACCTATATAACGACCCTCACGCGCCTATGGTTGAGCGCTTAACATTATTTGAGGCGGCACTGCGGCCTGCGCCTTATTTACGGATACGAAGTATGTGTAGCGGCGATGTCTCAAAACGAGGCAACGCACTAAGACGCAATCCGTTCGGACCGGTGCTGATACCCGCCGCATTTAACGCGTCAGAGCAGCATTTCAATGCTATCTGCGGCGTATTGTTATCATGACTCAGATGGCAGAGAAAAACATCTGACAGGCCATGGCCGGCTACTGACGCAAGGTAGGCGGCCGTCACCCTGTTGTCTAAATGTCCGGTATCAGACTTGATGCGGGCCTTAAGATACTCCGGATAGCGTCCTGACACAAGCATGTCCAAGTCATAGTTTGACTCAATCATCAGGAAGTTGGCCTGACGCATATAATAGTCGGCGCGCTCGGTGATATAACCCGTATCAGTCGTCACGACAAAAATCATGTCTGCACTCTTAATGAAGTAACCAACATTATCCGTACCGTCATGAGACACCTCAAAAGCTGTGATTTCGAGGTCGCCTACTGCAAAAGGGAACTCCTTATAAATAGCGTGATGATAGTCCTTTATACGGCGAGATATACTGTGCCGGCGCAACAGGCCGTTAAGCGTCCGCGGCGTGCAGTATAGGGCCATCGACTTATTGCGTCGCAAAAGCGAATAAGCAAATTTCACATGATCGCCATGGTCATGCGTGAGTAATATTCCGCGCACTGACGAGATATCGATGCCGTTACGCAACAGTTCGTTCGTAACATAATTGTTGTCAACACCGGCGTCAATAAGCAGTCCGCATTTGTCAGTACCTATATAGGCACAATTACCGCTCGATCCGCTGCCGAACGACAGAAATTTTATTGCGGGGTCGGCTACAATGCGGCTCTCGTCAATCTCCGTTATGTCAGACGCTGCGTCATGCGACTTATGCTTTACGGCCGATTCGTGCGCCTTGATGATTTCACCCGCTATGGCATTGTCAGCGATGTCGACAATGTCAAACAGTCCGGGCAACTCGTCAAGCGGACGAGACAGACGGCGTTTGCGGCGGGGTGTATCCATGAGTTAGATCAGCTGAAGAGTAAAAAAATGGTCGGAATTTTGTCGTAGTCGTATTTGCGCGTTTTCCATGACGAAAGCGGAAGTGTCACAATCGACTGACGAGGACCGGTGATGTCAGAGGCCACGCAAAGAAGCATCTCGGCCGGCAGACGGCGGACGAGCTCACCGATAAGGCGGTTGTTGCGATAAGGCGTCTCGATGAATATCTGTGTCTGACGATCACGGCGTATGCGCTGCTCCATTTCGCGCAGACGCTCGGCACGGCGTCGGTCATCGATGGGCAGATAGCCGGCGAATGCAAAACTCTGACCGTTGAAACCCGAGCCCATGAGCGACATAATGATGCTCGACGGCCCGACTAACGGCACAACCTCAAAACCGCGGCGCTGAGCCACGGCGACAAGATCGGCGCCGGGATCGGCGACTGCCGGACATCCGGCCTCACTGATGACTCCGATATCATGGCCGTCGTCCATCGGCGAGAGCATGGCGGCGACGTCCTCGGCACGGGTATGCTCGCTGAGCTCTGTGAACGTCAGCGAATCTATGTCGATATCACGGTCTACAGATTTGAGAAAACGTCGGGCCGACCGCAGATTCTCAACCACAAAATATCTTATCTGATGCAGCAGGACTATGTTAAGCTCAGGCAGCACATCGCTGACAGAGCCCGTACTCATCGGCACCGGGAAGAGATATAAACGCGGCATTGATATGATTCTTATATCGGATATGGTTAGTCTAAATGTGAGCGTCGACCCGGTCGCTGACGGCCGCGTCGACGCTCTTATGCGGTTGCCTGCAGGCCTTGAGGCCCTACGGCTATCAGTTTACAGCGCTCTGGATAAATTCGAGCGAGTTGTTCTGCATCTTGTTTTTGCCAAGCAGCAGACGGAAGGGGTCGACAGTGCCGAGACCCATTGTGCGATTGAAACGCTGGATGTACTCGTCTTTGATAAACGGACGACCTTCGTTGTCAACTGATTTGACTTCGAAGACAACGACAGCGTTGTTACCGGCGATGGGGCCGAGAACTTTGCCCTGCTGAGCTGCGGCGATAGCGCCCTGCAGATCGCTCTCTTCGATACCGATTGTAGCGAGACGGGGAGATACGAACACCATGTCGCCTTCGGCTACTTCGCTGTCAAGAGCTTTTGCATAACCGGCGAGGTCTGATGCTTTGCCTGTATAATCAGCTACGAGCTTGGCACCTTTTTTGGCGGCAAGTGCCTCATTCTCGAGCGACGAGCGGATATCAAAGCTATACCAAGGTTTGTAACCGTCGTTGTAGATGTCCTTGACGGCAACGGCCATCAGGTATGATTGTTTGTTGTCACCGATTACGGGCGATACCTGACCTTTGCTTGCCTCCATTGCCCATTTGACGGCGCCGCGGCTGTCAGGCACCGAGCCGATATGGGGAGTAGACGCACTGACGAGAGCCGACAGAAGTGAATAGCCTTCTTTGGCTGCATTAGTCGAGAAGTCGTCGCCCGATGAGTTGGCTGAAAGGAATGTGCGCAGATCCGTGTTGAGTTTCTCGAGTGTCTCGTTAGAGGGGTCGACGGTGTAGTCAATCGAGGCGTAGTCATAGACTGTAACGGGAGCACGACGTGCGTTGACTTTGAAAATCTGAGTGACCTGCTGGCCCTGAATGCTGTCAGAGTGTACTACAGGTTTGCCAATCTCGGCTGTGAGCCATGCTTCTTTAAGCGAGGGCGAAATAGATGTCGCGTTGGTGAGTGTCACCCATACGCTGTCCTGTGTCTGAGTATTGTCAGTTGCGGCGAAGTCGCTCCAAGCCTTGCCTGATGCGAGTGCCGTCATCACGCTGTCTGCGATGGCAGCGTCACGCAAGCCCATGACAGATACATTGATCGAGTCAACCTGCTGTGATGCCGAAATACGTTTTGCGATAGTATACTGGTCGCGGCTCGAGCTGATGACCTCAGCCTGTCCGTCCTCAGCGTTGGCGAGGAAGTCCTTGAGACGGCTGTCAGTGATAGAGCCGACATTCTGTGACTTGTGGCTTACGATAAAGCGGCTGTCTGACGAGACAGCGTCGACACCGTTTGTGGCATTGAGTGCAACGACTGCATCCTCGACAGCTTTCTGACCGGCGAGACGGTCAGCGGCAGAGGGCTCGATGTAAAGGATGATGTAGTCGACCGCACGTGTGTCTTCGTCGAGACGATAGAGATTTTTGTTTTTCTCCCACTGTGCCTTGATGTCGGCCTCGGTTACTTTTGCGTCCTCGTCGGGTACTGTGTTGTAGCCCTTGGCGACGTATGCAAAGTGTGTCGTGCGCGAGTTGTCGTCATAAAGCGACTGGGCGTCGAGGTCATTGGCTGTGAAGAGGCCTTGGATAAGGCCGTAGAATTTACGCTGAAGGAGCGACTGCTCTACTTCTTTCTCTGTCTCGGCCCAGGCTGCCTTGAGCTGATTGCCAAGTTCGACAGGAATCTGATATTTCTGAGGATTGTTGATGGCATCGAGCACAGCTTTGCCGTCCATGCTGTCAAAACCGAGCTGCTGAGAGAGTGTATAGATAAACTGCTGTGCGGCCGGATGAATCATCGCTCCGGTCATAGCCTCTGAAATCTCGTTGTCAGAGACACGGATGCCGAGATCCTCGTATTCTTGGTCAAGAAGCTGCTGAGTGAGAAGTCCGCGGATTACATTCTGCGAGAGCTCGTCGTTGTCTACATTGTTGTTGTAGCTCTGAGCTTGCTCTGTAGCTTTCTCGATTTCGTTCTGATAGTGTGTGTAGTCTACTTTCTTGCCGGCGGCGCTTGCTATGGTTGTGCCTGTGCCGAAATACGTACGGCCTGATGTCAGGAAGTCGCCGAGAATGAACGCAAGCAATGCCACGATAATGATGACGAAAAGCAGCACTGACTTGCTTCTGATTTTTTCTAAGGTTGCCATTTGGTTTATTAAGGTGAAATTTATATTTTCTGAAGTAGCGGGGACTATGCGGACGCTGACAGCATGCAAAAGCCCCTTTTCAAGCGCACAAAGATACGTTTTTTTCGCTATCAATCAAAATTAAGCCATGAATTTCTTGAATTTTGCACGTATTTCGTCGACTTTGTCTGTCTTTTCCCATCCGAAAAGCTCTACCTCGAGTGTAACGGGTTTCGGTCCGCTGTGAGTAAATGTCTTGACAACCTTACGCGGTGTGCGCCCGACATGTCCGTAAGTGGCTGTCTCGCGGTAGATTGGCTTGCGAAGGTCAAATTTGCGGATAATGGCCGCCGGACTCAGGTCAAACATCGAGCCGATTATAGCCGATATGCGCGCGTCGTCGATTGTGACATGCGATGTTCCGAAGGTGTTAACGCACAGACTGACAGGCTGAGCGACGCCTATGGCATAGGCAACCTGAACGAGAGCGCGTGAGGCTATGCCGGCGGCAACGAGGTTTTTAGCGATATAGCGCGCCGCATAGGCTGCCGAACGGTCGACTTTCGACGGGTCTTTGCCGGAGAAGGCGCCACCGCCGTGAGCGCCGTGACCTCCGTAGGTATCGACAATAATCTTGCGGCCTGTCAGACCTGCATCGCCGTGAGGACCGCCTATGACAAACTTGCCTGTCGGATTGACATGAAGTATAAACTCACCGTCAAATACATTCTTGAGGCCCTCCGGCAGTTTTTCGATTACACGAGGCAGCAGTATCTCGGTCACGTCACGGCGTATGGTCTCGAGCATCAGGCGGTCAGCCTCGGACTGAGTCATGTCGCCCTCAGGATGGATAAATTCGTCATGCTGAGTTGACACTACAACCGTGTGTACGCGCACGGGGCGGTTTTGCTCGTCATACTCGACGGTCACCTGACTTTTGGAATCGGGACGCAGATAGGTCATCACACGACCCTCTCGGCGTATGGCTGCGAGTTCTTTGACGATAGCATGGCTAAGAGCAAGAGTCATAGGTATGTAGAGCGGAGTCTCGTCTGTGGCATAGCCGAACATCATGCCTTGGTCACCGGCACCTTGGTCTTTAGCCCGTTCGCGCACAACGCCGCGGTTGATGTCGGGGCTCTGCTCGTGAAGGGCCGAGAGCACTCCGCATGAATCGCCGTCAAACTGCAGCTCCGAACGGTTGTAGCCTATGCCCTTGATTACATCGCGGGCGAGCCCCATTACATCGACCCATGCCTCAGACGAGACTTCGCCGGCCACAACGACCTGACCGGTAGTAACAAGGGTCTCGCAACCTACCTTAGAGCGTGGGTCTCGCGCAAGAAATTCGTCAAGTATGGCGTCTGAAATCTGGTCGGCGACTTTGTCGGGATGACCTTCGGAAACTGATTCGGATGTGAATAGATAATTCATGTCTTACATTTTAAAAATGATACAAAAAAATCGCAATCGCAGACCGTTGTCATCGGGCGGACAGTCCATGATTGCGTCGAAAACCAATCCTGCATCTTCCCCACTGAAACGAGGCCTCACGGCCTGAAACCGCCACATAGCGGCGGGGGCAAGGCAGGGCAATTTTAGCATTTTTGGAGTGGTTGCAAGCAGCCAAATCTGTCCACTGTCGCGACAATCTTACGATAGCCGGCGATTACGGCAACAAAATTAGTCAAAAGCCGGTAAATTCTGACCTAACCGGAGACTATATTGCACGCATTTAGCGTTTTTTAACTTCGTCGTCAGGCATTCGCTCCGCCGCTCATACGCGTCACCCCTATGCTCAGGACTGATAACGATGCCGGCTCCGCCTCCTCAAACAGCGCGACGCCACAATCGCGCACAGTGGCGCCGGTTGTGATGATGTCGTCGACGATTATAATATTGCGGTCTCTCAGTTCGTCGGGACGGCGCACGCCGAAACTGCCGCTTATATTGGCATGACGCTCATCGGCATTATGACGCGTCTGGCTCTTGTGGCCTCTGATAGCCACAAGATTATCGGCTACAGGCAGACCGAGAGTGTCGCCGAGACCGAGCGCTATTTCATAACTCTGGTTGTAGCCACGCGACATACGTTTGCGCGGATGCATACCTACCGGCAGCAGCAAGTCATAACGCGTCACATCAAAGCCGTCTGCAAGCAGTTCCGCACCATACATGCGCCCCAAAAGCCGCGCAAGCGCCGGACGGTCGTCATATTTGGCGCGGCGTATCAACTGCGCATACGGGCTTTCGCGCTGATAGTAAAACCATCCGGCCGCAATGTCAAGCGCAACCTTGTGGCCGACACGGTGGTGGATGGTATTGAACGGCATAAGATGCAGGCGCGTGCGCGGCAACTCGCTGAGACAGCCTGCGCACATCGCCTCCTCCCCATCGACCAGCGCGACGCCGCACACAACGCAGGTCCGCGGAAAAACGGCGTCCATGAGCGCCGCTCCGGCGGCCGAGGCAGCCTCAGTTATCTTGCGCATTATTGCCATAAGTCGGTCAGTATGTTTGTCGGTAATCGGAATAATTCTTAATTTTGGGTCTGTATGTCAGGATTGAGCGCCATAATATTACTCAGCGTCTTTAAGACCGTCGAGTTTTATGTCATAGTTAGCGTCATAGCGGCGGCAGTAGTCGGCTTTATGGCGCTGCCCGCGCGTCGAAGCGAGGTAAAACTGCATATGCTCGCAGGTGACCTGCGCTCGACGGTCGGCGATGCTGACGGCGGGGAGCCCGAAGCGGCCGTAACATTTATAGTCCACGACGAAGGTTTTGTCGAACTGCGGCGCAAGGGGCTGCCCGAAAGCATCACGACTGACGGCGCCGTGTCGATTGCTGTCAAGGTCTCCGGCTTTGACATCGAGATAGAGGAACGTCTCACGTCGGGACGACACCCGTCGTTCGGCCACGCCGACACCGCTGTCTTTATACTCGATTTTCTCGCTCCTGAATGGTATCATATCAAATACAACAGTGAGACAAGCGGCGAATTTGCCGCACTGACTCTGCATGTGCGGCCCGGCATACGCTACACCAAACGCCTGATGAAATAGCCGTCAGTTGACACCGAAAACCCCGAGAAGCCATGTCGAGATGCCGACATAGATGATGAGGCCGAGAATGTCATTGGAAATCTGAATGAACGGGCCGGTCGCCAAGGCCGGATTGATGTGTACTTTCTCCAAGGTCAAAGGTACCACCGTGCCGAGAATCGACGCAAACATCACCACCAAAAACAGTGAGATGGTCACCGAAAGCGTCACTGCGAACTCCGACGGAAGCATTATGAGATTATAGACAAAGATTACCGCCGAGATAATTGTGGCGTTAAGCAAGCCTATAAGCACCTCTTTGCCAAGCTGTTTCGAAAACTCCTTAATATCAAGCGAACCGTTTGCAAGACCCTGCACGACTATAGCCGACGCCTGCACGCCGACATTGCCGCCCGTGCCGCCGATGATGGGGATAAACAGCGCCAGAGCAGTGACCGCCTGCAGCTGAGTCTCGAATCCGCCGAGTATCAGTGAGGCGAGTATGCCCGACGCAATACCGACAAGCAGCCACGGGATGCGCGCCTTGGTCTGGGCGAGAATCGTATCGTCGGCGTCGACGTCAGACGACAGACCTGATGCTAACTGATAATCACGCTCGCTGGCCTCACGCACCTGATCCATGACGTCGTCGACCGTTATGCGGCCGAGCAGACGCCCGATAGAGTCGACGACAGGCATGGCCACAAGGTCGTATTTCTCAAAGTCGAGTGCCACCTCGTCGATGGGCGCGTCGACCTTGACGCTGACCGGGTCAACCTCCATGACGTGCTTGATTTTTGACACCGACGGATGGGTTATCATCTTCTTCAGCGGAAAGATGCCACGCAGTTTGTAGTCATTGTCGACCACATAGATATAATAAATCTCGTCCATCTCCTCGGCCTGCATGCGCATCTCCTTGATACACTCGGGCATAGACCAGTTTTCGTTGACGACAATCATCTCGGTGCCCATAAGGCCGCCGGCAGTGTCCTCGTCATATTTGAGAAGGTCGATAATGTCTCCTGCCTGCTCGACGTCGTCAATGTGAGAGAGGATTTCCTCGCGGTCGTCCTCGTCTAACTGCTGGATGAGGTCGACAGCATCGTCGGTGTCAAGATGGTCAATCTGACGCGCGATTTCCTCGGCCGGCATGGCGTTGAGCAGTTTGAGACGCTCGTCGTCATCAAGCTCCATGAGCACATCGGCCGCAGTGTCCTCGTCTAAAAGTTTATAGAGATACTCGGCCTCGTCGAGCTCGAGATTTTTATACAACTCGGCAATATCGGCCGGATGCAGGTCTTCGAGTTCGCGGCGCGCCTGTTGCTCGTCGTCAGAGTGGATTACCGAGCGGATGTGCTCGAGATATTCGGGGGTGTATTCCTTCATGACTTCTCGGGATTATTAGCGGCGCGTGCCGACGAGAGCAGGTTTGTGAGTTCGATAAACTGATTGACCGACAGTTGTTCGGGGCGCATGGCGAGCATGTCGGTCTCGGGCATTGCGGCGCCCGGAGGCAATAGCGAGCGTAGCGAGTTGCGTATGGTCTTGCGGCGCTGGCCGAAAGTCGTCTTGACCACCGTGCGGAACAGGCGCTCGTCGCAGCCGAGGTCACTGCGACCGTTGCGGCGCAGACGTATCACGCCCGATTTGACCTTGGGCGGCGGGTTGAAGACTGTCTCGGAGACCGTGAAAAGATACTCGATGTCATACCATGCCTGCAAAAGCACTGAGAGGATGCCGCGTGTGCGCGATCCTTCAGGCGCGGCTATGCGCTCGGCCACCTCACGCTGCAGCATCCCCGAACAGACCGGTATCAGGTCCTTGTAGTCCAAAACGCGGAAGAATATCTGCGACGAGATGTTGTAAGGATAGTTGCCTATAAGCGCAAACTCTTTGCCGCCAAACACTTCGCGAAGGTCTAACTGCAGAAAGTCGCCCTCGATGATGCGGCCGTCCAAGTCGGGAAATTCGCGCTGCAAGTAGCTGACGCTCTCGCTGTCAATCTCGATGACACGCAGGTCATGGCCTGCCTCGAGCAGAAAGCGTGTTAGCACACCCATGCCCGGACCTATTTCGAGCACGGGCATATCGACGCCGTCAAGCGTGGCGGCGATGCGACGGGCCACTGACAGGTCTGTCAGGAAGTGTTGTCCTAAGGCTTTTTTAGGCTTTACTTGCGGCATGTTTCGGGTTTATTTTCTGCAAAAATATAGTTTTTATCCCGAAATGACAAAAAAAGTGTCACACCGCTGCCCGGCTCTCACTTTTTGAGCAGGCGGCGACAGAAGGCGCGCAGCTTTTCGGCCGGCGTTGCGTGCCAACTGTGGGCGCAAAGATGCACGGCATAGGAGTCGGCTGTCATCTCGCGACGGTTGCCGGCAAAGATTTCAGAGCGATAAATCATCATGTCGTCTTTTAACTTCTGGTCGCGGTCGACGTAACGGAAGCCATAAGGCTCGGCCACACGGGCATAAATCAGCGGCGCGATGGGGTCGGTGGCATAAGTGCCGTCGGCATTGATGAAATGACGGTCTTTATAAAAATCGAGCACATCGCGGACAAAAGGATGACCGGGAGACGCACCCATGACGGCAGCCTGTATCTGCATGCCGGCGATATATTCGTCTGCCGTTCGACGACCTTCCTTGTCAATGAGGTCCCACGAGCCGCGCTCGTCCATCAGCGTCGGATGATGCTCCAACGACGAGAAAAAGCTGTGTTCGAGAAAGTCGTCGAATCGCTTGAGCACCCTGACATCGGAGTCAAGATAGATACCGCCCTCTGTGTAAAGCGCATACATGCGTATATAATCAGCGGCGAAGGCCCATTTACGGACCTCGACAGCCTCGCGCACGAAAGGCACGGAGTCGACGTCGAAATTGTCCTTCGACCAGAGTTTCAGCTCATAGTCGGGCATCACACGCCGCCACGAGTCGACACACTCCCTGATTTTGGCGGGGAACGGCTCGCCGCTCATCCAACAATAGTGAATGACGCGAGGCACAATCTCTTTCGGTGCGTCGGCAGCCATTACTTGTCGCGCATGTAGATGTTTATGGGCGTGCCGTTAAAGTCCCAGTGCTCGCGTATCTTGTTCTCCAAGTACCGGCGGTAAGGCTCCTTGACCCATTGCGGCAGGTTGCAGAAGAATATAAATGTAGGCACGGCCGCGCCCTTGAGCATGGTTATATATTTGATTTTGATATACTTGCCCTTGTTGCTTGGCGGCGGATAAGCCTCGATGTCCTCGCGCATGACTGTGTTAAGCTGCGAGGTCGGCACTGTTCGCCGACGATTCTCGTAGACCTTGATGGCGGTCTCCAAGACCTTGAAGATACGCTGCTTTGTCAGAGCCGACGTGAAAATGATAGGGAAGTCAACAAACGGAGCAAAGCGGTCACGGATGGCATCCTCATAATGTTTGATGGCGCGCTGCGACTTGTCTTGAACAAGGTCCCACTTGTTGACCACCACGACAAGGCCTTTTTTGTTACGCTGTATAAGAGAGAATATGCTTACATCCTGAGCCTCAATGCCGCGTGTGCCGTCAATCATGAGTATGCAGACGTCGCTTGCCTCGATGGCGCGAATCGAACGTATTACAGAATAATATTCGATGTCCTCGTTGACCTTGTTTTTTTTGCGTATGCCGGCAGTGTCGACGAGATAAAAGTCGAAGCCGAACTTGTTGTAGCGCGTATATATAGAGTCGCGGGTCGTGCCGGCGATGTCGGTGACGATGTGGCGCTCCTCGCCGATGAAGGCGTTGATGAGTGACGACTTGCCGGCGTTAGGGCGACCAACGATGGCAAATTTGGCAATATCCTCCAATTTCTCCTCGTCTTCGTCAGGCTCGGGCAGATCTTTGACCACCTCGTCCAAGAGGTCGCCTGTGCCGTAGCCATTGATGGCAGACACGGGGTAAGGATCGCCGAGTCCCAATGAGTAGAATTCTGGCACATTATAAAGCCACTCGTTTGAGTCGACCTTGTTGGCGACGAGTATCACTTTCTTGCGTGACTTGCGCAGTATCTCGGCGACATGGTCGTCGAGGTCGGTCACACCGTTGATGGCGTCGACCACAAGGAGTATCACATCGGCCTGCTCGATGGCGAGCGCCACCTGCTTGTTGATTTCGCCCTCGAAGATGTCCTCAGAGTTGACGACCCAGCCGCCGGTGTCGACAATCGAAAATTCGCGGCCGTTCCAGTCGACCTTGCCATACTGGCGGTCACGTGTCGTGCCGGCGGTTTCGTCTACAATTGCCGTGCGCGACTGTGTCAGACGGTTAAAAAGCGTCGATTTACCGACATTGGGGCGACCGACGACTGCGACAAGTTGGCTCATAAGTCTTTCTGTATGATGTTGATGTTAATATTCCTTGCAAAATTAACTTAATTATTCGATATAGCCAAACTGGCGGAGCTTGTTGTCACGGTTACGCCAGTTAGGCTCGACCTTGACGAAAAGCTCGAGATAAACACGTTTGCCGAAGAATGTCTCAATGTCTTTGCGGGCGTCGGTACCGACTTTCTTAAGCATCATGCCGCCTTTGCCGATAAGTATACCCTTCTGGCTGTCGCGCTCGACATAGATGACTGCCATAATATGTATGGAGTTTTCCTTTTCCTCAAATTTCTCGACTATAACCTCGGCGCTGTATGGCACTTCCTTGTCATAGTTGAGCAGGATTTTCTCTCGGATGATTTCGGTGACAAAAAATCTCGCAGGCTTGTCTGTCAGCGCGTCCTTGCCGAAGTAGGGCTCGGCCTCCGGCAGCAGCTCGACGATGCGAGCCATCAGATTGGACACATTGAAATGCTCTTTGGCCGACGTCGGGAAAATCTCGGCATTTGGTAATATCTCTTTCCAGCGGGCTACAATCCGATCAAGTTCCTCGTTGTTTTTAAGCAGATCTATCTTATTGATTACCAACAGCACGGGCACTTTCTCCTTGGCCACTTTCTCAAGAAACGAGGCGTTTTTGGTCGGGTCCTCGACCACGTCGGTGACATACAGCAGAATGTCAGCGTCTGTAAGAGCCTCCTCACTGAATCCGAGCATACTCTCCTGAAGTTTGTATTTGGGCGATAGCACACCGGGGGTGTCTGAGAAGACAATCTGATAGTCGGGCGTGTTGACGATGCCCATGATGCGATGTCGTGTGGTCTGTGCTTTTGAAGTTATGATGCTGATGCGTTCGCCGACGAGGTCGTTCATAAGGGTCGATTTGCCGACATTAGGATTTCCGACGATGTTGACAAAGCCTGATTTGTGTTTGTTAGCCATGTTATGAAATTGTTTTAAAGGTAAAATAAGGGCGTTTTACCCATATAAACAAAAATAGCACCCTAAAAGATGCTATTTTGTAAAATTTTGTGTACGGAAGACGTATCGCCTGTCTGAAATCAGATATCCCAGACAAGATACATGGCTCCCCATGTGTAACCGGCTCCGAAGGCGGTCAGTATCAGCTTGTCGCCCTTATGGAGTTTGGCTTTATACTCGTCCAAGCAGAGCGGAATCGACGCAGCCGACGTGTTACCGACATGCTCGATGTTGACGAGCACCTTGTCTGCCGGGAAACCGGCGCGGTCGGCCACAGCCTCGATGATGCGCATGTTGGCCTGATGAGGGATGAGATATTTGACGTCGTCGACAGTCAGGTTATTACGTTTCATCACATCAAGCGACGAGGTGAGCATGTCTGTGACAGCATTTTTGTAGACGTTGCGACCCTCTTGATAGAGGAAGTTCTCGCCGGCGTCGACAGTGGCGTGGGTGGTCGGTTTGACCGAGCCGCCGGCCTTCATCAGCAGATGCTCGCGGCCTGTGCCGTCGACATGAAGCACGGCGTCAATGACTCCGACACCCTGCTCTTCAGTCGGCTCGACGATTACGGCAGCGGCGCCGTCACCGAAGAGGGCGCAAGTCGAGCGATCCTCGTAGTTGACCATCGAAGACATCTTCTCGGCGCATACGACGATAATTTTTTTATACATGCCCGAGCGGATATATGCCGTGGCATCCTGCAGGGCTACGATAAAGCCGGCGCATGCGGCCTGAATGTCATATCCGTATGCTTTCGACAGGCCGCAACGCTCGATCATCACAGAAGCGGTCGACGGGAAACGATAGTCAGGGTTAGATGTAGCGCAGATGACAAGCTCGATGTCTTCGGGAGCGGTGCCCGACTCTGAGAGCAGTTTGTCTATAGCTTTTGCGCCGAGATATGAAGAGCCTTCGCCCTCGAGCTTTAAGATGCGGCGCTCCTTGATGCCGACGCGAGTGGTAATCCACTCGTCGTTTGTGTCGACCATCTTTGAGAGCATGAAGTTGTCGAGGATGTCATCGGGGAGATATGATGCGATGGCTGAGATGCGTGCGTTGGGCATGACTTGCTTAAAAGAAAAGTTTTCGATTAGTCTTGAAAGATTAAGTATACAAAAAAGCTCTCTTAAAGGGCCCCGTGGCGTCCGCCGTCTGAAGTGACGGACATAACGCCGGGCCTGTTAAGAGAATCCTTTTTTCTGTTTAGCCGACAGAGACTCTCGCCCGGTATTATAATCACCGGTCACGGTCGCGGCTGGTCGGTGTGCCGTCAGACAGCAGCCTCTTTTTCGATGACTACACGTCCGCGGTAGTAGCCACATTCGCCACAAACAGTGTGGTAGATGTGCCATGCGCCGCAGTTAGGACAGAGAGCAAGTGTGGGGGCTACAGCCTTGTCGTGTGTACGACGTTTTGCTGTACGTGTCTTTGATTGTTTGCGTTTAGGATGTGCCATTTCTTTTTATATTTCTTAGTTATTATATCTTTATATCGTGCAGATAGCGCGTCGGCGTCATCTGCCGGAAAATCAATTGTTTTCGCCGTCGGCATCTGTGCCGATACCTTTAAGGGCGTCCCAGCGCGGGTCAGTCTGTGACGTGCGGTCATCGTCGACGTCAATTTCGTCCATCAGTTCATTCTCAAGCTCGGCGTCTTCATCAGTCGGACGTGCGCGATGCTTACGCAGTATCGCACTCATAGCGCGGTTGCACTTGCCCATCGGATGCACATGCTTGATGGGGATTGCCAGCACGACCGTGTCGTATATCATATAGGCGACATTGAGATAATTGTCGCTCTCGGGTATCTCCAACAGATCGTCGGCCGAGTCGTTGTAATCGTCGCCATACTTGACCATTATGTGATATGTCGTGTCTATCGGCATCACAAGATCGTCTAAACAACGGTCGCATAGCAGCGTGATGTCACCCTTGATGTCGAAGTTTAGGTCATAGACATCGCCGTTATAGTCAACGGTCAGTTTCACCACAAGCCGGGCGTCGCGGATGTCGTTGTTCTCCATATCCGCAAAGAATTGTTTGTCAAGAGAGTAGTCAAATTCATGACTTCCCTTGGCAAGACTCTTCAAAGGCAGTTTGAATGCAGTGAACTTTCCCATTGGTCAGTTAGCTTGAAAAAACTCTGCAAAGTTATGCAATATCTTGATAACTGACAAGTTTTTGCGTTATTTTTGCTAAACGCTCTGTTAAAATAATGTCAAAAACGGGCTTTGAACTTGGCTCAGAAACTACATCATCCAGAAGTCTGCTGTCTCCTGAGGATCCAGATTCACTGTTGTTCTGTCTCTGAGATTGTATTCCATTTTTTTCTTCAGTCCTTCTGCCGATTCCTTTCCATCCTTTTCTAAGACTATCTGATAGACTTTCTGTATAAATTCTTCTTTGTCCATTCTCTTCTTTTAGACTTATTTGCTGAAAATTTTGGTGATATTGACGCCGATGTCACGGGTAAACATCCTGAACGGGGTCAGCAGCGGGCGGAAGCGTTCGCGCTTGCCGGGCACGAATATTTTAAGCTCGCCGGGATGACATTCTATGTCTAATCGGGCGTCCATCTCGACGGGTTCGCCATCAATGTGGGCTATGCCGGGCTTGTTGCGTATGATGGTGCAATGTCTGACACGGATGGTGTCGATGAGGGCGTTCTTGCCTATGAATCCCGTCAGCAAATCCACGCCCACAAGGGCTTGCGAGATGGGATTACCCTTGTGTATCACCGTGATATCCAAGAGACCGTCGGTAATCGAAGCCTCGGGGGCGATGAAGGCGTTATTGCCATACTGCGAAGCATTGCAGGCCGCGATGAGGAAGGCCTGCTCGGTCACCTCCTGATCGCCGGCGAGCAGCGTGTAGGTCTCAGGGTTATAGGTGATGAATTCGTCGATGGCGCTTTTAAGATACATCATCAGGCCACGGCGGCGCTGTGTGGCGAAGCGGTGGCTGACTGCGGCGTCGAAGCCGACGCCGAATGTGCAGAAGAACGGACGTCCGTTGACGGTGCAATAGTCACAGTCAGTTATCTTGTCATGGCGGATGACATTGAGAGCGGCGATGGGATCGACAGGAATGCCGATATGGCGTGCCAGACCGTTGCCCGAGCCGGCAGGCAGGATGCCGAGCGCGACATCGGTACCCAACAGTGCGGTCGCCGTCTCGTTGACCGTGCCGTCGCCGCCACATGCAAGCACACCGTCAAAGCCCTCCGCTACAGCTTTCTTGGCCAAACGCGTGGCGTCGCCGCGACACACCGTCAGCTGCGTGTCTACCTCGTGGCCCATCTCGCGCAGACGCTGCTCGATGAGCTGCACGACACCGCGTTTCGAGCTTGTGCCCGAGACGGGGTTGACTATGAGCATCAAACGGTGTGATGACTGTTTCATGCTGCAAATTTATGAATTTTCCATAGATTAACAGCAAAGCCCGACAGAAATCAGAAACGGCAGACAAAACTGAATCCGGGTGCGCCACCGACCATGGCCGGCATCAGCGACGACTCGACAGCCGGACGAGAGACCTCGTCGGGACGGTAGATATGCCGCGAGGTCGAGTGGCCGAAGAGCCCGACCACCTCGTTGACCGGGTCAATAAGGAAGGCTACAATGTTGCCGAGCACAGGCGAGCCCCACAGGTGATACCGGTCGGCTACGATGCGGCGCTTGAGTTTATAGAAGCACTCGCCCAATACCGAGCCTACGCAGGGCGTGATGATAAGGTCTTGTATCGACGGGCGCTCCATAAACCCCTCGATACCATACTCCCAGCCGACATTTGATATTATAGCCGAGTATAGAAACGACCGCCAGAAATTAAACCCTGCCGAACGCGCCGACATGAAGTAGACCGCACCGGCATAGGGATGAAGTATGTAGTTGAAATAAAATTTGTCGCCGTCCCATTCGGGGCCTTCCTTGATGACATTGTTGTACCAACGACGGAAGGGCGGCACGCTCTGTATCGAGGCGCGGTTCCAGTTAGTGGCGTCCTCGGGCAGACACTCGAGCACTGCGAGCGTGCCTCCGAACGCGCCGGCGAAGATGGCCGTATTGGTCCACAGGCGATGCCAGTCGGGCGCATTAAGCGTGAGAGAGTATGGTAACTCGTAGATTGACGGATTGCCTCGCCGCGGCGTGTGGGCGCGGGTAAACTCAAGGCTCGAGGCTGTGTCGGGCGCTATGCAGCGCGAATCATACGTCACTGTCTCCAAAAGCGTGACAGCCGTGTCGGGAGCAAAAACTTCAAGAGTGATAGTTTGGGTTTTACAGGAGTCCGGCAGGGAAACACCGTCGGTCTGACGGGCGCTCAATAACGGCCAGCTCAGCACGGCAGAAAGACATAATGTTGATATTTTTTTCCCTAAAAGCATAAACAAAAGTTGAAACCATTCACAAAAGTATATATAAAACAAACGGCAGCGCGAGTTGCGCTACCGCCGTTATCTAAAAAAGATTAAAAGGGACAACATTACCGAATCATCGGACAACTTCCCGCGGCAGTCGCCGTCCGAGCCCGGCAGCATCGAACGCATAACGGCGTCCGGCATCGACAATCATCACCATCAGGTAGATTCCGACTACAAATCCGGCCGATGCAAGCGCAAACTGCCACAACTCCATCGACGCCCACCACTCTCTGACCAAGGGTCTGAACACTGAGACAAAGACCTGCGGAGCCTTATGAACGAGATAGACCGCAAATGCCGACCGTGCAATATAGTTGACCGCCGGTGAAGTGAAATCGAGGGTCATAAAAAACACAAACAGCCCGAATGTAGCCGTTAAAACAAACGGCGAGTTATAGGCAAGTGCCTTCTCCGGCACAAGCATCCAGAGACACAGTGTCGCGGCAGTCGAGATGAGATAGACTCCGGCCGACAGCAATCTGACCGTAGCGCGCCGGCATCCGTCGATGCTGACATGCATGCCGAAGTAACGTCCTGTCAGATACACCGTGACAAGCTGCACAAGCGTGTAGCCCGTGGGGTTGAACTTGCCGCCCCACCACCATCCGGCCCACACATTATATATAAGCAGGACGGCGATGAGCAGACCGAACGTCCACTTCTTTAAACACCGGCAGCCTCCGTTGAGAAATGGAGAGAGGATCATCAGTCCGAAATATGCCGGCACGTACCACAGATCGGTATGCGTCAGCACAAGCCAGCTCTCAAACCAACCTTTAAGCGTAAACCGCCACGGCTCGGCAATCGAGAACAGAGTATATATGAGAACGGCATAGAACATGCACTGCCCTAAATATGACACTACCGAGCGTACGCGCAGACGTATGCCGAAATAGCCCGAAATCATGGTAAAACTGTTGACTCCGATAATCGCAAGCGCCTCTATAATCAGCTGACATGCGTCACGGGCCGAGACATCGGCCATGCTCTCCGGATGAGGCAGCCCGAGTGAACCGTCAATATGGACTGTCACGACCATCAGCATGCTGATGATACGCAAAAGCTCCATGTTAGACTGCCTCATCACTCGACAGGGGCAGGCTCGACAACCTTGAGACGATCGCCGGCGTCTTCAGCTATCGAGCGGAAGTAACGGCTGTCATAACCGCCAAAGAGTGGCTGCACCGGCATACCGGCCTCGTTGCGCTCAAATTTGCCGTCTTTCTCACGCTTAATGTTGCCGTCAAGATATTTGACGAGCAGATAGTCGCCCAAGGCTTTGTAGTCGGCAGTGGCTTTCCCGGCCCAATGCGTTGTCATCTCGGCGAGGGCGGCCTGCTGGTCGGCGAATGGTTTGCCTTTGAGCGAGACCTCGGCAGCGGCCACCTCACCTTTCATGGCATCCTCAAGACCCGACTGCACACGGCGTATATCGGGAATCATCTGACTGTAACGGTTATAGGCCTGATTGGCCACGTAGTTGTTGACCCAGAACATCGAGTCCCATGATATGGTGTATAAGTCGCCGTTGTCGCCGCTGAGCTGACGAGGCACCGCCACGGTCGAGTTGAAGACAGGGACATAGACACAAGTGTTGGCGTCGTCGACACCAAACCAGAGGATGCCGCGCATCGCCTCGGGGCGGTCATTGTTCATCGACGAGACAAACGAAAAACCTGTCTGCTGCGTGGCGATTGCACGCTCATGCGTATATTCGACCGAGTCTACAGTGAAGCTCATCGGACGCCAGCGATAAGGCACATGGAACGGTCCGGCGCCGATATCTTTTGTCATATCAAGCGGAGTCTCCTCGAAGTGGTCGCGCATCATCCATTTGAGGCCGTCGGCGCTCACTTTGTGCTCGGGTTTGACCCATAGAGGTAGTATCTCGCCGCGGCCCTCGAGTATCCACGGCAGCCACTGCTCGGCGGTCTTGGGGTCAGTGAAACGGTTGTAGTAGCTCCACACGCGGGCGTCACAGCCGCGCAGGGCGCCGGCGTCGGTGATGGCATAGGCGCGAGAGAAGTCAAAATCCTTGTCTTTACCCTTGAAATATCCTTTCTTACGGGCAAACGAGATGACATCGGGCGAATAAAGGGTTTCGGGATCATTCAACGGGAAAGTATGGATGCGCGAGTGATTGGCATGGCCCGAGATATATCCGTCAGGCACACGACGCGCCACCCACACGGCGCCTTTGTCATCGGCGCCTTTGCCTATGACTTCCATAATCCACACCTCACTCGGGTCGGCGATTGAGAACGACTCGCCCTCGGAGCCGTAGCCGTAGTCACGGATAAGACCGGTCATTACGTCGATGGCCTCGCGGGCTGTGCGGGCACGCTGCAGAGTGATGTAAATCAGCGAGCCGTAATCAATAAGGCCGGAGCCGGCCAGTTCGTGGCGGCCGCCCCATGTACTCTCGGCTATGGTGAGCGCATGCTCGTTCATATTGCCTATGGTCGCATAGGTATGTGACACTTGGGGTATTTCGCCGCGCTCGAGACCGCTATCCCAGTCGACAATCTTGCGCATCGCGCCTTTGGGATGGTCGGCGGCAGGCTGATTATAAAGCTCTCCGTAGAGCGTGTGACTGTCGGCCGCGTAGGTTATCATCGCGCTGCCGTCGGTCGTCGCGCCGGGCGTAGCTATCAGACTGGTACAGCCCGACATGTCGGGAGCGCCGGCGAGTGCCGCGGCGCAGAAGAGTGTGATAATGCTTGTTTTTTTCATTTTGTTATGATTGTGATTATTTATATTTCTTCGATAATACGCAGGTCCGGATACCATAGTCGGCCGCTGATGCTGCGCCCGGGCATCATCTGTCCGAGCAAAGACACATAGGCCCTGACCTGACGGCGATGTGACTCCAAGGGAGCCGACGTAAATTTATAATCGATTACCTCGACGGAGCCGTCCTGACGGATTATAATTCGGTCGGGACGGAAGGTCATGTCGCCCTCAGGCATATATATGCTCTGCTCGTTGAGCACACGGCAACTGCCGTCAAACCACGCGGCGGCGCGACGTCCCTCGTCGCCCTCAAAGGCACGTTTAAGCGTGCGCCGGTAATCCTCAGCCGTGGCGTCATCCAAACGGGCGCGGCGGCTCAGACGGTCGACAGCCTCATCGATGGCGTCAGGCGAATCTATGTCGGCGAGCAGCCCGTGGAGCTGCGTGCCGCGCTCGGCGGCATGAAGACGCCCGGCGGCGTCTGCGTCAGCCTCATCAGAGTCGCAGTCAGGCACCTCATTGCCGATATTTATGTCGGCATAGTCGGCCGTAGCATCATCCAAGGTCGTGAGAGGAGCCGTATCGTCACGGAAGAACACCCGGTAGTCACCGAGAGCGGCCGCCTCCGCCGGACGTGCCTTTTTAGACGGAACGGTGGGAGCGCCGAGGCTGAATATCAGTCCGTCTTCGCCGTCAGCTACAACATAGTCGGCCGGATTTATCATCAACCCGTCAGAATCAGCGCAGTCAACATGCGCGCTCAAAGCACTTATAATCTCCGCAGCGATGTTTTTGACCGACGGCAGACACACCGACAGCTCTCGCTCGGCGCGTGTATAGGCGACATAAGTGATATTGAGATTGTCCTCTATCTGCTCGAGACGATTTGCGGCGGCTACTGCAGCCAGCGGAGAGCCCGGCAGAGAGCAGTAGCGGTCAAGGTCGACCGACAGTATCTCGGGAGCTCCAAGCGCCGCGGCATCGTCGCCGAATATCTTCTCCGATTCCACCCACAGACTCTCATTGTCGCGCGTAAGACTCCAGTCGCCGAAAGGCACATGCACGCATGCCCACTGCAGACCCTTGGCCTTGTGGACGGTCATCACGCTGACGGCGTCGGCATTTGAGCCGGCCGCTATAGCCAGATCTGCCGAATTATCTTCCCACCACGTGAGAAACGCGTGGACTGACGGATTATAATTATTGCAATAATTAAGCACCGTGTCCTGAAAGGCCGCTATATAGGCATACTCCTCCCGGCGTCGCCGCGGACTTATGCGGGTCTCGATAATAGTCTCGACCAATGCGGTCAGACCTGCGGGCCGGCGGCTGCGTATGAGACTGACTCCGTCGTTTATACCCTGTCCGGCCGACGGATCGGCGTCAGGACGCAAAGCCATACGCAGAGCCTCGGCGCTGTCATATCCTTCGCCGATAAAAAAGTCATAGCGACTCATCATCATCGCTATGTCTCCGTTGTCGGCATAGCTGACCTTACCGTCTGACTGACTCCGGTCATCGGGCACAGACAAAGCCGAGTAGCTTGCGTCGACTATCTTGAGCATGCTCACTATCTGCTTGACCGCAGGCGAGTTGGCTAACAAAAGCGCCTCATCGGAGATAACTTTTATGTCAGGATGAAATTTCATCAGATAGTCGACGAATGTCACGGCCTCCTTGCGCACACGCACCAGCACGGCTATGTCGCGCCAGTCATAACCGGCTTCGTGCTGACGACGTATCTCGCGCGCCGTGACAGCAAAATTGGCACCGTAATCGTCATCGGTTTCGACATCCGACATGTCGCGGACCGTCACATAACCGGGCTGACTCCCGGCGCCGGGACTGAGCGCCTGCACTATATTCTCGTAGCCCGACGCTCCGTTGGCGGCCGCAAGCAGCGTGAACAGCGTATTGTTAAACCTCACGATGTCGGCCGAACTGCGGTAGTTGGTGTTTTCGCTCGTACGCCGGCCCTTTATTATGTGCTCAGACGGAAAATCACGCTCGGCGACAACATGATGCAGCAGAGCGCTGTCAGAGTTGCGGAAACGATAGATGGCCTGTTTCTCGTCACCGATTATTAGGTTGTCAGAGCCTCCGGCTATGCTTTCGGCCACAAGCGGACGCAGATTATTCCACTGCATGTGCGACGTGTCCTGAAACTCGTCGATAAGATAGTTGGTCAGCGTCGTACCGATGCGCTCATATATAAACGGAGCCTGACTGTCGCCGATGATGCGGCTTATAAGGGCATTAGTGTCTGACAGCAGTATCAGGTTGTTTTCCTCGCGGAAACGTCTTATATAATCCCATGCAAAACCAAGGAAATCGAGCGACGGACAACTCTTTCGGATAATCCGCAGCGCGTGTATCTCGTTATATCCTTCGAAAATCCTGTGTAGCGTCTCACGCATCAGTGTGTCGAAGCTCTCGGGAGGATAGATGACTGTCTTTTTGGGGCCTTTGGGAAGTTTAGAGACGACGTATGGAGATTTGTCATTCAGCCCCATGGCACCCTTTACCTTGACAGCCTTGTCGGTAAACGGCTCAAAAGTCGGCCCGACACTGATGTCGCCCTTCTCAGCCACGGTAGTGAATATGCGCCACACGTTTGCAGCCACGGCATCGGTGCTGAAACCGAGCGCCGGCAGCGCGTCGATGACCTTGCGTGCCTCAGCGGCGAGGCGGTCGGTGATTGCATCAATGCGGGCGTCAAGATTTTTGGCGAATATCTTGATGCGCTCCTCGTCAGAAAGATATTCGATGACAGACTCCGAGTGACGTTTGAAAACCTCGCTGCTCATGCGCTTGACAAACGACGCGAGAGTATTCTGCAGGCGACCCGAGCGGTTGAATACATTGTGGTCACCGCCCGACTCAACCTGCTCAAGCGTATAATCGCGTATCCACTGCATAATGCGACGGCGACCGGCGGGATTACCGTTGTTGAGATCGTCGAGCATCAGCGAGATGCCGGCTTTGACGGCATATTCGTCACTGAGCTCAATGCCATAGTCGCCCTGACGGTCTACCTCGCGTGCGAAAGCTCTAAGCACCGTCTGAAAGAACGAATCTATCGTGCTGACATTAAAATGATGGTAATCAAAGAGCAGCGCTCGCAGAGCATCATCGGCTGCGGCACGCAACGACTCGCGCCCACAACCAAACTCAGCGCACAGCCGGTCTGCATACGGCGCTTTGCAAGACGCATCGTCTGACGCAAGAGCCGCAAGCTCCTTCAGGATGCGCGACTTCATTTCCTCGGTCGCCTTGTTGGTAAATGTTATGGCAAGTATGCCGCGGTGACGCTTGCCGACACTTCCGCCCGTCGACCTGCGCACAAGAGCGTAGCGCCCCGTCTGCTCGTCTTTGACACCGAGGAGCAGTTTGACGTATTCATACGCTAAAGTATATGTTTTACCTGAGCCGGCCGAAGCCTTATAGATTGTCAGCAATGCGATAAGGGTTTTAAATCAGGTTTCAAATTTACACATAAATTATTAGTAACGCGCATGAAACCCTGATTTATTTACCCCTCATATCCATGAAATGCGACGGCTTCTGACAGCGAGCGATTCGCTGAGCAACCTTACAAATTCTTTTGTAGCCTGTTTATGATAGCTGTCTTTGAGTATATGGACACAACCCGTCATCTCGTTATCAGGCACATCCAGCGGGATAGCTTTTACATCGTGTTCGTTATATATTGAATCTTCGGCAAGCACGGTGACCAGACGGGTCTGACGGATAAGTTTCAGCAGTATATTGACCTCGTTGAGTTCAATGCGTATGTTGAATTTATCATAAACAGTCAGCAGGCTGTCGAAAGCGTTTCTCGCCTGAAGTCCCTTTGATGGCAGAGCCAGCTCATACTTCTGCAGTTCGGAGAGCGAGACCTTCTTTTGAGACGCCAGCGGATGTGTGCTGCTGACAACGGCCGACAGGCTGTTCTGAAACAGAATGTGTGACTCTACATCAGCGACGGGCACTGTCGGTTTGAATGCAAGTACAAAATCCAAATCGCGTTTTGCCAGCAGCTCCATAAGCTCACTCATCGGTTTATAGATGACGTTGAGCTTTATATGCGGATAAAGTTTCATAAACGATATCACCGTCTCGGTCAATATCGGGCTGAACGAGTAAGTAACGCCGATGCTGAGAGTGCCGGTCAGCAGTTTCTTAAGGTCATTCACACGGTCGGCACAAGTTTCGGCATCGTGGATTGTCCTCAGAGCAAAAGGCAGCATGAGTTCACCGGCCTCTGTGAGACGTATAGTATGGCTGTTACGCAGGAATAATTGCACATCCAACTCATCCTCAAGTTGTTTTATTTGTTGCGAAAGTGAGCTCTGTGCGATGTTCAGCATTTTTGCCGCATCAGAGAAATTAAGTGTCTCGGCGGCCTTGGCGAAGTATCTTAACTGTCTTAGTTCCATATCAGTGATAATGATGCAAATATACTATTAATATTTCTATCTCGTCGCCGTGAACGAGAGCTTTTTGAAAAGAAACACCGGCACGGTTGCCCCGATGACCATGCCCAAGATTATAAACGTACAAGTCAGGCCGTTATATGCCAGCAGATAGAGATAATGCATGAAATGCGCCTCGCCCGAATGAGTCAGACACAAGAGCAGCGCCTCAATCGTGCGATAGGCATACATGCCCGGTATCATAGGCAGCAGCGCCGGGAAAAAACATACCTCGGCCGGGCAGTGAATGCGGCCTGCAAACAGCACGGCGAGCACTCCGACGGCAAACGAGGCTAATGTGCCCGCCGCAACGATGTGCATGCCGCATGTCTCGGGTGACATCAGCATATAACGTATCGCATGGCCGGCTGCCGCTATCAGCCCGCACGTCAGATAAGCGCGGCGTGGTGTGTTGCTGATACTCGAAAAACCGATTGCAGCTATCGCCGCAAACAATCCGTCCTCAAAAATATTTATCAACATATCTCCTGTCAAAACCATTTTAAGCCCAAAATAAACATGCCGCCGCAAAGTCCGACCGAAAGACACGCCGTCAGCACGGCCGCGTCGCAAAAACGGCTGAACGCGCACACATAGTTGCGATCTATCAGGTCGCTGACCGCATTTATATAGGGGACGCCCGGTATGAGATAGAGCACACTCGTGCCGAGCGCGATCTCGGGCGTAGCTCCGATTTCGAAGATATGACCCGCCGCACTCAGAGACGCCGAGAAAAACGAGGCACAGAGAAACACGAGGCGCACATCGCGGCCGTCTTCGAGCATAATCTGCTTTAAACGGTAGCCGGCAAGCGTCGAAACAAACACTATCAGCATCGCCGCCAAATCGCCCCCGAATAGCCGACAGAATGACGCGTTGGCGGCTGCCGTCAGCATCAACACCTCGAAGGCGCCGGTCGGCTTTGTAAGCCTTATCTTCTCAAAACGCCCGATAGCAGCGTTCAGATCGAGCCCCCTGTCGGCGACTTCCCAGCTCAGACGGCTCAGACGGGCATTGATATTGAAACTTACACCGCATGAAACGGTTTTGCCGACTGCCGCCTCGCTGACCGAGTCATCCGCCACAGTCACATGGACATGCGATGGCAATATGCAGATGTCGACACGCAGTCCGAACGCAGTCGCCATGCGACGGGTATTCTTCTCGATGCGTATGCAGGTCGCGCCGCAACCGGCCAACAGCGCCGCGTAATCGGCGAGAAAAGCGGCGACTGCCGCGGCATATGCCGACCGCCGATGCTCAGCCGCGCCACTCTCAGAAATCATCATCATCGCAATCACCCGGGATAAAAAAAATGTCTCTCTCACGCCCTATCTCAAACACACGCCTCGTCCGGAAGCGTTTGTTATGACAGGTTGCGTGACGCTTTACAATCGCTCTGAACAAAAGCGCAAATAACAGCACCGCCACTATCGCGCACCATACAAATATCTGCTGATTCATAATTCTTCATTTTTTTCGCCGCAAAAGTATCATGACCATTCGTCGTAGCATAGCATCCGTCAAGGTTTTTCCCTATCACCGCAATCGGCAAAACAGATAATCGGTCAGTGCGACAATAATGATTCGCACAGCTTCAAAATTTATTCGCAAAAAGTCTTTAAAACATTAAAAAAGTATAAATTTCACATATCTGAGTCAGATTTGTTGTGAATTTGTCACTTTTCCGTAACTTTGCACCAGATAATTATCTATCAGACTCCAACAACGGTGCAAATCATGAAATCGAGAATCTATTGTCTGATGCTGATAATGCCGGCAATCGCATTTTTTGCTTCTTGCGGAACAAAATCAACGAAAGACACAGAGAACAGACAAAATCAGAGAACAGCCGCCATCGGCGAGTTCAACTGCGACAGCGCATATGCTTTTGTAGACCGCCAAGTGGCGTTCGGTCCTCGTGTGCCCGGCTCCGAGGGTCATAAAATCTGCGGAGACTATCTGATATCAAAACTTGCCTCATATAATCCCGACACTATCATGGTGCAGGAGACGACAGCGACTGCCTTCAACGGCGACCGCCTGCCCGTACGCAACATATTCGCCCGCTTTAACTCTCTCGCTCTAAACAAAATCCTTCTTGTGGCCCACTGGGACACGCGCCCTTGGGCCGATAACGACCCCAAAGACGAAAACCGTCAGACACCGGTCCCCGGCGCCAATGACGGAGGCAGCGGCGTCGGAGTCCTGCTTGAGATAGCACGCAACCTCGCCATAAAAGCACCTGAGTGCGGAGTTGACATACTTCTGACCGACGCCGAAGATTACGGCGGCGGCAAAGGATTTGCCGACTATGACGACAGCTGGTGTCTCGGCACACAGTATTTCGTCAAACATTCACCCTACTCCACCGTAGACCGTCCGTCATTCGGCATACTCTTAGACATGGTCGGCGGACATAATGCACGTTTCCACCGGGAGTTTTTCTCAAACCGCGATGCACGTCCCGTGACGGCCAAAGTGTGGGCCGAAGCTCAGGCTCTCGGCTATGAAGACACATTCATCAACAAAGAGGGCACCTCAGTCATTGACGATCATGTATTTCTTAACCGCGCAGGTATCCCCACGGTCGACATAATCGAGAACATGAACGCCACGACAGGTACATTCCCGGCAACTTGGCACACTGTCGACGACAACATGCAGCATATATCGCGCCACACGCTTGACAAAGTTGGAAAAACTGTTCTCAACATTGTCTATAAAGAAAAAAACCAATGACTATAAACGAGAAACAAGACGAGATAATCGCCGAATTTGACGAGATTGACGACTGGATGGACCGTTACGGCTACATCATCGACCTCGGCAACGCCCTGCCCCCCATTGACGAAAGCAAAAAAACGCCTCAGAATCTCATCGAAGGCTGCCAGAGCCGCGTGTGGTTAGATGCAGCCTGCGAAGAGGGCCGCGTACATTTCACAGCCGACTCCGACGCCATCATAGTCAAAGGCATAATCTCGCTGCTCATTTCGGTGCTCAACGACCATACCCCCGAAGAGATACTTGACGCCGACCTTTATTTCATCGACCGCATAGGACTGAGCGAAAACCTCTCGCCGACACGTTCAAACGGTCTGCTCGCCATGATCAAGCAGATGCGCATGTATGCACTTGCATTCAAGGCCATCGAGGACGAGAAAAAGTAAATTATCATAGCTGTCTCAGCTAAATAAGCTTTAATAGCCGACTTTTATCAGCTGCCTCAGCCACTTGGCCGGAGCAGCTGTTTTAATTTTAAAAACTTTTTACTATCTTAGCGGCCAAAAGATAAAAACCTAAAATCTCATCACAACATGTTTAAAAATCAGCCAAAGGGCCTCTACGTTCTCAGTCTGTCAAACACAGGCGAGCGTTTCGGCTACTACACCATGCTGGCCATCCTGCTCCTTTTTCTGCAGGCTAAATTTGCGTTGAGCACTGCCACGGCCGGCCTCATCTATTCGTCATTTCTGGCTTTAGTCTATTTCATGCCTATGCTCGGCGGCTGGGTCGCCGACAAATGGAACTTCTCTAAAACCGTAACTTTGGGCATCGTTGTGATGTTCCTCGGCTACGCCCTTATGGCCGTGCCGACTCCGCGACTCGAAACGTCGTCATTCGTGATTATGATTGCCGCCCTGCTCCTCATCTCTATAGGTACAGGCCTTTTCAAAGGCAACCTTCAGGTGATGGTCGGTGACCTCTATAACAATCCCCGCTACGCCGAGAAACGCGACGTCGCTTTCTCGCTCTTCTACATGGCCATCAACATCGGCGCCATGTTTGCCCCGTCAGTAACCACCGGACTCTGCTCTTATGCTCTCGGCAAAGCCGGTTTCGCCTATAACCCCGCCATCCCGAGCCTTTGCACCAAATATCTCGGCGGTGACACTCTCGACGCGGACAAACTCCAGACTCTCAACGATTACATCGCAGCCTACGCTCCCGATTATACCGGCAACCTGCAGGGCTTCTCCAACGCATTCATGGATGCCATCTCGAGTGGCTACAGCTATGCCTTCCTCGTGGCCTGCGGCTCGATGGTCATATCGTTCCTCATCTATAAATTAGGCAAGCGCACATACATGGTCGAGCAGAACGCCGATGACAAAGCCGACAAAAACAGCAAGACCGCAGCTCCCGAGCTCACTCCGGCACAGACCAAGAGCCGCATCGTCGCCCTGCTGCTTGTCTTCACCGTCGTTATCTTCTTCTGGATGGTATTCCACCAGAACGGTATGACGCTCACCAAGTTTGCCGAGGTGTTCACTCAGACAGAGACTTCGTCGTGGACTCGCATCGCCTTCAATGTCTGGGCTCTCGCCACGATTGTCGTGCTGATTTACGCTCTTTTCAGTGTCTTCCAGTCAAAAGGCAAAGCGCGCATAATCTCGATTGTCGTCGCCATAGCCGCCATCGGTGGCATCGCAGCTTTCTATGCGACCACTCCGTCACCCGTCAGCGGCCTGCAACCTCAGATTTATCAGCAGTTCAATCCCTTCTACGTTGTGGCCTTAACCCCGTTCTCGGTCGGCATCTTCGCTTGGCTCGCCAAGAAGAAAAAAGAGCCGTCGGCACCGCGTAAAATCGGCTACGGCATGCTTGTCGCAGGCTTTGCCTTCGCCTTCCTGATGTTTGCGTCGCTCGGTCTCGGCACAGCTCCCGCCGAGGGACAGGGTGAGACCCTCGTATCACCCAACGTGCTGATTACGACCTATCTCTTCCTGACATTCGCCGAGCTGCTGCTCTCGCCGATGGGCATCTCATTCGTATCTAAAGTCGCTCCTCCCAAATACAAAGGCCTCATGATGGGCTGCTGGTTTGGCGCTACGGCCATCGGTAACTACCTCGTCTTCATCCCGGCCCTGTTATGGAACGAAATTAACGTCGCCGTTCTCTGGGGCATCCTCATTGTCGTCTGCCTGCTCTCTGCCGGATTTATCTTCTCTATAATGAAGAAACTTGAGGCCGCTACTTCTGACACAGCTCCCGCCGCACCTGCCGAAGATGCCCTCGAGACCGTCGAAGACGACGTCATCTGATAATTGACACCGATAACGGTTATGACTCGAGCTCGAGTCATAACTCCCCCTGATATCACACAAGTGCGTCGCATCACGGCGCCGCACTTGCTTTTAACTCTCGTTTAAGACTAATACCATCACTTCTTCATCACATGCTTTCACTTAAAAAATTATTATTAATCTCGGCCGCATTACTGCCCTCAGTCATGCAGGGAGCCGCCGTCGGAGACACCGTAATGATTAACGACGGATGGATGATGTGCGACGCACAGATTGTCCGTCAGAAAGGCCGAGAGGCCGGCTGGCGCATGCAGAATGCAGCGCGCGAGCCACGCGAGGGCAAAATGCTCTCATCAAATGATTTCAAACCCGATGGCTGGTACAAAGCCACTGTGCCCGGCACCGTGCTCACGACCCTCGTAAACAACGGCGTCTACCCCGAGCCGCTCTATGGCGAGAACAACCGCCCCGAGGTCATACCCGACTCGCTATGCCGCCGCGACTGGTGGTACCGCACAACGGTCGACATCCCCTCTGACTTTGCCGGCAAGACAATATGGCTCAACTTCGAGGGAATAAACTACAGCGCTGACATTTGGGTCAACGGCAACCGCGCCGGTGTGCTCAAAGGCGCATTCCGCCGCGGACATATCGACATAACACCCTTTGTCAAGGCCGGAGAGCTTGCCTCGATAGCCGTGTGCATATCGCCGCAGCCCACAGCCGGCGAGCCAAACGAACACATTATGGCTACAATCGGCGGACCGTGTGGCGGCGTGGGCCGTCTCGACGGCCCGACTTTCGGCTGCTCTGTAGGCTGGGACTGGATGTCAGGCATACGCGACCGCAACGCCGGCATCTGGCAGGATGTCTTCCTGACGGCCACCGGCCCCGTCGAGGTCAAAGACCCGCTGATAACGACCGACTTGCCCGATCTTCCGTCGACAGACCTTGCAAAAATATCCGTCCGCGCCGTTCTCAAAAACAACTCTGACCGCACGCAGACCGGCACCCTGCTCTGTCAGTTTGACGGACGCATCGTCAGCTCGCGCGTGACCATCCCGGCTCACCGTCAGATTGAAGTAAATCTCTCGCCGAAAGACTTTCCCGCTCTTACCGTCAAGAATCCTCGGGTGTGGTGGCCCTACTCTCTCGGCAAGCCCGAGCTTTACAATATGAAGCTCAGCTTTAAGCTCGGCAAAGAGATTTCCGATGTCAAAAACTTTGACTTCGGCATCCGCGATGTCAAATATTACCGCGAAGGTGGCGACAAACTCGGCCTCACGGTCAATGGCGTGCCCGTCTTCATCAAGGGCGGCAACTGGGGCTTGGAGGAAGCCCTCAAACGCATCGACCCCAAACGCCTTGAGGCTCAGGTGCGCATGCACCGCGACGCAAACATCAACCTCATCCGTCTCTGGGGCGGACAAGCGTCGTCAAAAACCATTTACGAACTCTGCGACCGTTACGGCATACTGCTTTGGGACGAGTTCTGGCAGTTTAACGACGCCGATCCCGCCGACCTCGACCTCTACTACGCCAACGTGCGCGACCATGTCGAGCAGTTCCGCAACCATCCGTCGCTCGTCGTCTGGTGTGCGCGCAACGAGGCCTATCCACCGAAATATCTTGACGACGGTGTGCGTGACATCCTCGCCGAACTCGACCCGACACGCCACTATCAGTCAAACTCGGGCGGCGGCTACGGATGCAACTCCGGCGGCCCGTATGAATGGAAACGTCCGCAGGATTTCTACGCCTTTGATGCTCAGCGAAATTTCCCAAAACATGAGACACTGAAAACCGAGATAGGCCCCCAGTCCATCCCCACCATCGAGTCGATTCAGGGCATGCTCGAGCCGAAGGACTGGGACGCCGTGACCGATGCATGGGCCGAAAAGAACTTCATTGCCGGCGGCGGTCGCAAGTTGCTGTCGACCATAGCTTCGCGCTACGGCGAGGCCGTCAACCTGCCCGACTTCGTGCGCAAGTCTCAGATGATGAACTATGAATGCTTCCGCGCAATCTACGAGGGACGCATGTCCAAGATGTTCCGTCCCGTCCAAGGCGTTATGCTGTGGATGACCACTCCCGCTCAGCCGAGTTTCGTATGGCAGATGTTCCACTATGACCTCGAGCCCAACGCAGCCATGTTCGCGCTCAAGAAGGCATCTGAGCCCGTGCATGTGATGTTCAACGACCACACGCGTCGCATCCAGATTGTCAACCATGAGCCCGACTCAGTCGCAGGCGCCTCTGTCAGACTGCGCTTTGTCAATACTGACGGACGCATAGTCGCCGACCGCCGTCTTGCCGCCGCTGCCGCTCCGACCGCTATCACCGACCTTGACTCGATAGCACTCCCCGACGGCCTGAGCGATGTCTACTTCGTGGCTCTCGAACTGCGCGACGCCGCCAGTCGTCTGATTTCAGACAATTTCTACTGGCGCGCCAAAGACTCGGCTCCCGACGACCTGCGCCTGTTGGACAAGATGCCCGCAGCCAAGCTCGCTGTCAAATCGAAAGTGCGTCAGCAAGACGGCCGTACATTTGTAGAACTCGTATTTACAAATAATTCACGTGTACCGGCCGTGATGACCCATCTGCAGCTCCGGCGCGGTCTCAAGGGCGAGCGCGTCCTTCCGGCTTTCTACAGCGACAACTATTTCTCGCTGCTGCCCGGCGAGAAAAAATCGGTGACTGTCGAGGCCGCAACCGCTGACCTCGGCGGAGCGCGCCCGGCCATATTGGTCGACGGCTGGAACGTCGTCACAGGCCGTCAGGGCCTCGTGGCTCAGAACGACAACGCTTCGGTCGACAGCCGTCCGCGCGGCCGCTTCGGCTTCCGTCCGGCGCCGGTCGAGCCTAAGGATGTCGTGCGCGTCAATTGCGGCGGCTACAATATAGGTGACTTCACAAAAGACCCCGGTTTCCTCGACGGCAACTCCGGCTATATCGCCGAAAATGCCGAAGTCGACTCCGAAAACGCCGCTCCCGAATGGGTCTACCGCACCGTGCGCTGGGGCGAATGTACCTACCCCAACATCCTGACCGACCCGTCAAAGACCTACACCCTGCGCCTCCACTTCGCCGAGTTAGATGACAACACCCCCGCCGGTAAACGCCGTTTCGCCGTGCAGGTCAACGGCGAGACCGTCATCCCGTCGATTGACGTGATGGAGCACACCAGCCGCAAACACCGCAGCTATGTAACCGAAGTCAAGGGCCTTCGCACTGCGGCTGACGGACGCTTCGACATAACTTTCAAAAACATCAAATCCGGCGCCCCGCAGATTTCCGGCTACGAGATTATCCCCGAATAACATCTAATCCCACGACCATCATGTTGAAAAAATTCGCCGCCTTAACCCTCGCCGCCCTGATTGGGGCATTAGCACCGGCAGAGGCATGGGAATATAAGCCCACTGACGAAAACCTCAAAGCCCGCGAGGAGTTCCGCGACCACGGCTTCGGCATCTTCCTGCACTGGGGCATTTACTCGATGCTCGGTCAGGGAGAGTGGGCCATGGAAACACTCGGTCTGCCCTATGACGAGTACAAGATTTTCGCCGCCGGCTTCTGCCCGTCGCGTTTCGACGCCGACGAATGGGTCAAGAACTTCAAGGATGCCGGCGCGGCCTACATCACCATAACCGCGCGCCATCACGACGGCTTCTCGATGTTTGACACCAAGGCATCTGACTATGACATCATCGACGCCACTCCTTTCAAGCGCGACGTCATCAAGGAGTTGGCCGACGCCTGCGCGCGCCACGGTCTCAAGCTGCATCTCTATTACTCGCAGCTTGACTGGGGTCGCGACGACTACACGCCTCTCGGCGGCACCGGTCGGCGCGCCGCTCGCAAGTTAGACGGCAAATGGGAAGACTATCTTAAGTTTATGGACACTCAGCTGACCGAGCTCCTGACCAACTACGGTCCCATCGGAGCCATCTGGTATGACGGCCTTTGGGACAAGAAGGGCAAGGACAACGACGAGACTGCGCGCATCTGGAATCTCGACCATCAGTATGAGCTCATCCACTCGCTGCAGCCCTCGTGCCTCGTCGGCTCAAACCACCACCTCGCGCCCTATCCCGGCGAGGATATACAGATTTTCGAGCGTGACAAACCCGGCGAGAATTTCGCCGGATTCTCAGGTGCCGAGGTCAGCGCACTGCCTTTGGAGACATGCCAGACGATGAACGGAAACTGGGGATATATCCCGACTGACCGCGCATGGAAATCGCCCGAGACGCTGATACGCATGCTTGTCGAGACAGCCGGCAAGGACGCAAACCTACTGCTCAACATCGGTCCGCGCCCTGACGGCACTCTTCCCGGCGAGGCCGTGAGCTCGCTGCGCGCCATGGGTGAGTGGATGGCGACCTACGGCCCGACAGTAAAGGGCGTGCGCTCCGGCGCTGTCAACGAGCACGAGTGGGGTGTGACCACCCATCGCGGCAAGACAATGTATGTCCATGTGCTCAACGACGTCGAGGGGCCGCTGTTCGTGCCCTACACCGGCAATAAGCTCAAATCGGCCAAGATGTTTGCCGGAGGCGACAAAGTCGAGTTCCGCAGCACTCCTGACGGCATCATTCTCAAACCCGGCCGCAAGCCCGCAGGCACGGTGGATATGGTCGTCGAGCTAACGTTTGCTGACGATATCGACACGCGTCGCTGACCGACGGCCGACACAGCAAAACATTGTTTTGAAATTCTGTCGGATTTTGTATAATTTTGCGGATTATAAAACAACCGCTACAGTCTTTTAACCCAAATGGACCAGTCCGCCGCCGTAGCTCAGAAATCTGACGCATTAGTCATTATCCCCATGTATAACGAGCGTGAGAACGCCGCCGCCATCATTGACTCGGTCATGGCATTGCCTCACGCGTTTGACGTGCTCGTCATCGACGACAATTCGCCCGACGGCACAGCCGGCATAGTCCGCGAGAAGATTGCGGAATATCCCGGCCGCGTCAACATGATCGAGCGCAGCGGCAAATTAGGTCTCGGCACGGCCTATATCACGGGCTTCAAATGGGCTTTGGAGAACGGTTATGACTATATCTGCGAGATGGACGCCGACTTCTCACACAATCCCGCCGACCTGATGAAACTCTACGAGGCCACGGCCGTCAACGGCGCCGACGTGGCTGTCGGCTCGCGCTATGTGACGGGCGTCAACGTGGTCAACTGGCCGATGGGACGTGTGCTGATGTCGTATTTCGCCTCAAAATATGTACGCATCGTCACGGGCATGAAAATCTGCGACACCACGGCCGGATTTGTCTGCTACCGCCGCCGCGTCCTCGAGGCCATCGACTTGGATGCCATCAAATTCAAGGGCTATGCGTTCCAGATTGAGATGAAATTCACGGCCTATAAGTTCGGCTTCAAGGTTGTCGAAGTACCTATCATATTCGTCAACCGCGTGCTTGGCGTAAGCAAGATGAACAGCGGCATCTTCGGCGAGGCCGTCATCGGCGTCATCCGCCTGAAATGGAACAGTTTCTTTAAAGACTACAAACTGCCGGCCGACGGCGTTTCGAAATGAGCAAAACACTGATTTACAACGCTGCGGTCGTCACCGGTGTCGATGACCGCGCACCCTTCACAGGCTTTGTCGTCATCGACGGCGACATCATCGCCGCAGTCTCTGAGGGCGAGCCTGACGCAGCCGTCATGGCAGCCGCTGACCTAACCGTCGACGCACGCGGCGCCTATCTGATGCCCGGCGCCATCGACATCCACGTCCACTTCCGCGAGCCGGGCCTGACGCACAAAGCAACCATCGCCTCTGAGAGCCGCGCTGCAGTGGCCGGCGGCGTGACCTCATACGTCGATATGCCCAACTGTGTGCCGCAGACAGTCTCCTTAGACGCCATAGAACAGAAACGGGCCATCGCCGCCACGGATTCGCTGGCAAATTATTCTTTTTATATCGGTGCCACGGCCGACAATCTCGACGAGATACTTCGCGCCGATTACAGCACAGTGGCCGGCATCAAGCTCTTCATGGGCTCGTCAACCGGCGGCATGCTTGTCGACGACGAGAGTGCGCTCAGCCGTCTGTTTGAGGCCGCTCCCGCCCTAATCACCGTCCACGCCGAGGACGAGGCCACCATCGCCGCCGCCCGCGCCGCCATCAAGTCCCGTTACGGCGACAGCGACGTCCCCGTCAGCCTCCACAGCGAGCTGCGCCCCGCCGAGGCCTGCTTCAAAGCCTCAGAGCGCGCCGTCAGATTAGCCCGTCGCTACGGCGCTCGGCTCAACATTGCCCATCTGACCACCGCAGCCGAGCTCGACCTGCTTGAACCGCCGACCGTGCCACTTGCCGATAAAAAAATTACGGCCGAAGTCTCGCCCCACCATCTGCTGTGGACCGGCGCCGACTATGCCTCGCGCGGCTCGCGCATCAAGATGAATCCCGCCGTCAAGACCGCCGCTGACCGCGCGGCCCTGCGCGACGCACTCGCCTCGGGCCGCATAGATGTCATCGCCACCGACCATGCGCCGCATCTGCTCGCCGACAAAGCCGGCGACCTCTTCAAAGCTGCCTCGGGCGCGCCGCTTGTGCAGTTCTCATTGCCCGTGACGCTCGACCTTTTCGGTCCCGTTATCGCAGCACGCGCCATGGCCGCCAATCCCGCCACACTACTGCGCATCGACCGCCGCGGACGCATCGCCTCAGGATGTTACGCCGACCTCGTGCTCGTCGAGCGCTGCGAGCCGCATACAATCACCGACAGCGAGGTGCTGAGCCTCTGCGGCTGGACTCCGCTTGACGGCTGCACCACCTCACACCGCGTCCTCACCACATGGGTCAACGGCCGCCCCGTCTACGACCGCGGAGCCATCGATCCCACCCCCAACTCGATGCCCCTGCGCTTCAACCCGGGCCAATGCAAATAAATAAACCGGTTATGAATCATCTATTTCGGCTCCTTACGATTATAATATATGCTTTGCTCCCGTGGAGCATTTCTTATGGCGAGGTTTTTAACACATCTAAATCTTTCGATTTATTATGTTTGCCTCAATATATCGACCGGATTAAAGATGATCCACAGTTCGCAGAACTATGTTCTGATTCCATCTTTATCGCCAATATTTCCGACGTAAATTCTAATTGCAGTGCCTCAAAACTTTGCAATCTTTATTCTGAGCTACATGGAGATAAAGACGATATTACAAAATGCCTGTTCACAATTCAGCATTTAGATAGCCTTGCTCGCGATGTCGAATGGGCGAAAGGCATACTTTCGGTTCAAACTCAGCTTTCGTATATCTGTCATAAATTGGTTGAACATGGGTATTCAGATTATTGGGATAATACAATTTATCCAAAATTGAAAGCACATATTGACAACTATAATCTGAATAAGGACTTACTTAACAACATAAACCAAAGTCTTGCCGAGTTTTTCTCACCTGAATCTTTATATGATGCCCAATCCAAAATATATATTCTGAATATTGAAAATGCTTTTAATCTTTCAGATGAATCATTTTGCTGCACTCCACTTATTCTTAATCCTGAAATAGAAAAACAGCTGAGATTAAATTTTATGAATATTTATATTCACGAAAATTTACATAATCTCCACATTTCTCCCGAACTTATGGAGAAACTCAGCAAACTTGACAGTGATTCATTTTATAGAAGTAAAGAGGATATGGCACAAAAACATGGCGAAGGCAGAAACGAGGCTTTCGTCGTTGCTGCCGAAGTATTTATATCTCATAAGTTAGGGATTAGAGATAATCAAAATGTTTTTGATGAATTTTCACAATATGTTGATGGCAGTCTGGTATTGGCGCCGATAATATATGTTAATCTGCCTAATCGTATCCCTAATGAATCATTTAATGATTTTCTTATTCGATTATTTGACAACGGTATTTTGAAAGCCGGAGACATCAAGGCTAACTACGATAAAGCCATGTCAGCTATTCAATCTAAAATCGCTAAATAAACGCGTCAGGGATCTCACGGTTCGTAACTCACTAAATGTAGGGACGCTCGGCGCGAGCCCCGGCATGTATAATACTCAAAATATGGCGGCCAAGTCATACGTGCCGGATGGCACGTCCCTACATTTTTTGCGCATCCTCCTCAAAAACAAGCGCCCTGCAGCCCTGACGCGCCTACGGCGCTCACCATCTTGTAACCCCTTAAAATCATCCGCATCAATTACTTCGAAGTATTCCGCTGAAACCTTGCATATTATTCATAACTTTGCAGTATGTCCTGCACTACAGAATATATTGACTTTATTTGTGAAGTCCTTGCTCCACTCGGAGAAGTTCGCTCGCGCAAGATGATGGGCGACTATGTCATATATGTAAATGAAAAATGCGTCATCACGGCTTGCGATAACAATGCTTTCATAAAAAAACTTGACTGCATCGCGCCACTTATGGCTGATGCCGAAACAGGATGTGCTTACGAAGGTGCCAAGGAGGGTTATATACTTGACTTTTCAGACCAACGCAAAGCGCGCGAAGTAATTTCCATCCTTTGGGAGGCTCTGCCTTTTCCAAAGAAAAAGGACAAATAAACGAGCAGGGTAAAAAGCGGTTGTTAAAAACAATGTAGGGACTTGCCTTTGGCAAGTATGATGTGGCCGCCATGATTCGCCAATTATACATGACGCAAAAACAGCGCCACGTTTCGTTCCCGTTAAGGTCGTAGCCGCATCGCGGCGTCAGCATGTGAGGCCACGGTAAGCAGGCTGTAGGTCTGCGCAACCGTGGTATAAAGCCCTCCCCTCAATATAGCGCGCTGTAGGTGCACCGCCCTGATAATAAACGTTTTACGCTTCGCATCGCCCCTACAGGGCGAATGACTTCCTTTTTGTTGATTACCTATGACTGCGCAGACCTGACGGCCTGCTTGTCATAGGCTCAAATACGGCGCTGCGCTGCAGCACTGACGCGCCTACAGCGCTTTGGGGTCTCCGACCGCATCGGCATCTCTCCAAGATGCCTACTCACGATACGTAAGCCATTTAAATGCAAAAACAAGCCGCCGCAAGCTGAGGTCGCGGCGGCATGGATAATATGAGCTCTATAATTTCAGAGTTTGATGGTTGAGCGGAGGCGGATGTCGGCTGATGATGAGCCTACCATGATGTTATAGTCGCCCGAGGGGGTGGTGACGAAGCCTTCGGCTTTGTCGTCCCAGTAGCGGAGCGACGACTTGGGCACGGCGACCTCCACATGCTCGGTCTTGCCGCGGGGCACGCTTATACGCTTGAATCCTTTCAGCTCCTTGATGGGAACGACGGGGCTGCCATACTCAGGCATGCACATATAGACCTGTGCGACCTCGTCGCCGTCGTAACGTCCGGTGTTCTTCACGTCAAACGACACCACGACGTCATCACCTGCATCCTTGACCTTGAGGTCAGAGTATTTAAACTTCGAGTAGCTCAGGCCATAGCCGAAGGGATAGACCACGTCGCCGGTGAAATACTTGTAAGTGCGGCCTTTAGTAATGTCGTAGTCATCAAATGCGGGCAGGTCCTCGAGACCGCGATAGAAGGTGAGCGGCAGACGTCCGCCGGGGTTGTAATCGCCGAAGAGCACCTCGGCCACGGCGTTGCCTCCGCTTTCGCCGCCATACCAAGCGTCGACGATAGCCGGGAGGTTGGCATCCTCCCAGTTTAGGGCAAGGTTACTGCCGGCCACAAGTACGAGCACAATGTTGGGATTGACCTTGTAAAGCTCCTGCAGGAACTCGCGCTGGTCCTCAGGGAGCTGTATGTCGTAGCGGTCCTGACCTTCACGCTCGATAGACTTGTTGATACCCATCACGGCCACAACCACGTCGCTCTTGCGGGCCACATCACCGGCTTCGCCGAACATTTCCATGCGTGTCGCGGCGGGAGCGCTGGGCACTTTCCACTGCAGACGCGCAATGGCATAGTCACGGTTGTCCCAGTACTCGGCGCGCAGATTGTAGTCGCGGCCGGCCTCAAGATAGACCTTAGCCGAGTCAGTGCGCACGGCATGACCGCGCCACGAGTCAATAAGCAGCTTGTCGTCAAGATAGAGACGGGCGCCGTCGTCGCTGGTGAATGTCATCACATAGTCACCGGTCACTGCCGGACGAAGCTTGCCGGTCCAGCGTGCCGACACGGGATTGCCGGGGAGAAACGGGTCGGGAGCCTGATTGGCGGGCTCGTAGTTGACCCATTTTTCGTGGCGCACCTTGGGAGAGCCTTCGAGATTCATATTTGAGAAATACTCAGCCTTCACTCCCTCGGGGAACGAACGCTCGTCGATAATCTCCAGTCCGTCTTTTGCCGACTTCCACGGGGCGTGGAGCACGGTGACGTCCTTGCCGACGCGGTCACGGATGCCCTGAAGCACTGACACGGGCGCTATAACAGGCATGCCGCTGTAGTCGCCGAACTCGGCCTTGTCAGCATTGATGCCGACCACACCGATAGTCTTGATTTTACGAGGATTGAGCGGAAGAGTAGAGTTTGTGTTCTTAAGCAGCACTATCGACTGACGGGCGGCGTCTAAAGCCACCTGCTGATGCTCCGGACTACCGATTACAGACGCCGGGATACGCGTGTAGGGGTTGTTTTTGCCCGAGTCGAATATACCGAGCCGCATGCGGGCCGTGAGCACTCGCGTGGCGGCCGTGTCGATGTCGGCATCTGTAACCATGCCGAGACGATAAGCGCGGAGCAGCGGCTCGTCATAGACCTCGTCGCCGCACTCCAAATCGAGACCGGCCTTGAGGCAGAGCGTACCGGCAGTCTCAAGCGTGCTGCAATATTTATGGGCGTTGCGCACGGCTGCCACACCGCCGCAGTCACTGACGACGTAGCCGTTGAAGCCCCAGTCGTCGCGCAGCACCTTGGTAAGCAGCCACGGATTGGCGGCGCAAGGCACGTCGAACACGGCATTGTAGGCCGCCATCACCGATGTGGCCTTGCCCTCTCTGACACACTGCTCGAAGGCCGGAAGATAATACTCGCGGAGCTGCTTCTCGGTGAACTGAGGCTTGCATGAGAAACGGTTGTGCTCCTCATTGTTTCCGGCGAAATGCTTGGGGGTGGACACGACTTTGAGGTAACGCGGGTCGTCGCCCTGAAGCCCCTTGACAAAAGCCGCGCCCATAGCACCGCTAAGCATCGGGTCCTCGCCGTATGTCTCGGGGGTGCGTCCCCAGCGCGGGTCACGCGCCATATTCACGGTAGGAGACCAGAAAGTCAATACGTCGGTAAACTGATCTTTCTGCAGGCGTCCTTGGTCGAGCTCGTTCCAGCGGGCACGCGCCTCGTCGGAAATCACCGTGGCCACACGTTGCTGAAGCTCGGGATTCCACGTCGCCGCGAGGCCTATTGCCTGCGGAAACACGGTGAATCGTCCCGGGCGCACCACACCGTGGAGCGCCTCGTTGCCGTGATAATACTTGTCGATGTTCAGACGTTCGATAGCCGGGGACGTGGCCCGCAGCAATCCAATTTTTTCCTCCACTGTGAGTCGGCCGAGCAAGTCGGCGACACGGCGGTCAATCGGCGCGTTCTCGTCTAAATAGAGCGCCTGCTGCGCAAACGCGGCTGTCGATGCAACCAACATGGCGACACAGCTCGCCATTCGGAAAAATGCGTTCATGATTGGTTTAAATATTTAGTGTAAAAGTTCTTAAGCGCAATCGATAACAATATCGATTGCGGCATCCAAAATTACAACATTTTCCCCGAATATTGTCGTTTCTCCCGGGATTTATCGAGGTTATACCACGCTTTACGGTCTGAGATTGTATTTGGCGAGTTTGGCGACGGGACGGTATGACTCCTTGGCATAGCGCAGTCCCGGATCGCCCATGTCCTCCTCGCGGTTGATATATTTCAATCCGCGATGACGGCGCAGCATCTCGGCAGCAAAAAGTTTGTTTATGGTCTCGCCGGCTCCGGCCACTTCATGATTCATTTTCTCGATATGCACATATAGCGTGTCTCCGATAAATTCGCCGAGGGTGAAGGCGCATATCGTGCCGGTCTCGTCACGAAGCACAGCTCCCTCAAACGGGTATGCGCCCAAGGCGTCGAGCACGTCGAAACACTGGCGCCGCTCATACGAAGCCATAGCCGCATCAGCTTTGTCGCCGATGGCGAGGCCATCAAGAAACATCTCTGTCTCCGGCACCAATTCGGCCGTCAGCGCCTCAAACTCGTAATGAGGATTGTCAATCATGAAACGGTTGACATGGTTGCGCTTCTTGGAGTAATGCTTGCCCTGCAGAGTGGCCAAGTCCTCGGCCGAGTACAGATAGTCACTCCAACCGTCGAGAGTCTCGACACGGCCCCCGGCTAATGCCGCCAGACGGTCTATATGGTCTTCGGGAATGGCGGAAAATGCCGGAGCAATGCCCTCGCGGCGGCAGTAGTCGAGAATCAGGGCTACGGCCCGGTCAAGCTCCATGCGCCCGACCGGCAGAGAGAACGCCGTCTCATCGCTGTGCGACTCCGACAGCCCGCGTATGAAAAGTGTGTCGTCTATGACGCAATACTGATATTGAAAACAGTCGATCCACATGAAAATGCCGCCCACGGTGTAATCACACGTGCGGCTGACCGGATGTTGCAACAGTCTGTTTATAAGCGGCAGGTCTGCAAGCGTCACAGGTCTGAAATCGAGTCGGGTATCATTTGCCCGGTCACATATATCCGTCGTCGCTGACGGTCCTTTAGCATAAGCTCTCATAAAATACATAGTCGTTATTCATTTAATAAAACAGCTTACAGCCGCAGAGAGTTTCGGTAATTTCACGCTGCAATTTCAGATAATAAAGATTTCTAAGAATTTAGAGGTGCGTCGATAGGACGTATCAAATAAATTGCTTACCTTTGCGCGGGTTGTCACACAAAGATGACCCGAGATATACCATCGTCTCTAAGCAAAACTATAAACCAACTAATTACCACCAAGATATAATTTTTAATCAACCTATCTATGTTAGAGAAAACCAACGTCAAAGTTCTCGACAAGGTTGTCGTGCGTTTCTCCGGTGACTCCGGTGACGGCATGCAGCTCGCCGGCAACATCTTTACAAACGTGTCAGCCGGCATTGGCAACCAAGTCTCGACCTTCCCGGACTATCCCGCCGAAATCAGAGCTCCGCAGGGCTCGCTCAGCGGCGTCTCAGGCTTTCAGGTCAGCGTCGGCAAAGGAGTGCACACACCCGGCGACAGCTGCGACGTACTAATCGCCATGAATCCGGCCGCCCTCAAGCAGAACATCAAGTTTCTCAAACCCGGCGGCGTTGTAATCGTCGACATCGACTCATTCAAGGAGGCCGACCTGCGCAAAGCGCTTTTCAAGACCGACGAGCCTTTCAAGGAGTTAGGCATCACCGCACAGGTCGTCGAGGCGCCCGTCACCACCATGACCAAAGCCGCGCTCGCCGACTCGGGCCTCGACAACAAGAGCGTACTCAAATGCCGCAACATCTTTGCCCTCGGCCTTGTCTGCTGGCTCTTTGACCGCCCCATCGAGAGCGCCATCCGCCACTTAGGCAAAAAATTCGCCAAGAAACCCGCCGTATTCGAGGCCAACTCTAAGGTTATCCGCGCAGGCTACGACTACGGTCACAATATCCACGCCTCGGTTTCGACATACCGCATCGAGACCGAAGATCCCCGTCCGGGCATCTACACCGATATCAACGGCAACACCGCAACGGCATGGGGCCTCATCATGGCCTCCGAGAAATGCGGCCGTCCCCTCTTCCTCGGCTCATACCCCATCACTCCGGCAACCGACATTCTCCACGAGCTCGCCAAGCGCAAGGACCTCGGCGTCAAGGCCTGCCAGATGGAAGACGAAATCGCCGGCGTATGCTCGGCCATCGGCGCATCTTTCGCCGGCAACCTTGCCGTTACATCGACCTCAGGTCCCGGCCTCGCACTCAAGAGCGAAGGCATCGGCCTCGCCGTGATGGCCGAGCTCCCCTTGGTAGTCATCGACGTGCAGCGCGGCGGTCCCTCGACCGGCCTGCCCACCAAGACCGAGCAGACCGACCTCTTCCAAGCCCTCTATGGCCGCAACGGCGAATCTCCCCTCGCAGTCGTCGCCGCCGCATCGCCCACCGACTGTTTCACCATGGCCTTCGAGGCCTGCCGTATCGCCGTCGAGCACATGACACCCGTCATCCTGTTGACTGATGCCTTCATCGGCAACGGCTCGTCGGCATGGCGCGTCCCCGACGCTGACGAATATCCCGAAATCAAGGTGCGCAAAGTACCCGCAGAGCTGCTTGACGGCTCGTTCCGCCCCTATATCCGCGACGAGAAGTCAAAAGTTCGCTACTGGGCCATCCCCGGCACCGAAGGCTGCGCACACCGTCTCGGCGGCTTAGAGAAAGACGCCGTCACAGGAGCCATCTCGACCGACCCCGCCAACCATGAGAAAATGGTGCTCACCCGTCGCGAGAAAATCGCCCGCATCGCCGACGACATCCCCGCTCTTGAGGTTTTAGGCGACCCCGAGGCCGACACCCTGCTCATCGGCTGGGGCGGCACATACGGCCATCTGCACACAGCCACCGACGAGCTCTGCGCCGCCGGACGCAAAGTCGCATTCGCCCATTTCCGCTATATCAATCCTCTGCCCGCCAACACACACGAGGTAGTCTCGCGTTACAAACGCGTCATCGTCGCCGAGCTCAACACCGGCATGTTTGCCGACTACCTGCAGGCACGTTTCCCCGGCAAGGAGATTCTCCGCATAAATAAAATTCAGGGCCAGCCCTTCATGGTGAAGGAACTGGTCGACGGTGTAACACGCTTAATGGACAAATAAGTCATGGAACAGAACAACTGCACATACACACCCGCCGACTTCAAGAACGACCAGTCAGTACGCTGGTGCCCCGGATGCGGCGACCACGCCATACTCAACACTCTCCACAAAGCCATGGCCGAAGTCGGCGTGGCTCCCCACATGACAGCCGTCATCTCAGGCATCGGATGCTCGTCGCGTCTGCCCTATTATATGAATACATACGGTTTCCACACCATCCACGGACGTGCGGCAGCCATCGCGACCGGATTCAAAGTAGCCAATCCGGAGATGACCGTATGGCAAATCTCGGGCGACGGTGACGGACTCGCCATCGGCGGCAACCACTTCATCCATGCCGTCAGACGCAACATCGACATCAACATGCTCCTCTTCAACAACAAAATCTACGGTCTGACAAAAGGGCAGTATTCGCCGACCTCAGCCCGCGGTTTTGTCTCGAAATCATCACCTTACGGCACGACCGAAGATCCGTTCATCCCCGCCGAACTCGTTTTCGGCGCACGCGGCAACTTCTTCGCCCGTTCAATTGACGTCGAGCTTAACATCTCACGCGAGGTGATGGTGGCCGCAGCCCGCCATAAAGGCGCATCAGTCGTCGAGGTGCTCCAGAATTGTGTCATCTTCAACAACGGCATCCACAACCCCATAACAGACCGCGCCGTGCGTGCCGACCGCACCATCCACCTCGTCCACGGCGAGAAGATGCTCTTCGGCGCCGACCATAACCGCGGTCTCGTCCGTGACGGGTTCCTGCTTAAAGCCGTGACCATCGGCGAAGACGGTTACACGCTTGACGACGTGCTCGTGCACGACGCCCATTGCCAGAGCAACTTCCTGCATCAGCAGCTCGCCATGATGGACGGCGAAACACTGCCGTTGGCCATCGGCGTCATCCGCGACGTCGAAGCCCCGACCTACAACGAGGGTGTCGCCATGCAGGTCGAGGAAGTACGCGCCCGCAAAGGCTTTGACTCGCTGCGCCAGATGATTCTCGCCGGCGAGACTTGGACTGTCGAGTAAATACTGAAATTTAACAATTTATACATATCATAGAGCCGGCATCGCATGCGATGCCGGCTCTATTTTTTATTCAATTGCAAAAACATTCTTTGATGATAAAATATATTTAGTAAATTTGCGTCATAATCTTCAGGCGCTTTACGCTTAATAGGGAATCGGATGAGAATTCCGAACAGTACCCGCTGCTGTAAGTCCGCCACATCGCCATTCACAGACGATGTACGTTATGTTTCACTATGCCACTGTCCCACCGACGGGACGGGAAGGCGAAACAGAACGGAGACGAGTCAGAAGACCTGCCTGATGATTTATATTCTACCGTTTTACGGTAAAAGGCCTACGGGAATATAGGTTTGAATATCATCCGTCGTCTCTCCGCATCTCACAACCTGCACGAGTGTGGATGTCTGCGGACATTATCCGTCCTATAGTTTACCGGGCCAATCAAACACATTGGCGACCATTCATCAACTCTTAAACTATAAGGACAACATGAAACATTTTTACAAAACCTCATTGTCACTGCTCGCCGTTGCGGTGATGCTGCTGTTGTCGGCCATGCCGGCATCAGCCATGGATTACACCCTATCTATCACTCCGTCGCCCGACGGCGGCCCATACACGTCCGACGATTTCAAAGAAATCCGCATCTATTGCCCCGAATGTAAGTTTATGGCTACTTCTGACACCTACAGAATATCTAACGGAGTTTATCTCTCCAATGGTCTGATGGTGCGTTGTTTCAAATATTTGCGAACTGAAGACGACGGACACACGATGGTTCTCACGATTCAGGACAACTATGCCAAGGGCACAGTCGATCCCGCCTTCTGGGACTCGGATACATACTCCGTTACATTCCAGACTCAATATTGCTATATGTGCAAATATGACGGTGATACATTAGTGGAGTCGAAGTTTAACACCCATCATCAGTTTACCGGCTTTCAAATCCAAGCCAACGACAAGGCCAAAGGTCTGCCCGTCTATCCCTCTGACACCGAAGGTGCAGCACTCGAGCGCATCGACCAGCTTCAAATCAAATTTTTCTGCAAGTCAAAAGCCAACGACGAAACCAAGAAGGTGACCATCACACGCGATGGCAATCCCGTGTGGTCGACCTCTGTCAACAATCCCACTGCCAATGCAGCCAAAAAGACCGGCAACGGCGCCTTAAATATCACATATAAGGTAAATCCGGCCCTGACGGAGCCCGGCACGTATCAGGTAATATATGACGAGGATGCGTTCATACAGGTCGAGGCCGCCAAACACACTTCGGCTCAACACACGTTCTCCTATGTCATTCCCGAGACAATCGAGCACTCCGTCAGCCCCGCGCCGGCCGTCGGTAAACGCGAAAACGGTCAATTGGTGCTTGAGTCAAACGGCGCCATCGACAAATTCGGTGAATTCACTATCACATACCCAGAGGGTGCCGTCGTCGAGCTCACTGACAACTGCGAGGCAGCTATCAGCAAAGGCCTTTTCAACAATGCAGTGGTCACATCAGCTCAGGCCTTTGTCGACGCGCCTCAGTCTGCTACGACCATCCTGCCTCAGACCGGCCTTGATATCAAAGCCGAGGGCAATGTCGTAACCGTGAAATATGCTGCCGAAAGTTACCGGGCAACCGGCCCCGGCCAGTTCTGGCGTCAGACTATCCCGGTAGGTGCGTGGAGCATCACCATAGACGGCAAGACCACACTCAACAATCAGGAATACATCTACTGGCAGATTCCCGACATAGTCAATGTGTCAGTCGCTCCCGTCACCGACGGTGATTTCTCGTCACTGAAATATTCAGGCTATAACAACATCCAGATATTCAACACTGACAAGGGCCTGCCGGTGCTCAAAAAAGGTAACCGCGTCGTAGCCACTTACGCAGGTCCGGCAAAAGCCGCCGCTCCTTATAACCAGCCCGTATTCACCACCACTGATGACCTTAGCGTAGTCAAGGGCAACTGTGTCTTTGAGATTCCCGCCGGTTACTTAGGCTTAGACGCCGTGCGCAACACGTTCGCCTCTTACTGGGCCAATCCAACTGTCCTACGCATCCCGGTCACTCTTCCCGGAGTCCCCGAAATCAAATACCTGATGACTCCCGCCGAAGACACCGAGGATCTCTCACATCTTAAAGAAATCAAGATACATTTCCACGAAGCCACAGAAGTATTGGTAGCCGACGGGGCGCGCCCCACTCTCACCAAGCCTGACGGCAGCGTGCTAAACGGTGTTATCGAAACCTCTGTCGACGAGCCCACGTCTATAAGATGTCGTTTTGATACCGACGAATGGACAAACGGAAATTATCAATTTAATATTGCTCCCAATATGCTGACTGTCGACGGAGATCCGTTAACCGACGGAATCTCGGCCAATTACATCCGCTCGCTGCACGAGAACAGCATTGAGAATATCACCGTCAATGCCCTTCCGGACAAAGTCGACATATATACAATAGCCGGATTGCTGCTTCATCATAATGCCGACAAGAGTATCCTCGAGACTTTGCCGAGAGGAATCTATATCGTCAACGGACAGAAATTCATATCTCGCAGGACAACCGATTGATAATGCTATCCAACGAGATTTGACCATCGGGCAAACGTCACAACCACGGCATCAAAACAGACGCTAAGGATTTCTAACATAATTTATTGGCAAGAGCCCGAACTGTCACGGTCCGGGCTCTGTTATTACCCGTGAAAACAACACATATATATAGTTGTGACCCGACGGTCAAGGAGGCAATTTATAAAAATTATTAATAAAGAAATTTTTCCTTAATACCCTTTCCTTATTAACCGAATTTTTCCTAACTTTGCACTCGGTTAACAAGGGCCTGCCGCATCAGACAGACTTCTGACCAAGTCAGATTATTACATCGCAAAGAATACATTTACTAACATTCATATCAAGATTTTACGACAATGAGCAACATCGAAGAAATCATCAAAGCTCGTACTCCCGAAATCAAAAAAGACCTCGAGAAGTACGGCATCGAAGGCACTACCGAAGTAGTCTACAATCCCTCTTACGAGGAACTCTTCAAAGAAGAGACTCTCCCCTCTTTAGAAGGTTATGAGAAAGGCGTCCTCACCGAGCTCAACGCTGTCGACGTTATGACCGGCGTCTACACCGGCCGCTCGCCTAAAGACAAATTCATCGTACTCGACGAAAACTCTAAAGACACCGTATGGTGGACAACCGAAGAATATAAAAACGACAACAAGCCCGCCACTCAGGAGGCTTGGAAGGCTTGCAAAGAGCTCGCCATCAAAGAGCTCTCTAACAAGAAACTCTATGTTGTCGACGGTTTCTGCGGCGCTAACAAAGACACCCGCATGGCTGTGCGTTTCATCATGGAAGTAGCTTGGCAGGCACACTTCGTCAAGAACATGTTCATCCGTCCGACAGCCGACGAACTCAAGGACTTCACTCCCGACTTCGTTGTCTACAACGCCTCTAAAGCCAAACTCACAAACTACAAAGAGCTCGGCCTCAACAGCGAGACTGCTGTCGTGTTCAACATCACATCGCGCGAGCAGGTTATCATCAACACATGGTACGGCGGCGAGATGAAGAAAGGTATGTTCTCGATGATGAACTACTTCCTCCCCCTCAAGGGCATCGCATCTATGCACTGCTCGGCCAACACCGACCTCAAGGGCGAGAACACAGCTATCTTCTTCGGCCTCTCAGGCACAGGCAAGACCACTCTCTCGACCGACCCCAAACGTCTCCTTATCGGTGACGACGAGCACGGCTGGGACGACAACGGCGTGTTCAACTTCGAAGGTGGCTGCTACGCCAAGGTCATCAACCTCGACAAAGACAGCGAGCCCGACATCTACAACGCCATCACACGTGACGCCCTCCTCGAGAACGTTACCGTAGACAAAGACGGCAAAATCGACTTCGCCGACAAGAGCGTTACAGAGAACACCCGTGTAAGCTACCCCATCGACCACATCAAGAACATCGTTAAACCGATTTCTGCAGGTCCCGCCGCCAAGAACGTAATCTTCCTGAGCGCCGACGCATTCGGCGTGCTGCCTCCCGTGTCTATCCTGACTCCCGAGCAGACCAAGTATTACTTCCTGTCAGGCTTCACCGCCAAACTCGCCGGCACAGAGCGTGGCATCACCGAGCCTACCCCGACATTCTCGGCTTGCTTCGGCCAGGCATTCCTTGAGCTCCACCCGACAAAATATGCCGAGGAACTCGTTAAGCGCATGCAGGCATCGGGCGCCAAGGCATACCTCGTCAACACAGGCTGGAACGGCACAGGCAAACGTATCTCTATCAAAGATACCCGCGGCATCATCGACGCTATCCTCGACGGCGCCATCCTGACCGCTCCCACAAAAAAACTGCCTATCTTCGACTTCGAGATTCCGACCGAACTTCCCGGCGTAGATCCCAAAATCCTCGACCCGCGTGACACTTATGCTAACCCGCAGGAGTGGTACACCAAAGCCGAAGACCTCGCAGCACGTTTCATCAAGAACTTCGCTAAATACGAGAACAACGCAGCAGGCAAAGCTCTCGTAGCAGCAGGCCCTCACTTAGACAAATAAGTTTAACGAGACCATACTATAACCCGCAGGGGCTGTGACTTTTGTCACAGCCCCTGTTTTTTTAGTAGAGTCGTGCATTCGGCACGTATAATTTGGGCAGCAAGATTATTACACAATTATTATACAAGCCAGAGCGCTCCGACGGGAGCGCTCTGGCTTGTACTATATCTTATATGTATTTTCTATATAATACTTTACTTTAACCGGATTTTGCGGTTGGATTAACAGGAAATATAAGTACGAAAATGCAAGGTAGTCATTCTATTCATAACGGATCATTATAAAAAGCCCGCGAAATTCTATTTCACTTTTGTTAGAACTCTTTTTCGACCATGCCATATTTCTCCCGTCTTAGTATCTAAAAGTATAAAAAATGAATTATCTCCATTGTCGAAATATGATATGGAAAATCTTCCGTTATAAGATTGGCTTTCTGGAATGTTAGGTCCGCCCACATAATTCTCAATACGTATTTTTTCGGGATTTTTATCAGGATAAATGAATTTGACTTCTCCTGTTTTAGTATCAAGCAAATCTCTTCCCCATGTATCTCTTGTCCAATTACCACCTCCGTGATGTAGAATAAATCTTTCTACCGGAATTGTTTCAACTTTGTCTTTATTCTGAGAAAAGGACTCCAAAATTGTACAATTTAATACTACGATAAAAAATATAATTTTTAGGACATTTCTTTTCATAAGATATACAGGTTTTTATTGTTTGACTAAATGAGGCGGCAGAATTCTTTAGAACATCTTGCCATGTAAAATTGGATGGCTGCAAAACTAAATAAATTCGACGATACCTACAAATAAAATTATGATATAAATATTTTTAAGTTTCGTAGATGCCTATAAGAAATTAATGTAGAAACAGGTTTTTAAATGAGCGTCGTATGTGAGTCTAAGCATGCAGACGAACGTAAGGCGCAAAATTTTGCGTCCGCGTTAGCGGTCGTAGCCGCAGCGCGGCGTCAGCATGTGAGGCCACGGTGAGCAGGCTGTAGGCCTGCGCAACCGTGGTGTTTAGCTCATACAAAAGTATAGCGTGCTGTAGGTACGCCGCTTTGATAAAGTTTGCAGCACACCTACAGCGTGCTTTCCTATATTTATCCTTTTTACCTATGACTGCGCGGACCTACAGCCCGCTTGTCATAGGCTCACATACGGCGCAACTCCGCAGCGCTAACGCGGCGATGGCGCTCACAATAACCCGTAGGGGCTGCCACAGATGTCACAGCCCCTGCTTTTTGTTACAAATGTAGGGACATGCCAGAGCGACCGACAGGGAGCGTCGGCATGTATAATACGTAAATCAGAACGGCCAAACAATACGTGCCAAATGCACGTCCCTACAATCAACTGACAGGACAATTATAAAAATCGACCCTCCATATTCTCTCTTACCACTCGGGCAAGGTAATTGTCGAGAGAGCAGGGGCTTCCGTGACTCCGTCGTCAGACTGCAGCGCGTATAGAGCCATGGCGCGGGTCATGACGATGTCGTCATGGTGCCCCTCTTTGGCCGCATATGAGCCGTTGGGGCGCTGCTCATAGACTGTCAGCTCGTCACACGCCGCATGGCTGCGTTCGACATAGAGGCCATCGCGCACGGCCTCTATCAGCATGGCGATTATCATGGCTTTGGTCGAGCGGTTGGTGTGAAAGCCGGGACGCCGTGAGGCACCCTCGCCGCGGCAGTAAAGACGGCCGTAGCTGTCGGCGAGGCGCGTGAGAACAAACAGATGGGAGTCGCCGCCCCCTTCGGCCTCCGACTCTAAAGTGTTGCTCTCTATTATCAGCAGTGCTTCATTATAGTATTCGGCAAGCTGACGGGCATAGCCGGCCAGCAGGTCATGATCTGTATGGCCGCGCCACTGAGCAACCACGCGGTGAGGCGCCCCGCAGTATCCTCGTCTGACGACGGCCATCACCGACCAGTCGGCCTTGGCGGTACGACCGCCTATGTCTACGGCCACGACATAGTCGGCGCCGTCTGCCGGCTCCTCCCAGATGCTCAGCGCGCCGCCGGGTTTGTCGACGAGGCCCAAGGCCGCAATGTCGGCCTGACGGAGCGGCGTGCGACAGTCACGGCGCATGCGCTCTATGTCGTCCTGACGAAAGACGCCACTGCCGGTTGCGGCGAAGGCCTCGGTGTCGTCAGAGGGGAACTCGGCGTGCATCATCGCCGCGTCAGCATATTCGGCCGATTTGGCACGATACCATGCTATCTGCTCGAGCGTGCATCCGCGATGCCACAAGCCGAGTTCATATTCGCTGAGCGATGCTCCCATCTCGGCGGCCGGACGGTCGAGAGGCAGCGAGTAGATTTCGATTTCATACCACGGCACAAAGACGGCGTGTTTGTCACCGTGTCCGTCGCGACAGCGAAGCCACTCGGTGTGGAAATAGTTACCGACGCCGTTAGCCGTCGACTCCATCACAACAAGGCTGTAAGGCATCAAGGCTACCGAGCCGCATATCGAGCGCATAAGCGAGCCGGGCTGATGCTGAGCCGAGCTTTTCCAGTAGGCTGTCTCTGACAGATGGGCCATCGCTATGTCAGAGCCGCGCACCGACTCGGGATTCTCACTCGAAGCAAGCGTCACGCGGCAACCGCGGCCGCTGATTTCGCGCACATTGATGGCGCGTTCGAACGGCACAAACTGCGGACGCGAGTCGCCCTCCCACAGCTCCTCGGGGTAGTCGGCGAGCATCTTGCTATACATGCCGCGTATCGTGGCCGCCGTGTCCTTGACGTGGGCACAGATGAGCGAGTGCCAGTTGCGGCGGTGACACGACTGTATCCACGCCATATACATCTGCACGAGCGTCGAGCCGCCCCATTGTCGCGCCTTGAGCACTATCATCCTGATGGGTCGCCCGGCCGTGCGGTCTGACTCCAAGACGGCGAGCACGCGACGCTGCGCGCGGTTGAGACGCAGACGAGTGTCGCATCCCTCGGTCTTGTGCTTTATGGTCACGCAGGTCGCCGCCCAATACTCGAAGTCGTGACGGCAGCGCAGACGCCGCCATTCGGTTACATTGCCAAGTGAAGATGCCCACGCCGTGTCGTCGGTCATCGTGCGCGGCACCATCACACGCCCCGCTTCCGGCTCAGGTGAGTCGACAGAGACTCTGTCGCCGCAGCATCCCACTCCTGTCTGCGGGTCATAAACCGCCGCGGCCGCAAGCGCCTCGTTACGCAGACGATTTTCAAGCTCAAAGTCAATATTTTCCATAGTCTGTTACCATTCTGAATCCTGCAAATCTGAAATCGCCGCTCACTTCGCCGCCGAAACCGGCCTCACACAGCCGCATCGGTCGCTGCGCCAATCTGACAGCCATAGGCTCACGGAGCGTCCCGTCAATCACCGCCCTTACGACCGGACTGCTGCGTCGCTCATCGGTCGACCGACGCGCGAGTGTCACATTAAGCCTGACAGACGTCCCCGCGGCGTCAAAAGCGAGCGACAGCGGCAGACGGCTTTCGCCGCACGCGACCGAGCGACGCCACGAAACGGCACGTGACGCAGGCATAGTCTCGTCGCTAAGACAGACCAACGTCTGTCCGGCCGTCGCAGCGTATGTCCGGCCATCAAAGCCGGTGACACCGCGTCCGACAAGTTGCAGCATGCGCGAAAAGCGCCTCATGCCGTCGCGCAGACACACGGTCTCCGACCTCTCCGTGTCGCCGCATACAGTCAGTTCGCCGCGCAGAGGCTCCCAATAAATGCGTTCACCGTCTATGTCGTCGGCCAGTAGACGGCATCCCGACGCGCCGACTTCCAAAAGATTGCGACCGCTGAGAGCCAGCAACCGTCCCGAGGCGTCGCATACAGCCGCGCGGTCTGTGACAGGGCGGCTGTCATGCAGCGCGACGGAGATTTCAGTCATATCGGCACTGACAATGGCTCTGAACATACCGCCCGATGTGAATACCATAAATCGGCGACGACCGAAGTCCCATGCCGACTGCGACTGACGCACGGCCGCAAGCGCCGTCACCGTTGAAGACACCCCAGTGACAGCCACGGCGCGGATGTTGAGAGATTGCTCTATCGGGGCGACAGCGACCGCATTGTCATAAACATGCTCCACTATCTTCTCAGCCGGCACTACATAAGCCTCGAC
>CBCSTG010000002.1:0-163459 GCA_965143025.1 uncultured Bacteroidales bacterium
AGTGTAACCGCCGGCATCGGTTACTACGGCTCGTCGGCCACACCGCGCGGCGGCATCGAGATTGCTGCTGACATGGTTCGCCGCGGTGACTCATACAAGCCCGTATGGGCTGCCGGCACACCCTTTGACTTTTGGGAAATTAAAAAGCACAGCGCCTCGACCATTGGCGTGATATCGATGACTCCGTATTACGCGTTTAACGCAGGTCGCGCTCCCGGCCGTATCGGCGCCCGCATAGACCTGTCGACCGGAGGCGAAGGCAAGAAATTCCACATCGCGCCGGCCGTGATGCTCGACTGGAACGCGAGCTCGCAGTTTGCGCTCTATGCCCGCGCAGAGGGTGGGGAACACCTCAACACCCTGCGCTCACTCTACAATTACTGCCCCTACATGAATACCCTGATGCAGTATGAGCGCTCGCATGTGCCCGTGACGGTCGAAATCGGTGCCAATATAGGCATGATAGGCGGCTTCTCGGCCAAGCTCTTCGGCGGCTATGCCGTTGCCAATGACTGGCTGATGCCGACGATGGTCGCAGGCAGCAGTGACGGCATTAGTTGCGACGCATACACCACCTACGACCTCAAGGCATGGCACGCCGGCCTGACACTCGCCTATGACTGGCGCTCGATAGTGTCGGCCGAGGTGACCGGCGAAGTCGCTCCGCAGAAGGTTGACAAGGCTTACTATCTGTGGCGTGACCGCGCCAAATATGTGCTCACAGCCCGGCTCAAGGTGCGCCCCATTGACTGCCTCGAGATCGGCGCCGACTTTGAGCTGCGCGCCAAACGTTGCTTCTACGGCGAGGAAAATCCTTTTGGCGAGGCAGGTCGCGTGTCATTAGGCGACAGTCGTCTGCTCGGCGTCAATGCCACCTACGGCATAACCGAGGCTCTGAGCGTCTTCGCCCGTGGCGAGAATCTGCTCGGTCACCGCTATCAGCTCGTGCCCGGCATCGAGTCTGCCGGCGTCAAGGGCCTCGTGGGCGTAAGCTACAAATTCTGACCCGACACCATTCTTAATTAAAACCGCACCCCTCCATGCGACGCAGGCCATACATCCGTTTTTTCATAAGTTCGACCTTCGCCGACATGGAGCGCGAACGCAACCTTCTGAAGTCCGTATTTGACAGTCTGCGCGAGGATTACGGTCGGCGCGGCTGGCAGATAGACTATGTCGATCTGCGCTGGGGCATAAGTGACGAGGCCTCGGCCGACAACCGCACGATGCGCATCTGTCTCGAGGAGCTTCACCGCTCCCGCGAGATGTCGCCGCGGCCTAATTTCATCCTGCTCCTCGGCGAGCGTTACGGCTGGATGCCGTTGCCGGAGACGCTAAGCGCCGAAGAGTATAACGGTCTCTACGGCGAGGCTACGCTTGACGAGATGGGCTATTTGGAGCGCTGGTATGACTTCGACAGCAACGCGCTGCCTGACGGCCGCTACGAGCTGCGTCGCCGTGACACCTACAGTGCTGACTGTCATGAATTCGATTACGCCGAACGCGGCCTGCGTTCTCTGTTAGACCGCTACGGACGCCGTCACGCAGGCAGCCGCTTTGTCTTTGACCGCTCGGCCACGGAGCAGGAGATACGCGAGGGTCTTCTCGGCGATGCCGAGGCCCAGCGTGAGCATGTTATAGGTTATGTGCGCACCCTCAGCGGTGTGCCGGCGGATGTGGCTGCGTCATTCACGGAGAAAGACGCCGACCTGCGCGGACGCCTCGGCCGTCTGCGTGACGAGATTACGGCCACGGTCGAGCCGGATTTGCTTTATCGCGAATCGAATATCAGCTACGCCGACTATCAGGCTGAAAGCTTTGCCAAGCGATTTACAGAAGCTATGACGGCGCGACTGCGCCGCGTCATCGACGCCGAGATAGCGCGCAACAGCGCCGGGGGCATCGACGACGAACTCGATACGCACCGGGCGTTCGCCGCCGAGGAGTCGGCGCGCTTTTTCGGACGCGAGATAGAGCTCCAGCGTCTGCGTAATTATATCGACTCCGACGGCCCGCAGACACCGCTGCGCATCGTGGCCCCCTCAGGTACCGGCAAAAGCGCCCTGTCTGCCCGTATTGTCGACATATATTCCCGTCCCGGCAGTCCGGTGACGGTTGTGCCGATATTCTGCGGCCACACTTTTGCCACGACGGGCGTTCTCGAGTTTGGCGAAACCTTAAAACGTATTCTTGCCGATTTAACTCATACCTCTTACAAGCCCGAACCGATAAATTATGTCGGCACTGACCGTCTGTGGCGGATTGCAATGGATGTCTCGTCAGGCTTTTACAAGCTGCCGGCTGCCCGCAGATTTCTCTTTGTCATCGACGCGCTCGATCAAGTCAACTGTCATGAGGATGAGTTGCATCATCTTGTCAATATGATACCGGCCGGTAAGAAGAAGACGCTTCCGGCCAATGTTCGCATCATCTTCTCGACGACTGACGAGCAGCGCTGGGATCACGCCTGCGGGCATCAGCGTTTTGTGCTGCCTGATATGCGCATGGAGAGCGGCAGTCTCGTCGGCCACAGCCTGCGACTCAACGGCCGCCGCCTGACGGCCGAACAGTGGATGTCAGTCAACGCCGCGTTGCTGCAGGCTGATATGCGCCCGGTCTACCTGACCTTGCTCGGCAGCTATCTGTCAGTGCTTCGTTCGTCGCAGCCCACGGGCGATATACCGACCACTTTCGAGGGCCTGCTGCTGCACTATATCGCCGAACTCTCGCGACCCGAGCGCCACGGACGCCGCATGGTCGAGATGGCCCTTGCGCTGATTCTCAACAGTGGCTACGGCATCTATCTGTCTGACCTCGACGACATGCTCGCCATGGATGACGAACTTAGCGGCGCGTTCAGGGCTCACAGTCACCACGACTGGCAGTCGGGCGACGAGCCGCGCCTTCCGTCAATCTACCGTTCGCGCCTCTATCACGACCTGCAGCCGCTGCTACGCATGCGTCACAGTGAGGCAGGTGAAGTCGTCACCGTCTATCACAACGCCATACGCGAGGTCATCGAGGCCATGCTTGACCGAGATGTCGACATCGCGAGCCGCCGTATACTTTATGACTATTACAGCCGCATGTGGAGTCGCGGCCACGCTGTGGCGCTGCGCAATCTGACACATGCAGCATCTATGGTGGTGACACCGGACAACCGATTGGGTAATATCGGACTTATATATAAGCATTTGACCGACTGCGACTATCTCTTGGAGTTTTATTCGCGATTCGGCGCGGCAGTCAACGAAAGTTTCGACGAAGCGCTGCTGACCGCCGGAGGCACCGGAGCCAAGGAGAATGAGGAACTGCGTGTGTTGCGCAACGATTTGACGAGCATGCCGCAGGCGCCCGTTACAGAGCTGCGCGAGCGAGCCGTCAACCTGCATCCACATCACTATCTGACCCGTGAGGTACTGCGGCGCTACGGGCGCAAGGGCATCATGACAGACTGTCTCAGCGACAGCACACTCGACTCGACTGTCATTTACCGTCGCGAACACTGCGGCCGCTTCCCCATATTGATTGACGGTGGCAAGCGCCTGCTGCATCGTCTCTCTGACGGATGCCGCCTCGTCGACACACAGTTTGAGACAGCCATAGATAATGATTATGCGTTGCCCTTTGACCCCGACGACCCTATGGCCGCGAGCGATAACGGGCTTATACTCGTTTACTGGCATCGCGGCTCGTTGCGGTTTGTCGACCTTCTCGGCAAGATAGGACCCTTCAATGCGGCATCAACAGGGCCGCGCGTGATTGGTCTCTATGATTGTGTGCGGCCCAAATGGATGTCTATGAGCCGCACGGGTCGCCTGATTTTTGCCGAAAACGATGAGGTCGGCATATTGATGTTCAGCGTCGCCGACGATTGGAAAATCTCGGTTGAGACCATAGCTATAAAGGGCTCCTTAAAGGGCGATGTCTCGACTGACGCTTTCTCGCTGTGGCTGCAGATGCCCGGTGACAAATTTGATTTAAACGAGCCACACAAGAAATATTATGATCACTTCCGGCGTCTGAGTCTCGAGACATGGCGTCTCGCCTCCTTGGATTTACCGTCGGCCTCGGGCAATGCTCCGACGTCGTTTCATGAGCATGCAGGCCGTCTGACAATATACAATACCGACGGCACGGCGATAAGATACCTCGTAAAGAATGACGAGCGTGGTGTTTATTTCGCGTTTGACGATATCATATCAACATATTTTGTAGACTCGGCGACCTATGACGGGAGCATCGGTTTCTGTGCGCGGCGTGGTGTTGTCTTTGACATCAAGGCTCAGGAGACGCTCGTTGCCAAGGACTCTGACGGATTCTCGGCAGCCAACAGCCTGTCGGTAGACACGTCGGGCACAAACATCGTGGCCTCGTTCGGCATCCGCAACACGTCCTATATGGTGCGTTCTCTGCTGCGAGTCAGACGCAATGATGAGTTTTATGGCGCCGACTACAAAATGATACCTATGCCCCGCGACTACGACCTCGTGAGCTGCAGCGCGGTCTCGCCCGACGGTAGCCGTTACTCTATGGCGACGGTGGGTCTGGCCGATTATATAAATCAGTATAAGACGATATTCGGCGCGGGTCCTCTTTATGGCACCGGCAAGACTCATAGCTGGACGGTAGGATTCCCGATTTGCCGTACTGTTTTCAGCCGCGACAGCCGCTATGCAGCCTATGTATGCGGCAACTGGGTCTATGACATCGCGCCGTGGTTTTTTGTCACCGACACTGAGGGAGCGCTCGTGGCGAGCTTTACAAATGATGTTATAAACCTTGACGATGGGGGATGTTTCGCGCGTCCGACCATACTGATGAGCGACGACAACCGATTCGTTATGGTCAGCAATGAGACGCCCGGCAAGCGCGGCCAGCTGTTTTTTGACCTCATTGACGGCAAAGTGATGTTCCTCGACATGCCTGCGGCAGATTCAGGCCAAAAGTGTCACACGGTTTATGACCCGGAGGGCGACCGATGGCTTGTGGCCTATGGCGGCTGTCTGCGTGAGGTGCGTGCTCATGCCGGCGGCTTGGAGGCGCGCATGATTGTCTGTTCCGGCTACCTGCGCAAGCCTGAGGCTATGGCTGTTGACGGCTCGGAACTATATGAGACCGAGGCTGACGGCACGCTTTACGCCCGCAATCTGACGACCGGCTCTGTGCGCCGTGTCGCTGTCAATGTGACCGCTATGTATGTGTGCGCTGACGGCAAGCATCTTTACCTGCTGTGCAGCAACGGCGTATGTCTGACCGATACCGCGGGGCGCGAGATAGAGTGGTCATGGTTTGCCCGTCCTGTCGTCAAGTCGGCCGTATGTTCCCGGGGTGTGGTGGTTATCGATGCCGACAACGATGTGCATTTTTACAAACCGTCGGCAGATACCGGCATAGGCGTAATCGGTGAGGATATGACAGCCGTGGCTCGTCGCCGCTATAACCTACAGGACAAGACTTTGGACGAGCATCCGACGGTCGTCTGCCCTCACTGCGGCACTGTGATGAGGCATGACGGAGGCCAGGCGGCTCTATGCACCGGCTGCCTCGAATTTATAAATGTGATAAATCGTTAGTATTCGCTGAAGAATTTCGGTTTGATGACGATGCCGACACGCAGTTGGTTGTGATACTCCTTGAAGGCGAGCAGACCCTCGCCGTAGCCGTTGTAATACTGGAGGAAAATGAACTGGTTGTCGCGCTTGAAGATGCGGTAGGCCAATTCGATGACCGTATTGTAATTAAACCATCCTCCGAGACGTTTTGTAAGGATGACGGAGCCCGTGAAGCGGCGGTTGTCCGAGATGACCTGCAGACCGGTCTGGTAGATGCCGCAGTAGTGGAGTATGTCTTTATTGTTCTGGCCGTCGATGATGGGTATCCACACCTTGCCGTGCACCATCAGGTTTTTGTCAATCATGATGGTCGATGCAAGCGATATTTTATTCCATGAGCGCGACCAGATGCTGTCACGTCCGTTGCTCTCGTGCTCGAGCATAAGCGTCAGTTTGCCGATATAGCGGTTTTTGACATAGAGCGGCTTGGTCAGGCCGATGCCCGGATTGAAGTTGAGATCGGTCATCGGCAGTGAGTTTTCGAGCACATTCCAGAAACACTTCTGAGAGTAGAAGAGGTAAAGGTATGTGCCGAAAGGCAGCGTCGAACGCGTCAGACGCTGCGCTACCGAAATCTGAAACTTGACGTTTGTGTTGGTTTTGTTCGGATGGCTCAGCGACGGACCGAAGATAAAATAATTATCTTTATACAGACCGAAGTAAGGCTGGCTTTCAAACTCATTGACAATACTGTCGCGTGTGACCGGCTCCGAGTCAGGTGTTAATATCTGAGCCTTGGCGGCTATTGTGGCGATGAGCGCAAAAAGGATGATATATATATTGCGTAGCATCGGGGAACGTATTTTCTGATTCTAAGGATGACGCGAATTTACAAAATAAAATCCCGACATCGAAAAGTGCGGCTCATAAAAAGACTAATCGTCCAATTTAGTGGAGAATTTAGACTATATGACCAAAAATATACCCGCTAAACAAGTCATCGTCTGTCAAAAAGGTGTAACTTTGTGAAATAAAGGCTGTCAATCATGAGATTATTTAAATATATATCACTTCGAATTGTCGCACCGTTGCTCGTGGGGCTTATGTCTGTGGCCTGCGGCGATGACGAGACATTTACCGTCGAGGGATTTGTCGAAGAGGCCCCGACTATGAACATTCGCTACGTCTATTATGCCGGCGGACGTCTTAACCAAGGGCTTACAGCGGCTAAAGAAGGTAAGTTCGAAATCAAAGGCGTGGCTGCCGCACCGACAGTACTTTCGGTCTTGGACAATGAATATCGTCCGTTAGGGCGTGTATATGTGTCAAACGGTGACCGTCTCGAGCTTAAGGTCAGACGCGGACGTCCCTATGACCTGCAGGTCTCGGGCAACGAGACGTCAGAGCGCTGGGCCTCATGTGTCAACAGTCTTGCCGATTCGCTGGCAGGGCCGGCTGCAAACCGTGTGATAGAGCGCTATGTGGCCGCACACACTGATGACATAGTCTCCACTCTGCTGATGATGACAAGCTATGATGCGTCGGCCGACGCTCTGCGCGCCGACTCGGTGATGTCGTCGATTGACGGTGCGGCGCGGCCGTCATCGCTCGCCGACTCGTTCAACGCCATGCTGCAGCGCCTTGTGGCCCACTCGGCGTCTGACGCCGTCAGCGGCATTGATTATATGACATTAAAGGATTCGCTGCTCACTTTCAATCCTGCGGCCCACAAATGGTCACTCATCGTGCTCGGTAGTGAAGAGAGCGGGCGTTCTGATTCTATCGGCGACGTGCTCGACAGGTTGCCGTCTAAACGTCTTCACATCCTCGACCTCGGACTTGACCGCGAAGTCGAGACATGGCGTCGCGCTGTCCGAAGCGACACGGTCGGCTGGCAGCGCGGCTGGGTAGCCGGCTCGGTGGCAGCGCCGGGGATAGTCAGTCTCGGAGTGCCGTCTCTGCCTTATTTTATCATTGTCGACGCCACGGGTCGTCAGGCTCTGCGCACGACGGCGCTCGCCGATGTCGAGCGCTTTGTAGGCGACAGCATCAAGTAAACGTTGCCATTATGTTAGTCAAGACTTACGGAGCCGCCCTGCAGGGCATTGATGCCATCGTCATCACCGTCGAGGTGTCGGTGGCTCGCGGTTTCTCATACACGATTGTAGGGCTGCCCGACACAGCCATCAAGGAGAGCCACGAGCGTGTGCGCTCGGCTCTGACGCAGTCGGGTTATGATTTTCCGCGCCGTGGCATTGTGGTCAATCTCGCCCCGGCGGATGTGCGAAAGGAAGGCTCGGCCTACGATCTGCCGATAGCTGTCGGCTTGCTGGCCGGAGCCGAGATAATAACGGCGCCCGAGCTTGATCGCTATATGCTGATGGGCGAACTGTCGCTCGACGGCTCGCTGCTGCCGGTCAAAGGCGTGCTGCCGATGGCCATCGAGGCGCGCCGTGCCGGTTTCAAGGGTATGATTGTGCCGGAGGCAAATGCGACAGAGGCGGCCGTGGTCAATAATCTTGAAGTCTACGGAGCGGGCAGTCTGCAGCAGGTTGTCGACCACCTGACGGGTACTTGCTCGCTTGAGCCGACAATAGTCAATACGCGCGAGGAGTTTGCGGCCGCACGCACTATATATGACGTCGATTTTTCGGAAGTCAGAGGTCAGGACAATGTCAAGCGAGCCTTCGAGGTTGCCTGCGCGGGCGGCCACAACATATTGCTCGTCGGTCCTCCCGGCTCGGGCAAGTCCATGATGGCCAAACGACTGCCGACTATTCTGCCGCCGCTGACGCTCTCGGAGGCTCTCGAGACCACCAAGATACACTCCGTGGCCGGCAAGTTAAAGCGCGGCTCGCGCCTGATGACGGCGCGTCCGTTCCGCTCGCCGCACCACACCATCTCGCCTGTGGCGCTTGTCGGAGGCGGCACAAATCCGTTGCCCGGCGAGATTTCGCTGGCTCATAACGGTATATTGTTTCTCGATGAGTTTCCCGAGTTCTCGCGCTCGGTCCTCGAGGTGATGCGTCAGCCGCTCGAAGACCGCCACATCACGGTCTCGCGTGCGCGCTACTCGATAGACTATCCGGCGTCGTTCATGCTCGTGGCCTCGATGAATCCCTGTCCGTGCGGTTACTACAACCATCCGACCAAAGAGTGCACCTGCACACCCGGTCAGGTGTCGCGCTATCTCAGCCGTATTTCAGGCCCGCTGCTCGACCGGATAGACATACAGTGCGAGATACTGCCTGTAGCCATCGACAAGTTGTCAGACGGGCCGACGGGCGAGCGCAGCGACGTCATCCGCGAGCGTGTCATCGCCGCCCGTGCAATACAGGAGCGCCGCTTTACCGACGAGCCCGGTGTGCACTGCAATGCGCAGATGAATTCGCGCCTGATGACGCGTTACTGCCGCTTGGACGCCGAGACACGCGCCATATTGGAAAAAGTCATGGTCAAGCTTGAGCTCAGCGCTCGCACCTATGACCGTATCCTCAAGGTTGCCCGCACCATTGCCGATCTCGACGGCGCCGAGGATATAGCCCCGCGCCACATGTACGAAGCCGTCGGCTACCGTAACCTCGACCGAGGCTCATGGGGCGCACATACTGACAAGCTCCCCTGAACAAACGATTTCGCTGAAGCTCGACGCTCAAACAAGAATTTTGTCCAAGTCCTGAGCTTCAGCGAAAAAATATAATAGAAATTTTGTCATAGCCTTGAGCTTAAGCGAAAACCTACCGGCCAATGAACAGAATCTTGCGCGCTCCATGGCATGATTACACCCAAAGGTGTATTTATTTGGTGACCCTCAACAAGAGCCCTCTCGTCGAAAAATTCGGCTCGCTTGAGGGCGATTGCCACCTACCCGCAGGAACTAAGGGCAGCTCTTTTATCAGGGCGACAGCTGTCGGTTCGGCCATAAAGAAAGTCCTTAAGGATTTCAGCCTTATCGAGCCGAAAATCAGGATTCTCCAGTATGCGTTGATGCCCGACCATCTGCATATTCTGCTTTTTGTGAGGGAACAGACGGAGGAAATTCTTGGACAATGTAAAATACCGGTTGAATTGTTAAACAAAAAATATGTAGGGACATGCCAAAGCGACCATCAGGGAGCGACGGCATGTATGATTCGCGCATAAAACCTTGACGGCCATGTTGTACATGCCGAAGGCATGTCCCTACATTGTTTTAACAACCGTTTTTTTACATTGGTTCGAAATTCTTGGACGAATCATCGCGAGATTCAAGGTTGAAGTCAACCGGGAGGTTGGATATAACGGAGTTTTCACCAAGGGCTTTTATCCTGATAACCAACGAACCGATGGGCGAGCGCTACAAACCCTCCGGCCACGACTTCGACCTTTGCGAAGCAGGGCGTCTGCTCATCATTTCAGCCAATCTTCCCGGCATACTCTCACGTCAGACCTGCCTGACGATGAACGCCCTCGCGGAAAACATCTCCGCGAATTTATAGTCGCTGCGGCATTTTATCGGTCAGCGGTTTCTCGCCGCGAAGCATCTTGGCGGCTTCGCCCGTGAGCCATAGATAATGGTCTGACGGCATACCGTCCATGTCGATGAATTTGGCGGGATTGGCCACCGGAGGATTATCCGTGCATTTGAATATTGCAGTGCCTTCGTCGACTTCGTCAAACATTGCCACATAAATCATCTTGGCTCCGGAGCGGATGGCTGTCGAGAGCTGCTGCCAGTAGAAACGGCCTCCCTGCCGGGGAATGCTGCCGATGGGCTTGACGTCGTCGGGAAACTCGACGCGGCTGAGATTGTGCCAGCTGAAGCCGGGTGTTACGGCCGGCACGTACTCCACGCCGTTGGCGTTACACCATTTGATATCCTCTATGATAAGGTCGCGGTAACGGTCCATGTCATTGTGGAGCAGCGGTGTGAAACGCTGTATGGTCCACGGCATGATGATGTCGCTCTGCTTGATGAGAGTGTGCAGATAGGGGTCGTGGATGCAGTCTGACTCAAGGTTGCGCCAGAATGTGGGCACACCGAGCATCACAGCGCATCCGCCGTATACAGGGTCATTCTGTAAGAAGTCGATAACACGGTCGAGGCCGATATTGCGGATATTGTAGGGACGGTCAGGGAAGCCGACGCCCCAGATGGCCACGACGGGTTTGCCGTTGTGATGCAGATAAGTCTTGCGGCCCTCCTGATTGGTCACTTTCATCTCGTCGACGAGGCGTTTCCAGTCATTGATGATGGCCGAACAGTCTTCGCCGCGGGCCGACAGTCCCGACAGGTCGTACATCACGGCTATGGCGCGGCCGTATTTCGATGCCGATTTCAAAGCGTTGCCCAATATACGGCTGGGCACTGACTTGAGGTCGCCTTTGGCTGTGCCCCAGAAACGCTGCATGAACACGCCGTCGACACCATAATCCTGCATCCATTTGAAGTGCAGGTCTATACTCGACGAGTCGGCCGAGCTGAACACCTTGGCAACAGAGCCGTCGGCGTGACGGAACGATGTCTCATAAGTTTTTTCGTACTCCGACACGTCGGGCCAGATGTCGATGGTGCAGTGATTAGCGTCGAAAGCTTTCTTCAAGCCATAATGGCCGAAGCCCTGATTCGTGCCGTCTTTGTCGCCTCTGAACCATCCCTGATAGCCGGCCATGACGAGGCCTTTGTACGACGGATATTCGGTCTGAAGAGAGTGGTGGGTCTGAGCGCCGCCCATGAGAGCGAATCCAAACAGACCTAATGCAGCTATGATATATTTTTTCATGATAATAATGATTGATTTTTACAAAATTACGACCGAGCGCTTAACCGCATAATAAAAACTCGCTTAACCCGGCAATTAAAACACCCGAAAATCTCCTCAAACATCCGTAAAAACGTGAAATATAGCCCCCGACTTGCCGAATCCGCTAATTTAAATTACTTTTGTCGAGATGAATGCATACCAAAGATTTTTATCCGGTGTTCCATTTATTACATTTCAAAAATGGCAGATAACACTATAAATAATCTTATAAAACTTGCGAGACCTAATCACTGGATAAAAAATATCTTTGTGATGGCTCCGGCTTTTTTTGCCGGCACACTTGCCGAGCCGTCGGTGCTTGCGCCTGTAGTGATTGCCACGTTTTGTTTCTGCCTTATGTCATCGGCGGTTTATTGTTTTAACGATGTTCGCGATGCGGCCTTTGACCGTCTGTCGCCCGAGAAGTGCCGGCGACCCGTCGCGTCGGGCGCTGTCTCGGCCGGTAAAGCTACCGCTTTAGCGATGACGCTTGTCGCCGTATCACTGACTCTCGCTATATTGTGCATAAATGCCCGACTCGTGGCAATCCTGACGGCATATTTGCTGATAAACATCGCCTACACATTGTATCTCAAACATCTGACACTGATTGATATTACGATTATCGCAGTCGGATTCCTGTTGAGATTGTGGGCCGGAAGTGTAGCGGCCGGTTGCGCATTGTCGGTCTGGATAGTGATAGTGACTTTCCTTCTGTCTCTTTTCCTCGGATTGGGCAAACGTCGCGAGGATGTGGGCTATTACGAGGAGAGCGGGGTCAACCTTCGTGCGACAGCCGCTAAATACTCGATTAAGTTTATAGATGCTGCACTCGTTCTCACCGGCAGCGCTACGGTGACCTGTTATTTCCTTTATACAATTCTCCCGGGCGGCTCTCGCATTATTACATCCGAGTATTTTTGTATAAGCGGTCTGCCGGTAATAGTCGGCATATTGAGATATATGGAAATATGTATCGGCTCTAACAAAGGCGGCTCGCATAATAGACTGCTGATCAATGACCCCGTCATACTTATTTGTATAGTTGCGTATCTGATATTGTTCTTTATTTTCAGATATGAACTTTATAAGATTTTCTAAACGCTTGTCGTTAAGATGAATTGGAGGCTTCACATCGGACAAGCTGCGCTGGCAGGACTTTTCTTGCTGAGTTTTCTTTTTTATACGGCTTTTGTTACTGACGCTCTGTTTCTAATCGGTGTCCAAGTCAATTGCCTTATTGTGCCTGCCGCACTGATTTTGGCGACGTTGACCGTGACCTTCTTGTCAGACAATCGTAAAAGAGCGCTTGTCACGTCGTTGCTATGTTTGTTTTTCGTGGCAATGGGAGCTGCGGCAATGTCGATGATTTACGACCCCACAGCTGACAGTATGGGCTATCATTATGACATGATGGTAATGATGGCGGACGGATGGAATCCGTTTACGGCCAATCCGCCGAACGGCTCATTATGGGCCAAACATTACGCAAAGCTTTTGGAAACGACCGGGGCGGCTGTGCTGGCGTTCACGGGCAACCTCCAGTCAGTTAAATGTATAAATCTTGTCTTCGCGGGGGCTGCGCTGGCAGTCATGTGGCACGCGCTCACCATAGCGTTGCCACGCGTATCAAAGAAATGGAGAATAATGCTCGTCATTATGGCGGCATGCAATCCTGTCTTAATCGCTCAGTCTTTTTCGGCTTATAATGATTACTGCATCTGGATTGAGACCGTTCTGCTCGTTTCGACATTCATGCTTTTATGGCATGATGAGAGTGATACATTTGCTTATATTGTGCTGTTCATGACAGTCGCAATCGGTGCGAACACAAAATTCACACACTTCTTTTATCTCGGACTTGAGTGTCTGTTTTTTGCCGGCTGGTGTCTGTATTTCAAGCGATACCGACTGTTTAAGTCGGGCTTCCTTGCCGTAATTTCCGGCGTAATCGTCGGAGTTTTTGTCATGGGTTACAATCCGTATGTGCTTAACACAGTCAATCATGCCAACCCGGTTTACCCTTTGGGCACCGATGCCGTCGACATTATGACCGGCAATACTCCCGCAATATTTCATGAGGGCAACCGCCTGACAAACTTTGCCAAATCGTTGATGTCAGCCGAGAAATGTCCGTGGGGAGTCGTCACCGGTGATATGACATTATCGAGCGTGTCCCGCTCGTATTCCAACGACGCCCGTGTGAACGGCTTCGGTATATTCATGCTGCCTATGCTGATTATCGGATTAGTTCTGATGATAATTAACAGACCCGCGAGGCGATGGTGGGTACTTTACTTGTCGATATTCGCCGTGTGCCTGTGTTTTGAACAATCATGGTGGGCGCGTTACATACCGTTCCTGTGGTTGGCGCTGTTGTTGCCTGTTGTGATATCACTGACCGGACGTCGATGCCGCAGCACGGCTAACAGGGTGCTCAGAGTGTGCGTGTTTGTGCTATGCTGCATTAACGGCACATTTTCTTTAGGCGCTACAGCTGCCTCTCGGCTCGGCTATACCCGCTATATTGATTATGTTATTACGACGCAAAAGAGTCTTGGCAAGCCTATCCACGTCGTAAACATCAGGCACGCCATGCGGCAGCAGTTCCGGGAACGTGGCGTAGAAATAATCGAGCACAAAAATTTGTCGGAGATATCAGACCGAGACGAGCTTTTCAGAATATTCAGCTTTACATTTTTCGATTCATACATGCTCCTTCCTGAAAAGGATTACCCTTTGCTATATCGCACGCCCCGGACGCTCCTCGACCGCTGGGCTCGCTATGACCAAAGACGTTACACCACAGAGGCACAAGATATAAAATTATGATTACGCAACGAAAATCGACGGGGCCCGGACAGATTAATTCGCTCGACATCCTGAAGTTTATAATGGCGGTGGCCGTGGTGGTGCTCCATGTCGGGGCGCTTTACGGCGAGCCTTGTGTCTATGGACCGGCCGTATGTTGGTTTGAGAATCTGGCCGTTCCGTTTTTCTTTATTTCGTCAGGTTATCTTATCGGGCGGCATATCAGCGCGCAGACGTCGGCCGACAGCAAAGCTTACCTGCGCGGCAAGTCGCGTCGTTATCTGCGACTGTTCGTTGTCTGGAGTCTTATTTATCTGCCCGTCTCGCTGGTGCTTTATAGCCAAAGCGCGACCATCGGAGTTAAGACCGTGTTTGATTATGTCGGGCGTATAGCCCTGATGGGAGACTTTGAGGGTGTCTGGTTTATATGGTATCTGTATTCGTCGGTGTTTGTTTACTTTCTGCTCTCGCTGTGTGACGACATAAGGGGGCGCGTGTGGCTGTATGCCGTTTTTTTTGTTGTCATATATATAATCGGTCAGACTGTCGGCATGATGGGGCTCCCCAAATATCCCGACATCATTGTCACGGGCGTGTGCACACGTGTTCTCGGTGGCGGCATATACATCGTGGCCGGCATGTTGCTATACCGTTATCGGCGTTTTGCTGTCAACGTTGGCGTATCTGCGGGCCTGCTCGCGGTCAGCATATGCCTTTTTGCAATATGTGGCCGTTTTTATCAGCTTTTCGGCGGCGTGGCGCTGGCTCTGCTCGCCATGTCTGTCAGGGTGAGCGGCGACGATTTTTGCCGACAGTTGCGCTATCTGAGCATGTGGATTTATTTTCTGCATATGTATGTCATGGACAGCTTTATCGCATGTGGCCTCGTAAGCGACAATGCCGTGACGACATTAGCTTGGATTGCAGGGCTGACGGTCGCTTTGTCTCTCGCGGTCAATCGAGCTACCTCCCGTTATAAAATTCTCGCACCCCTCCGCCGCCTGTTAGGCTGACCGCGCTCTGACAGTTATCTGCCGAGCTCGGCAGATAACACAGTTTATAAACCTTATGGATGAAAAACCTGCATATTACAAAGAAACAATCCATAGCCAGAAGCGACGGGCGACATGGCATAATTATTATGGGCGTGGCCTATATATGGTTACGGTTAGCAAACACCCGTTATGCAGTGCGTTCGGCTCACTTGAGTTTCGTCAGCCGGAATACGCCAAAGTCACCCTTTCGGCAATCGGTGAAGTCATAAGACATCAAATTGTGGTAACTCCTTATTATAATCCTGAGATACAGATTTTTGACTATGTTATTATGCCTGACCATTTGCATGTGTTATTGCGTGTTGACAGGCCCATGAAACATCACTTGGGCGATGTGATTCAAGCCATTAAATCTGCTGCGACGTCACGGACCCGTAAGATTTGCGGTAACTCGTTGCTTAATGTATTTGAGGAGGGTTTTCATGACCGAATCATAACAAGCCCCGAGCAATTGGAAACCGTGCGTAAATATATAAAAGCAAATCCCTCGCGATTAGCTGTCAGAAAAGCTCATCCTGAGTATTTCAGGCGTATAAATAATTTGGTGATAGACGAAGCGAATTATCAGGCCTATGGAAATTTACAATTGCTTGACAGCCCGTTTAAAGAACAGGTCGTAGTCCATCGTGCAGACACGGAGGAAAAACGCAAGCGCAATCATGACTGGTGGCTTTACACGGCTGCAAACGGCGGGGTACTCGTTTCTCCGTTCATCTCGCCGGCCGAGAAGGCAATTAGAGAAGAGGCGGATGAAGTCGGAGGTCGATTTATCTTGATTATAAATGAGCCGATGGGGGAGCGTTATAAGCCTGTCGGACGAGACTTTGAACTCTGTGAGGAAGGCCGGTTGCTGATCATTTCGGCCGGTATCACCGGGGCGCTTTCCCGTCAGACCTGTCTTTTTATGAACACTTTAGCCCAAAAGTTATCGCCCGAGCTCGGGCGATGAGCGTCAGGGGTCAGAGCAGGCCGCTGACGAAGATGATGGCGATGGCGGTCGGGGCGATGTAGCGCAGGGAAAAGACAATGGCGTTGATAATGCGGCGCGGAGCCGGGGCGAGCTGAGCGTCGACGATACTGCGGCTGATCACATGTCCGGTGAAGATCGCCACAAACATGCCCCCGAGCGGCATCAGCAGATTGCTCGTCAGAAAGTCAAACAGATTGAATACTGTGAAACCGCAGATTTTGAAATCGGCGAGCGGGCCGAACGACAGTGCGCAGAGCGAGCCGAGGCAGACAGCTATCAGCGTATTGACGGCGATGGCTGTGCGTCGTCTGACTCCCCACTGCTCGCAGATAAAGGCGATGCAGATTTCGCTCATCGAGATTGTCGAGGTGATGGAGGCGAGGGCGAGGAGCAGAAAGAAGGCGGGAGCCCACACTGCGCCTCCGGGCATCATGGCAAAGATATCTGGCAACACCTCGAATACTAATTTGGGACCGGCGGCCGGGGATGCGCCAAACGAGAAGACGGCCGGGAAGATAAGCACTCCGGCCATCACGGCCACCATTGTGTCAAGCACGGCAGTCGTCGCCGCCGACTTGACAATCGGGGTTTTGGAAGAGAAATAACTGCCGTAAATCATCATCGTGCCCACGCCGAGAGACAGCGAGAAGAAGGCCTGACCCATAGCGTTGAGCACCGTGCGCCCTGTGACATGGCTGAAGTCGGGTGCAAAAAGAAATTTCAGACCGTCGGCAGCGCCCGGCAAGAGCAGTGAGTTGATGCAAAGTGCGAGCAGGATGACAAACAGCAGGGGCATAAGTGAATTGCTGACACGCTCGATGCCTTTGCGCACGCCGCCGAGCAATATCAGGGCATTGATCAGCAACACGACAATGGTCCATGCCACACAGGCCCAACCGGCCGTGAAAGAGTCGAAGGCGGCGTGGCGCGCTCCTTGGGCAAAGTCGTTGAGACGCCCGGTGACGCCTTCGGTGAGATACTCGAGCGTCCAGCCGGCCACGACAGAGTAAAACGACAGTATCAGCACCGACGAGATGATGCCCAAGCTGCCGGCTGCCGCCCAAAGACGGCGGTGTGAGGGCGCGAGCGTGTGGTATGCTCCGAGGATATTACGGCGCGACTCGCGGCCGACAAGAAACTCGGCGCTTATGACCGGTATGCCGACCACTATGACAAAAAATATGTAAAGCAACAGAAAGGCGCCTCCGCCGTTTGCTCCGGTCTCATAAGGGAAACGCCAGATATTGCCTAAGCCGACCGCCGAGCCGACAGTTGTGGCAATGACTCCGAAACGTGTCGCAAAACGCGGCCTGTCGTTATTGTTTATGTCGTTTTTCATAAAGTACTATGTGTTATGTCACAAAATTACGAATTTGTCGGGAATAACCCTGCGGTTTTTCTGTCTGTGCTTGTTTGTTTTATGATTTATTACATAAATTTGCAATCGCCGGCCGGCTTCTCCCCGGGAGCAGGCGCCCGGCGCATACTCGGAAATTAACAGATTTCTTTCGCTATAATGAAAGCTATAGATTTTAAAGCCCTTAAGTCACGGCTTAAAGACTATTTCAGCCTCAACGGGTTCCTGATTTCGCAGGCCGATGCCGAGACGACGATACGCGAGGGCGTCTCGTTCCGCGGCACCAACATACTTGTGCTGATTGTCGCCATATTCATCGCGTCGCTCGGACTCAATACAAACTCTACGGCCGTAATCATCGGCGCCATGCTCATATCGCCTTTGATGGGGCCGATTATCGGCCTCGGTCTCGCAGTGGGAGTCCATGACTTCGACTTGATGAAACAGTCGTTTCGCAACCTTTTTATGGCGACTCTTTTTTCGGTCGCCACATCTTGCCTCTATTTTATTATTTCGCCGGTCAGCGAAGGCCACAGCGAGTTGCTGGCGCGCACATCGCCGACTATCTATGATGTTTTCATCGGCTTTTTCGGCGGCGCTGCGGGCATTCTCGCCATCGGCTCCAAATCAAAAGGCAATGTAATCCCCGGCGTGGCAATCGCCACGGCCCTTATGCCGCCTCTGTGTACGGTCGGCTACGGTCTCGCCACGCTGCAGATGCATTACTTCCTCGGAGCGTTGTATCTGTTCTTCATAAACTCGGTTTTTATCGCTTTGGCTACCACCTTGGGCGTCAAGCTCATGGGGTATCACGTCCGCGATTACTCAAATCCGGTGCGTGCGCGCCGCGTGCGTCAGACTGTCTACACCATCGCTTTCATCACTCTCATCCCGGCTGTCTTCATGACATATAACATGTATATCCAGTCGACATTCCGTATGAACTGCGAGCGTTTTGTCAACGAGCAGTTTGACTTTGACGGCACGCAGGTGCTCCACAGCAACGCGTCAATCAAAGGCAAGGAGCGCTCGCTGACGGTCAGTCTCGTGGGCCGCGTGCTGCCTCAGGATTCTCTGCTGCTCGCTCTGACCGACCGTTTGCCGCAATATCATCTCGCCGGCACACGTCTGCGCATCATCCAAGGCGAGACCGCCGAGTCTGATTTTGACGCGACAAAGGCTACATCCGGCATGCTGCGTGACATGTATCAGGTCACGCAGGCCACAATAAGTTCGCAGCGCGAGACCATCGACTCTCTCCGGGCGGTCAATGCCGATGTGGCGCGCAACGACACCATCAGCGCGACCATTTCGCCTGAGCTGCGTGTCATATTCCCTCAGGTCAAGGACATAGCCGTCACCCGAGCAATAGTCAGCAATGTAGCCACTCAGCGTCTCGACACCCTCAATGTCTGTTTGGTCGAGTACGGCGCTCCTATGTCAGCTGCCTCACGCGAGCGTTTTCGAGCCTATCTCGAGGCCCGTCTCTCGCTTAAGACCATAATTATCGTCGAGTCGTCGTCGCTCGGGCGATAAAAAGGCTGCGTTTTAGTCAAAAAAATCGGGTGAAAAATTTGTGATTCACAAAAATTAGCTATTTTTGTGAGTCACAAACAGCTGTATATATAGTGAGTCTTCACATACAGACCGATTGAAATTCATCGCAATAATACCTGAAAATCTATTTTACCTTAAATATTTAATTTTATGAAATTAAGAACTTTACTCTCTTTTTCGGCCGTAATACCGTTTATGGCCCTTGCAGACGTGCCCGCCAACTATCCGGGCCTTCCATTTACCGAAGACGGCAAAGCTCCCGTCGTCCCCGCTGACGGTACTGAATTAGTTGTCAAAGCTAATGACTTCGATTATGTCCCCGGCACAGAAGCCGGCAAGGCTAATGAAGTCGTAGGCCAAGGTAAAACATATTTCCGTACTTCTAAAGACTCGTACACAAATACTTATCGCCCGGCATTGCCTCTTAACATTAAGCCGGACGGCAGTTTTTCGACCAATCAAGGTAATGGCGATTGGAGTTGCTATACTTTAGAATTCCCTTCTGACGGTCTTTATGTGTTTGGTCTGACCGGCGGCTCGGGGGCAAATAATTCATTTATCTATTTTTCAATAGATGGTGATTATAACGAAAGCGGAGAGTATGCGTATAACGTTTCACTTGGCAGTGACTACAATAAGGGCCATCGTGAGAATCCCGACCGTGTTTGTGAGGATGTTAAAGTTGAAAATTTAGGCTGGGAAGTATTTACGGCCAAATACGAGACATTCACAGTGCCTGTTACTGCCGGTAAACATGTTGTTCGTATGCACTTCCATCAGGATGGCACCAACCATCAGAATATCTATGTTTCGCGTGTCGCTGATATGCCCGAGGAGAACTATCCTTTCGCAAATCTCGAGGTAAAGGACGGAGCCGAAATTTATTTCCGCGATTATGACCGCGGTGGTGAAGGTAAGGCTTATCACAACGTCTATAATCAAAATTACAAGGGTAACGGAACATATAACCGTTCTTACTGGTTAGGTGACGAAATTGAGATTAACGGTCAGGGTGGCGTAGGCAACGCTTCTTACGGCGAATGGATGGCCTACACTGTCAATGTAACCGAGGCAGGCGCGTATACCATCGAGCTCCTCTCGGCTTCGCCCAGCGACAACCGCTCATATCAGTATATGGTTGACCGTCGCATGACATATTCAGGCGTCGCTAACAAGTCAGCCAATGGCTGGGATGATTATTCGGCACTTTCAGAGGTTGACGATGTACAGTTGAGCAAGGGTGTTCATGAAATCAGATTCTACACCACCGGCGATTTCAATGTGATGAAGATGACATTTTTTAATCGCGGCGGTTATGATCCCACGAAGGCTGAATATCAGGGTGAACCGTTCACTGACCACAGCATCCCCGGCATCATCGAGGCCGAGAACTTTGACAAAGGCGGTCAGGACGTAGCTTTCAACAACCCCCGTCATGACGCCAACGACGAGTTCCCCGACGGTCGTATTTTCAACGGCACAGATTATCGCGAGGATGCTGACGACGCCGTTGATATGGAGCGCAAGACATTCACCGAGAACGAGCAGCAGGTTGAGCGCCTCTATCTGCATTATATGAACGGTGATAAGTGGTTTAACTACACATTCAACAACGAAGACGGCGAATATCCTTATAAGATGTATGCATGCATTGCCACACACAATCTTAACGACAATACGGCTTACGTCACTGTCAAGTTTCATCATGACATGACTAAAGAATATTCATCAAATGTATTCCTCGGACAAGGTTGGGATAAATTTTCTGAGGTTGAGTTCCCCAACGATGTCAAGCTGCCCGCCGGTCAGGTGACAATGCACGTTTCTACTCCCGCAAACCTTGACTACATACGCTTTAAGTCAACCAATCCCAGTGTCAATACCGGCATCGAGGATATCGCTGCCGAGGGCCACGCTGTCGTTATCAGCGGTGAGGGCACAATCCGTGTCGAGGGTTACGAAGGCGTCGTAGAGGTTATCGCCGTCAACGGCATGACCGTAGCACGCGCTGCCGCCTCAGAGACCATCCGCGTCGCAGCCGGACTCTACATAGTCCGTGCCGGCGCACAGGCCTTCAAAGTTGCCGTAAGATAAACCGAAACGTAATATCCCCCCGAATACCCACAAGGGCCGCGCCACCGCGCGGCCCTTTTTCGTCCTATAAATCTTGGAAAAACGGCAAAAATGAGCGAAAAACCCTTGGAAAAACGGCAAAAATCGCCCAAAACGCCTTGGAAAAGCGGCAAAAAATGAGCGGAAACCCTTGGAAAAACGGCAGGCACTTATTACCTTTGCGACATAAATCATTCTGATTATGGGTCTATTTCGCTATTTGACAGGTTATTTACGAGACTATTATAATACTCAGAAGGGCGCGCTCTTATTGACAGGCGCACGTCAGACCGGTAAGACATATGCAATCCGTCAGTTCGGCAAGCAATTTGAATCTTTTATAGAGATAAATTTCATCGAGCGTCCCGAACTTGTCGACCTTTTTTCTGATGCCGGCTCGGCCGATGATATCTTACTGCGTATATCGGCAGTCACTGACAAGCCGCTCATCAAGGGTAAAACACTCATATTTTTCGATGAAGTGCAGCGCTGCAGCAATCTGATTACAGCCATTAAATTTTTAGTCGATGAAGGCAGCTACAGATATGCGTTGAGCGGCTCACTTCTCGGGGTGGAGCTTAAGGATATACGGTCGGTGCCGGTGGGATATATGGGCATTAAGGAGGTGTATCCTTTAGATTTCGAGGAATTTATACTGAATTTAGGCGTAGCTGATCGGGTTATCGCCCATCTGCGTGAGAGTTGGAACGCCGGTAAACCCGTTGATGAAGTGATACATCAACGCCTGTTAGAGCTTTTCCGCCTGTATATAATTGTTGGAGGTATGCCCGCTGTCGTTGCGAATTATTTGTCAACCAATAATTTGCAAAAAGTAGAGCAGACACAAACTGATATCATTGCGCTTTATCGTCAGGATATTTCTCAATATGCAGAGGAGGATAAACTCAAGATAAAAGAGATCTTTGATTTGATACCGTCAGAGTTGGATGCTAAGAACAAGCGCTTTATACTCAAACGCTTGAACGGCCATGCCAAATTTGACAGATATCAGAATGATTTTCTGTGGCTCAGTAATGCAGGTGTGGCCATACCGGTCTACAATGTCGAGGAGCCCAAACAGCCGTTGAGACTCGCTTGTCTTAGAAATCTCTTTAAACTTTTCTCTAATGACGTCGGATTGCTGACCGCTCAGTATGCCAATGGCATACAGGCAAAGATACTTTCGGGAGACATAACGATAAATTTCGGAGCGGTTTATGAAAATGTTGTCGCGCAAGAGCTTGTATGCCACGGCTATCAACCATTCTATTTTAATAGCAAACGTCAGGGCGAGCTTGATTTTGTCATCTCAGACGGAGACGCAGTGGTGCCAATAGAGGTTAAATCCGGCAAGGATTACGAGCGGCATAATGCCTTGTCAAATGTTTTGTCATGTGATGAATATAACATAAACAAGGCGTATGTTTTGTGCGCTTCAAATATGCAGCGGCAAGGCAAAATAATCTATGCGCCTATCTATATGACGATGTTCATACGTCCGCAGTCAACCGGCGTAACAATATATCGTCCCGACTTGACCGGCTTGAAATAAAGCATATCTATAATACAGACGGCGGGGAGCATCTGATGATGCTCCCCGCCGTGCGCGGTACCCGGACCCGGGCTCGAACCGGGATGGGTTGCCCCAACGGTGTTTGAGACCGTCGCGTCTACCGATTCCGCCATCCGGGCTTGTGCTGACAAAGTTAGGCAAAAATTTTGGTTTGACAAAACCTCCACTGCGTCAGATTTCTAAAAACTGCGAAAAGCAGGCTGAAAACTGCCGGTCAGTGCGGCTGTTGTCAGACGAGCTCGGCTGACATATTTTATAAAATGTGTTAAAGCATATAAGGCTGTCGGTGTTTTTGCTTAAGTTTGTGTTAGATAGTTACCAAGCAAAACCTTGCCATGAATTCAAAAGAAACCTCTCCCAAAGCAAAAAAAGAATCCAAAACCGCCAAACCGTCAGCTAAAACAGCGAAATCGACACGTCGCCGCACAAAAGCAGTGCTGCCCATAATCAAGAACGACCCGTGGTTAGAGCCGTTTGCCGACGCCATCGAGGGCCGGCATGAAGACGCTGTGCGCAAACGCGCCGAACTAACCGACGGCAGCGGCAATCTGATAGACTTCGCCAACGCGCATCATTACTTCGGCATGCACCGCGAGCCTGACGGCTCATGGGTATTCCGCGAGTGGGCTCCAAACGCCACCGGCATCACGCTCACAGGCGATTTCTCAAACTGGCGCGAGGTCATAAAATATGCCCTGCAGCCCGTCGGTAACGGCGTCTGGGAGATACATCTCCCGGCCGACGCCATCAGCCACGGCGACCTGTATAAGATGATAGTGCACTGGCCCGGCGGTCAGGGCGAGCGCATCCCGGCCTACGCCACGCGCGTAGTACAGGATGAAAACACCCATATCTTCTCGGCTCAGGTCTGGGCGCCGGCCGATGCTTACAGTTGGCAGGTCAATGAGTTTACTCCTGACACCAAGCCGCTGCTGATTTATGAATGTCACATCGGTATGGCTCAGGAGCGTGAGGGCGTCGGCACCTACACAGAGTTCCGCGAGAAAGTGCTGCCGCGCATCGTCGCCGACGGATACAACGCCATACAGATTATGGCCATACAGGAGCACCCGTATTACGGCTCGTTCGGCTACCATGTGTCGAGTTTCTTCGCCGCATCGAGCCGTTTCGGCACACCCGAGGAGCTCAAGGCGCTCATCGACGCCGCCCACGAGGAGGGCGTGGCCGTCATCATGGATATCGTACACAGTCATGCTGTCAAAAACGAGGTCGAAGGTCTCGGCCGTCTTGACGGCAGCTATGACCTGTACTTCTACGGCGACGGACGCCGCGAGCATCCGGCGTGGGACTCGCTCTGCTTCGATTACGGCAAGAACGAGGTGCTCCATTTCCTGCTCTCAAACTGCAAATACTGGATGGAGGAATACCGCTTTGACGGATTCCGTTTTGACGGTGTGACCTCGATGCTTTATTATAACCATGGTCTCGGACAGGCTTTCGGCGGTTACGGCGACTATTACAACGGCGCACAGGACACTAATGCCATCACCTATCTGACGCTCGCCAACGAGCTTATACACGAATACAACCGCCACGCCATCACCATCGCTGAGGAGATGAGCGGCATGCCCGGACTGGCGCTTCCGTTCAAGGACGGCGGCATCGGTTTCGACTATCGCATGGCCATGGGCATACCCGACTACTGGATTAAGACACTCAAGGAGAAAAAAGACGAGGACTGGCATCCGACGTCTATATTCTGGGAATTGACAAACCGTCGCGCCGACGAGAAGACCATCAGCTACGTTGAGAGTCACGATCAGGCCCTCGTGGGCGACAAAACCGTCATCTTCCGCCTGATTGACAAGGAGATGTACTGGCACATGACCAAGGGCGACGACGACATGACCGTCAGCCGCGGCATCGCCTTGCACAAGATGATACGTCTCGTCACACTCGCCACAATCAACGGCGGTTATCTCAACTTCATGGGCAACGAATTCGGCCATCCCGAGTGGATTGACTTCCCGCGCGAAGGCAACGGCTGGAGCTACAAATACGCGCGCCGTCAGTGGGACCTCGTCGACCGCGATGACCTCAAGTATGTCTACCTCAATGATTTCGACAACGCGATGGTCGAGCTTGTCTCGTCGGTCTACAATTTCCAGTCCCTGCCGATACGCAAGCTCTGGGAGAAAGACGACGATCAGGTGCTCGCCTTCATGCGAGGCGACCTTGTGTTTGTGTTCAACTTCAATCCTTTCAAGTCGTTTGACGGCTACGGCATCCTCGCGCCCGGTGGCAAGTATGAGACCGTGCTGTCGACCGATCGACCCGAGTTTGGAGGCTATGGCAACATCGACGAGACGGTCGAACATCTGACCGTTCATGACGAGCTATATGCGCCCGCCGGTGTCGAATGGCTCAAACTCTATCTGCCCGCGCGTTCGGCGATGGTGCTCCGTCGCGTCAAAGACCGTCCGAAAACAAAGGCGACAAAAACTAAGAAGTCTAAGGCTTGACACGCGCGGCGAGCAGCCGGTGGCCGATACGGCAGTAGAGGCATTTGCGGGGCTCGCAGTAAGCGCGGCGCAACTGTATCATGGCCTGTGAAGTGAACGCATTGTCACAGGGCATGCCTGCGTCTTGACACAGGCGCACGACGGAGTTGCGCTCAGCCGCGAGAGAGTGGAGCAGGGCGACGGCGCGCTCGCGCATGGCCGTGTCGCCGTAGGCCAATCCGTAGGCATAGAGCATCGGCGCCACGACGTTGATTATCAGCACGGTCACCGAGTCTTGGCTCAGAGCCTTGACTGTCGGCGATGACTCGGCTGTGAAGTTATAGCGGCGCGACCAGTAGCCTGTCAGGCTGATGTCAAAAAGTGAGCGTGCGTCGTCTTCCGCCGCCACAGAGAAGATGTCAGAGCCGATGCGGAAACCGCCTGTTATCAGCGCTGCGAGCGTGGCGATGCGGCGATGGGGGAAGTTGTTGGGGCGCATTCTTGCCATGCGCCAGCCGAGTGACTGAGGTCGTTGCAGTCCGAACTTCGAGCGCATGAATTCATGTTCCTGCTGCATACGCTGCACATAATGGCTCGTGTCGGGCGGATTATCCAAAAAACCTGCCTGCCCGAAGAGCGTGCCTTCGACCGTCACCTGAGAGTCGCGGTGGCGCATCAGACAGTGTAGCGGGGTGGCGAGAGCCAGTCGCTCGAAGGCGTCGGAGTTGACGCCGAAACCGAGAGCTCGCGCCAGTGTCACGTATAGTGCGTCGGCCCAGCTGCCGTTGAAACGCTCGACGAGGGCGGCGATGCGGTCAGACTTGTCATTGAGACGCTCGTAGCCGAGGCTCGTCAGCCAGTCGCTGATATAAATCGACGGCACCGACTGAAGTTCGCCCGCGCATGACAGACGGTCTGCGCCGCCGCTGTCGACCAGTTCGGCGTAACGGCGGCTGAAATCGGGCGCGCAGGTCATCACCGTCTGGTCTATCTCGCGTCCGTCGCTGCGGCTGATACGCATGTCGTCGACGGCCACGACGTGGAGTATCACCGAGTCGTAGGCCGCGTCGTTCTGATGGTTGTGGCGCATCCAGTCAGAGGCGCGCACATGTATTTCGACGTTGCCGCACCACAGGCGGTCGCCGATTATTACTTTGGCGTTGAAAAAGTCCGGACCGGCGTCGTTATTGTGGAGTCCGGGGTCGATGACGCGCAACCGGCGGCCGTCGACGGTCGCGAGGTCGGCGCCCGTCCACAGTTTGTGCTGCCAGACATAATGCATCAGCTTTTCCATCTCGAGAGCCAAAAGTACCTAAATAAGTTTGATTTACAAAGAATGTCACATTAAATCACTAATTTTGCGGCCGATGACTGAGACTATTGTAATAAATCCCGCATACGGGGAGCTGAGAGATTTTATCGGCGCGCTCCCCGGGCGTTTCGACGGCGGCGAGCTGGTGTTCCGCAGCCGCAATACCATCCGTCGCTTTACAGTTCCTGACGGCACAGTGTTAGTAGTCAAGCAATTCCGCCGCCGCGGACTGCTGCAGCGCATTATCTACTCGACCATCGAGCACAGCAAGGGACGCCGAGCCTACGACAACGGCCTCGAGTTGCTGCGCCGTGGTTTTGACACGCCCGAGCCTGTGGCGTATATCGAGTTGAAGCGCCGCGGGCTGCTCTGTGACACATATTTTGTATCGCGCGAGTGCAATGACGCCGGGCTTTACGCTGATCTGGTCAAAACTGCTGATTTTGACCGCCACAAGGCCGATGCCGTCGCCTCACTTTTGGCGCGCATGCACGACAGCGGTGCCCTCCACGGCGACCCCAACCTCAACAATATCCTTTGTCGCCGCGAGTCTGACGGGAGCCTGCATCTGACCCTAATCGACACAAACCGCTCACACTTCACGGCGCCCGGCGCCCTGTCGGCATCACGCTGTCTTGACAATCTCAAGCGCGTCACACACCGCCGCGACCTTTTAGCATATATCGTCGGCCGCTACGCCTCCATGCGAGGTCTTGACCCTGAGGCGTCGGTCAGGCGTGTTACCGACCTCGTCAGCCGCTTTGAGCGCAACCGTGAGCGCCGCCATCGAGTCAAGGCGCTATTCAAACATTAAACTTTTTTTGTGCGAATATTTTGATATTACGATATTTGCCATTATATTTGCGACATCATCATAATATCAAAATAATATCATGGACAATAATCAGAACAAAGAGTTTGCCTACTCCGGCAGCCTGTGCAACGGTTTCCTGATGCTCGCCGTCGAGCTGTTGTTTATCCCCGCGCTTGCAGTCATCGCGTTTATGCACGTATCCTACAATCCAGAGGTGATGATTAGCTTAGGTGTGATTTTTTCGCTCATCTGGTGCGTGATGTGGGCCGGATTTTTCGTGCAGCAGCCCAATCAGGCCCGCGTGATGATGTTTTTCGGTAAATATCGCGGCACCGTGCGCCGCACGGGGTATTTCTGGGTCAATCCCTTCATGACCTGTCGCAAAGTCTCGCTCAGACTGCGCAACATGGACATCGAGCCCATCAAGGTCAACGACAAGACCGGCAACCCCGTGCTCATCGGCATGGTGCTCGTCTGGAACGTCGAGGACACCTACCGCGCCATATTCGACATTGACGCCCCCACGGCTGTGGTTTCGGCCGGTGCTACCGGCGTACAAATAAACTCTCAGAGTCATGAGAAGGCGCTCGACGCCTTTGTGCGCATACAGAGCGACGCCGCTCTGCGCGAGGTTACGGGCCGCTTTGCCTATGACAATATAGAGGGTCATAAAGACGAAGTCACACTGCGCAGCGGAGGCGAGGAAATCAACGATCTCCTCGAGCACAAAATCAATGAGCGTCTCGCCATGGCCGGCATCACCGTCGTAGAGGCCCGCATCAACTATCTCGCCTATGCACCCGAAATCGCGGCAGTGATGCTTCGCCGCCAGCAGGCCGCAGCCATCATCTCAGCCCGCGAGAAGATAGTCGAGGGCGCCGTGTCGATGGTCAAGATGGCTCTGACGCAGCTCTCCGACGAGAATATTGTCGAACTTGACGAAGAGCGCAAGGCCGCGATGGTCAGCAACATGCTTGTGGTGCTGTGCGCCGACGAGCCTGCCCAGCCCGTCATCAACACAGGTACACTTTACCAATAATGGCCGCTAAAAAAGCATCGGCCGACAAAGGATTTCTGTTGCGTGTTGACCCGGCCGTCATGGAGATGGTCGAGCAGTGGGCCGCTGACGAGTTCCGCTCCGTCAACGGCCAGCTGCAGTGGATTATAAATGATGCGTTAAAGCGATACAAACGCCACCGTCCCTCCACGCCGCCAAAAGACGAGGGGTAAGCCCGTGGAGGGTCGATTTGCAATCGACCGGTACAATAGGTTGATTATTAGCGCAATGTAGGGACGTGCCATCCGGCACGTATGATTTGGCCGCCAAAAAGCGCGGAAGGCGTGGGTTTTAAAAGGTGTTCAAAAAGCGCCTGCGGCGCGTCCGCGCTGCAGCGGGGCGCCGTATGTGAGCCTATGACAAGCTGACTGTAGGTCAGCGCAGTCATAGGTTTTTGAATCAAAATATCATTCGCCCTGTAGGGGCGACGCAAACTATAAAACGTTTATCAATGCGGCGCACCTACAGCGCGCTATATTAGGGGGCGAGGGACTTATACCACGGTTGCGCAGACCTGACAGCCTGCTTACCGTGGCCTCAAATGCTCGCGCCGCTACGCGGCTCCGACCGCTACGCGGACGGAATTGCAGTCGCCGTGATTGCTCCCTATACATGCTGCCGCTCGCAAAGCTCGCTTTAGCATGTCCCTACAATTTTCGAGGATATAAAACAGGCCATACTGATTAGGGTATGGCCTGAATTTCGTATCGTGTGGGTTATTTTCGTCTGTAGCGTATCAGCCAGACGCGGCTGTAGACTGTCAGAAAGAGACATATCATGCAGATGACGCCGCAAATGCGGTAGAGCACCGTCGAAAACGAGAGGATGTCAAACAGGTTTAGAATCAGCACTACCGAACTGACCAAGAGCAGCACTGTGCTGATTTTGAGCAGGCGTCGCATCAGATGGAGAGTCGACGCAGCGTGTTGAGCAACTCGCGGTTGATGGGCTTGTCGTTCTTGATGGCCTTGGTGAAGGGCACATAGACAATCTCATCGTTCTTGATGCCAATCATCACGTTGCGCTGGTCTTCCATCAGAGCGTCGATGGCTGCCGCGCCCATGCGTGAGGCGAGGATGCGGTCGTGGGCCGTCGGGCTGCCGCCGCGTTGCAGGTGGCCGAGTATCGAGACGCGCACGTCATAGCCGGGATACTCGTTCTTGACGCGTTCGGCGAGGCCCATGGCGCCGCCGGTGACTGGGCTTTCGGCAACGAGGACGATTGACGAGTTCTTGCTCTTGCGGAAGCCGTTCTGGATGAGTTCGGCCAATTGGTCAACCTCTGTCGAAATCTCGGGGATGATGGCGGCCTCGGCTCCCGAGGCTATGGCGCCGTTGAGGGCGAGGAAGCCGGCGTCACGGCCCATGACCTCGATGAAGAACAGGCGCTCGTGGCTCGTGGCGGTGTCGCGGATTTTGTCGACGCACTGCATGATGGTGTTGAGCGCCGTGTCATAGCCGATGGTGGTGTCGGTGCCGTACAGGTCGTTGTCGATGGTGCCGGGCAGACCGATGCAGGGGAAGTTGAACTCGTTGGCGAAGATGCGCGCGCCGGTGAGCGAGCCGTCGCCGCCGATGACGACGAGGGCATCGATTTCGTGGCGGCGGATGACGTCATAGGCGAGCTGGCGGCCTTCGGGAGTCTGGAACTCTTTGCAGCGCGCAGTTTTGAGGATGGTGCCGCCCTGCTGTATGATGTTTGAGACGTTTTGCGTTTTGAAATCGACGATTTCGTCGGCAATGAGGCCGCGGTAGCCGCGGTAGATACCTTTGACTTTCAGGCCGCTGAAGATTGCCGAACGTGTGACGGCGCGTATAGCGGCGTTCATGCCGGGGGCGTCACCGCCTGATGTCAGTATGCCGATGCATTTGATTTCAGCCATAATGTTGTTTATTAGGAGTTTATAGACAGGGATAAATCACAAATACGCCGCAAAGTTAAGCATTTAAAGATTAATTCTCAAAACATTTTTCAGGCGTGTCGCCTCCGTGCTCAGTCTTCGAGCTCGTAGTCGACGTAGGTGACGATGCGTATGTTTTTGATATAGGGGGTGTACTGGTCGCGGTCGGTTATCGAGAACTGGCCCTGTGAGGCTGTGCGTATCTTGCCCAACTTGCTGTCTGAGTCCTCGGCGAATTTGTCGGCGGCCTCGCGTGCGTTGTGTGTTGCCTCGGCAATCATCTCGGGCTTTATGGCGTTGAGGTCGGTGTATTCGTATGAGATCTGATACTGATAGTTCTCGGCTATGACGGCCACGCCCTCTTTGAGCAGGGCGGTCTGCTGCTTGATTAGCTCGCGTATTTTGTCGACCTGTGACGATGTGATGACGATGACGTTGGTGACGTTGTAGCGTACTTTTACGTCCTCGGCATTGTAGCTGTCGGCGAGGCGGTCTTGCACGGCCGGCGGATTGATTGAAATCTCGTCATCCTTGATGCCGTTGGCTTTGAGGAAGGCAAGTATGGTATTGTTGTTGCTCTGTATCTTGTTATAGATGGCCTGCAGGTCATTGCCCATCTCCTTAGTGACTATCGGCCATGTGACTTTGTTGGCCTTTACCTCGCGTTCGCAGAGGCCGCGTACGGTGACTGTGCGGTTACGGTTGGCGAAATTGTCGATACCGGCTTTGAGGCAGAGTCCCAGTCCGATGATGGCCACGCCGATAATGACAGAGGCGATGATGGCATTGGATTTTTTCATAATGTCTGTAAGTTAAAAGATTATAGATTTGCGGTCAAAACATCAGAAACGTTCGCTGCTTTTGGTGAACTCGTCGACATACTCCATCACCTTGTTGTAGCGCTCCAAGTTGGAGTCGTCGAGCTCGCCCCCGACTTCGGCCATGTAGAGGGCCGAGCCGAATGTGAACATGTAGGAGAAGCGCCTCATGAACTCCTCGTCCTGACGAAGTGCCTGCTGTTGCTTGGCTCGCTCGAAATCATCAGTGATTTCGTTAGTCTTGTCAGTGCGGTCAATCAGATATTGCAGGATGCTCTCGTATTGAGTCAGCATGTCGGAGTAGTCGTCTTGCGAGAGAGTTTCTTCGTTGACAATTTTGTCGGTAAGACGCTCGCACTCTGAGGCGTCATAGCCTCCGCTACAGCCTGTGAGCGCAAGCATTGAGAGGATAGCGGCGAGATATGGAATGAGGCGTTTAATCATGTAATTGATAATGCTTTGGGTTGATTTTGTTGCGGCCCCGAAAGCCGGGTGAACATATTTACAAACAAATTATGCCTGATATTGGTTTTGGCGGCGACAAAAGCTGCCGCCGCCAAAGCCTTCGTGCGTTTTGCAAACTTACAACAAATTTGTGAGTAAAATTAATTCTTACTCCCAGAATTTGTAAAAATGATGTACCGGGCCGTGGCCGTGGCCGATGTCATAGCGAGCGCCGGCCTCTAAAGCCTCGGTGATGTAATTTTTGGCGAAACGGGCTGCGTCGTTGAGCGACAGGCCGTGAGCCAGACCGGCGGCAAAGGCCGATGACAGTGTGCAGCCCGTGCCGTGGGTGTTGGGCGTGTCCAAGCGGCGCGAGACGAGGCGCAGCGTCTCGCCGGTCTCGGCGTTGTAAAAGATATCGATTAGCTCGGCGTCGGTCAGATGTCCGGCCTTTAGCATCACCGAAACACCGCCGCAGAGAGCCGACAGCTCGCGCGAGGCGTCGGGCAGTTCGTCTTGTGAGGCGATTTTTCGGCCGAGCAGCAGTTCGGCCTCGGGAATATTGGGAGTGATGACACGCACGGCCGGGATGAGCTCCGAGCGCAGTGTGTCGACAGCCTCGGCCTGCAGTAAGGGGTCGCCCGATGTGGCCACCATGACGGGGTCGAGCACGATGTCGGCGATGTCATAGCCGGCGAGCGTGTCACGCACGGCGCGTATCAGCTCCGAGCTGTGGAGCATGCCTATCTTGACGGCATCAGTGCCAATGTCGTCGATGACCGAGCGTATCTGGCCGGTGACGAAGTCGACGGGTATAGGGTGGACGCCCGTGACGCCGACGGTATTCTCGTCGACGACGGCCACGATGGCCGACGTGCCGAAACATCCGCATGCCGAGAAGGTCTTGAGGTCAGCCTGTATGCCGGCGCCTCCGCTGGGGTCGCTGCCCGCGATGGTCAGGGCGCGGCGGTAATGACGTTTCTCGTTCATATCGGCCACACCTCCTTTCGGTATGCGCTGTCCCAGAAGAGCCACTCCAAGCGTGTGGCCTTTAGGAAGATGTCGGTCATGGCGCGGCGCACGCTCTCCGTGGTCTGCTCGGCGAGGGCGTCGCAGATGGCGATGGCGCGGCGGTTGCTCTCGGCAAATGTCGGGTCGCTGTAGGTGTCAATCCATGCCTTGTAAGGGTTGTCGCCGTGGTCGCGGGCAGTGTAGATGCTCTCGCCCACGCGCTGATAGACCCAGAAGCAGGGCAGCACGGCGGCAGCCTCGACTTCGACCGGCATATAGGCCTGAGCCTTGAGCACAGAAGTGTAGAGCTCACAGGCCGGACTCATCCTGACGTCAACTGTCAGCGGCTCGTCTTTGAGATAAACCTCGTGCATAGTCTTTTCAACGTAGACACCGTCAGCCGCGAAACCGATAAAATCTGACGCGAACGCGCTGTCACGCAGGCGTGAGGCTATGTGGGCGAGCACCCTGAAATATTCGCCGATGTAGAGCGAGTCCTGACGCAGATAGTGCATGAAACGACTGCGGTCGAGTGTGCCGTCGGTCAGCTCCTTGATGAAAGGATGCTCGGTGATTTTGTCATAGACAGGCGCTGCGGCCTTCCATGCTGATTCACTCCATTTTTCCATAAATTCTTATTTTTTATATGCCGTTACCGCCACATAGTCGCCACGGTCGCAGCCTTCGACGGGCTGCTCCTCGACACGGTCGGAGTAGAGCGGATGGGCGGTGAGGGTCTGTGAGAAGGTGATATCGCTGAACCCCGCGTCCTTGAGCATGGCTACCTTTTCGGCTGTCGTGCGCCAGTTGGCCACATTGACAAACTCCATCGGGTAGGGGTTGGGCGGATAGACGCCCTCTAAAAGCGGATGCTCCCATGTGCCGAGCGCTTTGGCGAGGTTATACATGATGCCGTAGGAGCTTTCCTTGGGCACATCTATCAGCACGATGCGGCCGCCGGCAGGCAGTGCGTCGTAAGCCTTTTTGACCACATCGGCGAGGCCGGTGATATAGCTCGGCGTGCCGTTGAAGAGGATGCAGTCATAGTCGCCGTGACCGAAGTCGGCCTCCTCGGCCGTAGCGACTGTCACGCGCAGGCCGCGGCGGCGCGCTATGTCGGCCATGCCGGTCGACGGCTCTATACCGTCGGTGATGACTATGCCGCGCTCGTCACGCAGTAGTTTTTCAAAAAGTCCGCTGCCGCAGCCTACAGAGAGGACTTTGCCGGCACCTTTGACCACCGAGGCCACGAGATTGAGCTCTGAGTAGAGCACGTTGCGGTTGTCGAGAAACCACGCGTCATAGGCGTCGGCATACTCGTCAAATCCTTTTCCCATAATCAGATATTTATGATGTTGCTTTCTAAAGTTAATAAATTGATGCAGAAAAGCCGGCCGTCGAGCGTGTCGCCGATGCCGACAATAGTTTTGAGGGCCTCGGAGGCCTCGATAGCCCCGACGACGCCCGGGACGGGGCCGAGCACACCGGCCGCGGCGGCCGGACGCGCGGACAGCGTTTCGCGGTCAGCGAAAAGGTCGGTGAATTTCGCTCCGCTGCGGCCGCCGAAGACGCCCACGTAGCCGTTAAACTCGCCTATTGAGCCGAATATCCAGCGTCGGCCGGTCTCGCGGCACACGTCGTCGATGAGATAGCGTGTGGCGAAGTTGTCGCAGCAGTCCACCACGAGGTCGTAGCCGCTGATTATGTCGGCGGCATTCTCCGCGGTGAGACCGTCGGGATGAATGTCGAATACGGTCTGCGACGACATGGCCTGCAGCCGCCGCAGAGCGCAGTCACATTTCGGCTGCCCGAGGTCCGCCTCAGTGTAAAGTATCTGTCGTTGCAGGTTTGACAGCGACACTGTGTCTTTGTCGCATAGACCGATACGACCTACGCCTGCCCCGGTGAGATATGAGGCTACGGGTGCGCCGAGACCTCCGAGTCCGACGATGAGTACCGACGCCTCCGCCAGACGGCGCTGGCCTTCGTCGCCCACGCCTTCTAAAATGATTTGTCGCGAATAGCGTTCCATTTCAGTCAAATACTTTGTCCCAGTCTTTCCATACAACCTCCATGCCGCGCTCGCGCAGGGCGTCGGCGACCTCCGCGGGTGTGCGCTCGTCGCTTACGGCAAACTGCTCCAAGGCCTGCGGATAGGTGTAGTAGCCTCCCGGATCGGTCTTAGAGCCGGCGCTCATAGAGGTCACGCCGAGTGTGGCCATGTTATTGCGGAAGTCGGGGCGTTCGCGCGTAGAGTATGAGATGTCGACATCATTGTCGAAGATGCGGAAGGCGAATGTGGCCTGTGCTAATTCGCGGTCGCTCATTACCACATTGGGCTGGAAGCCGCTCTCTGACGGACGCATGCGCGGGAAGTTGACCGAGTAGCGTGTGCGCCAGTAGTTTTTGCGCAGATATTGCAGATGACGCGCCATCATGGTGATGTCTGTTCGCCAGTCCTCCAAGCCTATGAGCACGCCCATACCGATTTTGTGGACACCGGCCATGCCCATGCGGTCAAAGCCGTTGACGCGCCATTCGAAGTTTGACTTCTGTCCCTCGGGGTGATAGACTTTGTAGCGCTCGCGGTGGTAGGTCTCCTGAAAGCAGGTGACGCCGTTGAGGCCCGAGTGAGTCAGGCGCTCGTAGTCTTCGGCCGAAAGTGGCATAACTTCGATAGAGAGGTTGTTGAAGTAGGGGCGGCAGACACGCAGCGCGCGCTCCAAGTAGTCGGTGCCGGCGGCGACTGGATTCTCGCCGGTGACGACGAGCAGATTCTCGAACGGCCCGAGACGGCGTATGGCGTTGCACTCGTCCTCAATCTGCTCGGGCTTGAGTATTACACGCTTGAAACGGTTGTGGCGGTTGAAACCGCAGTAGACGCAGGCGTTGGTGCACGAGTTGGTGATATACAGCGGCACATACATCGAAATCACGCGGCCGAAGCGTTCGCGTGTGATGCGTTGGCTCAGCGCGGCCATCTGCTCGATGTATGGAGCGGCAGCCGGCGATATCAGCGCCATGAAGTCATTGATGTCGGGATGTTTGCGCTGCAGCGCGGCCTCGACGTCGGCGGCAGTCTTCGACATTATCTCGTCTGTCGTCGCCTGCCAGTCGTATTTTAATAGTTCGTCAGAAAACATGTCAGTCAAGGAATGATGTTAACGGACTGCTTGCCATGGCCGAGCGGCTGCGTGCGCCCAAGCCGGCCTCGAAGGCCTCGCGTCCGGCTACGACGGCGTCGCGGAATGCTCGGGCCATGCGCACCGGGTCGCCGGCTACGGCTATGGCCGTGTTGACCAAGACGGCGTCTGCGCCCATTTCCATGGCCTCGGCGGCGTGTGACGGAGCGCCAAGACCGGCGTCGACCACCACGGGCACACGGCTCTGCTCGATGATTATCTCGATGAGGTCGCGTGTGACAAGGCCCTTGTTGGTGCCGATGGGGGCGGCGAGGGGCATCACCGTGGCCGCGCCGGCCTCCTCAAGACGTTTGCAGAGCACCGGGTCGGCCTGTATATAGGGCAGCACGACAAAGCCCATGGCGGCGAGCTGCTCGGTGGCCTTGAGGGTCTCGACAGGGTCGGGGAGCAGATATTTGGGGTCGGGATGAATTTCGAGCTTGATGAAATTGGTGCCGAACGCCTCGCGCGAGAGCTGGGCGGCGAGCACAGCCTCCTCGGCGTTGCGCACACCCGAGGTATTGGGCAGCAGCTGTATATCGTCGCTCTTGACATGGACGAGCATATCGTCCTGAGGGTTAGACATGTCGACACGTTTCATGGCCACGGTCACCATCTGTGAGCCTGAGGCCTTGATGGCCTCGGCCATAATCTCGTTGGAGTGGAACTTGCCCGTTCCGACAAAGAGGCGCGATGTGAATTCGCGGCCTCCGATAATAAGTTTACTCATTGCTATTTAAGAGTTTAATTATGTTTGCTGTTTGTGCGGTTGGGTCGTCAGCGCCGAGTATCGTGCCTGACAGCGCGATGCCGGTGACCCCTGTCTGCATGATGGCGGGAATATCATCAGGCGTGATGCCGCCTATAGCGACGACCGGCAGCTGACTCAGCCGGCGGAAGCGGCTCATGATGTCGCGGTAGCCCTCCAAGCCGAGCACGGGGCTCAGTCGGGCCTTGGTGGTGGTGAAGCGGAAGGGCCCGAGGCCTATGTAGTCGGCACCGGCCGCGACGGCCGCGGCCATGTCGTCATAGGTGTTGGCCGTGGCGCCGATAATCTTGTCGCCGAGTATGCGGCGCGCCTCGGCCACAGGCATGTCGTTCTTGCCGAGGTGCACGCCGTCAGCGCCGGTTTCGGACACGAGATGTACGCGGTCGTCGAGCGCGAAGACCGCTCCGGCCTCAGTGCAGAGCGGACGCAGCACGCGCGCGGCGGCGATGACCTCGCTGTCAGGGGCGTCTTTCATGCGCAGCTGTATCCAGCGGCATCCGCCCTCAAGGGCCGCGCGGGCGCCGCTGACATAGTCGTAGCGGTCGTTGGTATGTGTTATAAATTGCAGCATATTGTTTTATGTGTCAGTATGTTCTGAAGTTTGGCGTCGGAGAAATCCTGCCAGATGTAGCCTAACATTGCCGCTCCGCCGAATCCGGCCCGTGCCAGCTCCTCAAACCGTTCGGGCGTCACGCCGCCCAAGCCGTAGACGTGGCGGTCGACACGGCCGGCGAGTTCGTCCAAGGTCCATGTCGGCCGGTAGCCTCGCTTTGAGATGCTTTCGAATACAGGGCTCAGAAAGACGTAGTCGCAGCCGGCGGTTTCGGCAATGCTGTGGCACGAGCGGCTTATAAGACCTGTGAATCCGGACGGTGCCGCGGGACAGCGTGAGTTGAGATGTACGCCTCCGATGTCCGTGCCGGCGGCCAAGTTCTGACAGTCGCCCAAACTGAGGCGCTGATGCAGCTCGGCGGGTATCCCGGCGATGAGTCGTTCCATCTGCCGAAGCTCGCAGCCCGGTTTGCGCAGGTGCACACGGTCGACGGCGCCCGAGCCGAGGGCGCGGACTATCATGTCGGCCTCGCCGTCGACGAAGTCGGGTAGGGTGATGGCGACGACGGTAAACATCAGCCGCCGCAGACTGCGCGTATGATAGTGAGCGATGAGCCGTCGGTGAGGACGGTCTGTGACCAGAGCGCCGCCGGTACAACTTTGTTGTCTAAGGCGACGGCTATGCCGTTCGCCGGAAACGACAGTTGTGCGAGCACATCGGCGATACTTGCACCGTCGGCGGCTTCTACGACCTGTTTGTTGACGTTGATTTTCATAATAGCCTTGTTAGCATATGAGAGATGCAAAGCGCTACAGGCTATGAACAAGTCCTTTCGGCGGTACTGACCGCATCAAGTTCATAGGGTATGTTCTCAGCCCTCGGCGGGGCACCCCTCTTGTAATTGTTAGAATGTCGTGCAAATATACAAACAAATAAAATATATCAGACGGTTTAATACCGTGATTTTTATTTTAAAAGGCATGTCCCTGCAAATTGGTAATCATGGATTTCTCCAACGCTTGCGCAAGCGGTTTGCGAAGCTAACCTCGTTGCTGTATGTAGTTGACCTGTGAGTCCTTGGCTATCAATGATTTTCAAGAAACGTCTGATATAAAGCCACAGGACCATAATGCCACAATTTACTGTTTTCATCCTCAAGTTCGCGGTAGGTGGCAGAATTATAGATTTGGCGCATCGCCTCTATAATAGACAACTTAAAGTCTGCCGCATACATGGCTGCTATTCTGCTGACTTTCCCGGGGAGTATAAGATATAGATTCTTTTGAGTAATCTGCCGGCTTTTCATTTCCTCACCTCCTTTGCGTCAATCCATTTCACACTTTCGAGAGCCCTTTCGGTATGTATCAAAGTCTGGTTAACGAGCTTATAAGCACGAAGTTCGTTGATAAGTTCATGCTTGTCAAGCAGCCCTGCCTCATATAAAGCGAACGCTGCATAGACACGGTCGTTTGCTACCGGACCTTTTACGATGTCATAGTTATGCTTAAAGTCGGGATTCATCCTGTTGGCCATTACAAAATCAAGCCACGCCTCATCAGGCAGTTCAAAAACAAGTGTTTCAAACATCGCTTCCATATTCTCGTCATACTCATATGTATTCACATATCCGAGTGTTATGTCGTCCTTCAATTTGCGTCGCACCCATGCTTCGGCCTGCTGGGCTGATGATGTTAGATAAAATCCCTTGCCATAATCGAGTGTACGGTTGGGCTCGCGTATTTCGGGCGCAGCCACTATATCTATGCTTCCGTGATATAATGTTGTCATTTCGTCTCTTCTTTAATATAATCGTCTATTTCGGCCAAAATCCATGCAGGGCTCTGGGTGTGCAATACATCAAAGTTCTCTGACAGATATTCCATTACGCCATGATTTGAAAAAACAGCCGATGCTTCTGCGCCGGATATATTATGTGCGTTTTTATACATTTCAACGCAAAAAGCAATGAAATAAGCGATATCGTCAATTTGATTATGTTCCATACTTACTCGATATCATTTAATAGATTTAGTTCCTTAATACGATTGTCAGATAATGGCGACGATGAGGTCATTTCGCATACGATGCTTATATTGCAAAGTTAGTTATTTTTTTATGAGATTAATAGTTTGGTAGCCTGAAAACACGGAAGTGTGATGCAGTAATGATGCAAAAAGTGATGAGTGAGAATCCGATTTGCTATTAACGTAAATTTAAAATATAGTGCACACCATAATACCGTGATTTTTATATTAAAATTTAGTAATTTTGCCATTCAAAGCCGCGTGGATGGAGCGTATGGTCCAATGGCTTACAATTCAAACTGTTATGGCAGATAATGTAATATTGATTATAGTCGGTGTATGTCTCACCGTAGCTGCGGTCACCGGTTTTATGCGTGGATTCATCGCCCAGATAGGCCAGATTGCCGGTCTCGTCGTCGGCATTATCGCCTCGCGTGTGTTTTCGCCGCAGATTATCGGGCACATCGGTCTCGGTGAGGCCGATTCAGCTTCGACTGCGGTCGAGGTTATGGTATACGTAATCGTTTTTCTCGTCGCATTTTTTGTGACCGTGCTTGTTGCGCGTATGGTCAGGGGCGTCGCACATGCCGTCGCCTTGGGGCTGCTTGACCGCATAGCCGGCGCGATTTTCAAGGTCATAAAATGGGCTTTCTTTCTGAGCCTGTTTTATAATCTGCTGCTTTTCTGCGGTTTTGTAAAGCATGCAGACAAATCTCACGACGGGCCGTGGGCAGAGCGTTTTGAGCTTTTCGCCCCGACTTTGGTTGATTTTGCGGTAGCCGAACATGAGAGCCGCTGACAGCGTTATTGTTTATACAAAAATAAGATAAGAAATGTCCAAGGACAAGAACATCGAAAACAATAAAAACGAACGTGACGCACGTGATATCATTGGTGATGTCACGTCGTCTGAATATAAATACGGCTTTGTGTCTGATATCGACAGCGATATCATACCGCGAGGCCTTAATGAAGACGTCATCCGTCTGATATCCAAGAAAAAAGGCGAGCCCGAGTGGCTGCTTGATTTCCGTCTAAAGGCATTCCGCCACTGGGAGACGCTCAAGATGCCGACATGGGCTCATCTCGACATCCCGGAGATAGACTATCAGGCCATCAGCTACTATGCCGCGCCCAAGAGCAAGGAGGGCCCGAAAAATCTCGACGAAGTCGACCCGGCGCTCTTGGACACGTTCAACCGCCTCGGCATCCCCTTAGAGGAGCAGAAGGTGCTCAGCGGCATGGCCGTCGACGCCGTGATGGACTCTGTCTCGGTCAAGACCACTCACCGCGAGAAACTCGCCGAACTCGGCGTGATATTCTGCTCGTTCAGCGAGGCCGTCAAAGACTATCCCGACCTTGTGCGCAAGTATCTCGGCAAGGTCGTCAGCTACCGCGACAATTTTTTTGCGGCGCTCAATTCGGCCGTGTTCTCTGACGGCTCGTTTGTCTACATACCCAAAGGCGTGCGATGCCCGATGGAGCTGTCGACCTATTTCCGCATCAACGCTTCGGGCACGGGTCAGTTTGAGCGCACGCTCATCGTGGCCGACGACGACAGCTATGTCAGCTATTTAGAGGGCTGCACTGCGCCGATGCGCGACGAAAACCAGCTCCACGCCGCCATCGTCGAGATTATCGTCGAGGAGCGCGCCGAGGTCAAATATTCGACCGTGCAGAACTGGTATGCCGGCGACCGCGAGGGACGCGGCGGCGTCTATAACTTCGTGACCAAACGAGGTCTCTGCCGCGGCGACTACTCCAAACTGTCGTGGACTCAGGTCGAGACCGGATCGGCCATCACATGGAAATATCCCGGCTGCGTGCTTGCCGGCGAAGGCTCGGTCGGCGAGTTCTACTCGGTGGCCGTCACCAACAACTATCAGCAGGCCGACACCGGCACAAAGATGATACATCTCGGCAAAAACACCCGTTCGACCATAGTCTCAAAGGGCATATCGGCCGGACACAGTCAGAACAGCTATCGAGGCCTCGTAAGCGTCGCACCCGACGCATCGGGCGTCAGAAACTACACCCAGTGTGACTCGCTGCTGCTCAGCCCGACCTGCGGCGCCCACACCTTCCCCTATGTCGACGTGCGCAATGACAGCGCCATCGTCGAGCATGAGGCGACTACCTCCAAAATCTCCGAAGACCAGCTCTTCTACTGCAATCAGCGCGGCATCCCGACCGAGGAAGCAGTCGCACTGATTGTCAACGGCTACGCCAAAGAGGTGATGAACAAACTGCCCATGGAGTTTGCCGTCGAAGCACAGAAACTGCTCTCCATCACTCTCGAAGGCTCCGTGGGATAATTAATTGATAATAAAACATAACAGCATAAATAAATGGAAGACATCCTTTTAAAAGTCGATAACCTCCACGCCGGCATCGACGGCAAGGAGATACTCAAGGGCATCAATCTGACCGTCCGCCCCGGCGAGGTGCATGCCATCATGGGCCCCAACGGCTCCGGCAAGAGCACGCTCTCGGGCGTTCTCGCCGGCGACCCGCGTTTCACGGTGACCGCAGGGAGCGCTGACTTCCACGGCGTGGACCTGCTCGCCCTCACCCCCGAGGACCGCTCTCATGAGGGCTTGTTCCTCTCGTTTCAGTATCCGGTAGAGATTCCCGGCGTGTCGATGGTCAACTTCATGCGCGCCGCCGTCAACGCCAAACGCAAATATTTCAACGAGCCGCCGCTGTCGGCCGGCGAGTTCCTCAAGATGATGCGTCAGAAACGCGAAATCGTCGAACTTGACAACAAGCTCGCCTCGCGCTCGGTCAACGAGGGCTTCTCGGGCGGCGAGAAAAAGCGCAACGAAATCTTCCAGATGGCCGTCCTCGAGCCGCGTCTGTCCATCCTCGACGAGACTGACTCGGGTCTCGACATCGACGCGCTGCGCATCGTCGCCGGTGGCGTAAACCGCCTCAAGACCTCACAGAACGCCACGATAGTCATCACCCACTACCAGCGCCTCCTCGACTATATCCGCCCTGACTTCGTCCATATCCTCTATAAAGGCCGCATCGTCTACTCGGGCGGACCCGAGCTCGCTCTTGAGCTTGAGGAGAAAGGCTATGACTGGATTAAGCAGCAGGTCGACGGCAAGGAAAACTCACAAAACATCTGATATGGGTTCACTCAAACAATATATAGACTTGTATGAGCAGCAGCGGCAGACCATCGAGGCCGGCTCGCCCGCGCTCTTCAACCGTCTGCGCCGTGAGGCTCTGTCAGCGCTTCACGCGCTCGGCCGTCTGCCCGGCAAGGGCGACGAGGGCTACAGCTACGTGCTGCCCGAGCAGATGTTTGCGCCCGACTATGGCCTGAATATCGCCCGCGTGGCGTTTGCGGTCGACGTGGCTGCTACATTTCACTGCGATGTGCCTAATGTCAGCACCCTGCTCGGCGTCGTGGTCAACGACGAATTCCGCCCGACGGCCACGCTGCTCAAGAATCTGCCCGAAGGCGTGACCGTCATGTCGCTGCGCCGCGCGGCAGCCGAGATGCCCGAATTGGTCGAGCCTTACCTCGGCCGTATAGCCGGCGAGCGCGGTTCGCAGAGCGCCGCCACGGCTCTTAACACACTGCTTATGCAGGACGGAGTCTTCATCCGTGTGGCTGACGGCGTGCACTTAGACCGCCCGCTGCAGATTGTAAACATATTCAATGCCGATGCCGACCTGATGTCTGTGCGCCGCGTATTAGCCGTTGTCGGCCGCGACGCCTCGGCCAAGGTGCTATTCTGCGACCACACGCAGTCGGCCGGTCACAAATATCTATCGTCGCAGGTCATCGAGATTGCCCTCGACCGCGGCGCGCGTCTCGACTGGTGCGACATCGAGGAGTCGTCGGAGCTTACGGCCCGTCACTCGCAGCTCTACGCCCGTCAGTACGCCGGCTCGTCGCTGAGCCTCAACTCGACGTCGCTGATTGTCGGCGAGACGCGCAACGAGTATGACATCACTCTCGATGGCGAAGGCGCGTCTCTGCGCGTAGGAGGCATGGCCATCGCCGACGACAAGCGCAAGATTGACAACTCGACTCTCGTCATCCATCGCGCAGGTCACTGCAACAGCGAGCAACTGTTCAAATACTTGCTTGACGGTGAGGGTCGCGGCTCATTCGAGGGCCTTATCCGTGTCGACGAAGGCGCTGACGGCACTGCCGCCTATCAGGCCAATCGCAATATGCTCGCCTCGGCCGACGCCCGTATGCACACCGCGCCGCAGCTTGAGATTTACTGCGACGACGTCAAGTGCAGCCACGGAGCCACCACAGGTCAGCTCAACGACGAAGCTCTTTTCTATATGCGTTCGCGCGGCATACCTCTCGCCGAGGCCCGCATGATGCTGATGCAGGCCTTCATGGCCGATGTCATCGACACTGTGCCCATCGAGAGTCTTCGCGACCGTCTGCGTCATCTTGTCGAGCGTCGTCTCAGCGGCGAGCATGCCACCTGCGGCGACTGTTCGGCTGTCTGTAAAAAATGAAATTTGACTATGGAGCACAATTTTGATGTCGAGCGGCTCCGCCGTGATTTCCCCATCTTGGAGCGCAAGGTCTTCGGACGTCCGCTGGTCTATCTTGACAACACTGCCACGTCGCAGACGCCGCGTGTCGTCGTAGACCGCATCACCGACATGTATTACGACAAAAAGGCCAACGTCCACCGCGGTGTCCACACCCTCTCGCGCGAGGCCACTGACGCCGTCGAGGCGTCGCGTGAGCGCGTCCGCGAGTTCATCAACGCGTCTTCGACCGAGGAGGTCATCTTCACACGCGGCACCACCGAGTCGATAAACCTCGTGGCCGCCTCTTACGGACAGCTCTTGGACGAGGGCGACGAGATTATCCTCACGGTCATGGAGCATCACTCCAACATTGTCCCGTGGCAGCTCGTGGCCGGTCGTCGCGGTCTTGTCATAAAAGTTGTGACCATCCTGTCCGACGGCACGCTCGACCTTAATGCTTACAAAACTCTCTTCACAGAGCGCACGCGCCTCGTGGCGTTCACTCATATCTCAAATGTGCTCGGCACGGTTAATCCGGTCAAGGAAATGGTCGCGGAGGCCCACCGTCACGGCTGTGTGGCCTTGGTCGACGGAGCGCAGGCCGTGGCCCACTGCCGCATCGACGTGCAGGACTTGGATGTCGATTTCTATTGCTTCTCGTCACACAAGATGTATGGTCCTACGGGCGTAGGCGTGCTTTACGGACGTCGCGAGCTCTTGGAGAAGATGCCGCCTTATCAGGGCGGCGGAGAGATGATAGGCCATGTCAGCTTCGAGGGCACGACGTGGGCCTCGTTGCCATATAAATTTGAGGCCGGTACGCCCGATTATGTAGGCACAGCTGCTTTCTCGACGGCCATTGATTATATGTGCGGCATCGGTGTCGACGCTATCGCGGCTCACGAAGACGAGCTGCTGCGTTATACCACCGAGCGCATGATGGAGATTGACGGGATGCGCATCTTCGGCACCGCGCCGGGCAAGTGCGCCATCATCTCGTTCCTTATCGGCGATGCCCACCATTATGACACGGGCATGCTGCTCGACCGTCTCGGCATAGCCGTGCGCACAGGCCACCACTGCGCCCAGCCTCTGATGCAAGCGCTTGGCATCGAGGGTACCGTGCGCGCTTCGTTTGCGCTATACAACACCTTTGAGGAGGCCGACGCCTTCATCGCCGCCCTCCACCGCGTCGCCGCTATGTTAAAATAATTTTTATTCGTCAATCGTGTAGTTGAGGAAGTCAATCAGCGGCTTGGCGGCGCTGAAATCCTCGGCCGCACGCTCATACCAGCGCTCTGACTCGAAGTAGCGGCGGTCAGTCTGATGAAATTTGCCGTAGTCCTTCAGGCGCAGCAACTCTGCGTCGGGATGGTCCTTGGGCCATCCTTTTGGCACGGTCTTAAGCGCTTCGCCGATCCAGCCCGGATAGAGCGACGCGAGGCGGGGCTCGTTGATTATTTCTGTAAATTCCTCGATATTGTCGACGATGGCCTGACGCATTTTGCGCAGCAGCGGCGCGTCGGGGCAGTATAGTCCGATGTAGAGGCCGTTCTGGTCGCGGCGTGAGTCGACCTGCAGGTAGTATCCTGCACGGACGGCTTTGCGGCCGTAAGGTGACAGTGCGGCAGAGAAAAAGGTCTTAAGCGGGCTCTTGTCGGGCGAAAAACGTGTGTCGCGATAGAAGCGGTAAGTTGCCGAGCGCCCTGTCTGGGTGTTCATGCCCGGCTCGTATTCACACATCAGGGCGATGAGGCGGTCGAGGTCGTCAATCCACTGCGCACGCAGCGCCTCATAGCGCTCACGGTTGGCTGCGAGCCACTCGCGGCTGTTGTTGGCTGCCACGTCGTCCAAGAAACTGTATATTCCTTTCATTGCCGCTGTTTATTTAATGTCTTCCCACTCGATGTCGACAATCTGCTGCTCGGTCTCGACGGTCGTCGAGGTGCGGCCAGCGCTGTCGGTCCTGCTGTCGACGGTCGTAGTGCTTTCGATTTCTTCGAACGCCACATACTCGCCGTCGGAGGGGTCTATCTTTTTCTTCTTTGGCTTTGGAGCATCCGGGGTTTCGTCGGCGGGAGCACCGGTACCGTTACGTCCGAAACTGTCGAAAAACTGACGTGCCTGACGGCGGGCGCGATATATCGCCGCGCCGACACGGAATATCGGTAGGACTACAAAGAAAATCAGCAGGAAGATTAATATGACTGCAAAAAAAGACATCTTTCGTGTTTTTTGTAGGGCGCCGTCTATCTATAGGACGCCTCATAAGTTAGCGTATGTTTTTATAAATCGGCGGCTTTTGCCGCAGGTTGATGCCGCAGGCTCAGACGGTGTCGTTTTTGCGCGAAAGAGCGGATATCAGCATATAGAGTACTATAGTCCACGCGAGGCCCGACAGACCGTAAATGAGTACAAGCCCTATGGCGGCGAGGATGATGGCGTAGCGGCGGAAATTCTCCCTCAGACTGAAATTTTTAAACTTCAGCGAGAACATGCGCATACGGCAGACCATGGCGAGCGATATCAGCACGATGATGATGACCATGGCTGCCGTACCCGGATAGCCGTATTGCTCTATCCAGCCCGACATACCAATCCAGAAAATGGCGTTGGCAGGTATGGGGAGGCCGCGGAACGAGGTGGCCTGTGTCGTGTCGATGTTGAATTTGGCAAGTCTCAGTGCTCCCATCACGGGAATGAACAGGGCGATGAAACAAAGCCACGGATGCTGACTATAAGGCAGCATCATGTTGAGCATCAGCATCGCCGGCGCGAGACCGAAACTGACAAGGTCGGCGAGCGAGTCAAGTTCTTTGCCTATCAGAGAGTAAGCGTGCAGCAGACGGGCCGACGCGCCGTCGCAGAAATCAAAGACGGCGGCGAGCCCTATCATCACGGCCGCCCAGTGGGCGCCGCTGAGCGCTCCGAACTGGGTGTCTGCATTGAAGGCCATGTAGACGGCCATGCAGCCCGAGAGAAGATTTAGACTTGTGAGGAGATTTGGTATGCTGTTTATGATACGGCGAATCATTTTTGTTGGCTGTTGGGGCACAGGCGACCGACTTCGGTGATGCCGCCGATTGTCTTGTCGCCGATCTTGACATAAATTTCGGTGCCGAGCGGCAGATAAATGTCGACACGCGATCCGAATTTGATAAATCCTAAGTGGTCTTGTATCGAGGCTTCTTCGCCGGGACGGGCGTATGTGACGATGCGTCGTGCCATGGCTCCCGCGATTTGTCTGACGAGCACACGCTGACCGGAGGGGGTGCGTATGACGATGGTCGAGCGTTCGTTCTCGGTGCTTGACTTGGGCAGGTAGGCTGCCAGAAAGCGTCCCGGATGGTGTTTGGTAAAAATCACTTCTCCGTCGACCGGAAACCAGTTGGCGTGGACATTGAGCACCGACATGAACACTGACAGCTGTATGACGCGTTCGTTAAGATATTCGTTTTCAAACGTTTCCTCTAAGGCGACAACTTTGCCGTCGGCGCTTGAGACCACAACGTTTTCAGGATTGCCTTTAAACTGGCGGCGAGGCGAACGGAAAAAGTTGACTACCAAAAGGTAGAAAACGGCAAATACAGCGGTCACAGAGGCGGCCCACGCAAACGGGCGCACCCATATCCACAGAGGGATTATGACTGCGAGTATAAACAACATCAAGAATATCAGGATGTTGGTGCCTTCGTGGTGGATTTTTACTCTCATTGTCGACCTTAGCCGTTAATACATAGATTGCACAAAGATAAAGCAAATTTTTTTAAAAACGCTATCGGCGGACGCTTTTTGTTGTTTTTTAAAAATAATATTATCTTTGTAACTGACAAAGCAAAGACAGTCAATGTGTGACAGACCGTATGATTTCCTGATAGTCGGCGCCGGGCTCTATGGCTCGGTTTTCTCACGTGTGGCGACTGACCGCGGCTATCGCTGTCTTGTCGTCGAGCGTCGTGACCGTCCGGGGGGCAATCTGCGGTGCGAGACTGTCGCCGGTATCGATGTCCATCGTTACGGACCGCATATCTTCCATACGTCCGAGCGGCGTATCGTCGATTTTGTAAGCCGCTATTGCGAGCTCATGCCGTTTATAAACACTCCGATGGCCCTCAGTGGCCGACGGCTTTACAATCTGCCTTTCAATCTCAACACATTTTATCAGCTATGGGGTTGCACGACTCCGTCGGAAGCTGCGGCGAGGCTTGATCGCGAGCGCGAGGACGCCCGGACGGAACTTGCAGCCGCGGGCGTGACCGAGCCGGCCAATCTTGAGCAACAGGCCCTTTGTATAGTCGGACGTGACGTTTATGAACATTTTGTCAGACATTATACGGAGAAGCAGTGGGGTCGCCCGTGCAGCGAGCTGCCGCCGTTTATCATAAACCGTCTGCCGGTCAGGCTGACATTTGACAACAATTACTTTAACGACCGCTGGCAATTTGTGCCTGAGGGGGGCTACAATCCTCTTATCGAGCGTCTGCTTGCCGGAGCCGAGCTCTGCTGCGGCTGTGATTATTTCGATGACCGCGCCGGCCTCGACGGTCTTGCACGTCACACGGTCTATACGGGCCCGATAGACCGTTTTTATGACTATTGTTACGGTCGCTTAGAGTATCGCTCGCTGAAGTTTGTCGACGAGGTGCTCGACATAGCCGACTATCAGGGTGTGGCGGTGGTCAATTATTGTGACGCCGAGCCGCGGTGGACGCGTATAGTCGAACATAAGCATTTTGCCGCCCGTGGCTCTGTCAGTCAGCAGACTGTCATCACACGTGAGTATCCTGTCCCCGCGTCTGACGATTGTGAGCCGTTCTATCCGGTCAATGACAGTCGAAACAATATTATATTCCAACGCTACAATCTTTTGGCTCGTGCTGAAGAGCGTGTCACATTCGGCGGACGCCTTGCCGAATACCGATACTATGACATGGACCGTGTAATCGGCCGCGCGCTCGACGACGCCCTGCGTCTTACATCGGCACGCTGAGTGTCTGCTGATTATCAGCGGCGCAGCTGTTGCCGTCTCTCATAATCAACAATCACCCACACTTCATTTATCGCTTATGGAAAAAACATTTTGCCCGACAGGCAGAGTCGGGTCCAAGTCAGCTATCGCAAAAATGGGAATCATGGACTATCTGTCTTATCTCGCCGCAGGCCTCAGACAGACAGGTCACGAGCGCACGGCAGAGACTTATATTGCGGCGATGAACAGTTTCCGCCGTTACAGACATGGTGTAGACATCAGACCCGCTCATCTGACGTCGGCAATTTTCGAGTCTTATGAGTCATGGCTGCATGCACGCGGACTTATGGCAAACACTATATCATTCTATATGAGGGTGCTGAGAGCCGGATACTATCGTTGGGCAGACGAGACCGGCTCCGAATGTCGACGCATCTTCAGACGCGTATATACCGGCATTGACCATACTCCGAAACGCGCTCTCACAGTCAATTGTCTAAGACGCATCAACAGTCTTGACCTGAGCGCAGCGCCACATCTGCAGCTGGCCCGCGATTTGTTTATGTTCAGTTTCTTCACACGCGGCATGGCTTTTGTCGATATGGCTTTTCTGCGTAAAAGCGACTTGCGCGACAATGTGCTGAGCTATCGTCGTCATAAGACCGGACGACGGGTCACGCTCAACTGGGAGGAACAGATGGCGGCTATAGCACGGCGGTATGCAAATCCGCAGTCTCCGTTTATTCTACCTATCATAAGGCGCCCCGGACTGCGCGAGCGCAGCCAGTATCGGGGCTCGGTGACATCTGTCAACCGTCTGCTAAAAGTGATTGGAGAAATGGCCCGTACACCGCTGCCTCTGACCACCTATGTCGCGCGTCACTCGTGGGCCACAATCGCCCGTCAGAACAATGTGCCGCTGTCGGTGATTTCCGAAGGCCTCGGCCACAGCTCCGAGCGCATCACGGGCATATATCTTGCCGAAATCGACCGACGGGTTATCGACACGGCCAACAGACGCATAATCTGTTCGGTCTGAACTTTGGACGCGCCGGTGCTGTTTTGTGTTTGATATAAATCTTATTAAAACGATTGTCAAAGACAAGATATGGATCCGAAACTTCACACTATTTATCTCGCCGGCGGATGTTTCTGGGGTACGCAACACTTTCTGTCAAGCATCCCGGGCGTAATGGCCACGCGGGTCGGATATGCCAACTCGCAGGTGCCTGACCCGACATATGAGGATGTATGTCGCGGCGAGACCGGCGCAGCCGAGGCTGTCGAGACTCTCTATGACGCCTCGGCGCTGAGTCTGCCGCGTCTGCTTGATTTGTTTCTGGCCTCGATAGATCCCACCTCGGTAAACAGGCAGGGAAATGATTTCGGCGCACAGTACCGCAGCGGCATATATTACACAGACCCGTCAGACCGTCCCGTCATAGAGGATTTCATCGGCCGTGTCTCGGGTGCCTATGGCAATAATATAGCCGTGCAGGTGATGCCGCTCGAGAACTTTTATGAGGCCGAGAGTTTTCATCAGGATTATCTCGTCTTCAAGCCTGACGGCTACTGCCATATAGAGCCTGAACTCATCGATGTGGTCAGAAAGATTACCCCGGGACGCGATATTTCCCGTGTGTTTGTGGCGCCTGACGACGCGCGCTTGCGCGAGGTGCTTACACCGCTGCAGTATGATGTGACACGACGCGGAGCCACAGAGCCGCCTTTTGCAAATGTCTATTTTGACAACTTCACCCCCGGCATATACGTTGACATCGCCTCGGGCGAGCCGCTTTTTGCGTCAGGTGACAAGTTTGACGCCGGTTGCGGGTGGCCGTCGTTTACGCGGCCTGTTGACCCGTCGGCCATAGCCGAGGTCGATGACTACAGACACGGCATGGAGCGTGTGGAGGTGCGTTCACGCAGCGGACGCTCCCATCTGGGTCATGTCTTTGATGACGGACCGGCCGAAAGCGGAGGCAGAAGATACTGCATCAACAGTGCCGCGCTGCGTTTCATCCCGCTGCGCGATATGGCTGAGGAAGGTTATGCGGCATATATTCCTGCGGTAATAGCTTCACACCACCGACAGGAGCTCCGTTAATCGGCCTTTTGTGCCGGGGTGTCGATGCTCTCGAAGAGTTTGACTGCGTCGACATAGCGTATGATGCCTTCGGCCACACGCTGTGCGTCCTGCATGGCGTGGACGACGGTGGCCGGACGGTTTGTGACATCGCCGCCGGCGAAAACGCCTTTGCGTGTAGTCATGCCGTATGGATTGTCACGTGTGATGACATATCCGCGCTCGTCGACCTCGATGCCTTCGGTAGTCGAGACTATGCGGCTTGCGGGCATGCTGCCCACGGCCATAATCACACGGTCGGCCGGCAGTGTGTGGCGTCCGTCCTCGTCTTCGATTACGATTTCGTTGAGTTCGCCGTTTTGGTCATGGATTTCCACGATGCTTGATTTCCAGCGGAATTTTACGCCCTCGGCCACAGCGTCATCATACTCGGCTCGCAGAGCGCTCATCTCGTTGATTGTGCGGTGGTAGACCACCTCGACATGCGATGCGCCGAGGCGCACAGCCGTGCGGGCGGCGTCCATCGCGGTGTTTCCGCAGCCGATGACATAGACGCGGTGTCCTTCTTTGACCGGCACCTCGTTGCGGTTGATATAGCCCGAATTATACAGGCTCACGCGGCGCAGGAAGTAGATGGCCTGACGCACGCCCTCAAGCCGCGAGCCGGGGATGTCAAGCCATTTGGGCTTGCCGGTGCCCGTACCCATGAAGATGGCGTCGAATCCGCGTGCGAAGATATCGTCGACAGTCAGATCGCGGCCGACGGTGACGTTGCAGTGGAACACTGCTCCGAGCGACTCGATTTTTTTTATTTCATGACGCACGACTTCTTTCGAAAGACGATACTCGGGGATGCCATACATAAGCACACCGCCCGGCTCGTTTTCCATTTCGAAAATCTCGACTGTGAATCCCTGACGCGCCAATGCGCCCGCGATGGTCAGTCCGGCGGGTCCCGAGCCGATTACGGCGACATGGCCGCGGTCTTTGCGCACGATATTCTCGCCTATCAGGCCCATCTCGCTGTCAAAATCGGCGACAAAACGCTCGAGGCGCCCGATGTTGATGTGAGCTCCTTTTTTGTTAAGTATGCAGTTGCCCTCGCACTGGCGCTCGTGGGCGCACACACGGCCGCAGACAGCCGGCAGGTTGCTCTTGGCGTTGATAATGGCCATGGCGTTGCCTATGTTGCCCATAGACAGCTCGTGAATCCAGTCGGGGATATCGTTGCTTATGGGACAGCCCTTCTTGCATTGCGGCACTTTACAGTTAAGGCAGCGTTTTGCCTCGTTGATGGCCTCGAGCATTGTATAGCCTTCAGAACTGTCGTTCTTTAGTTCTTGTGAGGAGAGTTTGTTATCGTCCATTTCTATTTTTTGCTTGTTAAGTGCACAAAAGTAGTTATCCTATGATGAGTTATAGGACGAAATATTGACAAAAAACAAGTATAGCCGTTCGCGCGGGCCGGTATTTTATTTGCTTTCGGCAGCCGGACGTGTAAATCCGTCTTTCTGACAGCGCTCGGTCATGGCTTTGATGCGTGACTCGGTCTCGGGATGCGATGAGAACATGCGCTGCACATAAGATGTTTTCTGGTTTGACTGCTGTTCCATGTTGAGAAATTTCTCAAATGACATGACCATGCCCCACGGGTTTTTGCCTTTGGCAACAAGGAAATCATAGCCGCAGTTGTCGGCTTCGCGCTCCTGTTTCTGAGAATATTTTGCGCCGATGAGAGCCGAGCCGAGGGTGCCGAGCTGGCTGTCGGTGAGGGCGGCCGCACGGTTGCCGGTAGAGGCTACGGCGTCTTTTAACGCGCCTGTGAGCAGTTCTTCCTTAAAACCGTTCTTGGAGTGGCGCAGGATGACATGGCCGATTTCGTGGCCGATGATGCCGAGCAGCTCGTCGTCAGACATGATGTCCATCAGCGATGAGAATACTCTGACGCTGCCGTCGGGACATGCGAATGCGTTTACGTCGATGACTTTGTAGACTTTGAAATTCAAGGGTATGCCGTCGGCATCGGTGATGCCTTCGGTCAGTTTGCGCAGACGGATGTCATACGGGTCGTCTGCGGCGGCGACCGGATTGTTCTTATCCATCCAGTCGACAGATTCCTTGACATATTCGGCCATCTGCTCGTCGGTGAGCGTCATGGCTTTTACGGCTTTGGCGGCGCCTTTTGCGAGACGACCGACATTAAACTGGGCTGATGATGTCATAGGCGAACACACGGCTGCGGCTATGACTGCGAGTGCTATGATAGATTTTTTCATCGGGATTATATTTTCGGATTTGCGCTGCAAAATTATAACTTTATTGCAAAAAGCGCAAACTAAGCCGCTCAAAGATAACGATTGGAGGTTACGTCGAGATGCTCGTCGAGCTCAAAGAGCCATGGCGAGCCGGTCGGAATCTCGAGGGCCGCGATATCGCTGTCAGATATGTGCAGCAGCATTTTCGCCAAAGCGCGCAGACTGTTGCCGTGAGCGGCCACGATGACGGTGTCATACAGTCTGAGGGCCGGCGCGATAAGCTCGGTCCATGCCGGATACACGCGTCCGATAGTCGTCTTGAGCGATTCGGTCAGCGGCAGTTCTTCGTCAGACAGAGTGGCGTAGCGCGGGTCGTGTCCGGGCCAGCGTGTGTCGTCACGAGTCAGCGCCGGCGGCTCGACGTCAAAACTTCGGCGCCAGATGTGGACTTGTTCGTCACCGTATTTTTTAGCGGTTTCGTCTTTGTTCAGTCCCTGCAGGGCGCCGTAATGACGTTCGTTGAGATGCCAGTCTTTGACGACGGGCAGCCAGACAAGGTCGAGAGAGTCGAGGACGATGTCGAGGGTGTGTACCGCACGTCGCAAATAGGAAGTGAAACAGTAACGGGGCATGACGCCGGCGGCTGCAAGGCGGCGCGCGGCTTCACGCGCTTCGTCGCGTCCGTGGTCGCTGAGGTCAACGTCGGTCCAGCCCGTAAAACGGTTTTCGAGATTCCATTGGCTCTGGCCGTGTCTGAGGAGAATGAGGCGGGGCATAGACTAATCTTCTTTTAAATTGGCTATTTTAGCTAAGTTAGCTGCTTTAGACGATTTTTTAATGTAAGCCATTACTGCGACGGCGGCCACGAAATAGACGACGGTCTGTATCCACATGGCGATGAACGGGCGCGCCGACTCGGCGAGCGTGGCGCCGTTGGAGTTGATGCGTATGAAGCCTTCAATGCCCCAAGTGGCCGGCACGAGGTTGCTCGCCCATGTCCAGAAGTCATTCATGGCATAGCGCGGCCATGTCAGACCTGACAGGAACAGGAACAATACCGATGTGAAAACGATAATGATAAAAGGTGTCTCGCGCTCTTTGATAAAATATATCAGCGCCTGCCCCAAAAACGCCGTGGCAAGCAGCATGGGCACAAGGAAGGGCAGATATTGCACCGGTGAGCCGTAACGGGGCAGGCTGAACATATCGGGTATCAGCTCGGTGACATACAGCGTCATGGGCACGTATATAACAAAGTAACACAGAGCCTTGCCCCAGACCGTCGCTGATGACGACGCGTCATTTATCGACAGCGGGTCGAGGCCGCCGTTGCGGCGACGGCGTTCGCGCGACGTGCCCCCTATAAATGTTATGCCTAATATCATGCTCTGCTGCAAGATAAGTATCACGATGCCGGGCATGATAAACGACGCGAAGCCCTGAGTGGGGTCGCCGAGGAAGTTGTTGTGCTGATCGACGGGCATTTTGGTGATGCCGCCTGTCGCGGCGCCTGATTCCTCGACACGGCGCAGAGTGATGTCGGCGGTCTCTTTGAGCTGCAGGTCGGTCATGGCCGAGTATAGGGCGCGGTAGCGCAGCAACAGGCTCATGTCGCAGTAGAAGTCAATGTTTGTCTGCTCGTTGCGGGCGATGTTTTTGGAGTAATCGCGAGGCACGACGATGATGGCTGCCACATCGCCCGAGTGGAGCCAGCGGCGTGCCTCGGCCAGATTCGATGCATAGCCGGCGACATTTATGGCCGGAGCTGCCGAGCAGTCTCTGACAAACTTGCGTGACTCGGCCGAGCGGTCATTGTCGACGATTGCCACCGGGACATCGGTCACAACCTCCGGATTGTATATGAGAGTATAGGTGATGGGGTAGAACAGTGGTAGCGCAAAGAAGAAAAGCATGACGCCGAAATCTTTGAGCACAAGACGCCATTCGTTTCTGAAGACGCGGCCTACATCGTAGAACCAACTGTTTATTTTATCAAATAACTTTTTCATAATCAGTCAGCTAATCAGGGCACATAAACGGGATGGAACAACGCTTTTTTCAGCCGTCCGACCAACAGGGAGCACACCACGGGGAAGAGCGCAAGAGCGAGGAAGTACCACCGCGAATAATAGACCGGCGCGCCGTTGAGGGCCACGTTATCAAAAATAAGGAAATAATAGCGCACGGGGACGAGCCAGCTGAATATGCCGATAAAACCGTACATATTTTGCACCGGAAATGAGAAACCGGCGAACGAGAAGGTCAGGATACCTATAAGCGCCGAGAGAATCATCGACAGACGCGGATTGGGGACAACCGATGAGAAAAATACGCCCATTGCCTGTGAAGCGACAACGAATAGCAGCGTCGCGCATATCATTGCTGTGAGGCTGCCGTTGAGGGGGAAGTGGAGATAGCCGTACAGCAACGAGACCATAAACAGAGCCATGACCGACCAGATGACCGTGTGGGGCAGCAGTTTGCCGATGAGGGCGGTGGATATGCGTCCGCCTGCGGTCGCCATCCATTCGACAGATGACCCGTATTTGATTTCCATCGTAATGGAGAATGTCGTCATCAGCATAATCATCAGGGCAAAGAGCGCCGCGAGGAATGACGGAGACAGATAATACGAGTAGTTTGTCCACGGGTTGCCGATCGGGTGGCTGTTGAGACTGAGTGGCTGCACTAAAGGCGCCACGACGGTCGGGTCAGCTCCGGCGTCGACTAAAGTAGCCTGCACCATGCTGCCGGCTGTTCCGACAGCGATTGTCTTGAAACCTTTGTAGGCGAGTGTGCCCGGGACAAAGTAGGTGAGGTTTGTATAATACTCGAGTGTCGGTGTGCGGCCGGCGATAGCGTCACTCTGGAAGTCGGCCGGAATGACAAAGAATGCGAAAACATCGCCGCGGCGCACCGCAGCCATTGCCTCGTCATAGCTTTCGCATTTTGTGGTGATGTCAATGAGCTCTGTAGCGTTGAGCGAGCGTGTCACTTTGCGCGACATCGTCGAGTGGTCAAGGTCGACGATTGCCGACGGTATCTTCAGAGGCAGACCTTCGCCGAGCAGATTTACAAAAAACAGCGACATCAGCAGGGGCACGACAATCATGGCTCCGAAGTAAATCCGGCGCGAGCACATTCGCCTTATCTCGCGGCGCATAGTCGCTTTCAGACCGATGTCTGTCATAACGCGGGTGTTTTTTGAGCAGTTAATAATAGTGACGTCGTTACTTATAAAATAATGAGCTAATGCCGGGACGCAGGTCGGAGACATCGCCCGAGGGACGAGCCTTGATTTCAAATGTGCGGCTGTCCCAGTCGCCGGTCGATTTTGTCGAGCGCCATGTGGCGTAGGAGCCCATGTCGCGGATGTAATAGACTTCGGCGTCTATCTCGCGGCGTCCGAGGGCCGGTATCATCAGTCGTACCTTGCTGCCCTGTTTGATGTCGTTGAGCAGTTCCTCGCGGACATTGAACGTAATCCAGCGTTTGTCGCTGCGGAGCAGTGTCATAATCGGCGCTCCAAGTGCCACAAGCTCGCCCGGCTCGGGATAGACTTCGTCGATTGTGCCGTCAAACGGTGCGGTCAGATAGCTGTCGGCGAGGACGGCCTTGACCTGCTCTACGCCTCCTCCGGCGGCTGATACGAGCGCGGCTGTCGACTCTTTGTCTTCTTTCTGTGCGCCGGCTTTGGCTAACGAATAGTTGCTTTCGGCGGCGTTGCGGGCGGCCACGGCTGCGTCATAGGCGGCTTTGGCCTCGTCACGTTGCTGCTCGGAGAGAACACCCTCGTTGTAGAGGTTGTCCATGCGGCGGTAAGTCTTCTCGGTGATTGTTACCGCGGCTTTTGCCTGCTGGAGCATGTCATAGGCGGCCTGAATAATCTGGCTGCGTGTGCCTGCGTCGACCTTACGGTTTTGGGCCTGTGCGACCTCTTTCATGGCCTCGGCCTCGGTGAGCTGGGCTTCGGCGACAGCCGAGTGTATGTGCACAAGCGTGTCGCCGGCCTTGACACTGTCGCCTTCCTCGACAAAGAACTTGACGACGCGTCCGGGCAGTTTGCCCGAGATGCGCACGGTCGTGCCTTCGACCTGACCTTCGATGATTTCGGAGGGTTTGTTCATGAATATGAAACCGATAATCGCAATTATCGCGACAAAGATTACGACTATGCCCATTGTCAGCATGAGCGAGCGGTTGGCCTTCTGTTGGGGCGTCTTATCGTTGGTTTCCATTTCTGTTTATATTTTTGATTGTGATTTAATGCTGTTGATTGATCTGATACTGCAGGGTGCCGAGTGCTTTCTCTAAGTAGGTGTTGCACAGTCTGACGTCAATCATGGCGTCGATTTGCTCGGAGTGTGCCTTGAGCCATGCGGTCTGGGCTTCCATGACATTGTCGGTCGTGGCCACGCCCTCGCGGAAAGCAAGATTGGCCGTGCGCAGATTTTCGTCCGCTTTTGCGAGATTGGTGTTGGTCATGTCATATGTGCGGTATGCTTCCTGAGTTTTGAACGAAGCTTGGCTTACCTGTAGGTCGACGAGGTCGCGGGCGTCGCTGAGCTTGAGTTTCATAATGATTTCCTCGCTTTCGGCGGCTTTGTATTTGGCACGGTTGCCACCCCAGTGCCAGATGGGTATGCTGAGTGTGGCGCCGACCGAGAATGCTCCGTTAAAGCGTTTGGCGAAACCGTTGAACATATTGGGATTGGAGAAACTGTAGGCGCCGACCAAAGCAAGTTTTGGCAGCATCTCTGAGAGTGCCACTTTCTTCTGCTGTGCGGCGATGTCGGTGCCGAGTTTCAGAGCCTGCAGGTCGGGACGGCGGCTGTAGACTTCATCCATGTTGTAGTCGTTGGCGACTTCGGCTGTCAGGACCGGGGACGTTTCGGAGTCTTCGTCGACGAGAGTCATGACCGTGTTGACAGGCAGACCGCAGACTTGTGCGAGAGCCATGCGTGACAGTGTCAGGCCGTTCTCGACTTTAGTGAGGTCGACCTGAGCCGAATTGAGCTTGACATCGACGCTGAGCTGGTCGGAGCGAGTGGCGACGCCTTGCTCTACCATCAGTCTGACGTTACGCGACAATGAGTCCAAAAGGTCGACATAGCTGACGGCGAGACGATACTTGGCTTTGAGCGAGACAACCTGCCAGTAAGCGGCATCGACGGCATAGATGACGTTCTCGGCCTCGTTATTATTCATCTGACGGGCGAGTTCTTCGGCAAATTTGGTTATTTTGTTCATGGCCACAATCTTGCCTCCCATAAAAACGGGTTGTGTCAGAGTGACGGCGCCGAAAAAGACGTTGTGTATGTCATAGGTCATCGCGTCTTTAGGCAGATATGCAACCTGAGAGGGAATGTACTGTCCGTCAGGACCTTTGACGGGCATGCCGGTCTGCGGGTCGGTGACCAACGAGAACTCGTAAGACCCTTTGGCCGGGTCAAAATTCTTTATGGGCAGAAACTGGTCATGTGAGAAGATGGATATGTCTTTCTGATTATAGGCATATCCGCCGTTGAAATCGATAGCCGGCAGATAGGCCGCAAATGCCTCACGGTTTTGATAATGTGCCGTCTTGATGCTCTGGCGCGACATCATTAGTTTCTTATTGCTTGACAAGGCCATTGCGCGGCAGGAGTCGAGTGAGACTACACCGCTTTGCGCCGTGGCCGACAGGCATATGGCCGCCGTGCTTATGACTGCCGTTAAAATCTTGAGCCTCATAAATTTTATGGTTGAAACGTTATATAAATCATTTTAAAGGCGTATACACCGTCTTTTTTAAGACAGCGTCTGCAAATATAACGTCTTTGGCTCAAGAATGGTTGGGGCTGCTGCTAAAAATGGACTTATAGGGAAGTTTGTCGGAAAAATAGAATATCGGCAGCTTCTGAATTTGGCCTCTCGGGGGCTTTTTACGTCTGCTATTTCGAAGACACGTCTGCCGGGGATGCCTTCACTACGTAGGTCGCTTTGCGCGGAAGTCCTGTGGTGAAGTCGGCAATGTCGGTCGGGTCGATGGCTACAGCCTGACAGCGGGTCTCAAAGTGAAGATGAGGGGCGGTGGAGTTGCCCGAGCGTCCTCCGAGCGCAACGGGCTCGCCGGCGGCTACTGTGATTTCGGGCGTGACAAGGAATTTTTCAAGATGGGCATATAACGTCTGCAGCCCGTTGGGATGTGACATCAGCAGATAATAGCCGTAGCCCCGCGGATCATAGCCGCAAAGCTCTATTCGCCCCGGGAAAGCCGCGCGGACAGTGTCGCCCTCGGCAAGCGCAATGTCGATGCCGCGGTGCATGTGGCCGTTGGCGCCGCGCGGACCGAATTTTGACGATATGCGTCCTCTGACCGGAGCTTGAAATTCGCTGACATTGGCCACAACATCGTGGCGCAGTCCGTGGCTCGGACGTTTCATGAGGTAGCTGTTGCCTCCGATGAGTTGCGGATGGTCGGGGTCATCGGCCGAGTCAAAGATACCGCACAGATAGTCTATTGTGGCGTCTACGCCGGCGATAGTGTCTGTGGCGGTCGTGACAGAGTCCATCGACGAGATGATTAAGTCAAGCGGAAGTTCGTGATGAGCCTCATCGTCTGCCGTAATCACGGCAGAAGCCGTCGGGACAATGATGGCCAGAAATGATAATGCCGCTGACAGGGCTTTATTTGCCACTGATCTTGTGCCTGATTTCAGTGACGCGGTCTGCAAAAATTACTTTGGCCGATGCTGCGGCTACGCCGAGAAAGATAAAAGCGGCCAATATCATGACCTTGGAAGGTTTGGAGGGATTTTTCGGAACGGTCGCAGCCTGTATTATGGCATAGACCGGTGTGTTCTCCTGCACCTTGGCTTTTGCTATCTGCACCTGCTGTGAAGTCTGGTTGAAAAGGTTGAAAGCCAGCTGCGCCTCGTTGGCAAGGCGGTCACGCTCGATTTGAGCCGAGTGGAGGCTCAGACCGTAGTTGCGGTCAAGATAATCGGCATAGCGCTGCTGTGCCTTGTAATAGTTCTCACGGGCTTCGCTGTTGAGGCCCTCGGCATATTTGAGGTCTTCGCGGGCCTTGGATGTACGGTAATCGGTTATAAATTCCTTGAGATGCGCGGCTACGGTGTCGGCGAGCAGGGCAGAGACGAGCGGATCCTGCATGGTGACGGTGATGGTGTTGACCATCGTCTTGATGTTGTAGTCGCATGTGATGCGGCCTTTGAGCGCGCCGACCACGGCGGCCTCACCTGACGTCAGATTGAAGGGATCTGTTTCGCCCTCTGCGGTTTCCTCGGGCTTATCTCTGAATAAAGACATCACGCCGCCGATTGCCTTGCCCGGCAGACTGAGTATGGCCGACCACCACGGACTGCGCGTATGCTCTGACAGATATTGTGCGACGGTATAGACAGAGTCGTCCTTGCTGACCGTGACCGGCACATCGAGCAGCCCTACATTGAATTTGGTCGATTTTACCACATCGGGATAGAGTTGCGGAGCGACCGCGTCACCTGATGTAAGTCCCGAGGTTATGCCGGCCATGGCTGCGAGCGCCGAGATGGAGCCGCCGCTTGCGCCTTTTGTGCCTTCGGATGCGAGTTTTATGGTTGTCGAGTATTCCTTGGGTATGCTGAAAGCGACAACTAATCCTATGACAGCGGCGATGCCGCCCCATTTTGCGATGGTGATGCGTTTGGCCCATAGCTTCGAGAGAATCTCGACGATGTCGATTTCTTTCTCGTTGTCTTCTGCCTGTGGGTTATCGATGCTTTCGGGCAATTTTTGCTCGTCGTTCATTTCAGTGTGTGATTTGTGAGGAGTCGGTTTGTTTTAATTCTTGACGATTGCGGCTATGGCTGCGGCCATTGTGCCGAGTGAGCCGAGTGCGCTGGTCACGGAGAGTATGCGGGCCCAGTCAAGACCTTTGCCTTCGGGCTTCGACGGCACGATGATGTGTGCGCCGGGCTCGACGGGGGTGTTACGTTTGGCGCGTGCCACGGTGCCGTTCATATATACTATGAATGTCTTGCCTTTGTTGGCGCGGTTGCCGTAACCGCCGGCTTGGTCGATGTAGTCCTTGATTTTCTTGCCTTTCTCGAATGTGACCGTATTGGGGAACATCACGTCTCCCGAGATCTTGACTGTACTTGTCATCTCGGGCACGACGAGATGGTCGTCTGGACGAAGCACGATGTCGTATGTCGACCCGGGCTGTGCGAGGGCTTTCTCGAGGTCGATGCCCACGGAATAGACGTCTGAGATGTCGAGTTTCTCGACAGAGATAGAGTCGTTGCCTGCGCTTTGGCGAGCCAGACGCAGTGTTTCGTCACGGGCGAGAATCTCGGCGTCGGTCATGCGTCGCAGCAGATGGGCGCCGCGCACATAGGCCTCGGGTGTGAGACCGCCGGCACGCGAGATGATGGTGCTCAGACGCTCGTTGCGTGTGGCGAGCACGTATCCGCCGGAGAATGTGACCTCTCCGTCGACTGTCACCGTCTTCTGCGGCACATAATTGGGGCTGCGGCGCACCTCGACGATGTCATACGGATTGAGCTTGAACTCATGGTCAGAGCCCATGAGCAGCCCGTTTTTGAGCGTGAACGTATAGACTTCGGCGATTCGGTCTGAGCTCTTTGTGGCCATGGGGTCGACGATGCGGCGCGACACGTCGATTTTGGAGTGTGAGGCTCCTTCTAAAAGACCGCCGGCGGCGAGTATGAGGTCTTCGACGGTCATGTTGGAAGCGTAGGGATATTGTCCCGGATTAGCGACGAGGCCCGATATTGTGAGTGCGCCGCGCTCGTTGATTTCGTTGACTGACGAGATGACGAGCACGTCATTGCGCTCGAGTTTAATGTCGGGAGCCGAGCCGGCAAGTACTTTCTGCAGGTCGACAGGCACTACGGTCTGCGACAGGTCGGGAGCCTCGCGGTAGAGTATGGCACGGGCTGTATATGCGTCTTCGGCCAGACCGTCGGCCTTGCGGATAAGGTCACGGACGGTGCTTATGCCGTCGCCGATGGCGAATGTGCCGGGACGCATCACGGCGCCTCGCACCTCGACGCGGTTGGCGTAGCGGTCGAGTATCGTGCCGACGGTGATTTCGTCACCGTTGTTGAGACGGTAGGTCTTGTATTCGGCGTCGGAGACGTTGTAGAGCTCATTCTCGCGTCCCGTGCGGCGCTCTACGCGGACCATCTCGGCGTAGGCATCGCCGTTGAATCCGCCGGCATAACCTATCAGGTCGGCGAGGGTCTCGCCGTCTTTAAGTTCATAGCGCATCGGGCGTTTGACATTGCCTGTGACGTTGACGATGTTTTTGAACGGAGGCACAATGATCATGTCGCCTTCCTGCAGACGGATATTGCCTTTCTGGCTGCCGTTGAAGAGAAAGTCGTAGATGTCGACCGTGGCGACACGGCGACCGTTGCGCATCACCTCGACCTGACGCATCGAGCCGATGTCGTTGATGCCGCCGGCCTTGTAGATGGCGTGGAAGACGGTTGAGAACGGCGACAGACGGTATGTGCCGGGCAGTGAGACTTCGCCCATGATGTCGACCTGTATGGTGCGCAGCTGGCCGAGTGTTACAGAGATGTCTGTGGCATTGTTGCCCACACCGGCATATTTCGAGGCGAACGCCGTGCGCACATGGTCGGCGGCTTGGTCTATAGTCATGCCGTTGAGATACAGCGGACCGAGCTGGCTGATCATGATGCTGCCCTCGGGGGTGATTGTCTGGCGGAGATGATCCTCGCTTTCGCCCCAGATGTCGATGACGAGTTCATCGCCGGGGCCGAGCCGGTAATCTTTCGGGGTGGCGGCGTTCTGGTTAGGCTCGAAGCTGATGCTGCGGCCGTTGAATACGTTGTGGCCGTAGATGGCGTCAGGCTGCTCGGCGGGAGCTGCGGGGGCGACGTCTTCGACGGTAATGACGTCTTCGAGCAGAGGATTCTCGGCGTCGTTGGGCGCGGCAGTTCGCATGCCTGTTGCGGCCGGAGCCGCATTTGTTGCGGCATTGGCAGCCGGCGCGCCCGTGCGGCGAAGCTGCTGCTGTTGCTGTATGCGCTTGACCTGAGCCTGTGTGACTCCGCGTGCAAGAAGTTCGCGGCCGATTGTGCGCTCGTCTTTACCGTTGGCGGTCTGTTGTTTGATATATTCGATGACCTGTTGGTCAGTCATCTTGGCCGAGATGCCGGTTGCTCCGGCAAACAGGGCGATAGCGAGTATAAGCGGTCTGAAATTCATAGTCAGTTTTATAATGTCGCAAAGTTATGTTTTTTGCGGATATATTGCAAGCCGGTCAAGCGGTTATGTGTTTTCGCTGTCGGGTATACGGAAAATCGAGAAGTTGACCGACCCGTATTCGCGATGGTCGACGAAGTGTGGCAACTTGCTGAAATCGTGCTTGCGGTTATGCTCGACGATGACGATGGTGCCGGGCCGCAGCATCTGTGACTCAAGGATTTTTACGGGGATTGACGCGAAGTCGGGCATGTCGTATGGCGGGTCGGCGAATATGATGTCAAACTTTTTTATCGAGGTTTCGATATAGCGCAGGGCGTCGCCCCGCAGGGGGCGAATGTTGTCGTCGCGCAGTTCGGCGGCGACTTTGCGAATGAAATTATATTGTGTGGCGGCCTTTTCGACAGACACAACTTCGGCGCAGCCGCGCGAAAGAAATTCAAACGACACTGCGCCCGTGCCCGCAAAGAGGTCGAGCGCCGTGAGGCCTTCGAAGTCTGTGAGGTTGGCGAGTACATTGAATATGTTCTCGCGTGCGAAGTCTGTGGTGGGACGTGCGGTGATGTTGGTCGGCACGTCAAAACGGCGACGGCCGTATTTTCCGCTGATTATTCTCATGACAGCATCAATGGGAGTGGATAAATCGGACGCCCGGAGGGGTCGCATTCTATTTCTTTGGGATAAATTAACGGCATTACCGAGTTTACATATCGTCGCAGACTGTCGGTGAGTGTCGTCTGCATGCTTTCGGGAGCCGAGACAAAGAGTTCGTCATCGAGCACATCAAAGTGTGACGCTTTGACGGAAGCGAGGATGTAATAGAGCGCATCATCATCTTCGGTTAATTCGAAACTGTTGGCAATTAACAGTTTGTCGGCGGTCATGGCGATTATATCAAGCAGACGGGTGCTGTCGCTGACAAAAGCATAAATTTTCACACGGTTGACGGGGCGGCTCAGTGTTGCGCACCATCGTGTGATGACAGCGAGCGGTTGCACGATGCGTGCGTCGCCGAATGTGCGTCTGACAAAGCCGGCCTTTCCGCTGTCGGGCAGCGAGATAATCGAGCACCCCATGGCGGCTTTGTCGGCGGTTATCAGCTGACAGTCACAATCATTGCCCCATATCTGTCCGGCCATGGCTTCGAGAGCGCCCGTGTCTGTGTCGGCGGCCGCGTCGGGCACGACTGTCAGACGGGGAGAGCGCAGCAGTATCTCGACCGACGCAAAGTCAGTCAGCAGGCCGGGCTTGAGATAGACGGCCTCCTCGAGCATTTTGAGCTGAGAGTCGGCCGGTGCGTCGGGGCGCAGGGTCTCATACGAGCGTTCGCCGGTCTGCAAATCAGTCACTGCGTAGTCGACACGCCCGTAGCCGGCAGCAAGAACGAGTCTGCGCCGACGGCCGGGTCCGGAGAGACTTCGGCGAGCGGTGTCGTCAAGAGGCGTGTTGGTTTCCATATTGGGCAAAGTTACGAAAAATATGTGTAACTTTGTCCATGCTAATCAAATCTGACCATCATGCGCATTGACATCATCAGCGTAATACCCGAAATGCTCGAATCTCCGCTCGGCTGTTCTATACTCAAACGTGCTCAGGACAAAGGACTTGCCGAAATTGTGGTGCATAATCTGCGTGATTACACGACCAACCGCCACCGCAAAGTCGACGACTATCCTTTCGGGGGCGACGCGGGCATGGTGATACAGGTCGAGCCTGTCGACCGCTGCATCTCGGCTCTGCGCGCTGAGCGTGAGTATGACGAAGTTATTTTTACAGCTCCTGACGGTGAGGTGTTTAATCAGCGCACGGCCAATTCGCTGTCGCTTCTCAATAATATCATTATACTCTGCGGCCACTACAAGGGCATTGACTATCGTATCCGCGAGCATCTTATTACACGCGAGATTTCGGTGGGCGACTATGTGCTTACGGGCGGAGAGATTCCGGCTGTTATTATCGCCGACGCTATTGTCAGGCTCATCCCGGGAGCTATCGGCGACGAACAGAGCGCGCTGACAGACAGTTTTCAGGATAATCTGCTCGAGCCCCCGATTTATACTCGGCCGGCGTCTTACAACGGTTGGGACGTGCCGCCGATTTTGTTGTCGGGGCATCAGGCTAAAATAGACGAGTGGCGCCATGAGCAGGCTTTGGAGCGTACACGCCGTCTCCGACCAGATTTGCTCGACTGAGTCTTTGACCTGCTTGTATCAGAGTGAGTTGAGCCCGATGTAAATTACAATCAGAAAGGCCGATATAACCACTATAAGCACCGACGAGGCGACTATCGAGGTCACGGCGGTGTTGCGCCATGCGCGTGTCGCGGCTTTGAGACCGAAACAGGCGGTGACAAAACCTGCCACGGCGACACATAGCGCCGCAATGCCGTTAAGCGACAGTATCACCCAAGCTATAACGGTAAGTATAATTGAAATGAGCGCAAATCGGTTGCGGCCGCGCCCCTGAGTGCCGGTAGTATTGGCGGTCTGCTGCTCCGGGGCTGTCTTGGCTGTGTCTTGTTGTATTTCAGGCTCCGCAACTGTCGGTGCGGCGGTTTCGGAGGTTGTATTTTTTGTTTTATCGTCAGTCACGTTTTATGTTTTTAAATTGTCGGCAGCGTGTGTATATCATATAACGCAAATTTACACAAAAATGTGCGCAAAATCAACAATGCTGTATAATTATGACAATTTTTGTGAAAAAAGGTTTAATCAATAGTCTGCAAAATTTGGAATTTTATTGAAAACAGCCCTTGACGAATTAGCGCCGTTAGGCGCGTCAGCGCTGCGTGGCAGCGCCGTATATGAGCCTATGACAAGCGAGCTGTAGGATCGCGCAGTCATAGGTATGCGGGTGAGAAAAGAAATAAAGCAGCCTGTAGGGCTGCCGCAAGGGCTTCCCTTAATGCGCCTCAAGCCAGTTGTCGCCGACTCCGACGCTCACCTCGAGCGGCACGCGGGCTTTGTAGGCCTCACTCATCAGTCTGACGGTCAGCTCCTTTAGTTGTTCTAACTCCTCGGGCACGACGGTGAATACGAGTTCGTCATGTACTTGCAGTATCATGCGCGATTTGAGGCCGCGGCGTTTGATTTCGCGGTGTATCGCAATCATTGCCATCTTGATGATGTCGGCCGCAGAGCCCTGCAGAGGGGCGTTGACGGCGTTGCGCTCGGCGTAACCGCGCACGACGGCGCTGCGCGAATTGATGTCGGGCAGATAGCGCTTGCGACCCATGATGGTGGTGACATAGCCTTTCTGACGTGCCTCTTCGACAGCCTCGTCAATATACTCTTTGATGCGCGGATATGTGGTCATGTAGCCATCTATCAGCTCGCGGGCCTCGGCGCGCGATATGCCGAGACGTTCCGACAGACCGAATGACGAGATGCCGTAAATGATGCCGAAATTGGCGGTCTTGGCGTTGCGGCGCTGATTGTCTGACACCTTGTCTATGTCGGTGTGATATATTTTAGCGGCAGTCGAGCGGTGGATGTCCTCGTGTTCGCCGAAGGCCTCAATCATCGTCGGGTCTCCGCTGATGTCGGCCATCAGACGCAGCTCAATCTGCGAGTAGTCTGCACTCATCATCAGGCTGCCGCGGTCGGGGATAAACGCGCGGCGTATCTCGCGTCCGTCATCGGTGCGGATGGGGATGTTCTGCAGGTTGGGGTTGGTCGACGACAGTCGCCCTGTGGCTGTGACGGTCTGGTTGTAGGTGGTGTGTATCTTGCCTGTCAGCGGATTGACGAGCTTCGGCAGTGCGTCGATATATGTTACAAGCAGTTTCTTGAGGCCTCTGATTTCGAGTATCAGACCGACGATGGGATGGCGCGAACGGTACTTCTCGAGCACTTCCTCGGTTGTAGACCATTGGCCGCGCTTTGTCTTGCGAGCGCTCTCATCGATGGCGAGACGACCGAAAAGTATCTCGCCGACCTGACTCGGCGAACTGATGTTGAAGGTCGTTCCGGCCATCTCATAGCATTGGGCCTCGAGCCGGTGAAGGCGCTCGGTTAGACGCCGCGACAGTTTGGCGAGCTCGCTGACGTCGATTCTCACACCCTCCCATTCCATCGAGGCAAGCACCGTGACCATCGGGAACTCGATGTCGTCTAAAAGCCTACGCTGTCCTTGTGCGTCGATTTCGTCGGCAAGCGGACGCATAAGCTTTCTGACGACCGAGGCGCTTTCGATGGCGACGCGTCGTGCAAGCTCGGGATCGGAACTGTATAACTTACGCAGTTTTGTGGCGTCGATGTCAAAATCGGCGGTGCGCAGTCCGAGATAGCTTTGTGCGACGGTCGACAGGCGGTGGTTGGCCTCGGGCGCGAGGAGATAGTGGGCTACAGACGTGTCGAAAAACTTGGCCGTAAACTCGATGTTTTCGCGGCGCAGCAATATCATGTCGCGCTTGACGTCATGGCTGACGAAAGTTGTTGACTCTGAGGCAAAGAGCGGAGAGAGCAGGGTGGTCAGCACCTTGCGCTCTCCTGTCGTGGCCGGGAATTCTATGTAGAACGTGCTTTTGTCATCAGGCGAGAGTGCTATGCCGAGTAGTGGTGCTGTCATGGCTTCCTCTCCGACGGCAAACAGCGACAAGCCTATGGTTGCGGCACCGAGCATCGACTGCAGCGTGTCGGCGATTTCTTTATCTTCGGTTAGGGTTACGAAGTCCGTTTCTACGGCTTGCAGTGCCGGCTCATCGGGCGTCTGACTGTCGTCGGCGAGGTCAAAAAGCGAGCCCATGGCGGCCCGGTCTGCCGCGTCGTTGTCTTTTTTTGCTGATGCTGATGCTGACGGCTGACGGAACCGGTCGAGAAGGCGTGCAGTGAGGGTCTTGAACTCGAGTTCGTTGAATATTTTCTCAAGTGCGGCCACGTCAGGCTCTTGTCTGACAAGTGAGTCGGGGCTCATCTCTAAAGGCACGTCGGTCTTTATTGTTACAAGGAACTTTGAGAAACGTATCTGCTCGCTGTTATCGGCGATGCGTTTGCCTAAGGCACCCTTTATCTTGTAGGCGTTTGCGAGCAGGTTTTCTATCGTGCCGTATTCGCCGATCAGCTTTGCAGCCGTTTTCTCTCCCACGCCGGGACATCCGGGCACATTGTCGGCGACGTCGCCCTCTAAGGCGAGCAGGTCGATGACTTGCTGCGGGGAGGAGATGCCGTAACGCTCGCATATCTCCTTGACGCCGCGTATCTCGAATCCCTGACCCTTGGTTGACGGTCTATACATATATGTATGCGGTCCGACAAGTTGTCCGTAATCCTTGTCGGGGGTCATCATGTATGTGTCGAAGCCCTCGTCGGCGGCCTCTCGGGCGAGAGTGCCGATAACATCGTCGGCCTCGAAGCCCTCGATTTCGATGACAGGAATGCGATATGCCTCGAGGATGCGCTTGATATATGGCACGGCAAGGGTAATATCCTCGGGCTGTTTGTCGCGTTTGGCCTTGTAGTCGGCGTAGACTTCGTGGCGGAATGTCTTGCCGCCGGCCGGGTCAAAGCAGACGGCCATGAAACCGGGATTTTCTTTGCGCAGAATCTCGTCAAGCGTCGTGCAAAAGCCAAAAACGGCCGATGTGTTGAAGCCTTTTGAGGTGACACGCGGAGAGCGGATCAGGGCATAGTAGGCGCGGTAAATCAGTGCGTAAGCGTCTAGGAGAAACAGTTTCTTGTCGTCCATAAAGTGTGTTAAATTAATATGACAGGCTAAAATTACTAAGAATTAGCCGTTTCGTCAAAAAAAGTTACTACCTTTGCAACTTGTAAAAAAGAGACATGACGACACTACAGCTATTACATCAGCAGCTTGCGCCGGAGCTTAATGAGCTCAATCAGCGCATACGCCGGCAGCTCACCACTTCTAATGGGCTGATGAACAGTGTCGTTGTCTCGCAACTTAGCTCGACGGGCAAACAGATACGCCCCCTGATTGTTATCCTTTGTGCCCGACTTTTCGGCGAGGTTAACGAAAACGTGATGGCTGCCGCGGCTGCTGTCGAGTTGCTGCATAACGCCTCGCTCATTCACGACGATGTCGTCGATGAGTCAAAGGTGAGACGCAATCATCCGACTATCAACTCTATATGGGACAATCATATCGCTGTGCTTGTCGGCGACTTCTATGTGTCAAGTGCCATGCAGCAGGCCCTGCAGACGCGCGATATACGCATAATCGAGTCGCTTAGCATACTCGGTAAAGACCTGTCGCTCGGAGAGATAGACCAGATTTACAATGCACGCAGCCACTCGCTCACCGAGGAGGCTTATTATAATGTGATTAATCTTAAGACGGCGTCGCTATTTGTGGCTTGCGCACGTATGGGCTGCTATGCGGCCGGTGCCGACGACGACAGCGCCGCACGTCTCGCGCGTTTTGCCGAGCTGCTCGGCCTGTGTTTCCAGATACGCGACGATATTTTCGATTATTTCAGTGACGATGTCGGCAAACCGACCGGCAACGACCTGCGTGAATGTAAAATCACGCTGCCGCTGCTCCATACCTTGTTGCGTGATGATTTACCCGATGTAGGTCGTATGCGTGAGATTGCCTCACAGGAGACTCTCACGGATGATGAAATCGCCGAGCTGATTGCTTTTGCGGTCGAAAACGGCGGCATCGATTATGCTTTTGACGAGATGCACCGTCTGCGCGGAGAGGCTGCAGAAATTCTCGCCGGCTTCCCCCGCACCGCGACCACTGAGCAGCTGATGTCGATTTTTGACTATATTATCGACCGCGACCACTGACCCTAATTCGTAATTATATGATATAAGCGGGGCGGCATCCACGAAGGAGCCGCCCCGCTCTGTATCTTGTGGGTTGCGTCAATGTCATTTGGCCGCGGCCTTGGCACGGCGCTCCTCGAGTATCTGTCTTAAAATAGGAGTCATCTTGTCTGCGTAATGGCGGAAGCCGAGGTCGGTCAGATGTATGCCGTCGACAGTGCCGTCGTCCTCCGGACCGTCAAGGCCGACAGAGTCAACATAATACAGATTGTCGGGATTCTCGGCTTTCAGACGCTCGTAGTTGCGGCGGAAGGCTGCATTTTTGCGAGGCAGATATATCTCAAAGAAACTGTCATAGCGGGCGTAGGGATAAATCGGGCCTTCGAGCATCACGATGGCTGCGTCGGGGCGTGCCTCACGGAGAATTTTTATGAAGTCGTAGGTCAGGGTGTCACACATCATCTCCGTGCAGTTGGGCACCGGGTCGATGAGATAGATGTCGGCGTCGGCGATTTTGCCCATCTCGCGGGCCATGCAGTTGTCCATCTTGCCTTCGCCCGAGATGCCGATATTGGCCACCTCGCAGTTAAGTTCGCGTCCGATGATGTTGGTCGGTGCCATGCCGGTGCGCGATGCGCAGCCGCCCTGCAGGATACTTGTGCCGTAGGCCACGATTTTAGTGTCGCCGTCGATGAGTTCGGTCGAGCCGGGAGTGATTTCGGCGTCCTCGTCGATTTTTATCCAAAGCTGATTGACGCCGTCATAGAGCGGCAGGTAGACCATATATTCGTGCATCTTGCCGTCAAGATTGCTGACATATGTCGATTCGACGATTTTAGACTCCTTGTCCTTGACATACGGGCGGTTGGTATTGACGTGACGCCATACCGAGTCGCCCTCGTGTATGTAAAGGTCGGTGCCTTTGAGACCGGTGTCGGCCATGTGTATCATGTGAGTGTTCCAAAGCAGCTCATATTTGACGCCGATGCGTGTCGAGTTGGTGGCGAATCTGACACCGATGCCTGACGAGCACTGCGCGCGTTCCCACAGGTCGGGACGCACTGAATCTTTTAAAGTAGCAGGAATACGTGTGTAGGGGCGCAGCGTGTTGTCCCATGCTTTATTGATGACGCGCAGATCGAGGGCGTCGACATAGCGCCACGGCTTTTCTTCGTTGTCGGCGGCTTTTGCTCCCACCGAGAGGCTCATTGCTGACACAAGAGTCAGTAAGGCTAAAAATAGTTGTTTCATTTCAGATTATATAAATATAAGGTAAGCGGCGATAATACACCATCTGCGAAGATAGATAAAAAAGCTGACCGCATATGTAGTTTAAGGCATAAAAACATCGAAAAAATGAAAAAATCAGGTATGCTGTAAATTTTTTCGTCGAAATATTTGCACATATCAAAAATGCGTCTTAACTTTGCACTCGCAAAAGCGATAAAGCTTATGCCTCTCACACGAGTTTGGAGAAACTCACATTGGTGCGGTAGTTCAGCTGGTTAGAATACTAGCCTGTCACGCTAGGGGTCGCGGGTTCGAGTCCCGTCCGCACCGCAAGAGGAGAGAGGAGAATGAGAATCGGATTAATCTTCGGATTAACTAATTCTCATTCTTTTTTTATAGTAGCTATCTTAGCTATAGTAGCTACCTTAGCTGATTTAGCTATCTGGACCCTCATGTTTTTTTTATTCTTCTGATTAAAGAAATTTTTAGTTAATTGTTTGGCGTTTGGTTAAGTTTGTCTATCTTTGCTGTCGGATAGGTCAGCAGACCTGCTACACGCGAGATTTATAAAACAATTACTATATCATTTCACTATTAACATAAACTTTACGCTATGTCAAAGGTAACAGTCGTAGGCGCCGGTAACGTGGGCGCCACATGTGCAAACGTATTAGTGACAACTCAGGTAGCCGACGAAGTCGTGCTCTTAGACATCAAAGAAGGTGTCAGCGAGGGCAAAGCCATGGATATCATGCAGACAGCAAGCATCCTCGGCCTCAACACTCGTCTGACCGGTGTCACAAATGATTACGCCATGACAGAGGGCTCTGACGTTGTTGTCATCACATCAGGCATCCCCCGCAAACCCGGCATGACTCGTGAGGAGCTCATCGGCGTCAACGCAGGCATCGTCAAATCAGTGACAGAGAATGTGCTCAAACACTCACCCAATGCCGTTATCGTCTGCGTGTCTAACCCGATGGACACCATGACATATCTCATCCATAAAATCAGCGGTCTGCCCAAAAACCGCATCATCGGCATGGGCGGCGCTCTCGACAGCTCACGCTTCAAATATTTCCTGAGCATCGCTCTCGGCGCTAACCCCACAGAGATTGAGGGTATTGTCATCGGCGGTCACGGTGACACAACGATGATACCTCTGACACGCTTTGCAGCCTATCGCGGCATCCCCGCATCGACCCTGCTCCCCGCAGAACAGCTCGAGAAGGTCGCTGCCGACACAATGGTGGGCGGTGCAACACTGACCAAGCTCCTCGGCACATCGGCATGGTACGCTCCCGGTGCAGCTGCAGCTCAGGTTGTCGCTGCTGTCATCCATGACCAGAAGAAACTTATCAGCTGCTCGGCTCTCCTCGACGGCGAATACGGCGAAAAAGACCTCTGCATCGGCGTGCCCTGTATCCTCGGCCGCAACGGCATCGAGAAAATCGTCGAGTTTGACCTCAACGACGCTGAGAAGGCCCTCTTCCACAAGAGCGCCGAGGCCGTGCACAAAACCAATGCGGCTCTCGCATAAGATCACGACTGATACATTCAGACTATAAAACACACAGGGACGCCAAAACATAGCGCCCCTGTGTGTTGTTAAAAAAGCAACGCTACTCTAATAGCGTGTTATATGTATGGACATGCCAAAGCGACCTGACGGGAGCGGCGGCATGTATAATTCGCAAATCATGGCGGCCACATTATACTTGCCGATGGCAAGTCCCTACATTGTTTTTTTACAACCGCTTTTTACATTGATCCATAATCAATACTCAGAATAGATATGAAGAAGTTATCATTAATCGTCGCTTGCGCCGCATCGCTGTCGCTGGTTTCGTGCGCAGGCTCATCCAACGGCAAAGCCGCGACAGCTCCCGTCGACACGATGGCCGAGGAAGTGGCCGCCGTTGACGAGACCGACCCTGAGGTCGCCGTTCTCGAAATCACCCCCGAGCAGAAATCCGCCCTCGTCAATGCCAAGTTGCTGACCTACGGCGATTTCGCCAAACCTGTTTTTGTTGATTTCAACGCCACATGGTGCGGTCCCTGCCGCCAGTTTGCTCCTTTCTTTGACGAAGCAGCAAAGAAATACGGCGAACAGGCCACATTCCTTTCGATTGACGTCGATGAGTACACAGACGTGGCTACTGCCTTCGGTGTAAACTCGATTCCCAACGTTTTTGTCATCCTGCCGACAGGCGAGATGAAATCGTATGTGGGCACATCGGGCCTCGTCGGTCCCGGTGAGTTCGCTCTTATTGTCGAGAACGCCATCAAAGGCTGAAATCTAACAATAAAACGCAGCCATGACCATCGCTGAGATAAAACGCAATATCGCCGATCGCCTTGGCATCTCAGAGCTCAACGCCTTGCAGCAGGCTGCCGCGGCCTCTGCAGCCCGGCGCCTGCTGATGCTCGCGCCTACGGGCAGCGGCAAGACGCTTGCTTTCGCCCTCGTGATGCTCAGCCGCATCCCCGCCGGCGGCAGCGGACGTGTCTCGGGAGTGGTCATCGCGCCTTCGCGCGAGCTTGTGCTGCAAATATATCAGATTATCCGCAAAGTGAGCGACGGCCTCAGGGTCGTCGCTCTCTATGGCGGTCACTCTTTCGCCGACGAGACGGCTTCGCTCTCGGCGGTGACGCCCGACATCGTTGTGGCCACGCCGGGCCGTCTTTTAGACCATATGCAGCGCGGCACGCTCTCGGTCAGCCGCCCGTCGGTGCTTGTCTTGGACGAGTATGACAAGGCGCTCGAACTCGGTTTCGCCGCCGAGATGAGCCGCATAGCGCGCCGCATCGGCGCGCCGGGGAGCATCGTACTGACCTCGGCCACGCGTCTCGATGCGATGCCCGATTTTGTCGACCTGCGCGGCCTTGAGACCATCGACTGTGTCAGTGACGGCAAAAAGGCGCCCGCTCCGGCGCTTAACATAGCCCGCATCGACAGCCCGGCACGTGATAAGGCGCAGACCCTAATTGACTTATTGAAATCGCTGCCTGACGGTAAGGCTTTAGTCTTTGTCAACCACCGCGAGAGCGCCGAGCGAGTCCATGATATCCTCGTCAGAGCCGGCATCCCTGCCGGGCTTTATCACGGCGGTCTCGAGCAGTTTGAGCGCGAGACGGCGCTCGAACTTTTTGCAAACGGCACGACCCCCGTACTTGTCACCACTGACCTCGCCTCGCGCGGTCTCGACATCGAGGCCGTGGGCGCCGTCATACATTATCACATGCCCGTCAGCGCCGAGGCGTGGACTCACCGCAACGGCCGTACGGCGCGTGCCGGCGCCGCGGGCGATGTCTATGTGATTTGCTCCGAGGCCGACAATGTGGCCGATTACATGGTCTTTGACCGCAATTACAATCCGACGGGCCGCAGTGCGTCGCCCATACGGGCACACTACGAGACGCTGAGATTCGGCTCGGGAAAAAAAGAAAAGATTTCGCGCGGCGACATCGTCGGTTTCCTCTGTCAGAAGGGAGGATTGACGGGCGATGAGATAGGCCGCATAATGCTCGCTGATCATTGGGCGCTTGTAGCCGTGCCGGCAGGGCGCGGACGTGAGTTGGCCGAACGACTCGCTCAGGAGCGCATAAAGGGCAAGCGCGTGCGCATCAGTCTCGTGAAATAGCGCGGCGCCGCGAGGCGACGGCTATCTGACGCACCACACGCGACACAAAGAATGTCACGGCCATCAGTATCACTATAATTGCCGAGCAGGGCACATCTATCAGTGTGCCCAACCACAGGCCTGCCACCGAGCACAGCAGTGAGATTACGGTCGACAGCAGCATCATGTGGAGGAAACGGCGCGAGAAAACCTCGGCGGTCATCATCGGCAGTGACAGCATAGACATCAGCAGCATCACACCCACTAATCTTATTGTCAGCACTATACACAGCGCCACAAATACTGTCATCGTGTAGTTGATAAACCTTACGGGCAGATGCATCACTGCGGCGAAGTCGCGGTCAAAGGCGCAGGCCACTATCTTGTTGTAAAACAGCGCGAAAAACAGTATCAGCAGCCCGGTGAAAGCGGCGAATATCTCTATATCGGTCAGCGAGATTGTCAGGATGTTGCCGAAGAGAAAGGAGTTTAGCTCCGGCACATAGCCCGGAGTCATGAAGACAAACAGCACGCCTATGGCCATGCCCACAGACCAGATGACGGCGATGACCGAATCCTCGCGCATCCTCAGACGCGTCGACATCCACTCGACGGCCACCGACGACCCGACCGCAAAGACCGCTGCTGTCGCAACGGGGCTGATGCCGAGGAAGTATCCTAATCCGAGGCCGCCGAAACAGGCGTGGGTTATGCCGCCGCAGATGGCTACAAGACGGCGAGTGATGATGTAAGTGCCTATCATCGCTGCGCTCACGGCGATGAGTATCACGCCGGCGAGGGCGTAACGGAAGAAGGTGTAATCAAGATATTCAAGCATGGTTGCGTGCGGCCCGGGCTTCCGAGACTATGAGTAATAATTCGTCTTTTATGACCGACGGCAGCGTGATGCCGCGCAGCTGTATGCTGCGGCCCCAGCCGGCGATGTCGTCGGGCAGCAGCGTGTAGAGCACGTCGCGGAACTGCTCTGTCTCCTCGTCGGTGTAGTCGTCGGCGCCGCGTCCGGCGTAGACGTCAAGCTCCTCGTCGTCATAATAGACTATTTCGGGCGATACGGCGGTCAGCAGCGAGTCGCGCTCGCAGGTGATATGCATGCCGCAGCACTCGCTGTCTTCCGACGGAGCGTCAGCGGCGTCACTTCCGGCGCCGTCATCCTTACTGTCGGCCCTGTCGCCGCCCGTGAGGCGGTGGTGGACGTAGAGCAGCAGGGCGCTCGCGGCCAATATCAGACTCAGTATCGCTATAAGTTTCATTCTCTATGTTTTATTCGGCGTCAGGTTCCGGCAGTGGCTCGGCTGCGTCGGTGAGGGTGAATCCGGCCTGAAGCATATCGTCCCAGAAACCCGGATAAGATTTGCCGACGACCTCGGCGTCGCGCACGATGATGCCCGGCACGAAGACCGACAGCGGCGCGAAGGCCATGGCCATGCGGTGGTCGCCGTAGGTGTCGATGACCGGCATTTCGGTCAGAGGCACACGCCGTCCCTCCCACGAGATGATGTTGTCGCTCTCGATTTCGGTCACGCAGCCTATTTTAAGCAGCTCGCGGCGCAGGGCCTCGAGGCGGTCGGTCTCTTTGTGGCGCAGTGTGGCGACGCCCGTAAACCTGAAGGGCACGCCTATCGCACAGGCCGTTACGGCCATAGCTTGCACGAGGTCGGGAGTGTCGGTCATATCCAAGTCAAGGCGCGAGTAGAGGTCGGGAGTGGCCGACAGCTCGGCCGCGCCATCTTCAAATTCGGTGAGCACACCCAAGCGCGGATAAAGCGTGGCGGTGACTGCATCGCCCTGCAGACTTTTGTCGCAGAGTCCCGGCAGTGTCACCCAGCCGGCCGTGATAGCGGCAATCTCATACCAGAACGCGGCGGCGCTCCAGTCGCGCTCGACCGGCTCGTCGTAGGAGCGGTATTTGCCCGGCGCGACGGTGATGACATCGCGGTTGATTTCGGCGTCGATACCGGCGCGGCGCATCATCTCGACAGTCATTTTTATATACGGCATCGACACGGTTTCGCCGTCTAAGGTCAGACTCAGCGGCGACTGCATGGTCGGGGCGACCATCAGTATGGCCGAGACAAACTGCGACGAGACCGACGAGTCCATCGTCAGTTCGCCTCCTTTGAGACGGCGGCCGCGGATGTGTAGCGGTGCGAAGCCTTCCTCGCCGGCCCACTCGATGTCTGCGCCCAACTCACGGAGCGCGTCGACCAAGGCGCGTATGGGGCGGCGGCGCATGCGCTCGTTGCCGTCGAGCGTGATGTCGCAGCCGTCGGTGGCGGCGTAGTATGCAGTCAGAAAGCGCATTGCGGTGCCGGCCGGCCCGATGTTGACCTCGCCCGAGGTGCATCTCAGGGCCTCGGCCATCGAGCGCGTGTCGTCGCAGTCGGCGACCGTGTAGGCGTCGGTGCATCCGGCGAGCCGGCGCATAATCAGCGCGCGGGCGCTGATACTTTTGCTCAGAGGCAGCGTGACGCTGCACTCGAGTATCTCTTCAGGAGGGAAAATGCGGTAATCCATTGTCAGACTATTATTTGTGCTGAGCGGAGGTTTTGACGCAGTCGCAGTCTAAGGAAGCGACGGCGTCACGGATGTGGCCGAGCGCCTCGGTGAGCACCGAGCGCGGGCAGCCGACGTTGAGGCGCGCGAATCCTTCGCCCTGACGGCCGAACATCGTGCCGTCGTTAAGGGCTATGTGTGCCTTGTCAAGCAGCATGTCCATGATTTCTTTCTGGCACAGGCCGAGGGCGCGGAAGTCGACCCACACGAGGAACGATGCCTCGGGCCGCACGATGCTGACGCCGGGGATGTTCTCGGCCACATAGCGCTCGGCGAAGTCGATGTTGCCCTTGATGTAGTCAAGCATCTCGTCAAGCCATTGGCGGCCGTGAGTGTAGGCCATTTCTGCGCCGAGAGTAGCAATCATCATCGGTGCGCTGAACTCATTGACTTCAAGCCAGTTGTAGAAGTCGCGGCGCAGTTCCGGGTCTTTGATTATCATCCATGAGCTGACAAGGCCGGGGATGTTGAAAGTCTTTGACGGTGCGCCGAGCATGATGCCGACGGCGCGGGCGTCGTCGCTGACCTCGATAAACGGTATGTGGCGGCGTCCGTCGAGCATCAGGTCGCCGTGTATCTCGTCGCTGACCACGATTACGCCGTTGGCGCGGCATATGCGCGCCACCTCGGCGAGCGTCGCGGCGTCCCACTGTATGCCTATCGGGTTGTGGGGGTTGCAGAGTATCATTAGTTTGGGGCGCTCGGTCTCAATCTTGCGCTCCAAGTCCTCGAGGTCCATGGTGTAATGGCCGTCGGCCATGCGCAGCGGATTCTCCACTATCTGACGGTGATTGCCCTCGGTCACGAGGCGGAACGGGTGGTAGACCGGCGGCTGTATGAGCACCTTGTCACCGGGCCCGGTGAAGTAGTTGATGCAATAGGCTATACCCTTGACAACGCCCGGCACGAAAGCCATCTCCTCGCGCCGAGCCTCAAATCCGTGTCGCTCGCGCAGCCAGCCTATGACGGCGTTCCAGTAACTGTCGGGGCAGGCGTAGTAGCCTAAAATCGGGTGGTCGAGCCGGTGACGCAGTGCATCTACGATGTCGGGGCAGACTGCGAAATCGAGGTCGGCGATCCACATGGGCGAAACGTCGTGGCGCCCGAAAACTCCGTCAAGACCTTCGTACTTCATCGACGATGTGCCACGGCGGTCTATAACGGTGTCAAAAGAGTATTTTCCCATAATATGCAAGTATCTAAGGGCGGCCGCGTCGTCTGATGCAAGCCGGCGGTTTATGTGCAAAATTACGTAATGGGCTGATAATATCAAAATTTGCCCGAATCGATTTTATCTATTACCTTTGCACTGCATAAGTAGGGACATGCCTTTGGCATGTATAATATGGCCCCCAAAATGTAGGGACGTGCCTTTGGCACATATGCTATGGGCGCCAAAAAGTATGGACATGCCTTTGGCATGTATCCTATGGCCCCCAAAATGTAGGGACGTGCTTTCGGCACGTATGCTGTGGCCGCCAAAATGTAGGGCCGTGCCTTTGGCATGTATGATATGGCCGCCAAAAATGTAGGGACATGCCTTTGGCATGTATAATTTGAAAATAATCTGCTCCGGTAGTTCAACGGATAGAATAGAAGTTTCCTAAACTTTTGATAGGAGTTCGATTCTCCTCCGGAGTACAAATTTAAACCGCAAATGCTTGATTTTCAGTGTTTGCGGTTTTCTTTTTTTGTGATTTTGACAGAGCAATTGTAAGACCCGGTTGAGGTGTAAAATAAAAAATATGTAGGGACATGCCAAAGCGACCGGCCGGGAGCGACGGCATGTATAATTCGCAAATCATGGCGGCCACTTTATACTTGCCGATGGCAAGTCCCTACATTGTTTTTAACAGCCGCTTTTTCCCATTGGTCCGGTATATGCAAGTGTTAAAATGCATGACTGACAAATTTAGTCACTTATGCGTCTGTTCTTAATTTAATTTTGTGGCAAAAAAAGAACGAACTATGAAAAAGACACGCAAATCAGCTCAGAAAACCGTCACCGCTCACATCCCCGTCGAATTACTCCGCCAAATCCTCGCCGACCCCGAAAACATTTCGCTCTGCCACGCTCTCGTCTCGGCCATCATCACAGCCGAACGTATCCGCAAGCCTGACGGGGTAGCCGAAGGGCTTGACGAAAACCGTCTGCATCCGTCTGAGTCGCCCGCGGCCGACGCTATGGCCGACGACGCCCGTCGTCGCGTTGAGCGGGCCAAAGAGCGCCGAGAGGCGCGCAAACAACGCGTTGAAAACCGTATGCGCATCCTCGGCCACATTTTCCGCGGTGAGAAACCCGTCGCGCTGTCGCAGCTCTTCGGCTCGGGACTTTTCACTCGCGAACAGGAGCGAACAATCGACGCCCTGCTCAATCCGACCGTCAAACGCATCACCAAACTCTCGCCCGAACAGCTGTGGGCCTACTTCCTGCCGCTGATAACCCGATTCAACAAAATTCCCCTCTCAGACCTCCCCGTCTACGAACGCCGCCACGCCCTCACCCGCAAATAAACATGGAGTGAATATGGAACGGTATATGGAATGGTAGATGGGATGGTATATGGAAGGGCGATTTGCAATCGGCATCGTAACTCATTGATTGTCACTAAAATGTAGGGACGTGCCTTCGGCACGTATTATGTGGTCGTCATGATTTGCGCCCTATACATGCCGCCGCTCGCATGAAGCTCGCTTTTGGCATGTCCCTACGTTTCACTTGCTTACATCCATGATGCCGCTACGCCCTCACCCGTAAATAAACATGGATGGCCGATTTGCAATCGGCCGTTGTAACTCATTGAATGTCATCAAAATGTAGGGACGTGCCTTTGGCACGTATTATGTGGCCGCTGTAGATTTGCGCCCTATACATGCCGCCGCTCGCAGCGCTCGCTTTGGCATGTTCATACATTTCAGAGACTTATGAGTCGTGAGCGCCATCGGCGCGTCAGCGCTGCAGCGCAGCGCCGTATGTGAGCCTATGACAAGCTGACTGTAGGTCCGCGCAGTCATAGGAAATAAATCAGAAATAATAAATTCACCCTGTAGGGGTGACGCAAAGTATAAAACGCTTATTATCAATGCGGCGCACCTACAGAGCGCTTTATTTTGAGATGACATTGTTACCACGGTTGCGCAGACCTAACAGCCTGCTTACCGTGGCCTCACATGCCCCCGCCGCTATGCGGCTACGACCGCTAACGCGGACAGACAAGGCGTAAACGTCTGAAAAGTAATATAATGATGTTGCGATGCGTCGACCGCGCATATAATTTGGCCGTGAGCGTTTTATGCGAATATTATCCATGCCGCCGCTCTCGTCCGAACAATCGCGGCGTCGGGGTCGTTTTAATATAGTCTTTAAATTATATGATTATGAACGACCGCATCTCTTACGAAGAAAAGAAAGAACTTCCCGACTCGGTTTTCGGACTGCCGCAGCGTCGTGAATATCCCATGCCTGATGCCGCACACGTGCGTGCCGCAGAGGCTTATTTCCGTTATTGTCCCGAGGAGCTGAAACCGCAGTTGGCGCGTGCTATCCTGCGTCGGGCCAAAGAGTTTGGCGTAGACGTAGAGTCGCCGACCGTGCTTGACTACGCTACCCGCTGACCGGCTCAGAGCAGGGTCAGCTTGAAGTCGTCGACAAAGTCCGCGAAATCGCTGTTGCGGCGTCGGATGTCGGCGAGAACTTCCTGTTCGGTCCATGTCTTCGGTGACCCGGGACCGTCTGTGACTTCCGTGACGATGTTGAATCTGTCGTTACGGATTTTTTTGCGCATGAACGTGAGGATTTCAAGCATGCCTTGCATCAGGATGCCTGACTGGACGTCGTTCTCGACTACTACGGTGTAGGTGTCGGGCGCGGTGCGTCCGGGCACGGCTTTGCGCATGGTGTTGACGAGGAGCACCTCTGAGGCCTGTTCCTCCATAAATTCGGTCCAAGCCCGTACGACATCGTTGTCGCTGTAAGTCTCGGCGAGAGTGTCGCCTTGCGTGGCGGTTGGAGAGCCCTCGGCGTCTTGTCCGTGACGGCGCAGCGAGAGGCCGGGCACGCGCAGTTTTGGAGCGGGGCCGTCTGCCGCGGGGCGCGAGGGGGCGGGACGGCTCGGAGTGATTGTGGCCGCGACCGCAGGTGCGGCAGGATGCGCGGCGGCCGCCTGATGTGTCTGCGGCGCTGGTTTGGCGGCAGTAGCCGCTGCCGGGGCGCTCGGAGCGGAGGTGGCCGCAGCTGCCGGGGCTGCCGGTGTGGCGACGGTAATCGGTTTTAACTGCCCCTCGCCCGTGTCGCCTTTAGGGGAGGGGCCGGCTGATTGGCACAGCTTTATGAGCGTCAGCTCTATGAGGAACTGTTTGTTGGATGCCTGCCGGAAATTTAGGTCGGCGTCGTTGCAGAGGTCCATGGCCCGGTAGAGAAACTCCGGCTTGCAGCGCGAGGCCGTGTCGGCCATCTCGGCGCGTGTCTCGTCGGGCACCTCGAGTAGCGGCAGTGTCGCCGCGTTGCAGGCCAGCATAAGGTCGCGCAGATAGAGCGCGAGGCCGTTGATGAAAAACTGCGAGTCAAAGCCTTTGTCACGCACTTCCTTGTAGATTTTTAGCGCCGTCGGCACGTCACAGGCGAGGAATGCCTCGACGAGACGGCGGTAGTAGGCGTGGTCGAGGACGTTGAGGTTGTCGATGGCCGACTGATAGGTGATGTTGCCGCGTGACGACGACGCCACCTGATCGAATATCGAGAGAGCGTCGCGCATGGCGCCGTCGGCCTTTGAGGCGATGACGGCGAGGGCGGCCGGGTCGGCCGTGATGCCCTCCTGTTTGGCCACATAGGCGAGGTGGCTGACCATGTCGCGTATGGTGATGCGGTTGAAGTCGTAAATCTGACAGCGCGACAGGATGGTAGGTATGACCTTGTGCTTCTCGGTCGTCGCAAGGATGAAGACTACGTATGACGGCGGCTCCTCAAGCGTCTTGAGAAAGGCGTTGAAGGCGGCAGTCGACAGCATATGGACCTCGTCGATGATGAATACGCGATATTTGCCGCCGACGGGCGGTATGACCACCTGATCCGTGACGGCGCGCATGTCGTCGATGCCGTTATGGGAGGCGGCGTCAAGCTCGATGATGTTAGAGGATGTGCCGGCATTGAAGGCTCGGCACGACTCACACTCGTTGCAGGCCTCGCCGTCGGCTGTCGGGTTGGTGCAGTTGATGGTTTTGGCAAATATGCGTGCGCATGATGTCTTGCCGACGCCCCTCGAGCCGCAGAAGAGGTAGGCATGGGCGAGACGGTGCTCGGCGACGGCGTTCTTGAGTGTCGCCGTCAGAGCAGGCTGCCCGACGACTGTCGCGAAGGTCGAGGGACGGTATTTACGGGCTGATACTATATAAGGTTCCATACAATTACAAAGTTAATCTATTTCCGCATACTTACAAAGAATAGAGATTAAGGAAATATTATTATTTTTGCCAAAGATATGAAGGCGTATCATCAGATAAGACTCCTGCGCACGGCCATACAGATAGTCACGGCCGCAGTGCTGGCCGTGTCGACGGCCATCGGTGTGCCTTGTCTGCTCGCACGCATGCAGATAGTCACAGCCATAGCGGCCTCGTCGGTCTGCTGGCTGCTTTTCTGGGCTGCGATGACGATGATTTTCGGCCGTGTCTACTGTTCGACAGTCTGTCCGACAGGATTCTTGCTCGACATCTTCGGGCGTCTGCGCGGTCGCTGTCACTATTTGTGGTCACGGCCGCGTCCGGCTGTCAGAATGGCTTTTTTAGTGCTTTTCGCGGCATGTTTTGTGGCCGGTGTTACGTCTGTGGTCGGCCTGCTCGACCCGTACGGTGCCTTTACGCGCATCGTAACCGCCTGTGTGCGCCCTATGGCCATCGGCGCCGGCGGACTGTTGGTCGCCGTGCTCACACTCGCTGTCATCGCCGTCAGCGGACTACGCCGCGGCCGCCTTATCTGCAACACTGTCTGCCCCGTCGGCTCTCTCTTGGGCCTCATATCGCGGCGCTCTCTCTATCACGCCGACATCAACACAGACCTCTGCGTCAACTGCGGCCGATGCGCCGATGTCTGCAAGGGGGAGTGCATCGACCTGACAGACCACGTCGTCGACGCCTCGCGCTGTGTGACATGTTTTGACTGCATGGACGTCTGTCCGAACGAGGCCATGACATACCGCCGCGGCCGTCACCGTCTGTCGATGCCGATGATGCAGCGCGTCGCCGGTCCCGGCATAGCTCCTGTCGAGAGCGATATTAGCGCGCCGTCGGCTCAGCCGCGGCCCATCGACCGGCGCCGTTTCATCATGACCGGCACGGTAGTTGCGGCGACCACGTTTTCAATCGCTGCTGACAATTTAAAAAATATATGCGGAGCAGGGGGGCGGTCTCTGCGTCCGCTCAACTATGTCACGCCGCCGGGCACCGCCTCGCGCGAGGATTATCTGCAGCGCTGCACGGGGTGTGGCGTCTGCGCGGCCGCCTGCCCGTCGGGTGTGCTGCGCATGTCGTCGGGACGCCTCGGGCTGAAACATGTGCTGACCCCATATATGGATTTCGGCAGCGATTATTGCCGCACTGACTGTGTGGCGTGTACCGAAGTCTGCCCGACGGAAGCTTTGTCGCCGCTGACACGTGCCGAAAAACGGCGTTTTGTTATAGGCAAAGCACGTATCGCCATCGAAAACTGCATACTGTATACTGACGCAACACCCTGCGGTGTCTGTCAGCGGAGCTGTCCTTTTAAGGCAATTGTAATTAAGAGGACCGATGACGGCCGTCAGGCACCCGACGTGGTGATGGCCGACTGCACGGGCTGCGGCATGTGTGAATCACATTGTCCCTCGCACGCCATAATAATCGAAGGAACGGAATAACAAAAATAGAAAATATATAAACTGATGAAACAATATCTCGACCTGCTCAGGCATATACTCGACAACGGAGTCGACAAGAACGACCGCACGGGCACCGGCACACGCTCGGTCTTCGGCTACCAGATGCGCTTTAACCTCGCCGACGGTTTCCCGCTGCTGACGACCAAAAAACTCCATCTCAAGTCAATCATTTACGAGTTGCTGTGGTTTCTGCGCGGCGACACAAACGCCCGATACCTGCAGGAGCACGGCGTGAGGATTTGGAATGAATGGGCCGACCCCGACGGCAATCTCGGCCATATCTACGGCTATCAGTGGCGCTCGTGGCCCGATTACCGCGGCGGCTCCATCGACCAGATTGCCGAGGCCGTCAAGACCATAAAAGAGAATCCCGACTCGCGCCGCATCATCGTCAGCGCATGGAATGTCGCCGACCTCCCCAATATGAATCTGCCGCCGTGCCATGCCTTTTTTCAGTTCTACGTCGCCGACGGACGTCTAAGCCTGCAGCTCTACCAGCGTTCGGCCGACAGTTTCCTCGGTGTACCGTTCAACATCGCCTCTTACGCCCTGCTACTCATGATGATGGCGCAGGTCACCGGACTCGAAGCCGGCGATTTCGTCCACACGCTAGGCGACGCCCACATCTATCACAACCATCTCGAGCAGGTGCGCGAGCAGCTGTCGCGCGAGCCACGTGCGCTGCCGCGAATGACGCTCAACAAGGACGTCAAGGACATCTTTGACTTCGACTACGACGACTTCACGCTCACCGATTATAATCCACATCCACACATCAAAGCACAAGTCTCAGTCTGACAATATGCAAGCCAACCCCAATCTCAGCATCATAGTGGCCGTCGCTCCCGATCTCGCGATAGGGCGTCACGGCGATTTGCTCTATCATGTCAGCGCCGACCTGCGTCGCTTCAAGGCTCTGACGACCGGTCACACCATCATCATGGGACGCCGCACGTTTGAGTCTCTGCCCAAGGGCGCGCTGCCCGACCGCCGCAACATAGTCATCAGCACCCGCGCGGGTTACGAAGCGCCCGGCGCCGAGGTCTTCGGCTCGCTTGACGAGTCTCTCGCGGCGGCAGGCGACGACGAGACATTCATCATCGGCGGCGCAAGCGTCTATGGCGCCGCCCTGCCGCTTGCCTCGCGGTTGTATCTGACACGCTTTGACCGCACGGAGCCTGACGCCGACACGTTTTTCCCGGAATTTGATATCAACGGGTGGGTCACTGTCGAATGTACCGACCCGGAGACCGACCCGCGCAGCGGTGTGAAATACCATTTTGAAACATTACAACGTAAAACATGCTGACAAAACTCTTTAAAGCCGCCTGTCCGGCTATGATAGTGATGCTCGCGACCTCATGCGGCGGCAAGGGCGAAGGCCGTTACACGGCCATGGAGGGCGACACGCTGACTAATCGCGCCGAGCTGCTCACACTTGTCGACAAAGGCGCTTTCGTGAGCGCCGAGATTGCCGATCCTTGGAACGAGGGCAAGACTCTCGGCCGATATGCATTGGTGAAACGCAACAAGCCCGTGCCCGAAGGTCTCGACAAAGAATACACGGTCGTCACCGTTCCTTTGGAGCGCTCGATTATCTATTCGTCGACCAACAGCGCCGCCATAGCCGAACTTGACGCCTTGGACGCCATAGCCGGTGTGGCCGAGGGACAGTATTACGCCGACTCTGACACTATATCGCGTCTTATTGCCTCGGGCCGCATCACCGACATCGGCAGCTCTGTCTCGCCCAAGCCCGAGACCATCGTCGACCTTGAGCCGGACGCGATACTTGTCTCGCCCTATCAAAACGCCGGTCACGGTGTCATCGGCGAACTCGGGGTGCCGATTATAGATTTTGCCGATTACATGGAGACAGAGCCTTTAGCGCGTGCCGAGTGGATAAAGCTTCTCGGCGAGCTTTACGACCGCCGCGAGCTGGCTCAGTCAGTCTATTCGCAGGTCTCGGCCGACTATCAGGCGCTCGTCAGCGAGGCCGCCAAGCAGCCCGAACATCCTCGCGTCATCGTCGAGACTCTGACCTCGGGAGTATGGTACATGCCCGGCGGCCGCAGCTACATGGCACGCATGCTCACTGATGCCGGCGCCGATTATCCGTGGCGCGACGATGAGTCGACCGGCTCGCTGCAGTTGGACATGGCCTCGGTCATCGACCGTGCCTCCGACGCCGACATATGGCTGATGCGTACCTTCGGCTATATGCCTACGCGCGACAAGCTGCTTGACATCTCGCCGCTCAGCGACCGCTTCAAGGCATTTAAGGATGGTCGCGTATACGCCTGCGACACCAAGGAGCGCCCGGTCTTCAATGACATAGCCTTTCATCCCGAGCGTGTGCTTTTGGATTACATAATTATCTTCCATCCTGACTTCATGCCGGGTGTCGAGACACTTTATTATAAGCAGATAGAGCAATGACGGCTCCCGCTGACATCGGCTCGGGACGCAGACGCAGGGCGGTGAGCGCTGGCATGGCGGCGCTGTGCCTGATACTGTTTCCGCTGACGCTCTTCTTCGGCTCGGTCGACATTCCGTTCGCGGACGTGCTGGCGGCGCTCTTCGGAGGCGACGTCGGGCGTGAGTCATGGCGCGTGATAGTTCTGCAGACGCGCGTGCCGGCGGCCTGCACCGCCGCTTTGGCCGGAGCCGCGCTGTCAGTGGCCGGACTGCTGATGCAGACCACTTTTGACAATCCGTTGGCAGGTCCGTCGATACTCGGCGTGTCGACCGGAGCCTCGCTTGGCGTGGCCGTGGTGATGCTCGCCATGGGCGGAGCGCTCGGCTTTGTCGGACGGTCTGCCGTGCTCGGAGGTGCGCTCGTGGGCGCCATGGGCGTGATGGCCGTGTTGGTGGTGATGTCGTCGCTCGTGCGCTCGTCGGCAATGCTGCTGATTGTCGGCATTTTGGTCGGTTATCTGAGTTCGTCGGCCATCTCGCTGCTCAACTTCTTTGCCACACAGGAGGGTGTCCACTCATATGTCATCTGGGGTATGGGCAATTTTTATGCCGTTTCTATGGCCGAACTGCCGCTGTTTGCCGGTTTGTGCATAGGCCTGATGGCACTTAGTATGCTTTTTGTCAAGCCGCTAAACGCACTTTTGCTCGGTCAGAGCTATGCAGAGAATCTCGGCGTGCGCACGGTCCGTGTGCGCAATCGTCTGCTGCTGCTCTCGGGCGCGCTGACGGCGGCGGTGACCGCTTGGTGCGGCCCGATCGGCTTTGTCGGTCTTGTCGTACCCCACTTGGCGCGCCTCGCCTTAGGTACTTCAAACCATGCGTCGCTTCTGCCGGCCACGATGCTTGCCGGCGCCGCGACGGGTCTGCTCTGCGCGCTGATATGTGTGCTGCCGGCCGGGGCCGGTGTCATACCCGTCAATGCGGTGACACCGATAATCGGTGTGCCGGTGATAATCTATATAATCCTCAATCGTCGCAATATATTCTATTTCAATTAAGTAATGGATGTGCTCGCAACATATAATCTCTCGGTCGGTTATGGTCAGGGCTCCAAGGCGCGCGAGGTCTTGGGTGGCATGAATTTGAGGTTGCCCGAGGCGACGATGACGGTTATTGTAGGCGCCAACGGCATCGGTAAATCGACGCTGCTACGCACGCTCTCGGGCGCACGCCGTCCGCTCGGCGGCAAGATAGAGATAATGGGGGATGACGCCGATAAGATTTCGCCGAGACGCCGTGCACGCCTGCTCGCGATGGTCTATACCGACCGCGGGGGTGGCGGAGGACTGACTGTCAGCGAAACCGTATGCCTCGGGCGCCAGCCTTATACGGGATTTTTGGGACGCCTTTCGGCCGATGACCGTCACGTGGTCGGCGAGGCATTGGAGGCCGTGGGCGTCAGCCCGATGGCCGCGCGGTATATGGCCACGCTAAGCGACGGCGAGCGTCAGAAGGTGATGATAGCTAGAGCTTTGGCTCAGCAGACGCCGTTGATAGTGCTCGATGAGCCGACGGCGTTTCTTGACGTGGCGTCAAGGTTGGAGATAATGCGGCTTCTGGCGCGGCTTGTCGGCGACGAAGGCAAAACCGTGCTGCTGTCGACTCATGACATCGCTCCCGCCCTTGAGGTCGCCGGGAGGCTGTGGGTCGTCGACGGCGAGCGCCGCCGTGTCGTTGAGGGCACCGTCAGCGAGCTGACAGAGAGTGAAGTGATGGAGAGCGTCTTTCCCGGTCGCGGCGTCACATTCGATACATCTCTGTTAGACTTCAGGATAAAGTAAGGATTATAGCTACTGTTAGCGATGAATGGATTCTTAAAGATATCAGGTGATTATACAGATTGGGACGTTTATAGAAAGTCTGTGATAATTTGTGACGTTACCGAGATGTTTATCAATCGTTATTTGCCACATGGCTGTCGAACTATAGACCAGATGCGCCAAGCTGCGCGGTCTTGTAAACAGAACATCGTAGAGGGTGTAAGCGATGGGACTGTGTCTGCCGAAATGTGTATCAAACTTATAGGTGTAGCCCGCGGGTCGGTTAGAGAGCTCAGAGAGGACTATGCTGACTATCTCAGGCAACATAAATATGAGATATGGACTAAGGAAGATCCCCGCACAGAAAGTGTCAGACGCTTTAATCGCACACATTATGACCCGTTAGAATACGTTACAAAATGTGAGGTACGCTCTGATGAAACTGTGGCCAATATTATGCTGACTATGATTTATCAGATGGACGCCATGCTGGCCAAAGTGCTTAAATAATTAGAAGATAACTTTCTCTCTGAGGGTGGCATTAAAGAAGCTATGAGCCGGGCACGCCGCGAGCATCGCGGTTGGTGAGTCGGATGTGATTAATGTGACGGATGTGACTAATGTGGCTGATGACATCAGATACATAAGACACATTATTAATCTTCTTCTTCCTCTTCGGCGTCACATTTGATACATCCCTGTTAGACTTCAGGATAAAATAAGTAAAATATTAACAAAACTTTTGCTTAAAGTGTTATAAACATATAAATTTGTGCTATTATGACGCGTGCTGTTGCAATCATATCATGCTTAATTGCGACTCTGTTTCTTGTTCATGTTCATGGCGAATGTGGTGAAATTGCTGAATATGAGCCGGAAAATGAGGTCGAATGTTGCGCAGTGGTTTATAGCCTGTCTCAGTCTGAGATTTTAGAAAAACATCCGGAAGTATTAAAATGCTTTTGCATAAGGACGCGTCTTTGTTGTGTGTCAGTAAAGCCGCAAGAGCGTGTATCCGGTCTGCCGGCAAGGATTCTTAACTGCGTGTTCCGCGAATGAGATGTATAAATTGACTCTCTCCAAGTAAATCCGGAAATATTTTGTCTCCGGCAGTTTCAATTTATACATAAAAACATGACGATTATATTATTATATCTAATCGGAGCTCTGGGTTTGTCTTTCCTGTGTTCCGTACTCGAAGCTGTTTTGCTGTCGACCCCCATATCATTTATATCAATGAAAGAAAGTCAGGGTGTAAAAACCGCATCCCTGCTGATGAAATACAAAACAAATGTAGACCGTCCGGTAGCGGCCATACTCACACTTAACACTGTGGCGCATACAATCGGTGCGGCAGGTGTAGGCTCTGAATCAGTCAAAGTGTTTGGTGAGGCCTATTTCGGCATTATCTCCGCCATACTCACACTGCTTATTCTGGTGCTTTCGGAAATCATTCCCAAGACAATCGGAGCATCTTACTGGCGCACTCTCGCCATACCTTCCGCCAAGATAATCAAAGTTTTGATTATCATAACATATCCGCTGGTATGGTTGTCGGAACTGTTGACCCGCTGTGTGTCGCCAAGGATACAGCCTCTTACTGTGAGCCGTGAGGAGGTGGCCGCGATGGTGAACGTCGGTACTGACGAAGGAGTTATTGAGGATGCCGAGAACAAAGTCATACAGAACTTTCTTAAACTCTCGAATGTATGTGCCGAAGACATTATGACGCCGTTTGTAGTCGTTGCTTCCGTCTCGTCAAAGACAACAATGAAAGAATTTTTTGAGAATCAGGCGTTATCATCATTTTCACGTATTCCGGTATATGACACCAAACGTGAGTTCATCATCGGTTATGTACGCAGAGCCAATGTACTCGAAATGCTTACTCGTGACAAGTTCTCAATGCCATTGAGTGACATAGTGCGCCCAATTCTTTTTTTCATGGAAGAAACCAAGGTGTCTGACATATGGCAAAAGATGTTGGAGCATAAAGAACATATCTCGATTATTACCGATGAATATGGTTGTATGCGCGGTATTGTGACAATGGAAGACGTAATCGAGACAATGCTGGGCGTGGAGATTGTAGATGAATGTGATACGACTGCTGATCTTCAGGCTATGGCCCGTGAAAAGTTTACTCCCAATATCGCCTCCTCGACATCAGGATAAAGTAAGAGGCCGGATTATAGGCCCTATAAGCCCTATGGGGCCTATGAGCCTTACAAAAATTACTCTTTTTCTTCGGGGGTGTAGACGTAGGCGCCGAGGTCGGGGGCGGGACCGCGCTGCAGACCGTAGGCGTCAGTGGCAGCCTCGGGCTGATTTAGTGACGCATCGCCTTTGCCTATGGCCGGAGATTCGTCGTGCAGGCGATAGTCAAAAATATACTCGTTGCGCACGGTGTAATATAGCGGATCGGCGTCCCATACACAATTGATGAAATTATCGTCGTCAGAGCCGGCGCTCTTGAGCAGGCAGTTGCGCAGGTAAATCTGTGTGTTCTTCAGGTCACCGTGCGACAGGTCTGAGCCGAGACCGTAGATAATCGAGTTTGTAATTTCAGCTTCGGTACGCGGCGCGCCCGAGTCGTCGTCGGTCTTGTCGTTGATGTGGCTAAAAGCGATGGCCGGCCCCATGATGTAGCTGAAAAGATAATAATTGGCAAAGGTGCAGTGGTTGAACACATGGCTGCCGCCGCGCAGGCTGACAAGACCCGCTCCGGCCTCGGCGAACTCTGAGCCTATGGCGCGGATGTCAGAGTGGATGACGTCGAGCGCGAGACCTCCTGAATTACGCAGACGTGAGTTGATTATCGTCAGGTCGGGACACAGGCCGTTCTCCGGGTCGCCGCTGATGACGACGCCCTCATCGGTATTGTGTATGAGCGTGTGCGTCAGGTGATTTGATTTTGAGGTGGGGCGGAAGATGACGCCGTGCCACTGGCGCGACATGAGGTCAAACGAAATCTGCCCGACGACGTTGCCCGTGCGGTCGCCGGCGAGCGTGACGGGTTGCTCGAGTGTGCCGAGGCTGACGAGCGAGCCTTCGACTATCAGGCGAGCTTTGTCGTGGAAGAGCAGGCGTGTGCCCGGAGCGAGCGTGAGCGTGGCGCCTTCGGCCACGACGATGGAGTCGAAAACCTGATAGGGACGTGCGGCGTCAAGAGTCAGGTCTGATGTGACCGTCAGGTCACGGATGCGCTCGACATCCTGCCCGGTGGCCGTCAGGACGACCGACTGGCCTACGCCGTTGGTCATGAAGTCAATCTTGGCCTCGATGTCGACGGGCAGGTCACTCTGATTGGGTGGCAGTGTAGCCTCGACAAAGACAAATATCGAGTCCTTGCCGCGAATCTCCACGTCGCGAAAGTCGCGGCCGCTGAAACCGTCGACGTTGAGGCGGAAATATTGCGCGCCGGGCCCCGAGAGCGAGATGCCGGCGATTGAGAGTGATTTCGACGCACGGTTGCTGACGGTGAAACGGTGGGTTGTGGTCATCTCGTCGGTAAAAACAGTCCCCATCTTGAGCGTGTCGACAGAGAAAGTCAGCACGTCTGAGGGCGATGTGGTGAAACTGTCCTCGATACATGATGTCGAGAACAGGCCGAGGGCCGAAGCCGTTATGAGGAGTATGATGAGCAGTCGGTTCATTTAAAGATTATTGTTAATCGTTATATATTAACGTCATCGTGGGGCAAATATTATATTAAACAAGTGATTCAATAATTATTAACGCCGTATGGAAAAAAGTTTTAACTTTGCGATGTTAAAAGGCCTCGCGGTCACACGCGTCGGCCGGCAAGAGACATCATGATGAAAAAGACGATTATCTATGACCGCACATTCTGGGTTCTGCTGCTGGTCTGTGTGCTGACTACCGTTCCGTTTCTCGGACTGGCCGATTTTAATACCAAAGGCGAGCCTCGTGAGGCTGTCGTCGCCCTGTCGATGCTTGATTCGGGCAACTGGATACTGCCGACCAACACCGGCGGCGAGATGCCATATAAGCCGCCGTTCTTCCACTGGTGCATAGCGGCGTTCTCGTACATATTGGGTGGTCATGTGACGGAGTTCACCTCGCGTCTGCCGTCGGCTGTGGCGCTGATAGCCATGACTATGATGACCTTTGTCTTTTTCCGCCGCCGATCAGATATCAACACTGCTCTGCTGACCTCGCTGGTAGCGTTCACGACTTTCGAGCTGCATCGCGCCGGCTCCAACTGCCGTGTAGACATGATGCTGACTTTTCTGACAGTCGGAGCGCTGTTTATGCTGTTCAGACGGTGCGAAAAGGGCCTGCGTGGTGTGCCTGTGTGGGCGATAATCTTCATGAGTCTCGCCACACTGACCAAGGGGCCGGTCGGCACCCTGATACCTTGCTTAGTGACAGGCATATATCTGTTGCTGCGCGGTGAGAACTTTTTCCGCGCATTTCTGACGCTCACATTCTGGGGATTTCTCTCGCTGATACTGCCGCTGCTGTGGTACTATGCCGCGTGGCAGCAGGGCGGACAGGAGTTTCTCGATCTCGTGATGGAGGAAAACTTCGGCCGCATGACAAGCACCATGAGCTATAATTCGTGTGTCAATCCGTGGTACTATAACTTCGGCGTACTGCTGTCGGGCTTCCTGCCGTGGACGCTTCTCGGGGTGATGTCGCTCTTTGTGCTGCATTACCGCCGCATGCACATCGGGCCGGTGGCGATGTGGCCGACACGTCTGAGCCGGACCATATGCGACGCTCAGCCCGTGGCGCTTTTCGCCGCTACGGCCGCGCTGACAATCTTCATCTTCTACTGTTTCCCGCAGAGCAAGCGCTCGGTATACCTGATGCCTATGTATCCGTTTGCGGCCTACTGGTTTACGCGCTACATGATTTACCTGAGCCGTGACCGTCAGGGCTTTATCAAGGCCTACGGCGACGTGCTGGCCACGCTTTCGGTATTAGTGTTTGTGGCGTTCATCGCCATCAAGGCGGGGCTTGTGCCCGATGGTGTGTTCGGCAACGGGCGCCATGCAGCCGAGAATGTGGCCATGATGCACTCTGTCGGCGACATCAGCGGAGCGGGAGCGTGGCTTATGGTGATAATGACGCCTGCGGCCGCCGCGTTCTGGTGGGCCGTCGCGCGACGCCATGTCAGACACGAGGGACTGCTCTACTGCCTCGCCGGTGTCACGATGGCCATATACTTGGCTCTGTCAGGCGCCTATCAGCCGGCCGTGCTCAATGCCAAATCTGTCAAGGCGCAGGCTGCGGCCATAGACCGCGTGGCTCCGCAATCGGCCGGTGAGCTTTATGAGTTTATCTCGGCCGGCGAATTTGCCGCCGGCGACCCCGTGCATTACTTCGAGATTAATTTCTACTTGGGTGACCGCGTGTCAAGTTTCTACCGCCGCCGTCCGGCCGAGGGCTTCCTGATTACGGGTGACACAGACGCGCGCGAGTACTTCCCTAAGTTTGAGGACGAGGGCTATAAGTTTGACGAGGTCTACACGCTTCCGTCGTATCGCCCCGAGCACACAAGAGTTTACAGATTCAGCCGCTGACACCGGCTCAGAGCAGCCGCTCCTTTATGTGGTAGCGCGGACGCTGTTTGACCTCGATGTAGATGCGGCCGATGTATAGGCCGATTACGCCGATGGCCAGCAGGATTATGCCGCCGACAAACCATATCGACAGCATCAGTGACGCCCAGCCGTGCTCGGCCGAGCCGCTGATCAGCGAGACGAGCACATAGATGCCTATGGCAATCGAAATCAGTACGAAAATACCGCCGGTCGAGAGAATGCCGTAAATCGGTTTGACCGAGAACGAGGTGATGCCGTTGAGAGCAAGATTGAGCATCTTGGGGAGGGTGTATTTCGACTTGCCGGCCGTGCGCTCCGATATCACATCGTCGACCGTCGTCGAATCGAAACCAATCAGCGGGATGATGCCGCGCAGATACAGATTGCGTTCGTCATAGCGGGCAAGCTCCTCGACGACGCGGCGGCTCATGAAACGGAAGTCGGCGTGATTGTAGACAGTCTCGACACCGAGACGACGCTGTAATTTATAAAAAGCCGCGGCCGTCAGACGCTTGAGCAGTGGGTCGGCCTGACGCGACACTTTCACACCATAGACCACGTCATACCCCTTGGCGTATGCGTCGACCATCCGGCCGATGGCCTCGATGTCGTCCTGCAGGTCGACGTCGACGGTCACGAGGGCATCGCAGAGGTCTGCGGCGGTCATCATGCCGGCCATGATAGCATTCTGGTGGCCGCTGTTGTGGGCGAGGTCGAGACCCTTGATGCGGCTGTCGCGGGCGTTTGCCCCGACAATGCGGCTCCATGTGGCGTCGCGGCTGCCGTCGTTGACCATCAGCACGAAGCTGTCGGGCGTGATTTTTCCGGCGTCTGTGAGGCGGTCGAGCAAATCGAGCAATCTCTCGGCCGAGCGGTCGATGACAACCTCCTCGTTATAGCAGGGGCAGACTATGGCAAGTTTAATCATTGTGAGTCAGTTTGTTGATTTGGGCGGAGGCAAAATCACCATACGTCGTGAACTCGGCGCCGTCGGCGGCGAGTGTGTCGATGAGCGCGCCGAGACGACGAGCCATGGGTTCGCCGGCGTTGCGGCGTATCAGCCACGGTAGCTTTAGCTCCGGCCGCTCTGACAGCGGGTAGAACTCCCACGGGTGGAAGTAGGTGTCGAAATAGCCGTCGTGACGCAGTACCCTCAGCGCGAGCCGGCGGTAGAGTGCGGCCGGCAGATGGTGGTAGCTGAGCCAGAAGAGCGGGAAACGTAGCCACGGAGTCACCGAAGCCGGTATCTGGAGGACGCCGTCGCGCATGAAACATGTGCGCGGAGCCGTAAGGTGCATGTAGCGGCCGGGGATGAATGCCGGGTTGAGCGACGAGTTGTAGATGTAGCCGGCACGGGCGATGTCGGCGTCGGAGACAGGGAACATGCGCGGCTGGCGGTAGCCGAGCACCTTGCGGCCGGTCAGACGCTCGAGCGTTTCCTTTGAACGGAATACATCGGCAGCCTCGGGGCGCCAGTGGTCGCATCCGTGAGCGGCGACCTCATGGCCTTCGGCAAGGATGCGCTCCATCACGTCAGGAGCGTTTTCGGCAAAATTGGTTGTGCAGAAAAAGGTGGCGCGTACGCCGCGCGACTTCAGCACGTCAAGTATGCGACAGGTGCCGTGCTTGGAAATTTTCATTGCCTCGTCGAGCGTGATGTCGACTCCGTGCTCGCGCGGCACGTCAAATTCTTCGGTATCGAAACTTAAGAGGGCTGTTGCCATTATTTGTCTGAATTTCTTGGAGCAAAAGTAGCAAAAAATTGCTACATTTGTCATTGTAATATATAAAAACCCAACAATAATAAAATGAAACGTATATTTGCTGCGATAGCGCTCATTATGAGCCTTATGCAAGCCTCAGCCGCAAAAGTCGACACGGTGGAAATCAAGACAACGTTTTTAGACAGCCCTATGAAGGTCTGTGTCGTTACACCCCAGACCGCCGAGAGCCGCCGATTCCCGACAGTCTATCTGCTTAACGGCTATGGTGGCGGCTACCGTGACTGGCTCAAGAATCAGCCGCGCATCAAGGAGCTTGCCGACAGCTACGGCATGATAATCGTGACGCCTGACGGCCGCAACAGCTGGTACTGGGATTCGCCTGTCAACGAGGGCATGCAGATGGAATCGTTTTTTGTCAATGACCTCGTGCCTTATATAGACACCCACTATCCGACAGTCGCCGTCGCCGGCAAGCGCGCCATCAGCGGCCTGTCGATGGGCGGCCACGGCGCCATGTGGTTAGCAATGCGTCATCCCGATATATGGGGCAACGCCGGCACGATGAGCGGCGGTGTCGACATACGGCCGTTCCCCAAAAACTGGTCTATGGCCAAGAATCTCGGCGCCACTATCGAGGAGAATCCCGAGCTGTGGGACAAGATGACGGTGATCAACCTCGTCCCGACGCTCAAGCCCGGCGAGCTCAACCTGACCATCGACTGCGGCATCGACGATTTCTTTGCCGGAGTCAATCAGAATCTGCACGAGGAGCTCGTCAAGGCCGGTATCGCACATGACTACACATCGCGTCCCGGACGCCACTCATGGTCTTACTGGAATAACTCGGTGCTCTATCATCTGTTATTCTTTAATGAGGCCTTCAACAAAAAAGCCGATAAATGATACTGCGCGAGCTGACACTGACAAATTTCAAGAATATCGGCGGGGCCTCGTTAGAGTTCTCGCCGAAGATTAATTGTCTGCTCGGCGACAACGGCATGGGCAAGAGCAATCTTCTCGATGCCATACATTTCCTGAGTTTCTGCAAGAGTTTCAACGGCCTGACGGACCCGATGCTGATGAAACGCGGCGAGGACTTCGCTATGTTGCGCGGCCGCTATACACGCCACGGCGTCGAGGAGGAGATAACGGCAGGCCTGACCGCAGGGCGCCGCAAGTCATTCCGCCGCGGCGGTAAGGAGTATCATCGACTGAGCGATCATATAGGGCTCTTCCCGCTCGTGATGGTGGCGCCCGCTGACAGTGGGCTCATCACCGGAGGCTCGGAGCTGCGCCGCCGCTTTGTCGACATGCTCGTCTCGCAGAGTGACCGACGCTATTTAGAGGCGCTGATGACGTATAACCGTGCACTGACGCAGCGCAACAGCATGCTGCGTGACCATGTAGGCGACACGACTCTTTATCTTGCCGTGGAAATGCAGATGGACGCAGCTGCGGGCTATATATACCGCGCGCGCCGCGAGCTTGTCAAATCGTTGTCTGAAATATTCGGACGTTACTACGAGGCTGTGGCAGGCAGCGGCGAGCAGCCGGGTCTGGCTTATGTAAGCCGGATGGATGAGACAGACGGCTCATTGGAAGCGCTTTTAGAGACGCGGCGCGAGCGAGACCGTGTGCTCGGCTACACCTCGGCGGGCCCTCACCGCGACGACATAGACATGACCTTAGACGGCATGCCGGCGCGACAGACGGCGTCGCAGGGGCAGTCAAAGACATATACCATCGCGCTGCGACTGGCGCAGTATGAGTTCCTCAAGAGCGCGGCCGGTATGTCGCCGCTGCTGTTGCTTGACGATATTTTCGACAAACTCGACGCCGGCCGCGTGGAGCGCATCATGGGCATCGTGGCTTCCGACACCTTCGGCCAGATTTTTGTGACCGATACCAACCGCCGCCATCTCGATGAGGTCGTCGCGGTTATTTCCGGGCCTCACCGCCTGTGGAACGTCGCCGACGGCGTCTTCACTCCGATTAACACCATTTAATCCACTCTCCTTATGAAACGCAGCGACCCCAAGACATTCGGCGAAATATTCAACGAGGCCATCGCACAGGCCGGCCTCAAATCGACCTACGACGAGCAGAAAGCCTCGTATCTGTGGCCCGAGATAGTCGGTCCGACCGTCAACCGCTACACAACGCGACGCTATGTAGAGCGCGGAGTGCTGCATGTGTGCATATCGTCGGCCTCGCTACGCAGCGAGCTGCAGTTTCTGACCGACGTGCTGCGTGACCGTATCAACGAAAAATTAGGACGCGAGGTAATCACGTCTATCGCAATACATTGATTTTAAGATTTATAAGATAATGTCATCAAGAGTACCCGAAGCAAAATACGAATATCACCACCGCGAGCGGATGCAAATCAGATTCAACGACATCGACATGCTCGGCCATCTCAATAACTCTGTCTACCTGCAGTTTATGGACCTCGGTAAAGCGGGCTATTTCCGCCAGTTCACCGGCGGCCGTTTTGAGCATGACACCGTGGGTTTGGTGATTGCCAACATTAACTGTAACTTTTTCGCACCGACCTACTTGGAGGAGAAATTGGATGTGCTGACGGCTGTCGAGTCGCTGTCGACACGCTCGCTCGTCATGGACCAGCGCGTTGTCAACCGCGAGACCGGCGAGGTCAAGTGCGAGGCGCACACCGTGATGGTAAATGTCGACCCGAAGACGGGTCACCCGGTGCCCATCACCGACGAATGGCGACGCCGCCTGTGTGACTACGAGGGACGCGAGTTGTAAAAACACTTGTCAGTCACGGGGAGAATCGTTAAATTTGCCGATGTATAAAGATGAGTGAGACCAAAAGCAAATCAATCTACCGCCGGGGCGCTGACGACGGCCTGATATTGGGCGTCTATATGTCGGTGTGCTTTCTGTGCATCGCGAGCACCATGCACTCGACGCTGCTCGGTGTTTGCGGCATAGGGATGGCGGCCGGTGTGCCGGTCATCGTTTACTTTATGCTGCGTCGCGGATTCCGTGCCGACTCGTGCCGCACGACATTCTCGGCCCTGTGGGTCGAAGGCATAGCCACCTTTTTCTTCGGCGGACTTTTAGTGGCGCTGACGGCTTATCTCTATCTGAGATTTATCAATCCGGCCTACATCACTTCGACCGTGCTCGAGGCCGCCGACATATACAGCGCCTCGGGTGATGCCGAGTTGGAGCAGTGGGGCAAAGCGATGCGTGCCATGGTCGATGGCAAGATGCTGCCGTCGCCCTCGGAGGTCGCTGTCAATGTTCTCTGGCTCGCGGTTTTCACCGGCTCGGTGCTGTCGATGATACTGTCTGTGGCCGTCAGGACACTCGGCAGCCTCAATCAGCGTAAATAGAATTAGAACAGACAACAGAAATGGATATATCAGTAATAGTCCCTTTGTATAACGAGGCCGAGTCTCTGCCCGAGCTTGAGAGCTGGATTGCGCGTGTGATGGACGAGCACGGATTCAGCTATGAGATTATCTTTGTCAATGACGGTTCGACCGACGAGTCATGGGAGGTCATACGCTCGCTGCGCGAGCATAATCCGGCAGTCAAAGGCGTGTCATTCCGCCGCAACTACGGCAAATCGCCGGCGCTCAACACCGGATTTCGCCGCGCTCAGGGCGATGTGGTCATCACCATGGACGCCGATCTGCAGGACAGTCCCGACGAAATCCCCGAATTGTACCGCATGATTACCGAGGACGGCTATGACCTCGTGTCGGGCTACAAGCAGAAACGCTATGACCCGCTGTCGAAGACTATCCCGACAAAACTGTTCAACGCGACGGCGCGCCGTGTCAGCGGCATACATAATCTGCATGACTTCAACTGCGGACTCAAGGCTTACCGCCGCAAGGTCGTCGAGCACATCGAGGTCTACGGCGACATGCACCGCTATATTCCATATCTCGCCAAACTTGCCGGATTCACCCGTATCGGCGAGAAAGTCGTGCACCATCAGGCACGCAAATACGGCAAGACAAAATTCGGTCTCGACCGTTTTGTCAATGGCTACTTGGACCTCATGACGCTGTGGTTTACGGGGAAATTTGGTGCCAAACCGATGCACTTCTTCGGTCTGTTAGGCTCGCTGATGTTTATCCTCGGATTTATCGCTGTGGCCGTTGTCGGAGCTGTCAAGCTATACAATATGTATCACGGCAATCACTACATACTCGTCACCGACTCGCCTTACTTCTACCTGTCGTTGGTGATGATGATACTCGGCTGCCAGCTGTTTCTCGCCGGTTTTGTCGGTGAATTGGTGGTGCGCAACTCGCCGCGCCGCAACGAGTATGAAATCGATGAAGAATTAGACTGCTCTCCTCTCAGATGACGCATAAGAGTTTGTTTGTAGGCTTTATGGCTGTCGCGGCTGTGTTGCTCGCCGCAGGCTTGGGCGGCTGCAACTCGAGCGGTTGCACCGAGAATCGCAATGCCCTGCCATTGGCCGAGTTCTATAATTCGGCGACGGGACGTGCCATCGGGCTTGACTCGCTGCAAATCAGTGGCGTTGATGCTCCCGGTGACTCCGTGCTTTCGGCTCCGGGCCCTTCGATTACGCAGGTTTATCTGCCGATGCGACCAACGGAGACGCAGACGGCATGGTGCATAGCCTATAAATGGCGTGAGCTGGACTATCCGGAGCTGAACGATACCATTACATTTGATTATCAGACAGAGCCTTACTTCGCATCGGAGGAGTGTGGCGCAACATACCGCTACCGCATCACCGAGATGGCTTATACCGAGCACCTTATCGACTCGGTCGTCATCGTCGACCCGCTGATAACCAATATCGACAAGGCCTATTTCCGCATATATTTCCGCGGCGAGTCTGACAATCCCGATAATCAACCCGACCAAGAGCTATGAGAGGGCAGGCACGACATATTATGAGTGCGGTAGCGGCGGCCGTCATCGTAGCGCTTTTTGCCGCGGTTGACTGTTTCGGGCAGACGGCATCGGAGCGTCGCCGGCGCATGACTCCGGTCGACAATCCGTCGACAGTCACGCAGTCGGTCAACGAGACGCTGTCAGACACGGCGCGCGTCAATGCTGCTCGGCGCGCGGTCTCGACACATTATCACGACGAAAACGGCAATTTGGTCTATGTCGACACTATCACGGGAGAGACTTGGATTGACTCGACTGCTGTGCTCAGTCTGCCCAAGATGAAGTATCCGCTTTTTGAGTCAGTATCGGTGTGTCTCAATATCTGGGACCCCGTGATGCGCATTTTCGGTCAGGATTACGGATTGGCCGACGCCCGTATAGAACTGAGCCTGCATAACCGTTACAAGCCCGTCTTCGAGATGGGTCTCGGCCAGGCCAAACATCGCGCCGACGACAACAGCTATGTCTATCACTCGCCCATGAGCGTCTATTTCCGCTTGGGCTGCGACTATAACTTCCTGTATAACTCGTCGCCCGACTATCAGTTTTTCGGCGGACTCAGATATGGCTTCTCGCCTTTCAAGTGGTCGCTGTCAGACGTCAAGGTCGATGTGCCTTACTGGGATGAGACAGCCACGTTTGACATCCCGTCGCAGAACGCCACGGCAGGTTGGTTAGAGGTCGTTTTCGGCCTCAAGGTCAAGCTGTGGGGACCGATATCGGCCGGATGGACGTTCAAGTACCACAAGATTCTACACGAGTCAAAGTCAAAATACGGTGAGCCGTGGTACATCCCCGGCTACGGAAGCCGCTCGGGCGCCGTCACCGGCTCGTTCTCGATAATCTATACACTGCCCTTCAAACGTATGAACAAAGCGGACTCCGGCAAGGTTATAAATACAGAACCGCCGACCGCCGCCCGGCCACAGACCGAGCCGACGGCCGAATAAAAACCGTCCGTTATGAAAAAGATTATCATTATAGGCGCATCATCGGGCATGGGCATGCGCATAGCCACGGATTTCGCACGCGCCGGTTGGCGTGTAGGCATCGCCGCACGACGCGAAGAGCGTCTCAAAGAAGTTAAGGACCTCTATCCCGACCGTATCGAGTACTCGGCGTTTGACGTTACGGCTGATGACGCCGTGAGCAAATTCGAGGACCTCATAGAGACCATTGACGGCATGGACATACTGCTTTATGCCGCAGGCACGGGGTGGTATAATCCCGGCCTCAATCTCGGCAAAGATGAGGCTACATTGGCCGTCAATGTCAAGGGTTTCACCAAAATCATGAACGCCGCTTTCCGCTACTTCAAGGCTACGGCCAACGTCAGCCGCGGCCGCATCGCCGCCATCACCTCGGTGGGCGGTACGAAAGGTTTAGGAGTCAGCGCCGCCTATTCGGCCTCGAAACGCTATCAGTGGACATATCTGCAGGCTCTTGATCAGCTCGCCCACAGCCAGCATGTCAACGTCAGCATCACTGATATCCGCCCCGGATTTGTCGACACGCCGTTGCTTGAGGGCAACCACAACTACCCGCTGCTGATGAGCATTGACTATGTGGCGCCACGCATCGAGCGTGCCATAATCGAGCGTCGGCGTGTGGCAGTGATTGACTCGCGCTGGGCTGTTGTGTCGGCCTTGTGGCGCATGATACCCAACTTCGTCTGGCCCCACCTCGAAATCAGCATGGGCCCGGCGAAGCAGGGGTAACAAAGTCAAGCTTCATTAGGATACAATAAAATTATAGCACGCTGTAGGTGTGCCGCGGGTTTGTATAAGCGGCCTACCTACAGCACGCTATATTATAGAGATGGACCTTGTACCACGGGTGCGCAGGCTTACAGCCTGCTTACCGTGGCCTAAAATGCCCGCGTCGCGATGCGGCTACGACCGCTAAAGCGGATAAAGGTACGGTCATGAATTAAATCGATACTTTTGCAGTCACTTTTCCGGCTTTAATGATATATAACCCATGGGCTAGGTTTGAAATTGTTTTCTCAGTTCCGCTGTAAACCACACGGCCTTGCATATCATACACTATTATCTCTATATCATCAGAAATACCTTCGACTTTAATTACACCATTCTCAATAGATATTTTATAGATTGTCTTATCACCGATGGTGTTTTCAACGCCTGTAGAAACCATTTCTTCAATATGTGCGAATTTACTCCAAGGTGATACTTCTCTATACTTTGAAACACTGCCTTTTGGTACGTATAGCACAGCATTGTTAAGAACAGCTGTTGAAATATCAGGATTACATTCAAGTGGAGTTTCCCAAGCACAATATATGCTTGTTAAAGAATTACATCCTAATAATGCCAAATTTCCAATCGTATTTACGGCCTCAGGAATCCTTAATTCTTTAAGTGACTTACACATTGAGAAAGCCATACTGCCGATGGAAGTGACATTGTTAGAAATATTTACTGATGTCAAACCGCTACAACTTCTAAAAGTTTGTTCTTCAATTGAAGTAATGGATTGTGGGATTGTAACTGTTTCCAGTCCTTCGCATCCACTGAAAGCAGCTTTTCCAACTGTCAATAAAGATTCGGGGAGGTCTATGGATTTTAGACCAACACAATTCCAAAAGGCATTAGTATTTATATTTTCGACTCCCGAAGGTAATTCGATATTGGATAATGTTGTGCAACCCGAAAATGCTGAATTCCCAATAGTTTTGGTGGATAAATTTATAGTGATTTCTCCTGTTTTGCCACCGGGACATGAAATTAGTGTGTTATAATCTTTTGTATATAAAATACCACCTTCGGAAATAAAATTTATATTATCGGGAGAAACTTCTATATCACTTAAACTTTTACATCCACTAAATGGATTATAGCCTATAGTTGAAACGTTTTTGGGGATATTTATTGAAGACAGACTGCTACATTCGGCGAAAGCATAATTGTTGATTGTTGTAACTGATTCAGGGATTATGACAGAATTTAGTAGTTGGCAATCTTCAAAAGCAGCTTGGCCAATGGTCTCTACTGATTTACCGATTGTTACGGTTGCCAAGTTAGTACATCCATCAAAGGCGCCGGCTCCAATGGATGTCACAGCATCAGGGATTATTATTGATTCAAGGCTTGAGCAATTACCAAATGCTGTTGTTTCTATTGACTTGACGGTGTTTGGAATTGAAATTGATTTGAGACCAGTGCAATAATTTAGAATCCCATGTCCTGTTGCGCTTATTTTTTCAGGGAAAGCAAAAGATGTCAGCCCGGTGCAGTGTGAGAATGCTGAATATTTGATATAGCGTACCGATTCAGGTAAAGCCACTGATTTAAGACCTTTGCAGTAGGAGAAAGCAAATTCTCCGATTGTTGTCAATGTCGTAGGTAGGTTAATGGAGGTCATTTCTTCACACTGGAAGAATGCTTTGTCGCCGATTGCTGTTATTTTATATTTTAGTGAGCCCTCGGTAACTTCTGACGGTATGGTAATATCTCCTGTATATTTCTCATCACCGGATGTAACTTCAACCGTCAAATTTGTTTCAGAGAGGATATTGTAATAGATTCCTCCTGACTTGAAGTTATAGGCATAAGCACTATTGCCAATCATGAGCATGATGGCTCCCATAACTAATGATTTTGGAATTTTAGACTCCCTAACGCAGATTCCTTTCATAGCAAAATAATTTTGGCTCCTCAATCCTCTGCGGAACGTATAAGATTAGATATAAAAAAGGTGTGAGGATTGTATTTGTTTTATTCTGTTCTCGGGCCTTGGCGTACCTCTTCCACGAATAAAACAATAGCCCCACACCGATTTTGCTATATATTCTGTCGCGTGCGGCAGGGTATAAGCAATCAGCGCAGGTGCTATTGCTAATCATCTCCGTGGAATATAAACCGCCAAGTTTAAGAACAGAAGATAATTTCAATAACACCTTATGTAAAATGTCGGAATCAATAAGTCAACTCTTTGGCTTTGATGTGACTCCGATGCAAAAATACAAAAAATGTTATCTGTGGGGGCTAATCTATAAATAATTTTCTTGAAATATTTATAGAAGGCTTTGTTAACTGTATTTTAAAGATAAATAAAAAGATGGTTTAATATTCCGCATTGCGGTTTTTACCCCGAATACGCGCATTCTGCGCTTAATTCGGGGCTGAGAGCGGCCGTGGGCCGCATACCTATCCCGCCGGGATAGGTGCCGACGCGGAGGGACGAAAAAGCGAACAAAGTCGATGCAACGAAGTTAGCTCTGTTAGGAGCGCCAGCGCAGTCATAGGGCAAGAGGATACAATAAAATTATAGCACGCTGTAGGTGTGCCGCGGGTTTGTATAAGCGGCGTACCTACAGCACGCTATATTATGGGAATGGACTTTGTACCACGGTTGCGCAGGCCTACAGCCTGCTTACCGTGGCCTCAGATGCCCGCGCCGCGATGCGTTCTAGCGGTCGGAATATGGCGTTTCGACTTTTAAATTGTTATTGAGTATATCAACGATACTCAAATAATGAAGAATAAAGATATAATCAGTATCATAAAATCCCTGCCTTTGGATTTTATGTCATCAACAGCTACGGAGCTTGGATGTGATTATAAGGCAAAGAAGCTCAGCTCCATTCGCCTTTTTACTTTGCTGCTGATAGGCTTTCTGCGCAATAGCACAATGAGTCAGAGATTTACATGTGAACAATCTTCGTGCATGTTCTTGGACAACATACTTGACATGTCGATACCTGTCACACCACTGGCTCATTCTTCGTTGTCAGAACGTCTGTCGACAATGGACCCCGAATTCTTCGCAAAAGTTTATGAAAGAATATTTAGAATGGCCGAGAACGAACTCGGGATGGAAGAGCTTTTATCTTCCAATATAATACCTGTCGACACGACTCTGGTGGCTGAAACCACCAGCAAGCTCAAGAATGGCATCAACACAGGTGTAAACCATCGTTTTGGAGGCAAAAAGCGTCATATAAAGTATGGGATGGGATATGACGGATTCGGCGCCGTGTTTGAGAAGGTTTTCACCAAGCAGAAAGAATCGGGAGAGGAAATCGCTCTGGCTCAAACCATCAAGGATACAATAAAACAAGAGGGCGCTTACGGCAAAATATTTGTATTCGACAGAGGTACGACGAGCTACGATAATTTGTGTGAAATTCGCGAACTTTGTAAGGAAAAGGGATGCCACTTTGTGTCCCGCCTTAAACTCAGCAGGTTGTACACCATTGAAAAACAGCTTATTGGCCGAAATAAAACAAAGGCAGATGACGAATTTGAGATTATGGAGGATTGTATGGCCGGACTTAATAAATCCCGAAAATCTGAATATGAAAACAAACCTTTCAGAATTATACGGGTAAGATTCAAGAAGAAAAGGCCCAAGACACAGCCAAGCGAAAAAAGACGCAGGTACGAAACTGAAATGCTCCTTATATCGGATCAGACCGAAGCATCCGCTCTCGAAATAGTACATCAATACAAGAAGCGCTGGGGTATAGAGGTTTTTTACAAGTTCCTTAAGCAGAATCTGAAATTTTCGCATATTCTCTCGACCAGTTTCAACGGGATTCAGATTATGCTGTACATGACATTGATAGTTGCGGTTCTCGTCCGTCTGTTCGCTAAACGCAACGGCATCGGAAATACTCTGGCGATGACGCGGATGATTGTTCAAATTGAAAATTGGGTATATTTACACCCGGTCGAAACGGCTGTAACATTGTGCTCATCTAATTACAACTATACACAATAACATCTTCCGACCGCTAGAACGCGATGCGGCTACCACCGCTAAAGCGGACGAATTTCCACGGGCGGCCACACCTCGAAATCAGCATGGGGCCTGCGAAAAAGGGGTAAAATCTCCTTGGCGGTTAAGGTCAATTAAGGTCATTAATGACCTTAAAGGCCTTCGATTATATAACACAAGCGGCTGTGTCAATCCTTGACACAGCCGCTTGTGGTTAAATCGGTTATCGGGTTTATTTCTCGAATTTCTTGACGATGACAGTGGCGTTGTGACCACCAAAACCAAATGCATTGGAGAGGGCGGCACGCACGGGGCGTTTCTCAGCGCGGTCAAAAGTGAAATTGAGGTTGTAGTCGATATTTTCGTCAAGGTCGTCGGGCATGTGGTTGATTGTCGGGGGGACAATGTCTTCCTGAACGGCTTTGATTGAGAACATGGCCTCGAGAGCGCCTGTAGCGCCGAGGAGGTGTCCTGTCATCGACTTGGTCGATGAGATGTTGAGTTTATAGGCGTGTTCGCCGAACACATCGATGATGGCCTTTACCTCAGAGATGTCACCGACGGGAGTCGATGTGCCGTGGACGTTGATATAGTCAATGTCTTCGGGCTTCATGCCTGCGTCGTCGAGGGCATTGGTCATGGCGAGTTTTGCGCCGAGACCTTCGGGATGGGTGGCAGTCAGGTGATGTGCGTCTGCTGACATGCCGCCGCCGGCAACTTCGGCGTAGATTTTAGCGCCGCGAGCCAAAGCGTGTTCTAATTCCTCGAGCACAAGGACGGCCGAGCCTTCGCCCATCACAAAACCGTCACGCGATTTGCTGAAGGGACGTGAGGCGGTCTCGGGGCTGTCGTTACGTGTCGAGAGGGCGTGCATCGAGTTGAAGCCGCCAACACCGGCCGGATATATGGCAGCTTCGGCGCCACCGGTGACAATGGCGTCGGCTTTGCCGAGACGGATGAGGTTAAAGGCATCGATAATGGCATTGTTAGAAGAGGCGCAAGCCGAAACAGTGCCAAAATTGGGGCCATGATAGCCGTACTCCATCGAGATGTGTCCCGAAGCGATGTCGGCAATCATTTTGGGAATGAAGAATGGGTTGTATTTCGGACCGTTCTCTTTGTTGAGGGCATAATATCCGGCTTCTTCCTCAAAGGTGTGGAGTCCGCCTATGCCGGCAGCGACAATAACGCCGACACGGTCTTTGTTGACGGTGCCTTCTTTTTCGAGACCGGCGTCTTCGACAGCCTGACGCGCAGCAACGATTGCGTACTGTGCGTAAAGGTCGAGCTGACGCATTTTTTTGCGGTCGAAGTGAGCCGCAGGGTCAAAGTCTTTGACTTCGCAGGCAAACTGTGTCTTGAAAAGCGATGCGTCAAAGTGAGTAATGGGTCCGGCGCCGCTTTTGCCGTCAAGGGCGTTAGCCCAAGTGGTGGCAACATCGTTGCCGATGGGCGAAATAGCGCCAAGGCCGGTTACAACAACTCTTTTTAATTCCATTTAAAAAAATTGGGGATTGCGATAATTGATTGATTATCTTAGAGAAGACAGGAGGGGAGAGAGGCTTTGTGTAATTAAGATAATCCGATTATTTCTTGGCAGCCTCGATGAAGTCGATGGCAGCACCTACAGTGGCGATTTTCTCAGCCTGATCGTCGGGAATCTGGATGCCGAATTCTTTTTCGAACTCCATGATGAGCTCAACGGTGTCGAGAGAGTCTGCGCCGAGGTCGGTTGTGAAAGATGCTTCGGGAGTTACTTTGTTTTCATCTACGCTGAGTTTGTCAACGATGATTGCTTTTACGCGATCTGCAATTTCTGACATAATACTTTAAATTAAATGATTAAAATTCGATTTTGCGGTGCAAAGTAAGTGATTTTTATTGGAATAAAGAAATAAATCGCTAGTTTTTTAATATTTACAGCGCTAATACATGTTAACGGGGCGCGGCAGGCGGGGCTGCGGAGTGCGGTGTCAGAGGAGGGGATAAGGGTAGGTGACCTCGCTCAGAAAGAGGGCGTGGGCGGGCATCGATGTGCCGGCGGCCGAACGGTCGAGCCGGTCGATTATGGCGGTGATTTCGTCGGGTGAAATTTTGTGTCGTCCGACGTCGACGAGGGTCCCGACGATGGCGCGGACCCTGTTGCGCAGAAAACGGTCGGCGGTGATGACGAAGCGGTGACGGCCGTCGCCGAGGTCTTGCCAGACGGCGCGTCGCAGGTCGCAGATGTTGGTTTTGACGTCGGTGTGGAGTTTTGAGAATGATGTGAAGTCGCGGCGGCCGATTAGCAGTGCGGCCGCGCGGTTCATGGCGTCGAAGTCGAGGGCGGCGGGCGCCTGCCACGACAGAGGATAGTCGAAGGGCGACTTGACGGTGTGGGCGTAGTAGTGGTAGGTGCGCGATGTGGCGTCGAAACGTGCGTGGGCGTCGTCGGCGACGTGAGTGACGGCGTGGATGGCTATGTCGGGACCGAGCATGGAGTTGAGCGAGCGCACGAAGCGCGTGGGGTCGGCGACGGGGCCGTCGGGGTCGAGGTCGACATGGGCATACATCATCGAGGCGTTGACGCCGGTGTCAGTGCGTCCGGCGCCGGTGATTGCCACGGCGTCGCGACGCGTCAGTCGGGCGAGAGCCTGCTCGATGACCGACTGGACGGTGACGGCATTGGGCTGTGACTGCCAGCCATGATAGGGTGCACCGCGATAGGCGAGACGGATGAAGTAGCGCGCCATGGCCGTGGGGGTCAGTCGCGTTCGAGATATGTGTAGCCGTAGAGACCGGAGCGGTATGTGCTCAGGAAGTCGCGACCCTCCTCGGGCGAGATTGTGCCGGCTTTCATTGAGGCGGTGACCCATGCCTCGACGTTGCGGGCGAGTTTCTTGGGCGAGAACTGCACGTAGTCGAGCACCTCGGCGACGGTCTCGCCGTCGATAATCTGCTCGATTTCGTAATGATCTTTATAGACGTTGATGTGAACGGCGTTTGTGTCGCCGAAGAGGTTGTGCATGTCACCGAGTATCTCCTGATATGCTCCGACGAGGAAGACGCCGAGATAGTAGTGCTCGCCGGCCTTGATGGGGTGGACGGGGAGGGCCGATGATGTGCCGTGGGCTGTGATGAAGTTGGCAATCTTGCCGTCTGAGTCACAGGTGATGTCCTGTATGGTGCAGGTGCGCGTGGGTTTCTCGTCGAGCCGGGAGATGGGGATTATGGGAAATATCTGGTCGATGGCCCATGTGTCGGGGAGCGACTGGAAGAGCGAGAAGTTGCAGAAGTATTTGTCGGGGACCATCTTGGCGATTTTGCGCAGCTCCTCGGGGGCATGTTTCATTGAGGCGGCTATCTCGCCGACTTCGCGTGCGATAGACCAGTAAAGCTTCTCGATTTGTGCGCGTGTGCGCAGGTCGAGCATGCCGAGACTGAACAGGTCGAGGGCTTCTTCGCGTATCTGCTGAGCGTCGTGCCAGCTCTCGAAGAGTCGCGGCTGGTCGAGTTTGTCCCAGATGTCATATAGCTCGACGGCGAGTTCGTGTGCGTCGGGATTGAGCTCCTCGTTGTCGCGCCACAGTGGTAGCTGGGCGGTCTCGAGAGCCTCGAAGATGAGTATGGAGTGGTGGGCGGTGAGCGAGCGTCCGCTCTCGGTGATTATGTTTGGCTGGCGGAGGTCGTTTTTGACGCAGGCGTCGACAATGGCCGACACGGCGTCGTTGGCATACTCCTGTATCGAATAGTTCATCGAACTCTCTGACGAGCTGGAGCGTGTGCCGTCATAGTCTACGCCGAGTCCTCCGCCGATGTCGATGAAGTCGATGTCAAAGCCCATTTTGGATAGCTGGACGTAGAATTGCGTGGCCTCGCGGAGTGCGTTTTTGATGCGGCGGATTTTAGTAATCTGGCTGCCGATGTGGAAGTGGATGAGCTTGAGGCAGTCTTTCATGTCGCGGCGCTCGAGTATGTCGAGGGCCTCAAGCAGCTCGGAGGAGTTAAGGCCGAATTTTGACTGGTCGCCACCGCTCTCCTCCCATTTTCCGGCGCCGGAGCTTGAGAGCTTGATGCGTATGCCGATGTTGGGGCGTATCTTGATGCGGCGTGCTATGTCGGCGATGAGACGCAGCTCGTTGAGCTTCTCGACGACGAGATATATGCGGCGTCCCATCTTTTGGGCGAGGAGGGCAAGCTCGATATAATTCTCGTCCTTGTAGCCGTTGCAGATGACGAGTGCGTTCTCGGCGATGTTTGTGGCGAGGACGGCATGGAGCTCGGGCTTGGATCCGGCCTCAAGACCGATGTTGAATTTTTTGCCGTAGCTGACTATCTCCTCGACTACCTGACGCATCTGATTGACCTTGATGGGGTAAATCATGTAGTTGTTGGCCGTGTATTCATACTGCTCGGAGGCCTGCGCGAAACAGCGCGAGATTTTCTCGATGCGGTTGTCGAGGATGTCGGGGAAACGCAACAGGACCGGCGCGGTGATGTCGCGCACCTGCAATTCGTCCATGATGTCTTTGAGGTCGACCGATGCCGAGCCGGGACGAGGGGTGACGACGACATGTCCTTTGTCGTTGATTGAAAAATAGTTGCGGCCCCAGCCGCTGATGTTATACAGCTCTGCGCTGTCTTCGATGCGCCATCTTCTCATTATGGTGGTAGGGTGGGTGTAAAACGGTGTCTTTTGTTAGTGGAGTTTTCGGCGGCCGCAGGGCGCACCGACACAAAAGTAATGATTATTTTGCGGTCGTACTTTGAGAAGGAGTTTTTTTTTGAATATTTAAGTAAATAATAGGTGCGCGGCCGTGTCACAGCGCCGAAAAATCGTTATCTTTGCACCAAGTATAAGCGGCGCCCTCGCGGTGTCTGCCGCTGACTAATCAAAAGTCTGAATATATTCATCCTATAAACTTAAAATTATCATGAACCGCAAACTTTGTTTTATCGTAGCCGTCGGAGCCGCTCTGGCCCTGTCGTCATGCGGAAAAAAACTCGGCCAGTTCAAATCTGACTATTTCAGCGTAAATCCCAATCCGCTTGAAGTCGTCGGTGAGAAAGTTCCCGCGACTGTCACCGGCCGTATCCCTGCAAAATTCTTTGTTAAGAACGCAGAAGTCACAGTGACACCTTATCTTGTTTTCGACGGTCAGGAGGTAGCGTCGCAGCCTTATCGTTTCCAAGGCGAGAAGGTGCGCGGCAATAACCCCGTAATTTCATATGAGAACGGCGGCACGGTCACCGTCCCCGTAAGCTATGACTATCAGGACGCCATGAGCAAATCGGCACTTGAGCTCGCTTTCACTGTAAATCAGGGCAGCAAACAGTATGTGCTGCCGCGCGTCAAGGTGGCCGACGGCGTCGTTTCGACCGCAGCTTTGGCCTCTGTAGCCGGTGTGCAGCCCGCTATCGCTCCGGATGCTTTCCAGCGCATCATCAACGAGAAATATGCCGCAGACATCATGTTCCTCATCAATCAGGCCAACATCCGTGCCGGCGAGCTCAAAACCGATGCAATGAACGAGCTGAAGAAAGAGCTTATTGCCGCCAACTCTGACACGGCCCGCGTGATTAAGGAGGTCAATGTATCGTCATATGCATCGCCTGACGGCTCGATGGAAATCAACGAGCGTCTCGCCCAGCAGCGTGAGACCAACACGACCAACTACATCGAGAATCAGATGAAGAAGGACAAAATCACCGAGTTCGGCGACCTCACCGCTCAGTTTACAGCCGAGGACTGGGAAGGCTTCAAAGAACTTGTGTCGAAGAGCAATATTCAGGACAAAGACCTTATCCTGAGCGTTCTCTCGATGTATAAAGACCCCGAGCAGCGCGAGAAAGAAATCCGCAACCTCTCTAATGTCTTCGAGCAGCTTGCCGACCAGATTCTGCCGCAGCTCCGCTACTCGCGCATCACAGCCTCTATCGACGTGATCGGCAAGAGCGACGCTGAGATCGAGCGTCTCTTCAATGTCAATCCCAAGGCTCTCACCGTCGACGAGCTCCTCTACTGCGCTACTCTCACCGACAACAACGACCGCCGCATGAAAATCTATGACACGACAGCCCGCATCTATCCCAACGACTACCGTGCATGGAACGACCTCGGTGTGACACAGTATATCGCCGGTGATTTTGACGCCGCCAAAGCCAACTTCCAGAAGGCTCTGTCGCTTGACGCCAACAGCGCCGACGCCAAGATGAACCTCGGCCTCGTGTCGATGCTCGACCACAACTACGCCAAGGCTAACGAGTACTTCGGCGCAGCTTCAGGCGCCAACGACCTCGCAGGCGCTCTCGGCACATATTACCTCAAGATGGGTGACAACGCCGCCGCTGTCCGCGCCTTCGGCGACACCAAGAGCAACAACGCCGCCCTCGCACAGATTCTTGTAAAAGACTACAGCAAGGCTAAACAGACTCTCGCCGGCATCAACCGTCCCGACGCCACTACATATTATCTGATGGCTATCGTCGGTGCCCGCACCAACAACGAGTCAATGCTCAACACCAATCTGCGTCAGGCTATCCGTCTCGACAAGAAGATGGCCGCCCGCGCAGCCGAGGACCTCGAGTTTGCAAACTTTAATCTCTCTAAGGCTCTTAACTGATAACCGTCTTTAGAGATTATATTAAAGATATGTGTCCCCGGCCCCCGGTTTACGGCGGCCGGGGATATTTTTTAGTGACATTATTCGTCTGACCGGTCAGATAAGCCAGACGTGTCAGACAGGTCATTATTAAATAAAATTTGTATATTTGCGGTTGATGAAAGCCAAAACACTGTTGCTAACACTTTTTGCGGCCGGAGCTACTGTCGCGCAGGCTGCTACACCGCTCGAGGCGTCGCTCGACTCGATTTTTGAGGCGCGCTATCCGCGCGGCTGTGAGGAGCCGGGCGGTGCAGTCGTCATAAGCCGCGGCGACTCGGTCATCTACGAGCGCTATTTCGGCGTGGCCGACATGGAGAGTCGCGAGCCGATAAGTCAGTCAACAAGATTCTGCATCGCTTCGGTGTCAAAACAGTTTACCGTGGTCGGGCTGCTGCGCCTCGCTGCGGCCGGGCTGGTAGACATTGATGCGCCGATGTCAAAATATTTTCCTGAATATAAATCTAAAATATGGCAGCGCGTGACGCCACGACACCTTGCCTCGCAGTCGTCGGGCATCCCCGATCTGCGCGACCGTTCGTGCCGCGACGCGTGTCTGTATGCGACCGACGAATCGTCGGTGGAGTACTTCGCCGACCTTGACACGCTGCTTTTCGAGCCGGGCACGGCATATGACTATGTCAATCCGACATTTCTGCTGCTGGCGCGCATCATAGAGCGCGTTTCGGGCGACGATTTCATAAAATACCAGCGACAACATATACTCGGCCCCGCCGGGATGGATTCGAGCTACTATTTTGACCCGGCACGCCGACAGCCGGGCCGCTCGCACGGCTATGAGCCGACGGCCGACGGCGACTGGCGCGAATATGACTACGGCGAGGAGACTTTTTTCGCCACGCGGCCTGACGGGGCGCTCTACGCAACCGCCCGTGACATGGCGAGCTGGGAGCATGTGCTTCTCGGCGGTCTGCTACCGGCTGATTGGCTTGCGATGGCCTATAGACCGCACACTGACGTAGCCTCGAGCACATGGTGTGACTATCAGCGTCGACCGTACACATGGTACGGGCTCGGATGGTTTATCGAGCATCGGCCCGACAGCCCGCTGAAGGTTTTCCACACGGGCGATAACGGCGGCTATCAGGCTTATGTGGCGAAATATCCGTCGACGTCTGTGAGTGTCGTCGTGCTTGAGAACCGCCACGACCGTTCGCGCCGCGACATGTCGATGGCGGTGGAGGAAATATTGATTAAAAACGGACTGATTAAAGCAGACTGATTATGCAATTTATAATAGACCCTCAGATAAAAGATGCTGCGCCCGAATATCGCCTTTTGGCTGTCGAGGCAGACGTTGAGAGCCCCGAAACCGACGACGCTCTGTGGCGCGAAATCACGGCGTTCGCCGAAAGTTTCGGGCAGCTCCACGAGATGGCAGACATAAACAAACGCCCCGGCATAGCCGCAACTCGTCAGGCATACAAGGCCTGCGGCAAAGAGCCCAACCGTTACCGCCCGTCGACCGAGGCGCTCTGCCGGCGATTTGTCAAGGGTATCGGCCTCTACCGCTCGCTGGCGCTCATCGACCTTGTCAACCTGCTGTCAGTCAGCTGCGGGCACTCAATAGGAGGCTTCGACCGAGACCGCATCGAGGGCGACTTTCTGACGCTCGGTGTTGGTCGCGAGGGAGAGCCCTACGAGGCCATAGGCCGCGGTCAGCTCAACATTGCCTGCCTGCCCGTGTGGCGCGACGCCGTCGGAGGCATCGGCACGCCGACGTCTGACAATGACCGCACCAAAATTACTCCGTCGACGCGACGGTTGCTGCTGACAATCAATATGTTCGGGCCGGACATGCCCGAGGATGACATTATGGCCCTGACGCGGCGTCTTTTGGAGACTTACGCCTCGGCCTCCAACATCACATTTACCCTCGTCAGACCATGAAGACACTCACCGTTTATCCCGACTCAATCAACTCGCGCGCGATTGACGATGCTGTGCGCATACTGCGTGACGGCGGCCTCGTCATTTATCCGACCGACACAGTCTATGCCTTGGGCTGCAACGCCTTGGACAACCGCGCCGTCGAGCGCCTCTGCCGCCTTAAGGGCATCAACCCTGACAAACATCTGCTGTCGATAGTGTGCTCGTCGCTGTCGCAGGCTGCCGAGTACGCCAAAATCGACAACCGCGCCTTCCGCCTCCTCAAAGAGAACTTGCCCGGCCCGTTCACATTTATTCTGCCCGCGCAGAATTCGCTGCCCAAGGTGTTCAAGGGCCGCAAGACCGTCGGTATACGTATTCCTGACCACTCTGTGGCGTTGGCCTTGGCTGAGGCTCTTGGTGCTCCTGTAGCCTCGACCTCTGTAGCCATTGACGAGGATGAGCCTGACGAGTCGCGTCATGCCGACTCGCTCGCGCTGCGCTATGGCCACGATGCTGATTTGGTCATCGACAGCGGAGAGGGCGGCTTAGAGCCGTCGACCATCGTCGACCTGTTGGACTCGTCGGCGCCGGAGGTCGTCAGACAGTCGTCGTTTGAAATCGAATTGTAAAGATGTGAAATCATGGAACTTGTCAGCCTGAGTCCCGAAGAGTTTGATGCGGTCTACACGCGTCCGCTCTGCTGCTACGCTACCGGTGCATTCGCCCGGCTTAATGCCGCGAAGGCCCGCGAGGTCGAGTGTGTGAGTGCTGTCGACACCGCCGGCCGTCACCGCTGCGGCCTCATCGCAGGGCTGACTGACGATGGCTGGCGCGCGCCGTTCTCGGCGCCGTTTGCCGTCGTGAGCTATAACGCCGAGCAGAAACTTGAGACACTTGCTGACTTTGCACGTCTGCTCGCCGACCGCTTTGGCGACCGGGGACTGACTGTTACGCTGCCGCCGGCTGTCTATGACCCAGTGATGCAGCCGCGCGTCACCGGGGCGCTACTGACCGTCGGGCGGATGCTCTACGCCGATTATAACTATCATTACGAGCTCGCGCGTTATCCCGGCTATGTGGCAGGCCTTGAGCCGAATATGCGCAACCATTACAACCGCTCGGTGCGCGCCGGATTCATGTTCGCGGCCTGCACGCTCGCCCGCGCCTATGAGGTCATAGCGCTTAACCGTCAGCAGCGCGGATTCCCCCTGCGCATGACCCTCGCCGCCCTTGTGGAGACGTCGCGCCTCGTCGCCATCGATTCCTTCGTGCTGAGCAAAGGCGGCTGTGACGTAGCTGCCGCAATCATCTACCGCCTAAACGAGCGCGTGGCGCAGGTCATCTACTGGGGCCACATCGAGGGCTGGAACGAAAGCCGCCCCATGGCCATGCTCGCCCGCTGCGTCATGGAACATTACTACGGCGCCGGCTACGAGACCGTCGACATCGGTCCCTCGTCGTCGGAAGGCGAGCCCAACCTCGGCCTCTGCGCCTTCAAAGAAGCCCTCGGCTGCACCCTCACCTTCAAACCCACCCTCACCCTCCGTCGCTGCTGATTTTTTTCTGAAAAAATGGGGCGGGGAGGGTAAAAGTCTTTGGAAGTTAGAAAATTATTATTATCTTTGCGCGCTAATCAGAGCCGTCGGCTTACGGGCCGGTGAGAAACTGATTCTATTTTTAATTAACCCTATTTATTAACTTTATTAATGACTGAATTAAAAAATTCACCCATCGAAGACTTCGATTGGGACGCCTATGAAAACGGCGAAAACAAAGGCGAGAAGACCCGCGAGGAGCTCACAAAGACTTACGACGAGTCTCTCAACACCGTCAAAGACAAAGACGTAATCGAAGGTACCATCATCGCCCTCAACAAACGTGAGGCAGTGGTTAACATCGGCTACAAGAGCGACGGCATCATCCCCATGAATGAGTTCCGCTACAATCCCGACATCAAAGTCGGCGACACTGTAGAGGTGTTCATCGAGAATCAGGAAGACAAAAAAGGTCAGCTCATCCTGTCACACAAGAAAGCACGTGCATCACGCTCTTGGGAGCGCATCAACGCTGCTCTTGCCAATGATGAAATCATCAAAGGCTATATCAAATGCCGCACCAAAGGCGGCATGATTGTCGACGTGTTCGGTATCGAGGCTTTCCTCCCCGGCTCACAGATCGACGTCAAACCCATCCGCGACTACGATCTCTATGTCGGCAAGACCATGGAGTTCAAGGTTGTGAAAATCAACGAAGAGTTCAAGAACGTTGTCGTATCACACAAGGCTCTCATCGAGGCCGAGCTCGAGCAGCAGAAGCGCGAGATCATCTCGAAACTCGAGAAGGGTCAGGTGCTCGAGGGCACAGTCAAGAACATCACCGCTTACGGTGTGTTCATCGACCTCGGCGGTGTCGACGGTCTCATCCACATCACTGACCTGTCTTGGGGCCGCGTAAGCCACCCGAGCGAGGTTGTGGAGCTCGACCAGAAGCTCAACGTCGTTATCCTCGACTTCGACGACGAGAAAAAACGTATCGCTCTCGGTCTCAAACAGCTTCATCCCCATCCTTGGGATGCTCTTGATCCCGAGCTCAAAGTAGGCGACAAAGTCAAAGGCAAAGTCGTTGTCATGGCTGATTACGGCGCATTCCTCGAAATCGCTCCCGGTGTCGAGGGCCTGATTCATGTCAGCGAGATGTCATGGTCGCAGCACCTGCGCAGCGCTCAGGACTTCATGAAAGTCGGCGACGAGGTTGAGGCAGTAGTCCTCACACTCGACCGCGAGGACCGCAAGATGAGCCTCGGCATCAAACAGCTCAAGAACGACCCGTGGGAGAATATCGAGACCAAATATCCTCTCGGCAGCCGCCACACAGCCAAAGTGCGCAACTTCACCAACTTCGGCGTATTCGTTGAGATTGAAGAAGGTGTTGACGGCCTGATTCACATCAGCGACCTCTCTTGGACCAAGAAAATCAAACACCCGAGCGAGTTCACTCAGATCGGTGCTGACATCGAGGTAGAGGTTCTCGCCATCGACAAAGATAACCGTCGTCTGAGCCTCGGCCACAAACAGCTCGAGGAGAATCCGTGGGATGTCTTCGAGACCATCTTCACCGTCGGCTCTGTTCATGAAGGCACAATCGTCGAGATGCTCGACAAGGGTGCCGTGATTGCTCTGCCTTACGGCGTAGAGGGCTTCGCTACTCCCAAACACCTCGTTAAAGAGGACGGCTCACAGGCCAAGGTTGACGAGAAGCTTGACTTTAAGGTAATCGAATTCAACAAAGACAGCAAGCGCATCATCCTCTCTCACAGCCGCATCTTCGAAGATGAAGCACGTGCAGAGAAAGCAGCAGAGCGCAAAGCACGCCGCCAGCCCAAGAAACAGGCTGAAGAGGCTCCCGCACTCAATGCTCCGCTCGAGAAGACCACTCTCGGTGACCTCGAGGCACTTGCAGCTCTCAAAGAGAAACTCTCAGGCAAATAATCGGAGCCTGATTTAACTTGATATCGGCGCCGGCGGTCAGATGATGACCGTCGGCGCTGTGTTTTTGAGGGGGATAAGTCAGACGGGGCTAAAATAGCTATAATAGTTAAAAAGCAAAGGGAGCTAAATTAACACTCGGAGGATAAAAAAATCGGGTTTTTGCCTATAAATCAAAGTTTTTTATTAAATTCGCGCTTACACGTCTGTCATCAAACGCCAGACTCTGACAATTTAAAACTAATCATTATGGAAATGCGTGATCCTTCGGCAGCGTCAGCTAATGCCGCCGAAAAAACTCTCAGCGAGGCGCCTGTCAACGACGCCGCCGAAAAAAGTCTTGACCCTGAAACAACACAATCACCTGTAGCAGACACTGTGGCCGAGTCTTCTGCTCCGTCAGAAGAAGAATCCGCCGGGACACAGGTCACTGATGCGCCGCTTGCCGATCTCGAAGCCGAGGTCAGCGAGGCCGTAGAACAGGCCGAGCAGCAGTCAGCCGAGGAAGTTGCGGCTTTAGACAAAGACGGCATACTTGCTGCCGCCCGCGAGATTGAGGCTAAAGACATCGCTGAAATCAGCGGGGATGACCTGCGCCGTCTGCGTCAGCATTATAACGCTATCCATAAAAATGAGACAGACGAGGCCCGCACGGCATGGGCCGAAGCCGGCAATGATGCCGAGAGCTTTGTTGAACCGGCCGACGACGAGAAAGATACAGAAATCAAGAAGATACTCAATGACCTGCGTGAGCGCAAGGCTGCCCTCGCCGCCGAGCAGGAGGCCAAGCGCCAGGCCAATCTCGAGCGCAAAAACGCTATTATAGCCGAGATTATCGCTTTAGCCGAAGACACGGACAATGTCAACCGTACATTCCCGCGCTATCGTGAGCTGCAGGACGAATTCAACGCATGCGGCGATGTGCCTGCAACCGAGGAGACAAACCTTTGGAAACGTTTTCAGGATGCCCGCGAGCGCTACTCCGACAATCTTAAAATCAACAAAGAGTTGCGCGACTATGACTTCAAGAAAAATCTTGACAGCAAGATGCTGCTGCTCAGCGAGGCTGAGGGGCTGACGACCGAAGAAGATGTCATCGTGGCTTATCGCCGCCTTCAGGAACTCCATAACAAATGGCGTCAGGTCGGTCCCGTGGCCAAGGAAATCAGAGAAGAAATATGGGAGAAGTTTAAAAACTTCTCGGCTGAAATCAATAAGAGATATCAGGCTTATTTCGAGGCCCGCAAGGCCCGTGAGGCCGAGAACGAGGCCGGCAAGACCGCTCTATGCGAGCGCGTGGAGGCCGTCGACTTAGAGAAACTGAAAACTTTTGCAGCATGGGATGAGGCGACTAAAGAAGTTATCGCGGCGCAGACCGAATGGAAGACTCTCGGTTTTGCCTCGCGTAAGCTCAATAACCGTCTTTTCGCACGTTTCCGCGCGGCTTGTGACAAATTCTTCGCGGCCAAATCGGAGTTCTTCAAATCGACCCGTGACGAGCTGTCGCGCAATCTGGCGGCCAAGGTCGCTCTCTGCGAGCGCGCTGAAGCGCTTAAGGATTCGACAGACTGGCGCAAGGCGGGTGACGAGTTTGTGGCTATGCAGAAGGAATGGAAGACAATAGGCACTGTTGCCAAGAAGCACAGCGATGCCATCTGGCAGCGTTTCCTTGCTGCCTGCGACCACTTCTTCGAGCAGAAAAAGAAGGCAACATCAGGTGTACGTCAGACCGAGAATGCCAATCTTAAGGCCAAACGTGACGTTATAGCCCGTCTGGGTGAAATCACGGCCGAGACACCGCGCGAGGAGGCTATCGAGCGCCTTAAAGCCCTGCAGGCCGAGTGGAAATCAATCGGACATGTGCCTTTCCGCGAAAAGGACAAGGTCTATGAGGCGTTCCGCGACAAACTCAATGAGCTGCGTGATGCTCTCGAACTCCGTGAGCACCGCGAGCGTATGAACCGCTTCGAGACCGCTGTGGCCGAGATAGAGGGCGATGACAACAAGCTCTATAGAGAGCGCGAGAAACTCTTGCGTGTGGCCGAGGCCAAGCGCAACGAACTCAGAACTTATGAGAATAATCTCGGCTTCCTCTCGGCCAAAAGCAAGTCGGGTGACTCGATGTTAAGAGATTTCCAGCGCAAAATCGAGCGACTCAAAGCCGATATTGACCAAATTGACGAAAAGGTCAAGCTGATAGACAGTAAGCTTTGAGATTCAGCTCTATAGATATTATGACGGCCGCTATTTTACGATGGCGGCCGTCAGTGTCACAATAAGTCATGCCTCGTTTACGTTAATTAACGTGGAGGAGTATAAGGGCGGAAATCAGACCGCGCTATCTTCCGCAAAAAGACTGTCTCATAGCCACCCATTATGCCGATACTGACATTTCACAACGGATTAGGCCGCTTTGTCAAGCCGTTACTGAATATATGCGACTTGGCGATGTTCAATCTTATATTCGGATTGGCGGTGGTCGTATATCCGCATGTGTCAGGTGAAGACCTGCGCATGATGTGGCTGTTGGTCAATGTCGGTTATCTGCCGGTGCTGTTCCGTCAGACCGGCCTGAAACAGTCGATGCGCACCATACTGATGGATCGTGTAGTGGCCGATTCGCTGATAAATGTCGGCATACATGCGCTTTTCTTCCTGTCGTTAAGTGAGATTATGACGGTCGGAGATGTTCCGGTGGCATTTTATGCGGTCTATTATTCGATGCTTGTGGTGCTTGTCCCGACGGTTAATCTCATCACACGCTATTTCATCAAGTCATACAGGCGCCGGGGATATAACTACACGCGTGTAGTGATTATAGGCACCAACCCTACGTCGGCGCGTCTGATGGAGGAGCTGCAGAGCGATGCGGGTTACGGTTACCGTTTTCTCGGTTTTTTTGATGACGCGTGTCGTGATGACTTCAAGTATCCCGAGCGTTATGTGGGAAATATCGACTCTCTGACTGACTTTATCCGCGAGAATAAGGTAGAGCAGATATATTACACGCTCAACGAACTTATGGGCGGAGACATGGCACGTGTGGTCAAGATAGCCGACGACACGGTGTGCGAGTTTTTCTATGTGCCGCAGGTCAAACCGGTGCTCGGGCGCAATTATGAGCTTCATAATATCGGTCCGATGCCGATACTTGCCGGACGCCGCAATCCGCTTAAAAATCCGTTTAACCGTGCGGTGAAGCGCGGTGTGGATTTGCTTTTCTCGACAGTCTTTTTAGTCACTTTATATCCTCTGATTTATATTCCGGTGGCAATCACCATCAAGCTGACATCGCCGGGACCTGTCTATTTCAGACAGAAACGCACGGGCTATCGCGGCAAGTCATTTGACTGTCTTAAGTTCCGCACGATGCATGTCAACAAGAAAGCCGACTCGTGTCAGGCCACGAAAGATGACCCCCGCAAGACGCGTTTCGGTGATTTTCTGCGCCGGTCGTCGCTCGACGAGCTGCCTCAGTTTATCAATGTGTGGCGCGGCGACATGTCGATTGTCGGGCCGCGTCCCCATATGCTAAAGCACACGGAGGATTATTCAAAGCTTGTCAACAGGTATATGGTGCGCCATATTGTCAAACCGGGTATCACGGGCTGGGCGCAGGTCAACGGATACCGAGGCCTGACCGACGAGCTGTGGAAGATGGAACGCCGTGTCGAGTTTGATGTGTGGTATATCGAAAACTGGACGCTACTGCTCGACCTTAAGATTATGGCCAGGACGGTCATCAACGCCTTCCAAGGCGAGAAGAACGCGTTTTAGCTGATTTATAGGGCGTATGGGCCCTATAAGCCCCATATGGCTAAGATATAAAAACGGCCGATGGTTTCATCGGCCGTTTTTTATCGGAGTATGAAAAAATTATTCCTCTGAGGGTGACTCGTCAGAGTCGGTGTGTGCAGGCAGGAGGGCGAGTGGAGCGGACGAAATGCCGTCGTCGCCCGTGGAGTCGTTTGCGCCCTGAGATTTCTTTGCGGCGTTGCGGCGTCCACGGCGGCTTCTCGAACGCTTGGCTTTTGTTTCTGAGGCGTCCTGAGATGTCGCGTTTTCCTGAGCTTCGGATTTGTCCAGAGGCTCGTCGGCAATGATGCCCACAGTGTCACTGACGTCATTGACAGACGCAGAGATGCCGACGGCTTCATCCGTCTCTGAAGCGGAATCGTTGTCCGTAGCGGCGGATTTCTCGGGACTGCGCTGTGGTTTTGATTTTGCCTTTTTGCCCGTTTTTTGACCGGCCGGCTCCGCAGCGGGCTGTATGTCTGCTGCGCTTATATTATCAGTGTCGTTCTGCTCGGTTTTAGCCGGTTGTTCTTCTGCCTGTCGTGTTGTATTCTCGGCTTTGGGCTGTTGCTTTTTTTGTTCGTTCTTCTGAGTACGTGCTTTCGTCTCAGCCTTAGCTTGTTTAGGTTTGGGAGCGGGTGTTTCGTCCTGCTCCTCGGCTCCTCGGTTACGGGCTTTGTTTTTTGTTTTTTCGGTCGATGATGAGCCGGAGTCTTTCTCTTCGCGCAGATTAATCTCGTTGCGGTCTTTGTCAAGCACGCGATACTGAAGGTATGCGAGAGATTCGTCAGGCATGACTTTGAAACAGCGTCCCATCGAGCGGCGCCATCGTCCGTAGAGAGACGAGAATATGCCGCGTTTGATGTATGCATCGACAAAGGGATGGACATAGACTATGAAGTCTTTGACTTGCAGGACGTTAATCAGATAGTCTATTTTCTCGCGCAGAGTGTCGGTGAAGAGCAGCGACGGCTGTACCTCGCCTTTGCCGAAACATGACGGACATGTCTCGGTGGTGGTGATGTCAAGGGCCGGGCGCACGCGTTGACGAGTTATCTGCATCAGGCCGAATTTGCTGAGCGGCAGGATGTTGTGGCGTGCGCGGTCATTGGCCATGATTTCGCGCATGTGGTCATAGAGCTCCTGACGGTGCTCGGCCTTTGCCATGTCGATAAAGTCAACCACAATAATGCCGCCCATATCGCGCAGACGCAGCTGACGGGCTATCTCGTCTGCGGCGCGCAGGTTTACCTCGAGGGCGTTTGTCTCTTGGTCCGAGCCTGCTTTTGTGCGGTTGCCGGAGTTGACGTCGATTACATGCAGGGCTTCCGTATGCTCTATAATAATATAGGCTCCTGACTTGAAAGAAACAGTCTTGCCGAACGATGATTTGATCTGGCGTGTAATCGAGAAGTGGTCAAAAATAGGCTCGTCTTTGTCGTAGAGCTTGACAATGTCTTTTCGCTCGGGGGCAATCAGGGCGACATACTTTGCAATCTGTGAGTAAATGTCGGGGTTGTTGACGGTTATGCTCTCGAATGAGGGCGAGAAAACGTCACGCAACATGCCTACGATGCGGCTTTCTTCTTCGAAGATGAGAGACGGGACGGCTGCACGCTGGGCTTTGGCGATAGTGTCTTCCCAGCACTGCAGGAGGGTCTTGAGTTCGTGATTGAGCTCTGCGACACGTTTGCCTTCGGCAGATGTGCGCACGATGACGCCGAAATTTTTTGGCTTTATGCTTTCGACGAGCTGACGCAGACGAAGTTTTTCCTCGGTTGTCTTGATTTTCTGAGAAATCGAGATTTTGTCGCTGAAAGGAATCAGCACAAGGAATCGGCCGGTGAATGTGATTTCGGTGGTCAGTCTCGGGCCTTTTGACGAAATCGGTTCTTTGACAATCTGGACAAGGAGCTCGCGACCGGGTTGCAGCTGGTCGGTTATGGAGCCGTGTTTGTCGATGTCTGGGAGAAGTTTTTGTTTTGACAGGGCCGGCACTTTGCTGCGGTCGCCGAGCAGTTGCGACACGAAAGCCGAGTAAGATGCGAAGTGAGAGCCGAGGTCAAGATAATGGAGGAATGCGTCTTTCTCATACCCCACGTTGACGAATGCGGCGTTGAGTCCCGGCATAAGTTTTTTGACTTTAGCCAGATAAATGTCACCGACCGCATAGGCGATGTTGCGTGCCTCTTTCTGCAGAGAAACGAGGCGCGAATCTTCGAGCAGGGCGATTGACACATCGCCGGGCTGCACGTCTACGATTAATTCGCTTTTCATTTGCGTGTTGGTGAGGGATGGATTATGACGTGATTGTTAAAAGGAGAGTGGTAGTGTCTTAAACACACAAAGAACAAAGCTTGAACGGGGACAGACAATCCCTGTGGATACTCCCCGCGTCAAGTTTGTTCTTCGTATAGCGTTGATTGAATAGTCGGTCAAGTAAAATTATTTCTTCTTGTGACGATTCTTTCTAAGACGTTTTTTGCGCTTGTGGGTAGCCATCTTGTGGCCTTTTCTTTTCTTTCCGCTGGGCATTTTACGCTAATTTAATGGGTTAATAATTATATCATGAATGTCGATAGCCGACACATGAATGATTTAAGAGATATTATTTCACATCCTCCATGAAGACCTTGGCAGGTTTGAATGCCGGAATCTTGTGAGCGGGGATGATGATAGTTGTGTTCTTAGAGATGTTGCGGGCTGTTTTCTCAGATCGTGTTTTAACGATGAAACTGCCGAAGCCGCGCAGATAAACGTTTTCGCCGTGAGCGAGCGAGTCTTTGACGATGCTCATGAATTTCTCGATAGTTTCGAGGACAGCGGGCTTGTCGATGCCGGTAGTTTTGGCAATTTCGTTAACGATGTCAGCTTTTGTCATTGTTGATTTATTTTTAACGGTTATTGGTTTATTAATATCGTTGATATGCAAGTTTTTAATACGTCAAAAGACGTCTGTTTAAATTTGCAAGTGCAAATATCGTACTTTTTTTTGAATCTCGCACAATATTTTGTGCTTTTGAGGTGATATTTTATGATTTAAGTTGTTTTTGGCGTGTTTTTTGAGGGTATTTCGGGGCTGTCGAGCGGACGTATCTCAGTCGCGTCGACATCTTGGATGTCGTTTGCACCGTCGCTGTTACGGACGTTATTGTCATCAGGCTGTGAACTGTGTCGGCGCATTGAGCGGTTGCAGCTGCCGATAATTATGCCTTCAATCAGGGTTGCCGCACCGAAGACCGCGAAACTTATGCCAGTCAGCAACATTATCGAGCTGTCGTTGGCGCCGGCTTTTTGCATGAAGATGTATATGCTACCGGCTGTCAGAAGCACCGGCGCAATGAAAAGCCACACGGGTAGCGTGACGGGACGCGCTCCGAATCCCAAGAGGAAAAACTGATAGAGGGCTCCGAAGGCGACAAGCACACCGAAGATAAAGGGCACGAGACCGATGAATGTAGACTGGAAAATCAGCATGCACAGTCCGAGTACGACTGCTGCGGCGCTTGTTATCCAGCCAAGGGCCATTGTCCAAGAGCTTACTCGGCTCCGCCCATCGCTGTCGCGTGTGCCGAGAGATGCAAATGTGTTGATTACGCCTGCAAGTATGAAGAGTATGCCTCCGGAGATTACGACTCCTGTCGAACGTATGCTGCGATAGGTTAAAATCAGTGTCGTGCCAATTGCGATTGCCATTACGGCCGTGAATATCAGTTTGCGTCCTTTCATTATCTATACATATTTATATAGGGCAAAATTATAAATATTCATTAAGAAAACATTATTTTCTCCGGCATAAAAACATAACACGGCGCCGCGTCAGACTCTTGTCTGCTGAAAACGGCGCCGTGTAGGGGGGAAATCAGAATGTAACCTGCAGCATAGTCTGGATGCGGTTGTCATGGCGTGACACACCGTCCATATCGACACGTCGACCGTAGATATATTCGATGCCGGTGGAAATCTGTGATGTGATGTTCCACATCACATTTGCGAGGGCATATTGCGCATAGCGGTACTGACTGTTCCACGGCGTAGCTCCGCCGTCATAAGCGGATGCATAGTTGCGCAAGTGGCTGTAGGTGGTAGTGGCATATACTTTCGGAGATATATTATATTGCAAGCCGAAATAGCCTCCCCACGCCTTTACGCCGTGGAGACGTCCGTTGCCGTCAGGGGTCATGTCGAGACCGCCTTCGTAGAGGTCCTGAAAGTAGCTTGTTATGCCGCGTCCGTAAGCAGCCTGATAGTAGGCTGTCACGACAGGCCCGAACGAGGCGCTTCCGCTCATTTTCACGCCCCATCCGACGCAGTCGCGGTTGCGGTCGGCGACTTCATCTCGATAGAGCATGTTACGTATGATGCCTGACAGACGGACCCAGCTTTTGCCTCCGCCCCATGAATACTGCACATAGGCGGGAATGTCAGGTACGCGCTGATTGACCATGTATGTGCCGTCGCCTGTCGTAGCCGATGCCATCGGAAGCTCGACTCCGACTCCGGCGCTCCAGTGGTTATTGAAGCTGTGCCGATAGTCTATGACGCCGTTGGGGATGGCTGTCAGCGCGTTGGGGCCTTCGTTGTCAATGCTCGGAGGTATGGCGGCCATGTCGCTGAAAAGGCTGAAATCATATCCGACGGTCAGGCCGCGATATTTTATGTAGGCATAGTAGAGGTTGAACCCATAGTCATTGCCGTTGCCGGTCAGATTGAAGTTAAAGTAGACTCCGACCTGATTCTTTGTCCCGGGGAGTGCGACGAAGTTGACAAATAGTCCACTGGTCGCTGCCGAGAACTGATAGAGGCCACCGTCGCCTTTACGCTGCTGCATCGGAATCGAAGAGGTTGTGAAATCATAGGCGTTGTCGATAGGGTTACCCCAGTCATATGACACGGTGGCTTTGGCTGTTCCGCCGATACCTAAATAAAACTTGCGGTCTTTACCTTCGATGGCAAATCGCGGTGCCCCGGGAATCTTATATGATTTAGGGGCATTTTCCTGAAATATCCCGTAAATGTCTATGACAGTCGTGTCGCTGTCTCGGCCGGGATTAAGGATGGTTATGTCGTGGCGAGGAGCGGCAGCCGGATGATTCTGGGCGAGCACCCCGCAGGCAGGTATAAAAGCCGAAATCAGCAACAAGGAGCGTATAAAGGTATTCATTTGTCAGATTAATTCTTTAAATAGTTTGAAAACGCTGATTAATAATAAGACCGGTCGATGCTGAACACAAACGATTTGCGGAATATGAATACCACGATTGTAAATGCGCCCAGAAGCACGGAGTTGAGGATAAAGGGGAATGTGTTATTGAGATGTTGCGGATCAAAAATATCACGTAAACCGTCGACAATAAACGGAGTGGCGCTAATCGACAGATAGTTGGCCGCGAGGACAATCGCGAGGGCGAGAGTCGCCTTGGCCGGGACGGTGACAATCTGTGTCGCTTTGTCATAAATCAGCGGCTGGAAGACACCGTAGCCGAAACCGACGAGAACGGCAGCCGCACACATCACGCCGAAGGAATGTCCCATGGCCATAAGCAAAACTCCCGCGGCCATGACGAGCGAGCAGATTATCAGGGTGGCCTGACGGAATACTTTAATTACATAGGGCAATATGAATCCGGGCAGGAATACCGCGAGGAAGAAGACAGCCGTGACAGTGCCGACATCAGAGACAGACATGCCGTCGCCCTGCATCAAAAACGGAGTATAGTAGCTGACAATCACCGTGGCGTAGCACACGAAGAAATATACGGCGATGAGCGACCACACACGTGAGACGATGAACCCGTTGCGTACGCGCGAATTGCCGACCGGGCCGGCGGGCGCTTTTGCCCGGATGCCTCCGGCGGGTGTGCCCGCGGTCACAGCCTTTGCGGCTGCTTTAGCGGTGGCTTTCATGTCGGGAGAGGGGGTGCTGTCCGGCTGGTATAAATCGTCGCGTGGGATTTCGCGCAGAAATACCGACAGCACAAGCGGTATGGCCGGAATCAGATATACGAGGAACGGCATGCGCCAGCTGCCGTGGCTGAGCCAGCCGACGGCGTAAGTGGCAATCACGAGTGCAATGTTGGAGATGCCGGATTTGATGCCGAGCTGCTGCATGCGGTATTTGCCTGTGAATGTGTCGGCAAGCAGTCCGGCCGCAAGCGGAATGAGCAGTCCGCAACCTATGCCGAGCATGCAGCTTATGACAATCAGCTCGACCATGCTGTCGGCAAAGAAGTAGAGGATGCCGCTCGCCAGATATATGGCGAGGGCAACCACTACAATCTTGATTTTGCTTTTTGAGAGTGACAGCTTGCCCGAAAGTAGCACAAAGGGAATGATAAACACATTGGGCAGAACGGTCAGGAGCTGCACCTCAAGTTCGGAGGTGCCGGGAAAAATCTTGTCGAGATTTCCGAGCATGGGCGTGATGGCCAGCCCCGGCAGATTGACTGTCAGAGAGATTGACCATATGGCAATCAGCGTCATCAGGGGTATAGTCCCCTTGCCGGTGTTGATTTTCATTGTTCTTTGATTTTTTCGGGGTGAAAGGCTATCACCGTGTCACTTGGTGTCGGATGCGGAGGCACTTTTACTTTTATCGAACACACTGTAGGCAACCGCCTGAGGATTGGCGCCGTCTGTATAGGCCTTTGCGGCTTCGGCGGCAATCTTCTGAGCCGCAGCCTCGGTCTCGCCGTTCTCGATAGCGAGAACACGTGCATCAGTTGCGGCGATGTCGGCCATGGTCGGCTGATAGTCGGCAGCCCATTTTGACACCTCTGAGGGTTTGCGGTTTTCAATCTGCCAGTCGAACGGGTAGAAGTCGGCCGACGGGTTGCGCCATGACGGTTTGCGTTTGGCAAAGACTATCAGCGGCAGACAGAAGAAAATTACAGCGCCTACGAGGATTATAAGTACGTAGACGACCGGATTGCCGGTGTTGATCTGCGACGGGGGGAAGAAGCTGAGAATCATGGCGATGAAAGCGCCGAGGACACCCACGCCGCCAATCAGATACTCGCCGAAACGTCCGCCGGGGATGCGGAAACCGCGCGGTTTGTCAGGCTGTGTGTGACGCAGGCGGAAGAATGCGAAGTAAATCATCAGCACAAGAATCAAATAAATGACGGTAGCCATCTGTGACATAACCTGATAGGCAGATTGTACCGAGGGCAATACGACAAGCACCAGAGAGAGCAGGCTGACGAAAGCCGCCTGTATGTAGAGTATGGGTTTGTTGACACCATTGCGGTTGACTTTCTGGAGCGAACGAGGCAGATAGCCGCTCTCGCCGACTGCAACAAGACCGGTCGACGGGCCGGCGATGATGACGCTCACCTGACCGATGACACCGAAGGTAATCAGCAGGGCCATAACATTGCCTAACCACGGAGCGCCGACGGCAGCCCACAAGTCATTATAGGCGACAAGCAGCGATGCAAGCAGGTTGATGTCTTTGGCCGGAACGACAAAGCCGATGGCTAATGTGGCGAAGACAAATATCATCACGATAACTGCGACGGCGAGGAATATGGCCCTCGGGAACTGGCGCGCCGGATTTTTCATGTTCTGCACATGCACGGCGTTCATCTCCATGCCTCCGTAGAACAGGAAGATAGAGGCTGCCAGCACAATTGTGCCGATTTTAGTAAAATCGGGGAAGAAAGATTCATGGGTGAGCATTATGGGTTTGCCCATGCAGAGGTATGCCACACCGAGGATAATCAGGATGGCTCCCGGGACGATTGTGCCGAACAGACCGCCTAACGTACTCAGAATCTTTGACGACTTCATGCCTCTGAAGGCTATGAAGTTTGTAATCCAGTATACGGCGAGGACTACTATTAGCGTGTAAATCTTGTTGGCTGACAGCTTGGCGTCAAACGACTCGGGCCAGAAGATATAAGCCAGTGAGACGGCGGCAAACATCAACACAGCGGGAAACCATATGACAAGTGTCTGCCACTCGAGATACATGGCCGACCATCCCCAGCGGGGGCCGAAGGCTTCAGACACCCAGCGGTAGAGGCCGCCGGACTTTGTATAGGTCGAGGCGAGCTCGGCACACACAAGCGAAAAAGGCAAAAGGAAAAATAACGCGGCGAACAGATAATAGAATATTGACTGTATGCCGAATTCGGCCTGCGACGGCAGTCCTCGCAGACTGACCACGGTCGTAATAATCATAATCGTCATCGCACCTGTCGAAATCAGTGCCTTTGCCGGAGTCTTGGGTGCCGGAGAGGATGACGTTTTGGGAGTATTCGAGGTATTCATAAATCCGGGTTATATTTAGTGAAACGATGTGTGTGAATTAAAGGAACGGAGGCCGGCATTGATGCCGGCCTCCGCCTTGCATCATGACCGTAAGATCAGGCCATGAATAAAGTTCAGTTTACTCGATAGCTTCTTGCCGGTCGGCTTAAAGCTCGACTACCGGATAAATTTCTCCAATCTTGGTACCTACTTTATAGTGGGTGCCTTTATGAGCTGAAATAGACACGTTCATGTTAGCCGAGAAGAGGTAAACGATATCAGAGCCGCCAAACTGGAAGTAAGAAATCTCGTCGCCTTTCTTCAGAGCCATGCCCACTTCGGCAGTCACGACAACTGACGATACCTGAGGCATTGCGATAGGCAGAATGGCTACATAGCCGTATTTTGTCTCGAGCACAATCAGACCACGTGTCTGCATGAATTCGTATCCGGCCTGATCAGGAGCGGTTGCACGCCATGCCTCGACCTGATTTGTGACGGGGTTGACTTTGTCAGGAACTGCAACGAGGTCGACATAGTTTGCGCCTTGGATGACACGAGCCTCACGGACGATGCCCGACAGAGGCGCATGCTGACGATGATAGTCGGTCCAGCTAAGGAACGAGTGGCACCACATGCCGCCTTTGAATTTGTCTTTGTAGGGGCTGCCTTCGAGGAGCTCGTCGATGCTCCAGTCGAGACCTTTGATGCGTACATGGGTGTCAGGGCGAATTTCCCACTGACCTCCGAAGCATGCGTCGGCGGGGTGAACGATGATGCGGTCGTCGTTAAGACCGGCGATAGGACGATAGCCCGGTTTGGTGTAACGTGCGAACATCTGGTTGAAGGTCTTCCAGCCGCCGCGGGGCTCGAGATATTCGTCCATGTTGTAGACTGCGCTGTTGTAGAATGACTTGACGCTGTCGTCGGTGATAGACTCGGGGCTGTCAAGCCAGTTGCCGATACCGTAGCAGTAGTCCACCATCCACTGTGACAGCGGAGTCAGTTTGGGCTGCTGATCGGCCGGAGCGCAAGGAGTCTGGAGCGATTTCACAGGCTCCTGATCGAGCAGGAAGAAAGAGCGGAAAAGGTGCTGATAAACATGTGTGCCTTCCTGATTTTCAGACGGAACCCAGTGCATATAAGCCTCAAGATAGTCGAGATAGTCGTCAATCGAAGCGATATCCGACAGACCGGGAATCTTATAGGCGACCACTTTGGCGATAGCCTGATTAAACTTGTCCTGCCAATTGTTTTCTTTAATAAGATCGGCAAGTTCTTGCACTACGGGAGAATACGTTTTCTGTGCCATAATAATTTAATTAGTGTGTTTATGTTAGAAATCGACCGAACAGAAGTGCAGAGAAAAAAGTGGATTTTTCGTGCCACCGCCATTTATGGTCTTTAGTTAATAATTATTTCAATCCGATATATTGTCACGACGCGCCGACGCACATCGCGATTGTCAATTCACTTTATTGACAATCTGTATATCACAACAATCGGTATTGTAAAAAGGTGCGGACTGATATAATATTTAACATTGGCATAAAAATTAATATAAAAAGGTTAAGCCGATAATGGCGCTATACTGGTATAGCCGGCATGAGTTTTCCGGGTCGCTTACGCTTTTTATTGATAAAACCGAATAAAATGTCTATTTTTGCCGTGAAAGTAACAACAAGACTGTCATGCGATATGGAAAACAAGCAGGCAAAGTCACTTCCTGAACGGTATGTCATCACGGTCGGCCGCAGTTTCGGCAGCGGCGGCCGTCAGTTAGGGCGTCTTATTGCTGACCGCCTCGGCATAGCGTTTTATGACAAGGAGCTGTTGGTCAAGGCAGCCCAGAAAGCGGGTCTTAGCACAGAGTATTTTGAGAAAAACGACGAACGTATGCCGAGTTTTATATCGGGTCTGTTCTCGTTTAATCTCGGATATAACCCGATGGCCTATTATGCGGGGTCGACATCAATCAGTTCTGACAGCATCTATCAGGCGCAGTGTGATTTCATCCATGAGATAGCGTCGGCCGGACCGTGTGTGATAGTCGGCCGCAGTGCCGACTATGTGCTCCGTGATGTCGACAATGTCATCAATATCTTTGTGCACGCGCCTATGGAGTGCTGTGTCAGACGTATCATCGAGCGTGCCGATACAGTGACGGCCGAACAGGCCCGTGCTCTCGCCGAAAAGACCAACAAACTGCGCTCTAATTTCTATAATTTCTACACAGACAAGCGGTGGGGCGACGCGCGCAGCTATGACCTCACACTTGACTCGTCGCTTCTCGGCATGGATGAACTCGCCGAGACGGTCATCGACTATGTGTATCGCCGTCTGTCGCGTGATGAGTCTGAAACAAGTGAATAATGTTATAAACCCAACGATAATGACCCAGCAAGAGATACAAGAGCTAAAACGTGATCCGGATGGTCTTATGACCTACGAATATATAGCTAATCACATTGACGAGTGTAGCGAGTCAGACCTCGATGCTTTAGTTGACAACATGGTGACTGTCGATTTGACGGGGCAGTTTCTGGCGTCGGCCGCACGTTATCTTCACGCCATCGACGCACAGCGCTTCGCCGAGCCGGTCAAGCGTCTGATAGCATCGACTATCGACAAAGACCGCGAGCACCGCTATCTGCCTGACATACTTAACAGTATCTACGGCGCTGACTACGCCGACCGTGCCTCCGAGCTCATCGCGACAGACAATAATTTCCGCCGCATCTACAAGCGTCTCTTCCCGCAGTCGGCTATCTGAGGAAATAATCAATATAATTACAGTATAACAAATGTTCAAAAAGATTTTTACTGCGGCAGCCGTGCTCTTCGGGCTCAGCGCATGCAGCTCGTCAGCCTCGGGCGAGAAAGCCGAGGCCAACGGTGCCGACAGCTTAACAGACAAAACCGTTGAAACAATGGCAACAGACTTCAATCCGGCCGACACCACGTCGGTAACCGTCGAAATCAAGACGACTTTAGGCGATATAACCGTGCTGCTCTATGGCGATACTCCCCGCCACCGTGACAACTTCGTCAAGCTTGTCAAAGAAGGCTATTATAACGGCACTCTCTTTCACCGCGTAATCAACGAGTTTATGGTGCAGGCCGGCGATCCGGAGTCGAAGACGGCTCAGCCGGGCCAGATGCTCGGCAGCGGCGGTCCGAGCTATACCATCCCCGCAGAAATCAACTATCCGAAGCATTTTCACAAACGCGGTGCGCTCGCCGCTGCGCGTCAGGGCGACCAAGTCAACCCGACCAAAGCGTCGTCAGGCTCACAGTTCTATATCGTGACGGGCAAGAAGGTTACTCCCGCCGAGATGACACAGTTGGAGCAGTATGTCAAAAACACTGCCATGAGCAACCGCTTCAACCAGCTCGTCGAACAGCACATGGGCGAAATCAACCAGATGCGTACGGCTCAGGACAGCGAGGGTCTGCAGAAACTTCAGCAGCAACTCGTCGAGGAGACCGAGGCTTACGTCGAGGCTCATCCCGTGACCATCTCTGACGAGATGAAGAAAGAGTACATGGAAATCGGCGGCACGCCCCATCTTGACAACGCTTATACAGTCTTCGGCGAGGTCATCAAGGGCATGGACGTTGTCGACAAAATCGAGAAGGCTAAGACCGACGGCCACGACCGTCCTCTCAGCGATATCCGCATCGAATCGATGAAAATCGTGGACTGAACGCATACATTTGGAATCAAATGATTGAATATCGGACGTTTACGCTCGATAATGGTCTGAGGGTCGTACATAACTGCGACCCTCAGACGGCTATGGTGGCAGTCAATGTGCTTTATGACACGGGTGCGCGTGACGAGTCTCCGCGTCAGACGGGGATTGCCCATCTGTTCGAGCATCTTATGTTCGGCGGCTCGGCTAATGTCACGGATTACAGCGCCGCGTTAGAAGCGGCCGGAGGCAGTGACAACGCGTGGACGAGCAACGATTATACAAATTTTTATGATATCGTGCCGGCCCACAATGTCGAAACCGCATTCTGGCTTGAGAGCGACCGTCTGCTGTCACCGGCTCTGAGCGAGCGCACCGTCGCGGTGCAGCGACAGGTGGTTATAGAGGAGTTCAAGCAGCAGTGTCTCAACCGTCCGTACGGTGATCTCGGCCATCATCTGCGTCGTCTGCTTTATGGCGATAGTAATCCTTACGGGTGGCCGGTCATAGGTCTTAGTCCGGAGCATGTGGCATCTGTCACAACTGACGACGCACGCCGCTGGTTTTACAGCCATTATGGCCCGGAGAAAGCGGTACTTGCTGTCTCGGGCAATATAAGTTTTGAGAGAGTGGTGGAGTTGGCGGAGAAATGGTTCGGCCCAATCGGACGGCGCACTACCGAGCCGCGCCCGGCGCTGCATCCCGTCTTCCCGACGTCAGACATAGTCGAGCGCGTCACGGGTGCCGTGCCGCAGACTGCTGTTACAATCGCATTCCCGATGGCGGCCTATGGCAATCCGGAGTATTTTATAGCTGATTCGCTGACTGATATACTCGCGGCCGGCAAGTCGTCGCGTTTCTACCGGCGGCTGGTTGTCGGTGGTGACGGGCTTTTCACAGACGCTGATGCATCTATAGCCGGCAGCGAATGCGAAGGATTCCTGATGCTTAATGTGAGACTGTCTGACAACAGTGATGAAGCGGTCGACCGCGCGCGACGAATAATGCTCGACGAGGTCAGACAATTGTGCGAGCCCGGCAATATAGGCCGCAGGGAGCTCGAGCGTTCGCTCAACAGATTTGAGTCGACATTCAATTTCTCAAATATGGGTTATCAGGCCAAGGCTGCGTCGCTCGCGATGGCGGTGATGCACGGAGAGGATGTCAACGATACCGTTGAGCGTCAGCGGAGGCTTGTAAGCGTCGAATCATCCATGACGACAGCCCGGGATATATTCGCCCGGCCGTCAGTGACCGTCGTCTATGCTCCCGAATAAAAAACATCCGCGACGCCTCGACAAACCGGCGTCACGGATGACTTGATAATGTTTTTAAAGATTGCTGTTTCTTTATGTCCTTTGTATATAAGACGCAATGGGAAATAATTCGTTACAGCATTAAAAGTTAAAGTGTATTAAAATGAATATCTGGCTAACAATCGGCCTGCTCGTCATCTCCAATATCTTTATGACGTTTGCGTGGTACGGGCATCTGAAACTGCAGCAGATGCATGTCATCGGGTCAAACACGCCGCTTTATGTGGTCATACTTCTTTCGTGGGGTATAGCGTTGGCCGAATACAGTTTTCAGGTACCGGCCAACCGTTACGGTTTTGCGGGCAACGGGGGAGCGTTTTCGCTGATGCAGCTCAAGGTGTTGCAGGAGGTCATCACGTTGGTGGTGTTCACACTTTTCACGGTCGTATTTTTCAAGGGTGAGTCACTGCAGTGGAATCACCTTGCGGCCTTCGTCTGCTTAGTGCTCGCCGTCTATTTCGTGTTTATGAAATGACGAGCCGAGTCTCAGAGCCAGAGCATCGTCAGGGCCATAATGGCCATGCCGGCAATTACGCCCGTGATGGTCATGTGGTGATGGCCGAATCGTTCGGCTCCCGGCAACAGTTCGTCGAACGATATGTAGACCATTATACCGGCGACTGCCGCGAGACATATGGCGTTTACCGCCGGCGACCAGAAGGGGAGCAGGACGGCTATGCCGACAATTGCACCGGCAGGCTCGGCCATGCCGGAGAGAAGAGAGTATCTGATGGCCTTGCGCCGGCTGCCGGTCGAATGATAAATCGGCACGGCTACGGCAATACCTTCGGGGATGTTGTGGATGGCAATCGCTATAATCACTGGCAGGGCTACATCGAGACCGTCGAGGGCCGAGATAAAACTCGCCATGCCCTCGGGAAAGTTGTGAATGCCGATGGCGAGAGCCAACATTGTGGCCGTGCGCCGCAGGTGATGGTTGCCGGGGCGCGAGAGCTCGTCCATGGTGTGCATCTCGTGAGGATTCTCGTCTTCGGGCACGAATCTGTCGATGAGCGCTATGAGGGCCACGCCGCCGAAGAATGCCGCAAGCGAAATAATCTGAGCTACGCGTGTGTCATGGTCGGCCGCCAGCGAGGCTATGGCCTCGGGCAACAGTTCCATAAAGGAGATGTAGACCATCACTCCCGCCGAGAGACCAAGCGCTCCGGAGAGAATACGCGTGTCGGTCTTGCGCGCAGTTATGGATATGAGCGCCCCGACGCCCGTGGCCGCGCCGGCAATGAAAGTCAGCGCAAGGGCTTGGAGTATAGTTTCGATGTCATACATATGTTTATTAACGTAAATAATCGCGAACAAGTGTGCACCACAGTCGGTTAATAATTTATAAAAAGGAATTTTAAGATGGATAATTTTACTTATTATAGTCCGACGCTGTATGAATTCGGGCGCGGAGCCGAGGAGAAGACCGGTATGCTCACATTCCTGATGGGGGCCAAAAAGGTAATGATTGTCTACGGCAAAAAATATGTAAAGGCCAACGGGCTGCTTGACCGCATCGAGATGTCGCTCTCAACCATAGGCATAGAGTATGTGGAATTCGGCGGCATAGAGCAGAATCCGACTGACGACCGCGTCTATGAGGGCATAGCGCTCGGCCGTGACAAGCATATCGACGGCTTGCTTGCCATCGGGGGCGGGTCGGTTATAGACACAGCCAAGGCTATCGCCGCAGGCATATGCTATGACGGTGATTTCTGGGATTTTTATGCCGGGAAACAGATAGTCAAGAATGCACTGCCGGTCGGAGTCGTGCTGACCATCCCGGGATCGGGCAGCGAGGGGTCGGGCAACTCTGTAATCACCAAGCGTGACACGCTGCAGAAAATAAGTCTGCGTACAGACTCTGTGCTCCGTCCGCGCTTCGCCATAATCGACCCGGAGCTGACGTTCACACTGTCGGCTTATCAGACAGCCTGCGGCGTGGTCGACATGATGTCGCACATCATGGAGCGCTATTTTTCGCCGACGAGCCGTGTGGAGGTGTCAGACCGTCTTGCCGAGGGTCTGCTGCTGTCGTTAATCAACGAGGCTCCCAAGGCCTTGTCTGAGCCGACCGACTATCAGGCCCGCGCCAATATCGAGTGGGCCGGAACGCTCGGCCATAACGGGATCGTCGGGTGTGGCCGGCGCGAAGACTGGGTGTCGCATTTTATGGAACATGAAATAAGTGCGGTCTACGGCGTTGTGCACGGCGCAGGTCTGGCTGTGGTCATCCCGGCATGGATGGCGTTTATGGCCCATCACAAGCCGTCGAAAGTCGCGCAACTCGGCCGGCGCGTCTTCGGTGTGACAGCTCCCGACGACCGCTCGGCTGCCATAGATGCCGTGGCTTCGTTGCGCGCATTCTTCGGCGCAGTCCTGCGCATGCCGTTGACATTCAAGGAGCTCGGCATCGCCGACCCCGATATAGACCTGCTCGTCAGAAAACTCCACGAGGACAAGGGCGAAACCATAGGCGGATATTATCGTCTGACCGAGCGCGAGACCCGTCAGATATATCAGCTTATGACGGCTAATCCGGGCTGAAACGGCAAAAAAAATCGACATGATGTGCTGTCGCTCGGGACAATAGGCTTATCTTTGCACCGTCAAACGATATAACACCGTCATGTCATGAATATCATCTTATTTGACCCTCAGGAGGTACGCGACAATCTGCTCCCTCTCACTTATACTCGTCCGGTGGCCGATCTGCGCCTCGGCATTCTGACTCTCGCCGAGAAGTGGCAGCGTCTGCTTCCGGGCGACTACAGCTACTCGACGCCCGGCTATCTTAGCGAGAAATTTCCCTGCAAGGCGGATGCTGCCGACGCGGCTACACTAAGCATCGCCGGTAATGTTGTTGCCGATCCGTCGTTAGCCGAGGCAGTCGCGTCGCTGCAGCCGGGCGAAGCGCTTGCCGACCGTGAGGGACGGGTTATCGCCTGCCGCGGCGAAGAAATGCGACGAGTGTCCTATGAGGGCGACTACATGTCTATAAAGAATGTAACAGATATTTTCAGGCTTAACGGCGAGGCACTGCGCGCCGATTTCGCTGCGCTGACAGCCGGGCGTGAGAGCGCGGCTATTGACCCGACAGTTACGGTAATAGGCGACAGTGAGCAATTGTTTGTTGAGCCGGGTGCGACGCTCAGAGGTTGCACCGTCAACGTGACAAATGGACCTGTTTATATAGGTCAGTGTGCCGAAGTGATGGAGTGTGCCGCGTTGCGGGGGCCGATAGCTGTCTGCGAGCACTCGGTCGTCAATATGGGGGCGCGCATCTATGCCGACACCACCATCGGACCGTGGTCAAAGGTAGGCGGCGAGCTCAACAATGTGGTCATCCACAGTTACAGCAATAAGGCTCATGACGGATTTCTCGGCAACGCTGTCATCGGAGCTTGGTGTAATCTCGGCGCCGGATGTACGGCCTCAAATCTCAAGAACGACTACACTGAAATCAAGCTCTGGAACTATCCGTCGCATCGTTTCCTGCGCACGGGGCTGCAGTTCTGCGGCCTGATTATGGGCGACCACTCCAAGGCCGGCATAAACACAATGTTTAACACGGCGACAGTCGTCGGGGTAGGGGTGAATATCCACGGCGCCGGTTTCCCGCGTAATTTTGTCGCCTCGTTCAGTGACGGCGGCAATGCCGGATTCACCGATGTGTCGATGAGCAAATTTTTTGACACGGCGCAGCGCATGATGGCGCGCCGGTCGGTGGAACTCACCGACGCAGACCGCGCCATGTTCATGGCCATCCGCGAGGCTGCGGAGTCCTATAAATAAAGTATTGTCGTCACCGAGCGACGACCGTTGAGAAAATAGGCTGCACGTATCTCTTTCGTTCCGGCCGGGATTGCCACAGGCTCGCCGTCAGCTGCCGGAGACGCGTCAGACGGGTCGGAGCCGTCGATGGTGTAACGAATCTCTCCGATGCCTTTGTAGGGCGAGTTGAAATGAGCGTGCTGCCCGTCAGAGATTATGCCGGGCTGACGCAGGTGATAATTGTAGCCGGCGCGCTGCCAGTAAGGTATTTCGCGCCGGGCGATGACATCGTTGAAGCGCTCGACGCTGTAGGTCGAGTCGGCATTCCAAGCGCGTTCGGCGAGGCCGAGCATTTTTGGCAGCAGCAATTCTTCCTGCCCTGCGGCCGAGCGTATGGTCTCGGCGAAAAGCTGTCCCGAGACGCCGATGATGCGGCCGCGGTCGTCGGGACGGACGATGCACAACGACGACGGATAGCCTCCGAGGCTTTTGAACTCGTCGACAGTGCCGCCCCAGCTCAGACCGCGCTCGTCGGGATGATAACTGTAGACCATATCGAGATAGAAACGGTCGACATTGCTGAGCACGACAGGATAGCCGCCTTCGAGAGCCTGACGAGAGGGTGAGTTGTCGCTTTTAGACGACAACGTCCAGCTGTTGATGGAGAAAACATTGGGGCTGACGGCGGCGTTGTATTCGTCCATGCGGCCTGTAGCGATGTCCTGCCAGCCCGACAGTCTCACGCCGCGAGAGGCGAGATAGTCGTTGAGCTGTCTGACGAAGTGGGCGTGGAGCTGTTTCTGAGTTTCATATCCGAGACTGTCGGCGATGGCGTGTGCGGCCGGCGAACGGCTCCACGCATTGCGCGGCACCTCGTCACCGCCGATGTGTATCGCGGGGAGTTCAACTCCGGCTTGCGCGTAGAGGTCAATCAGACCGTCGAAGACTCGGAACATAAATCTGTAGGTCGATTCGAGTGCCGGATTTAGGATGTTGTCGTGAAATGCCTGAGCCGATGTGTAGACCGATGAGTCTGCGGCCTCGGTCAGCAGCAGAGTGCTGTCGCCGCTGACACGTGCGCGGCGCTCCATGGCCTTGATGGCGGCGCGGGCGTGTCCCGGCGATTCGATTTCGGGTAGGACGCTGATGCCGAGGCTGTCGGCATACCGCAGCATGCCGATGAAATCGTCTGTCGTGAAAAATCCGTTTGAAGTATTGACGCTCGCGGGATTGCCGTCACCGCAGAATATTTGCCACAGGTGCTCGCTCTCGTCGGGCGCATAACCGCGTCGGGCGCCTACGGCGACAAGTTCGGGCAGGCCGGGGATGTCTATGCGCCATGCTTCGTCGTCGGCGAAATGGAAGTGGAGGATGTTAAAGCCGTAGTGTGCCATCAGGTCGAGGATACGGCGCATCTGAGCGGGCGTCTGATAGTTGCGGGCAATGTCAATCATAACGCCGCGATAGCCGAAGTCGGGGCGGTCTACGATTACCGCCTCGTCGATGACAGTGCCGTCTGGGAGACCGTCAAGCAGCGTGTCCAAACGGCGACGGGCGACTGCGGCTGACTGCTGCGGAGCCTCGACGCGGGCCTCGCCGCCGGCGATGACGATGCGGTATGTGCCAAGGCTGTCAGTCGGGTCGACAGTTTTAAAAGTCTTGCGCAGGGGAGTTACGGTGCGTCGGCCTGTTTTCGTGACTGATTTAAAAGACGGGATGATGTCGTATGGCGAGGCTGTGGAGGCGGCTTCGGCGAGACGTTCGTTCAGTCGGTAGATTTCGTCTGCCGGAGGCAGGCGGTTGACTCGCGGAGTGGAGTAATGCGACGGGTGGTCGAGAAGTGAGCGCCGCGTCAACTCAACCGGGCCGGTAAGGCCTGACGGGAGAGTGACCGTATGGAAACCGTCGGGTTCGTAGCAGACATTCTGCATGGCGCCGCGTGTGACGATGTCTATGACCACACTGTCTGCTGACTCGCGGAAACGCGGCGAGGCGATGACATAATAGCCCGGGACAATCTCACGGAGTGTGTCGGCGGGGTTTAGAGTGTGCATGCGTCTGGCGAACTGGTTGAACGCGAGCATGTCGAAGTCGAGGACGCCGCTGACTGTGAGACGCTGAGTGTAGAAGTTGTTGCCGGCTGAATCTGTTTCGTTGCCGAGGGTCTGCCATGTCACTTTGACGGGCGCTGAGGGCAGGGCGGCTGCAAAGGCGGTAGAAATAGCTATGACTGCGGCGGCGAGAAATTTTTTCATGGGAGTCGTATTATAAATAATGTATACGTGCAGCACGCCGACCGGAGCCGGGGACTGTCACGATGCAAATATATGATATCTCCGGCGATAAAAAAATATGTTTGACGGCAGGTCGTGACGTAGCGGGATATGCGTAGGAATACGACGGAACGGAGTTGATATTTTTTTGAAATCGACTGAAAATCAAGCGCAAAAATATTTGCATAACAAAAAATAAAGTTGTAATTTTGCGCAGATTTTAAAGGCACAACTGCGCCCTTCTGTCGCTAAGTCTCTGGTGGAGACGGTGATAGGTGGCGTTTGCGGTGTCTGCTAAAGATTGAATTTTAAACATAAGAGAATAGTAAACATTTAACGAAACAAAAGAAACTAAGATGCCTACCATTCAGCAATTAGTAAGAAAAGGACGTGTGGCTCTCGAGGATAAGAGTAAGTCGCCCGCACTTGACTCGTGCCCCCAGCGTCGCGGTGTCTGTGTGCGCGTCTACACCACCACCCCCAAGAAGCCTAACTCGGCTATGCGTAAAGTGGCCCGTGTGCGCCTGACCAACGGTAAAGAAGTGAACTCGTACATCCCCGGTGAAGGTCACAACCTTCAGGAGCACTCAATCGTGCTCGTGCGTGGCGGTCGTGTAAAAGACCTCCCCGGTGTTCGCTACCATATCGTTCGCGGCACGCTCGACACAAGCGGTGTTAAAGACCGCACCCAGCGTCGCTCGAAATATGGCGCCAAACGTCCCAAGGCCGGTGCAGCCAAGAAGTAATCGTCTCTGAGAGTCTCACAGCTGACGCTTGGAGCGGTGAAGTATTTACTAAACGCACCGCGAGTAATTATCAAACATCTCAATTAACTCGTTTTTGCATTTCTTGAAAAGCTGCCTCAAAGGTTGAGTAAGCCACGTCGGAGGACGGGCTGAAGAATAAAGAAGAAAGCAACCAAGCAATCAAAAACACAACGATTATCATTAAAAATGAGAAAGGCTAAACCTAAGAAACGGATCATTCTGCCCGATCCCGTTTTCAATGACGTGAGAGTAACTAAGTTCGTCAATCACCTTATGTATGACGGCAAGAAAAACACCGCTTTCACGATTTTCTATGACGCACTCGAGACTGTGAAGTCGAAACTGCCCAACGAAGAGCTCACATCTTTAGAGATCTGGAAAAAAGCTCTCGAGAACGTGACACCTCAGGTAGAGGTCAAATCACGTCGCGTCGGCGGCGCTACATTTCAGGTGCCTACCGAAATTCGTCCCGACCGCAAGGAATCTATATCAATGAAGAATCTTATCCTTTATGCCCGCAAACGTGGCGGCAAAACAATGGCTGACAAGCTTGCCGCAGAAATCGTAGACGCATTCAACGATCAAGGCGGCGCATTCAAGCGTAAAGAAGATATGCACAAGATGGCCGAGGCCAACCGCGCATTCGCACACTTCCGCTTCTAATCCACCATGTCATTGATTAATTCCTATCGAAATATCCAAAATGGCTAAAGCAGACGAAAATCTTAAATATACGCGCAATATCGGCATTATGGCCCACATCGATGCCGGCAAGACAACTACATCAGAGCGTATTCTTTTCTACACCGGTCTGACCCACAAAATCGGCGAAGTGCATGACGGCGCCGCTACGATGGACTGGATGGAGCAGGAGCAGGAACGCGGCATCACAATCACATCGGCCGCTACCACCGCATTCTGGAAATATAACGACGAAAAATATAAAATCAATCTTATTGACACCCCGGGACACGTCGACTTCACCGTCGAGGTAGAGCGTTCGCTCCGTGTGCTTGACGGCGCTGTCGCCACATTCTGTGCAGTAGGCGGTGTTGAGCCTCAGTCAGAGACCGTATGGCGTCAGGCTGATAAATACAATGTGCCCCGTATCGGTTATGTCAACAAGATGGACCGCTCGGGTGCAAACTTCTTTGAAGTTGTACGTCAGCTCAAGGATGTCCTCGGCGCTAACCCCTGTCCCATCCAGATACCTATCGGTGCTGAGGAGACATTCAAGGGCGTCGTCGACCTTATCCGCATGAAAGCCATCTTCTGGCACGACGAGACCATGGGCGCCGACTACGAGGTCGACGAAATCCCCGACAATCTCCGTGCAGAGGCAGAAGAGTGGCGTGACAAAATGCTTGAGAAAATCGCCGAGTATGACGATGATCTCATGGCAAAATATTTTGACGACCCCTCGACCATCACCGAAGACGAAATCAAGAAAGCTCTCCGTGCGGCAACTCTGTCGATGAACGTAGTGCCCATGATTCTCGGCTCGTCATTCAAGAACAAAGGCGTGCAGTGTCTGCTCGACGCAGTCTGCGCATATCTGCCTTCACCTCTTGATGCCGGTGCTGTCGAAGGCCACGCCCTCAACAACCCCGACGAAGTCGAGACCCGCGAGCCCTCAGCTGAGGCTCCGATGTGTGCCCTCGCTTTCAAGATCGCAACAGACCCCTATGTAGGCCGTCTGTGCTTCTTCCGCGTATATTCGGGTGAAATCCCCGCCGGCAGCTACGTGCTCAACTCGCGCTCTGGCAAAAAAGAGCGTATCTCGCGCCTCTTCCAGATGCACTCAAACAAGCAGAATCCCAAAGAAGTCATCGGTTGCGGTGATATCGGCGCAGGCGTAGGCTTCAAGGATATCCGCACAGGTGACACCCTCTGCGACGAGAATCATCCGATTGTTCTCGAGGCTATGGACTTCCCCGATCCCGTTATCGGTATCGCCGTCGAGCCCAAGACTCAGAAAGACCTCGACAAACTCGGTGTCGGTCTGCAGAAACTCGCCGAGGAGGACCCCACATTCCGCGTTCAGACCAACGAAGAGACCGGCCAGACCGTTATCTCGGGTATGGGCGAGCTTCACCTCGACATCATCATCGACCGTCTGCGTCGTGAGTTCAAGGTAGAATGTAATCAGGGCCGTCCTCAGGTTACTTACAAGGAGACAATCACCAAGCCCGTCGAACTTCGCGAAGTATTCAAGAAACAGACCGGTGGCCGTGGTAAATTTGCTGATATCATCGTGCGTGTCGAGCCTGTCGACGAAGGTTTCGAAGGCGGACTGCAGTTTGTCGATGAGGTTAAGGGCGGTAATATCCCCAAGGAGTTTATTCCCTCGATTCAGAAAGGTTTCCAGACCGCAATGAAGAACGGTGTTCTCGCCGGTTTCCCTGTCGAGCAGCTTAAAGTCACTGTCATTGACGGTTCGTTCCACCCGGTCGACTCTGACCAGCTTTCGTTTGAGCTCTGTGCTATTCAGGCTTTCAAGAAAGCATCTGAGAAAGCAGGTCCCGTGCTGCTCGAGCCGATTATGAAGATTGAAGTCGTTACACCCGAGGAATCGATGGGCGACGTCATCTCTGACCTCAACAAACGCCGCGGTCAGGTCGAAGGCATGGAGACAAGCCGTTCGGGCGCCCGCGTCGTTAAAGCCAAGGCTCCTCTGGCCGAGATGTTCGGTTATGTGACCGCCCTCCGCACCATCACCAGCGGCCGCGCCACATCGACCATGTCGTTCTCGCACTATGCAGAGGTGTCGACATCGATTGCCAAAAACGTCCTGACCGAGTGTCAGGGCCGCGTAGACCTCCTGAAGTAAAACAAAAAAATCATCATAATCGTATGAGCCAGAAAATCAGAATCAAACTCAAATCTTACGATCATAATCTCGTCGACAAATCGGCCGAGAAAATCGTCAAGACTGTAAAGGCTACCGGTGCGGTTGTTTCGGGTCCCATTCCCCTGCCTACCCACAAACGCATCTTCACCGTCAACCGTTCGACCTTTGTCAACAAAAAGTCGCGCGAACAGTTCCAGCTTTCGTCATTCAAACGTCTTATCGACATCTACAACTCGTCGGCCAAGACTGTTGACGCACTGATGAAACTCGAGCTGCCCAGCGGCGTAGAGGTGCAGATTAAAGTCTGATAGCCCTGACAAGACATACAGAGCCGCGGCGCCGGGAGCGCGCACATCGTGTCGTCTCCCGGCAGCCCGCAGCAATTTATGTCCTCAGTATTGACAATAAATTTAAACAACCAGAACAATTAATATTAATTTAATTACACAGAAATGCCAGGATTAATTGGAAAGAAAATCGGAATGACATCCGTTTTCAGTGCCGACGGTAAAAATATTCCGTGCACTGTTATCGAAGTAGGTCCTTGTGTAGTTACTCAGGTAAAAACCACCGAAACTGACGGCTATAATGCCATTCAGCTCGGTTTTGAAGATGAGAAAGAGAAACATCTCACCCAGCCTGAAATCGGCCACTTCAAAAAGGCCGGAGTAACACCCAAGAAACACTTGGCCGAGTTCAAAGGATTTGACTCAGAAGTCAAACTCGGTGACACACTCACCGTCGAGATGTTTAACGAATCAGACTTTGTCGACATCGTCGGCACATCTAAAGGTAAAGGCTATCAGGGCGTTGTCAAACGTCACGGATTCGGCGGTGTTGGTCAGACAACACACGGCCAGCACAACCGTCTGCGTGCCCCCGGTAGTATCGGTGCCTGCTCTTATCCCGCAAAGGTCTTCAAAGGCATGCGTATGGCCGGCCAGATGGGTAACGAGCGCGTCACTGTTCAGAATCTTCAGGTGCTGAAAGTCATCACCGACCACAACCTGCTGATGATCAAGGGATCGATTCCCGGAAGTAAAGGTTCAATCGTCTTAATTGAGAAGTAATAATGGAACTCGCAATATACAACAAAGAAGGACAGGACACCGGCCGTAAAGCACAGCTTAACGACGCCGTCTTCGCGATCGATGCCAACGAGCAGGCCGTTTATCTCGACGTGAAACAATATCTGGCCAATCAGCGTCAGGGTACACATAAATCGAAAGAGCGCAGCGAGGTGTCAGGCTCGACCCGCAAGCTTCACAAACAGAAGGGCGGCGGCGGCAGCCGTATCGGTGACATCAACTCTCCCGTCCTCGTCGGCGGCGGCCGTGTATTCGGTCCCCGTCCCCGTGACTATCGCTTCAAGCTCAACCGCAAAGTAAAAATGCTTGCTCGCAAGTCAGCTCTGACAGTTAAGGCACAGGAAAATCAGATAACTATCGTCGAGGACTTCACATTTGAAGCTCCCAAAACTAAAGATTTTGTAAAATTTACTAAAAATCTTAAAGTTGACGGTAAAAAAGTGCTCCTCGTTTTAGCAGACCGGAATAAAAACGTATATTTGTCTGCTCGTAACGTGCCCGACACCCAGCTGATGAGTGCCTCGGACATCAATACGTATGCACTGCTCAACAACAACGCTATTATCCTCACGGAGAGTAGCCTTGCTGTGATTAATAATCTCTAAACCCAAGGAGGAAAGCAAAATGGAAATAATGATCAAACCAATCGTTACAGAAAAGGCGACCAAGCTCTCTGAGAAGCTTAATCGCTACACATTCCGCGTTTCTCCCGAAGCCAACAAATACCAGATTAAAGATCTGGTCGAGAAACTCTACGGCGTGAAAGTTGTCAATGTCAACACCGCCGTCGTGCGTGGCAAAAACAAATCCCGCTGGACAAAGAGCGGCTTGCTCCGCGGCGCTACATCGCGCTGGAAGAAAGCCTTTATTACTGTCGGCGAGGGCGAAACCATCGACTTTTTCAGCAATATCTAATAAAAAATGGCAGTAAGAAAATTCAAGCCCACAACTCCGGGCCAGAGACACAAAATTATCGGTGTATTTAAAGGTACGATCACTGCTACTACACCGGAGAAATCTCTTACAGTCGGTAAAAGAGCGAGCGGCGGCCGTAATGCCGAAGGTCACCTAACCACACGTTACCTTGGTGGTGGCCACAAACGCAAATACCGTATCATTGACTTTAAGAGAACTAAAGACGGAGTTCCCGCAGTAGTAAAATCAATCGAGTACGATCCTAACCGCTCTGCACGCATCGCGCTCCTTTACTACGTCGACGGTGAGAAAACCTACATCATCGCACCCAACGGCTTAGAAGTCGGAGCCACAGTGGTCAGCGGTCCCGAGGCTGCTCCCGAGGTAGGCAATGCCCTCCCCCTGAGCAAAATACCTGTCGGTACAGTTATCCACAACATCGAGCTCCGTCCCGGTCAGGGAGCCTTCATGGCCCGCTCGGCCGGCACCTTCGCCCAGCTCATCTCACGCGAGGGTGACTATGCGATTATCAAATTACCTTCAGGCGAAACACGCAAAGTGCTCGCCGCATGTAAAGCTACCATCGGCGTTGTCGGCAACAGCGAGCACTCGCTCGAGTCGTCGGGCAAGGCAGGCCGCTCACGCTGGCTCGGCCGTCGTCCGCACAACCGCGGCGTCGTTATGAACCCTGTCGATCACCCCATGGGTGGTGGCGAAGGCCGCGCATCAGGCGGACATCCCCGTTCACGCAAAGGTCTTTACTCTAAGGGTCTCAAGACACGTGCTCCCAAAAAGCAGTCTTCGAAGTACATCATTGAAAGAAGGAAAAAGTAATCTGATTAAATTACAAATTTATGAGCCGTTCATTAAAAAAAGGACCCTTTATCAGCGTGAAACTCGAGAAAAAGGTCGCCGATATGGAAGCCACCGGCAAGAAGAATGTCATCAAGACATGGAGCCGCGCATCTATGATCGCCCCCGAATTTGTTGGCCACACATTCGCTGTGCATAACGGCAACAAATTCATTCCCGTTTACGTAACCGAGAACATGGTAGGTCACAAACTCGGCGAATTCGCCCCCACCCGTACCTTCCGCGGTCACGCCGGTAACAAGAAAAAATAACGGGCCCGGATTAATAACTTTGAAAAAGAAAAGAATCAAATAAAATGGGTGTAAGAAAAAGAATATCAGCCGATAAAATGAAGGAAGAGCGTAAGTCGGTGGCTTTTGCCAAACTGACCAACATTCCTTCGTCTCCCCGCAAGATGAGACTTGTCGCAGACATGGTACGCGGTAAAGAAGTTTTCCGCGCCCTCGGCATGCTCAAGTTCTCTAATAAGGACGCCGCCGCTCAGCTTGAGAAACTCCTCCGCTCGGCCGTCGCTAACTGGGAGCAGAAAAACGAGAGAAAAGCTGAAAGCGGTGAACTCTATATCAGCACAATCTTTGTCAATTGTGCCCCGATGCTCAAACGTCTCCGCACAGCTCCGCAGGGTCGCGGTTACCGCATCCGCAAACGCGCTAACCACGTGACCCTCATAGTAGACACTATTGATAACAACGCTAAAACCCCCGAGGCATAAAAAGATATGGGACAGAAAGTAAATCCGATCAGCAATCGCTTAGGCATCATCCGCGGCTGGGACTCCAACTGGGCTGACAGCAAAAACCAAAGTGATATTATCCTCGAGGACTATAAACTGCGCAAATACCTCAACGTGCGTCTGGCCACTTGCTCTGTGTCGCGTATCGTCATCGAGCGCACTCTCAAGCTCATCACCATCACCGTCTGCACCTCGCGTCCCGGCATCATCATCGGCCGCGGCGGCAAAGACGTCGAGAAACTCAAAGAGGAGCTCAAGACAATCACCGACAAAGACGTGCAGATCAATATCTATGAGGTTAAACGTCCCGAACTTGACGCCGAGATTGTCGCTTCGACAATCGCCCGTCAGATTGAAGGCAAGGTAGCATACCGCCGCGCTGTCAAGATGGCAGTCGCATCGACCATGCGTGCCGGCGCCGAGGGTATCAAGGTGCAGGTATCAGGCCGTCTCAACGGCGCTGAAATGGCCCGCTCCGAGATGTTCAAGGAAGGCCGCACACCTCTGCACACACTCCGTGCAGACATTGACTATGCGCTTGTCGAGGCCCACACCAAAGTGGGTGTCGTAGGTGTCAAAGTCTGGATTTGCCGTGGTGAAGTCTATGGCAAACGCGACCTCGCCCCCTCATTCACCTCAGGTCAGAAAGAAAGCCGCCCCGCAGCAGCCAACGGCGCTCCCCGCCGCGGCGGATTCCGCAGAGGTGCTAAAAACAATCGTTAAACCTCAAGACAAGATCAGACAACATGTTACAACCTAAGAAAACCAAATTCCGCCGCGCTCAAAAAGGCCGCATGAAAGGTACCGCCCAGCGCGGCAACCAGCTGGCCTTCGGCTCATTTGGCATAAAAACACTTGAGTCAAAGTGGATTACAGGCCGTCAGATCGAAGCCGCCCGTATCGCCGTGACACGTTACATGCAGCGTCAGGGCCAGATATGGATCCGCATCTTCCCTGACAAACCCATCACCAAAAAACCTGCTGAGGTACGTATGGGTAAAGGTAAAGGTTCGCCCGAAGGCTTTGTCGCTCCCGTCACACCCGGCCGCATGATTATCGAGGTCGAAGGCGTAAGCTATGACATCGCAAAAGAGGCTCTGCGCCTTGCCGCACAGAAACTTCCCGTAGTTACAAAGTTTGTCGTACGCCGCGACTACGACGCAACTCAAAACGTCTAAATAAGCTATGAAGAAAGAAGAAATAAAAGAACTCGGCACGGCCGACCTCAAAGAGCGTCTTGCCCAGATGGAGAAAGACTACCTCCAGCTCAAGGTCAACCACTCGGTGTCGCCTCTTGACAACCCCGCCAAGATTACCGCCGACCGCAAAATGATCGCACGTGTCAAGACAGAGCTGCGCCAGCGCGAACTCAACAACAAATAACCCCCGCAAGAAAATGGAAAAGAGAAACTTAAGAAAAGAACGCATTGGGGTTGTCTCGAGCAACAAAGGTGACAAATCAATCACCGTGACCGTAAAATGGAAAGAAAAACACCCCATCTACGGCAAATTTGTCAACAAGACAAAGAAATATCACGCTCACGACGAAAACAACGAATGCCAGATCGGCGACACCGTACGTCTGATGGAAACCCGCCCCCTGAGCAAAACCAAAAGATGGAGATTAGTTGAAATAATCGAAAAAGTTAAATAATCATGATACAGACTGAATCCCGTTTAACCGTCGCCGACAACAGCGGTGCCAAAGAGGCACTCTGCATCCATGTGCTCGGCGGTACAGGCCGTCGCTACGCTTCGGTCGGCGACATCATCGTCGTCTCCGTCAAAAGCGTAATCCCCAGCTCTGACGTCAAAAAAGGCACTGTATCGAAGGCTGTCGTCGTACGCACCAAAAAAGAAATCCGTCGCACCGACGGCTCGTACATCCGTTTCGACGACAACGCCTGCGTGCTCCTTAACAATGCCGGCGAGCTTCGCGGCACCCGTATCTTCGGTCCTGTCGCCCGCGAGCTCCGTGCCACAAACATGAAGATTGTCTCGTTGGCACCCGAAGTACTTTAACCCACAATTTAAAGCAACCAATCAAACAATGAGCAAACTTAAAATCAAAAAAGGCGACAATGTCTGCGTCCTCGCCGGCGAAGACAAGGGCAAACAAGGACGTGTGCTCTCTGTCGACGCTGAAAAACAGCGTGCCATCGTCGAAGGCGTGAATATCGTCACCAAGGCCACCAAGCCCAGCGCAAAACATCCCCAAGGAGGTCTGGTAAAGATGGAGGCCCCGATACATATCTCTAACATTGCCCTCGTCGATCCCAAATCAGGTAAAGCAACCCGCGTCGGATTTCGTATCGAGGACGGAAAAAAAGTCCGTTACGCAAAAAAATCAGGAGAGGAGATTAAATAATGAGCACTACTCTGCAGAAAGACTACAAAGAGCGCATCGTTCCCGCTCTTGAAAAAGAATTCAACTACAAGACGATTATGCAGGTTCCCCGCCTCAAGAAAATCGTCATCAATCAGGGTCTCGGCGCTGCCACCCAAGACAAAAAACTTATCGAGACTGCCATCAACGAGCTTACTGCCATCACCGGCCAGAAGGCTGTCGCAACACTCTCGCGTAAAGATATCTCTAACTTCAAGCTCCGTAAAAAAATGCCCGTTGGCGTCATGGTGACACTGCGTCGCGACCGCATGTATGAGTTCCTCGAGAGACTCATCCGCATCGCTCTGCCCCGTATCCGAGACTTCAAAGGCATCGAAGGCAAGCTTGACGGCCGCGGCAACTATACCCTCGGCATCACCGAGCAGATTATCTTCCCCGAGATTAACATCGACGCCATCAACAAGCTCATGGGCATGAACATCACTTTCGTCACGTCCGCCACAAGCGACGAGGAAGGTTACGCTCTGCTCAAACAGTTTGGTCTCCCCTTCAAGAACGCTAAAAATTAAATCCATCCAGAAGATATGGCAAAAGAATCAATGAAAGCCCGCGAGGTCAAGCGTGCCAAACTCGTAGCCAAATACGCTGCCAAAAAAGCCCAGCTTAAGGCACAAGGTGACTACGAAGCCTATCAGGAACTCCAGCGTCTGCCTAAAAACGCATCTTACATCCGCCTTCACAACCGTTGCTCGATCACCGGTCGTCCCAAAGGCTACATGCGTCAGTTCGGCCTCTCACGTATCCAGTTCCGCGAAATGGCCTCTGCCGGCCTCATCCCCGGTGTAAAGAAAGCAAGCTGGTAATAAACACAACACAAACCGGCACATCCCGACTTTACACCGCTCGACCCTCTCTCCGACAGCCCCCGCGGTCACGGCCGCACCCGGCAGACGCCGCAGGACACAAACTGCGCTCCGCCACTCAAAAAGCGAGTATTAAATATTGTTGGGAAATCCCGATCAATTTAAACAAACAACAAAATGACTGATCCAATAGCAGATTATCTCACAAGATTGAGAAACGCGATCAAAGCCAACCACCGTGTGGTGGAGATCCCCGCCTCAAACTTGAAAAAAGAGATTACAAAGATTCTCTTTGAACAAGGCTATATACTTAACTATAAGTTTATAGAGGGTGAGACCCCCGCAGGCGTAATCAAAATCGCCCTCAAGTATGACCCCGTAGACCGCGTCAACGCCATCAAAGGCCTGCGCCGCGTCTCTCGTCCGGGTCTGCGCCAGTACACAGGCTATAAAGACATGCCCCGCGTCCTCAACGGACTGGGCATCGCCATCCTCTCGACATCAAAAGGCGTGATGACAAACAAAAAAGCATCAGACCTCAAAATCGGTGGCGAAGTACTCTGTTACGTATATTAATCAACCGGCTAAAATCTATAGAATATGTCAAGAATAGGTAAAGCACCCATCGCAATCCCCGCCGGTGTGGAAGTAAAGGTTGATGAAAAAACCAACACCGTCACCGTCAAAGGCCCCAAAGGCACACTCACACAGATTGTCAATCCCGATATCCACGTAGCAGTGGCCGACGGACATGTCACACTCACCCGTCCGAGCGACGACCGCGAGCACCGCGCGCAGCACGGTCTGTTCCGCGCACTTATCCACAACATGGTTGTCGGTGTGTCTGAAGGCTACCGCAAGGAAATGGAATTAGTAGGCGTAGGTTACCGTGCCACAGCGACAGGACAGGTCCTCGAGCTCTCACTCGGTTTCTCTCACGCAATATATATCAAACTCCCCGCCGAGGTTAAGGTAGAGGCAAAGAGCGAACGCAACAAAAATCCTCTGATTATCCTCGAGAGCGACGACAAACAGCTTCTCGGCCAAGTGTGCGCAAAAATCCGCTCACTCCGCAAGCCCGAGCCTTACAAGGGCAAAGGTATCAAGTTTGTCGGCGAGGTAATCCGTCGCAAATCTGGTAAAACCGCTGGTGCAAAATAAGTAAAAGGAAATCATCATGATATCTAAGATACAACGTAGAAACAAAATCAAAACCCGCATCCGCGGCAAAATCTCCGGCACTGCAGCACGTCCCCGCATGACCGTCTTCCGCAGCAACAAACAGATTTATGTGCAGCTCATCGACGATCTGGCCGGCGTGACACTTGTCTCTTCATCATCAAAAGGCATCGCCGAAGGCAATAAGACACAAATCGCCGCACAGGTCGGCGAAGCTATCGCCAAGAAAGCCCTTGAGGCCGGCATCACCGAGGTAGTTTTTGACCGTAACGGATATCTCTTCCACGGTCGTGTTAAATCACTGGCAGACGCTGCGCGCAACGGCGGTCTCAAATTCTAATCAAAGACTATGGCAAAAAGAAACAACCGCGTAAAGACCACAAACGATCTCGAGCTCAAAGACCGCCTCGTCGCTATCAACCGTGTGACTAAAGTAACCAAGGGCGGCCGCACATTCACCTTTGCAGCCATTGTCGTCGTAGGCAACGGAGACGGCATTGTCGGCTGGGGTCTTGGCAAGGCCAACGAAGTACAGGCCGCTATCGCCAAAGGCGTTGAGGCTGCCAAGAAAAACCTCATCAAAGTGCCCGTCCACAAAGGCACAATCCCTCACGAGCAGATTGCCAAATTCGGCGGCTCGCGCATCATCCTCAAACCCGCATCTCACGGTACGGGTGTGAAAGCCGGTGGTGCCATGCGTGCTGTGCTCGAGAGCGTGGGCATCACTGACGTGCTCGCCAAATCAAAAGGCTCGTCTAACCCCCACAACCTCGTCAAAGCCACAATCGCCGCTCTCGACGAAATGCGTTCGCCCGCCATCGTCGCTCAGAACCGCGGCATTTCTGTCGAACAGGTATTCAAAGGTTAATCCAACAGCTAAAACGTTCACAAGAAATGGCACAAATCAAAATCAAACAGATAAAGAGCCGCATCAACTGCCCGGCTGTGCAGAAACGCACACTCGACGCACTCGGCCTCAAGAAAATGAATCACACTGTCATCAAAGAAGACACTCCCAGTGTGATCGGTATGGTTAACAAAGTACGTCACCTCGTCGAAGTGACAAACGCATAACACATCGCAACTATGGATTTAAGTAATTTAAAACCCGCCGTAGGATCTGTTAAACGCTCCACCCGTATCGGCCGCGGTCCCGGCTCCGGCAAAGGCGGCACATCGACCCGCGGACACAAAGGAGCAAAATCGCGTTCAGGCTATAGCCGCAAAATCGGTTTCGAAGGCGGTCAGATGCCTCTCCAGCGTCGTCTCCCCAAATTCGGTTTCAAGAATATCAGCCGTAAAGACTATAAAGCTATCAATCTCGACCTGATAGAAGCCCTCGCCGCAGAGAAGAATCTCACAAAAATCGGCATCGAGGAACTTCGTGCAGCCGGTTATATCAACCGCAACCAACTCGTCAAAATCCTTGCTAACGGAGCCCTGACACGCGCAATCGCTGTCGAGGCCAACGCCTTCTCGGCTGCCGCACAGGCCGCTATCGAGGCTGCCGGAGGATCAATCAATAAAATCTGACGACAATGGGTCTCGTTCAAACTTTAAAAAACATCTGGACAATCGAGGAACTGCGTCGCCGCATCCTCATCACCCTCCTGCTGGTACTCGTTTACCGTCTGGGTTGCTACGTTGTCCTGCCGGGCATTTCGCCCAGCGACATCGACGCCCTCGCTTCGTTTACCAACAAGAGCGGTCTGATGCAGCTTCTCGATATGTTCTCGGGTGGCGCCTTCTCTCAGGCATCTATCTTCGCGCTGGGTATCATGCCCTATATCACGGCTTCAATCGTGATACAGCTCTGCGGCATGATTCTCCCTTCGTTCCAGAAGATGCAGCGCGAGGGTGAGTCCGGCCGTCAGAAGATGAATCAGTACACACGTTATCTGACCGTGCTGATTCTCGTTCTGCAGGCTCCCGCCTATCTGGTTAACCTGCAGGTGCAGGTCAACAGTGCCGCCAACGGCATGGTCATGAGTTTCGGTTTCTGGACCACACTCTATCTGACCATCATCCTTGCCGCCGGCTCGATGTTTATCATGTGGCTCGGTGAACGCATCACCGACCGCGGTATCGGCAACGGTATCTCTTTCATCATCCTCGTCGGCATTATCGCCCGTCTCCCGGGAGCACTCTTCTATGAGTTTACCTCGCGTCTGCCCGGCACATCCGGCAGTCAGGGCGGTCTGGTAATGTTTATCGTCGAGATTATTCTGCTGTTTGCTGTCACAGTCGGTGCCGTTCTGCTCGTACAGGGCACACGCAAAGTGCCCGTGCAGTATGCAAAGCGCATCGTCGGCAACCGCCAGTACGGCGGCGCCCGCCAGTATATCCCCCTCAAAGTCAATGCCGCCGGCGTGATGCCTATCATTTTTGCTCAGGCGATCATGTTCATCCCGATGACATTGGCCGGTTTCCGTGGCGGAGAGAGCGGATTCCTGCAGGCATTCACCGATATCAACAGCTTCTGGTATAACGCTGTCTTCTTTATCCTCATCGTAGCGTTTACATACTTCTACACAGCCATCACCGTGCGTCCCACCGAGATGGCCGAGAATCTCAAACGCAACAACGGATTCATCCCCGGTGTAAAGCCCGGCACCAAGACAGCCGAATATCTCGATGCCATCATGTCGCGCATCACACTCCCCGGCTCACTCTTCCTCGGCATTGTTGCCATCCTCCCCGCTTTTGCCCGTTTCTTCGGCATCAGCCAGAACTTCGCACAGTTCTTCGGAGGCACATCACTGCTGATTATGGTGGGTGTCGTCCTCGACACACTCCAGCAGGTAGAGTCACACCTGATGATGCACCACTATGACGGCCTGATGAAAGAAGGCAAAATCAAAGGCCGCACCACCGGCCAAGGCTATTGATAAAATAGACAAGCTAAAACAATTAGACTGATTTAATGATCTATCTCAAGACACCGGAAGAAATCAATCAGATGCGTGCGGCCACAGACCTTGTGAGCCGGACGCTCGGCGAAGTCGCCCGATGGATTGCTCCCGGAGTGACAACACTGCGGCTCGACACCATTGCCCGTGAATTTATTCACGACAATGGCGGTCGGCCCGCCTGTCTGGGCTATGAAGGTTTTCCCGGCACGCTGTGCATCGAAGTCAACGACACGGTCGTCCACGGATTCCCGTCAAACTACGCTTTGCGTGAAGGCGACATCATAGGCATTGATACAGTCGTCGAAAAAGACGGTTTCATGGGTGACAGCTGTTACACATTTGCCGTCGGCGAAATATCAGACGAGCTCCGTCGTCTCTGCGTCACAACCAGAGAGTCGCTGCAAGTCGGCATTGACGCCGCCCGCGCCGGCCATCGTGTCGGCGATATCGCCAACGCTGTGCAGACCTATTGCGAGCGCCGCGGTTACTCGGTCGTGCGCGAGATGTGCGGTCATGGTATCGGACGTCATATGCACGAGTCGCCCGAAGTGCCCAACTACGGTCGCCGCGGCACAGGTCCCGTTCTGCGCAACGGTATGTGTATATGCATCGAACCGATGATTAATCTCGGCTCACGTAACATCGTCATTGACCGTGACGGATGGACCTGCCGCACCAAAGACCATCGTGCATCGGCACACTACGAGCACACGCTCGCCATCATTGACGACCGCACGGAAGTCATGACAACCTTTGATTATATCCATCAGGCTATACCCGATAGATTCTCAGACAACTAATTATATGGCAAAACAATCAGCAATCGAACAAGACGGCACAATCGTAGAAGCCCTCTCTAACGCAATGTTCCGTGTCGAGTTGGAAAACGGACACGAAATCACAGCACACATCTCAGGCAAAATGCGCATGCACTATATCAAAATCCTGCCCGGAGACAAAGTGCGCGTCGAGATGTCGCCCTATGACCTGTCAAAAGGACGCATTGCATTCCGATACAAATAATCAAAAAAACACTAAAAGATATGAAAGTTAGAGCCTCAGTAAAAAAACGCACCCCGGACAGCAAGATTGTCCGCCGCAAGGGTCGTCTCTATGTGATTAACAAGAAAAATCCCAAGTACAAACAACGTCAAGGATAATTTTTATTATTTTTGCAGAAAAAATAATACGTAATTTATGGCAGTAAGAATCGTGGGAGTTGACCTCCCCCAGAACAAAAGAGGTGAAATCGCCTTGACCTATATCTTCGGCATCGGTCGCAGCGCAGCCAAATCAATCCTCGCAAAAGCCGGCGTTGACGAGAACATCAAAGTCAAAGACTGGACAGACGCACAGGCCGCAGCCGTTCGTGAAGTTATCGGCGCAGACTACAAAGTCGAGGGTGACCTCCGCAGCGAAATCCAGCTTAACATCAAACGCCTGATGGATATCGGCTGCTATCGTGGCATCCGTCACCGCATCGGTCTCCCCGTACGCGGACAGTCGACCAAGAACAACGCCCGCACCCGCAAGGGCCGCAAGAAAACCGTTGCTAACAAGAAGAAAGCTACTAAATAATAAACTACTATGGCAAAAAAGACAGTCGCAGCAAAGAAGAGAAACGTTAAAGTTACCGCTGAAGGCCAGCTTCACGTTCACTCGTCTTTCAACAACATTATCGTGTGCTTAGCCAACAGCGAGGGCCAGGTTATCTCTTGGTCATCGGCAGGCAAGATGGGTTTCCGCGGATCCAAGAAGAACACTCCCTATGCAGCCCAGATGGCCGCTCAGGATTGTGCTAAAGTCGCTTTCGACCTTGGCCTCCGCAAAGTCAAAGCCTATGTCAAAGGTCCCGGCAACGGCCGCGAATCAGCTATCCGCACCATCCATGGCGCCGGCATCGAAGTAACAGAGATTATCGACGTTACGCCGCTGCCCCACAACGGATGTCGTCCTCCCAAACGCAGAAGAGTTTAATAATCAGTCAAAGACTCTCTAACTTACCCTTTTAGTAAAACATCCAAAACAAAAGACAGACAGCTCTGTGGCCCCGGCGGCCAAATAACAACATAATTGCCGGAATGTCAAACGTGAATAGACCATAATTTCTATCACCTCTCTATGGTCGCGGCTGCACTAAAAGACATTCACCCCATATAAACAGAGCCGTTTTTGCCCGGCACTCAGAAGCGCCGTAGCAGCGGCCCGGTACCCCGGGACAAAAAACAGACCGCCTGTCAGACAACTTAAACTGATTTAAACCACAATGGCAAGATACACAGGTCCCAAGACCAAAATCGCACGCAAATTCGGCGAACCTATCTTCGGCGCTGACAAAGTGCTCCAACGCCGCAACTTCCCCCCCGGCCAGCACGGTCAGAACCGTCGTCGCAAAACTTCTGAGTACGGTGTCCAGCTTCGCGAAAAACAAAAAGCCAAATACACTTACGGCGTACTCGAGAAACAGTTCCGCAACCTCTTCGAGAAAGCATCAAACCTTAAGGGTATTACCGGTGAGATTCTGCTGCAGCTTCTCGAGTCTCGTCTCGACAATGTAGTGTTCCGTCTCGGTATTGCTCCCACACGTGCCGCCGCACGTCAATTGGTGCTTCACCGTCACATCACCGTCAACGGTGAAATCGTCAACATCGCCTCTTATCACGTAAAACCCGGTGATGTTGTCGGTGTGCGCGAAAAATCTAAATCTCTCGAAGTGATTGCCGACGCTCTCGCCGGTTTCAACCACAGCAAATATCCTTGGTTAGAATGGGATGAAAGCCTCAAGGCCGGCAAACTCCTCCACGTGCCCGCACGCGAAGACATCCCCGAGAACATCAAGGAGCAGCTCATCGTCGAGCTCTACTCTAAATAATAACTGTTAATACCTCAGATCCATGGCTATCTTAGCATTCCAAAAACCTGACAAAGTCCTCATGTTGGAAGCCGACAACTTCTACGGCAAATTTGAGTTCAAGCCTTTGGAACCCGGCTATGGCATCACCGTGGGCAACGCCCTCCGTCGCGTCCTCCTCTCCTCACTCGAGGGCTACGCAATCTCTTCGATTAAGATTGACGGCGTCAAACACGAATTCGATACCATCCCCGGCGTTAAGGAAGATGTCACAAACATCATCCTTAATCTAAAAAAGGTCGACCTCAAGCAGACCGTCGAAGACACCGACTTCGAGAAAGTGACGATTACTGTATCAGGCACTGAGGAATTTACAGCAGCAGATATCAGCAAGGCCCTTACAGGCTTTGAGGTCATGAATCCCGATTTGGTCATCTGTCATCTCGACCCCGCAGCAAGCTTTAACATCACGCTGACCGTCAACAAAGGTCGCTCATGGATACCCGCGGAAGAGAATCAGAATCCCAACGACGAGATAGACGTCATCGCAATCGACTCGACTTACACGCCGATTAAGAACGTCAAATACACCGTTGAGAACTTCCGTGTCGACCAGAAGACCGACTATGACAAACTGACCATCGAGATTACAACCAACGGCTCGATCCTCCCTAAAGACGCGCTCAAAGAGGCCGCTAAAATACTCATCTATCACTTCATGCTCTTCTCTGACGAGAAGATAACTCTCGAAACAACCGAGAGCGACTCAAACGAAGAGTTTGACGAGGAAGTGCTCAAGATGCGTCAGCTCCTCAAGACCAAGCTCGTCGATATGGATCTTACCGTCCGCGCCCTCAACTGTCTCAAGAGCGCCGAGGTCGACACACTCGCCGAGCTCGTCGTCTTCAACAAGACCGACCTTCTTAAGTTCCGTAACTTCGGTAAAAAATCTCTCTCTGAGCTCGAAGACCTGCTCACGAGTCTCAACCTGTCGTTCGGAATGGATATTTCAAAATACAAATTAGATAAAGACTGATAAACGATGAGACACAATAAGAAATTTAACCACCTTAGCCGCACAAAAGCCCATCGTGACGCCCTGCTCGCTAACATGACCATCTCGCTGATCATGCACAAGCGCATCAACACGACGCTCGCCAAAGCTAAAGCTCTGCGCATCTATGCCGAGCCCCTTATCAACCGCGCTAAGAACGACAATATGTCAAACCGCCGTCTGGTCTTCAGCTATCTTCAGAACAAAGAGGCTGTCAAAGAGCTCTTCGGCGACATCGCCACCAAGATTGCTGACCGTCCCGGAGGCTATACCCGTATCCTCAAGACCGGCTATCGTCTCGGTGACAATGCCAAAACTTGCTTCATTGAGCTTGTAGACTACAACGAGAACATGCTCAAAGACAAGAAAGAGACTAAAGCCAAGACAACACGCCGCTCGCGCAAGAAATCTGCCGCTCCCGCCGCCGAGGCCGCTCCCGCTGCCGAAGCCCCCGCAGCAGAGACTCCCGCAGCCGAGTAAATGGCGTCAGGCATCCGGCGCTCCGGCGCTGACGATTGCCGATAAAATAACATACACTGCCTTGCGTTATCTCCCCTCAGGAGACCCGCGCGGGGCAGTGTTATTTTTTAGGGCAACGCATCACTAAAATTTTGCATATCAACAAATAATTAGTAACTTTGCCAAGCATAAACAAGACATAAAACAAATCAAATAAAATTGACTAAGTCTTTAAATAAAACGAAATTATGAAAATCGAAAAAATCATTGGCCGCGAAGTCCTCGACTCGCGAGGCAACCCCACAGTTGAAGTCGACGTAATCCTTGAATCAGGAGCTTTCGGTCGTGCATCTGTTCCCTCAGGCGCCTCTACAGGCGTCAACGAAGCTCTCGAGCTCCGCGACGGTGACAAATCACGCTACATGGGCAAAGGTGTCCAGAAAGCCGTTGCAAACGTAAACGGTCCTATCGCCGAGGCCCTTGTCGGCATGTCGGCTCTCGACCAGATTGCCATCGACGAGAAAATGCTCGAGCTCGACGGTACAGAGACTAAATCAAACCTTGGCGCCAACGCCATCCTCGGTGTGTCACTCGCTGTAGCTAAAGCAGCAGCAGACTATCTCGACCTTCCCCTCTACAAATATGTAGGCGGCTGCAACACATACGTTCTCCCCGTGCCTATGATGAACATCATCAACGGCGGTGCTCACTCTGACGCTCCTATCTGCTTTCAGGAATTCATGATTCGTCCTATCGGCGCAACATCTTTCCACGAGGGTATCCGCATGGGCACAGAAGTGTTCCATAACCTCAAAAAAGTCCTCCATGACCGTAACCTCAGCACGGCTGTCGGCGACGAAGGCGGTTTCGCTCCCGCACTTGACGGCACAGAGGACGCTCTTAACGTCATCATCAAAGCCATCGAGGCTGCCGGCTATGTTCCCGGCCGCGACGTAACAATCGGTCTTGACTGCGCTTCGTCTGAGTTCTACAAAGACGGCGTATATGACTACACATGGAAGCAGGGCGCTGACGCTCCCAAACTTACCTCTAAGCAGCAGGCCGAGTTCCTCAAAGAACTCGTTGAGAAATAGCCTATCGACTCTATCGAGGACGGCATGGCCGAAGGCGACTGGGAAGGCTGGAAGATTCTTACCGACCTCATCGGTGACCGTTGCCAGCTCGTCGGTGACGACCTGTTCGTGACCAACGTCAAATTCCTCAAGAAAGGCATCGAGCTTGGCTGCGCTAACTCAATCCTTGTCAAAGTAAATCAGATTGGCTCGCTCACAGAGACACTCCGCGCTGTCGAGCTCGCTCAGCGCAACGGCTATACAGCAGTCATCTCTCACCGTTCGGGCGAGACCGAGGACGCTACTATCGCCGACCTCGCTGTCGCTACCAATGCAGGCCAGATAAAGACAGGCTCTGCAAGCCGTTCTGACCGTATGGCCAAATACAACCAGCTTCTCCGCATCGAGGAGCAGCTCGGCGCTGCCGCTCAGTACGGTTATGGCAAAAAGACCAAACGTTCATAATAAGTCATACATATTCTCGAAAAAAGCGAAACCTGCTCCGGCAGATTTCGCTTTTTATTTTTGCACAGGCATTATGTAATCTGTGGTGATGCTTGAGCAATCTTCCCATCGAATAAAAATACTGTTAAAACAGAAAACCGGCCGCTCTGACTGTTGTCGGAACGGCCGGTTATATTATTCGGCGTTTACGATGGTGTGTGAATTATTCGGCAAGACGTATCACGCGTATGCCTATAAACTGACGGTTGCGTCGCATAAAATCATTCAACGGCTGTTTGGTGACAACCACTTTGCCCTCTGACATCGAGGCGTGCATAAGATGTGGCTCTCCGTCGTCGCCTTTGACGATGATGCCCATATGAGTCACGTCAAGATTTTTAAGTGAGCTGACCAGCCCGACTACATCTCCGTCACGTAATTTTGCTTTTATGGCTTTGTTGCCGAGGTCGCGGGATTTGATATAGGGAAAGCGATGATTGCGGTAACCCGATTCGATGCTTTTTATGCGTGCTAATGATGTTGAGTCCTTGAGCGCGGGATAGCGGTCGCGGTTGGCGCTCATAAAGTCAATCGTCCTGACCATGTGCGACACCGGGTCAAAAAGATTTGTCGCATCTACAAAATTACCGCGATGCACATTGTCAACAATCCAGTCGCAGATATAGTGCAAGCGCGAGCCGTATCCGTCGGCCTCTCCGCCGCGATATCTCAGACGCTCAAGATTATATATATAGTCGCGCCACGACGAGCGCCGTTCGCCAACAGTATAGGCCATCGCAAGCGCGGTCTCGACAAAAGTCGTGCAGTCGAGCTCGTCGAGATTGACTGTCAGCCATTCGGTGTTGTCATCCGATTCGAGGGTATGCGCCACATAGGGCGTGTCTATGAAACGGCGTCCTATATATCCCACACACTCGCTTGGGTTGGCGAATTTATGACCTTCAGCATCAATCAGTATCTCGTTGATGCGTGTTGTGTCGCGTCCCTCGTCGTGAAATCTGACTCTTGATGAGCCTGCAGCGGAAGCCGAATTGCAGATGCACATCGACAGGGATGATACCGCAATAATATATTTGAGATTAAAATGCATATGAAAAAATTAATATACGAAGTTACTAAAAAATGTGCTGATGTCAAATCGTATTGGCTGATATTACCAACATGTTTATCCAAAAAGCCACGATTAGTTATGCCGATGAGAGACGTCTCTTAAAACGCCGTGTGATTTAATTAAAACTTTTGTCGCTGTCAATCAGTCTTATGGGCGAAAAGTATGTTTTACAACATAAAATTCTTGTCAAAAAATTTGGATGAATGGGTAAAGAGCAGTAATTTTGCAGACGTTTTCGGCAGGCAAGCGAGCCAAGAAGTCCGGACGGGCTAAGACGGGTAGGCGCCACGGTGCGCGACTGTTAAAGCCGGTTAAAAAGACAACAAAGATTTGCACGGTTGAAAAAC
>CBCSTG010000003.1:0-157083 GCA_965143025.1 uncultured Bacteroidales bacterium
CGGCGTCAGCGTGAACACGCCTTTGCCGGCATGCGCGCTGCTGAATTCGGCCACCGTGCGTCCTTCGCGGTCGGTCACCCGGCCCGAGGCTTTGACAGGCACGCCCTGCTTGCCTGTAATCTCAAATGCCACTCGCGAGCTGAGCCCGTCGACGAGGCGGCCGCCCTCGGGATAGAATTTTATGGCTATGTCGTCGCTCTGACGCTCGGGCCGAGGGCGCTTGTACTCATATTTCCCTACACCGTAACGGAGCATCTTCGGGTTGGCATATTCGCCCGCTTTCTTCGGAGCGTCAAAGACCGGTATGACGCGTGAGAAGCAAGCTCCCTCGCCGAAGTTGAGCATATATTTCGTGTAAGCCCTTATCTCATAGAAACCCGAATAGAATGGCTGATGGCTTAGGGTGAAATCGCCGTGAGCTTCGCCGTTCTCTATGCGCAGTATGCGTCGGTCGACGACGAGACCTCCCGGTGTTATGAGATCGACATACAGCGTGCGGCTCAGCGGAGTAGGGCGCAGATTGCCACCGGCGACGACATATGCCTTAAACCATATGCGGTCGTTGTGGAAATATGACGTATTGTCGAAGTGCAGATAGACCTTTTCCTGCGGCATATAGCGCGAGAACATATTGGCCGACCGTATGTAACGCGTCAGATTATAAACACTTTGGTTTTCGGCAGTCTCATCGGCGGCGGCACATATACTGCCCGCAAAAAAGGTCAGAATCAGGCAAAGATTCAAGGCTAATCTTTTCATCTTGAAATTCGGTTGGAAACGTGACGCTAAGATACAATCTTTTGCATTATTGTGCAAGCATGGTGCGCGGTTTGTGAGGTGAGGGTGCACGGTCGACAGCCTTGCGCAGCCTGCGGATATGTTCAGGACCGGTGCCGCAGCAGCCTCCGACGATGTTTATCAGACACTTGTCTAACATCACACTGACAGCCTCGGCAAATTCTTCCGGCCCTATGGGATACCGCCCGTCACGGTCAGGCAGTCCGGCATTGGGATAGACGATTGTACGGAACGGTGAGCACGCGGCCAATTTGCGTAGCGGAGCCAAGAGCATGTCCGGCCCCTCGCAGCAGTTAAATCCTGCGGCAAGTGGGCGAGTGTCAGCCACGGAGGCAAGAAACTCGTCGATTCCGTGTCCCGACGGCATCAGTCCGCTTGAGGCCGACAGGGTGACCGACAGCGTGTATGGCACGTCACGTCCGCTCTCCGCGATGGCCTGCGTCACCCCTTTTACAGCCGCCCGGCCGCTGAGCATGTCATATATGGTCTCTATCGCCAGCATATCGACACCTCCGGCGATAAGAGCCGCGGCCTGACGTCGGAAGGTTTCAGTCAGCCGTGCGAATGTCGTGTCGCGCTCGGCGCAATCTGCAATCTTGGAGACTGCAATATGTGTCGGCCCGATGGCACCGGCCACAAATTTAGTCTCGCCTCGATGCTCCGACATGTATCTGTCGGCCTCTTCTCGAGCGAGAGACGCTGCCGCCAAATTTATCTCATCCGCGCGGTCAGCGAGGCCATATACTCTTTGCGCTACGGTGGTGGCATTGAAAGTGTTGGTCTCTATTATATCGGCTCCGGCCTCTAAATAGCTGCGATGTAACTCGGCCACGGCCTCGGGTTGCGTGAGCGACATTATGTCGCATGTGACACCGTGGGGACACAGACTGCTCAGCCCGACGCCCGTCGAGCCGTCCATTACGAGCACCCGTTCGTCGATAGCCCGCTCCAATTTCGTTATTATGCTTGATTTTTGCACGATACAGTCGTATTAGCTCTCAAATTTAGTCATTTGTCGTGTATTGTCACGATATAAATGGATTTTATATTAAAAAATGTTGTTTACTATTATTTAATCATTATATTTGCAAAAATTTCAGCACATACAATTATCATGAAATCATTCTATCACACTTAGTTTTACAATCTATAATCTTTAAACATTTATGTCAAGAAAAACTTTTGTTATGTTTGCGGCTCTGTTTGCCGCCGTGTTCGCGTTGTCAGCGCGTGATGATGACAAGTTGACTTTATCCGGTCGTGTGAAGGAGGCCGCAGGCCGCAACGACCTCACCAACGCTTACGTGCTGCTGTATGATTCGGCCGGCAATGTCACCGACAGCATACGTGCCAACCGCGGCCGCACATGGCATAGCGGTGCCATCGACACATTATCTAATTTTTATTTCTCCGTGCCTAAGGTCGACTCGACATACGTTTTCGATGTTGTGTGTGACGGTTACAAAACAGAGACTGTTACTTATCAGGTGTCTGACGTAGGCTCGCGTGAGGAGTGGCGCGAGATTCCGACTATCTATCTTAACCGTGCGCCCCGTCAGCTCGACGAACTGACCGTGACGTCGACTAAGATTAAGTTTTACAACAAAGGCGACACTATTGTCTATAATGCCGATGCTTTCCAGCTCGCCGAGGGCTCGATGCTTGACGCTCTGATTGCCCAGTTGCCCGGTGTCGAGCTCAACGACAACGGCCAGATTAAAGTCAACGGCGAGTTTGTCGAGTCTCTGCTGCTCAACGGCAAGGAGTTTATGGACGGCAAGAACAATGTGATGCTTGATAACATCGCCGCATATACTGTCAAAAACGTTCAGGTATACGAGGGGCAGACTCCCGAGGCAAAGCGTCAGAGAGACCTCACCGCTCGCAAGGTGCTCACGATGGACGTCAAGCTCAAGAAAGAGTACAGCATGGGCTGGCTCGTTAATGCTCAGGCCGGTTACGGTACCGAAGACCGTTATCTCGCCAAGGGATTTGCGTCATGGTTTAACGCGACCACGCGTGTGAGCCTTGTCGGCAATGTCAACAACCTCAACGACTCGCGCAAGCCCGGACGTAACGACACATGGACTCCCGAACAGATGCCGTCAGGCAAAAAATCATACCGCATGGCGGGTCTTGACTACAATTATGAGGATGCAGACCAAAAAAAATCTGCCCGCGGTCAGGCGAGCTTCGTGAAGAGCATTAATGACCGTTATCGTTCGACCGACCGCATAAACTTCCTGCCAGGCGGCGACACTTACGAGCGCTCATATTCAAGCAGCAAAGACCGCGAGCTGGCATTTGACACATATCACAGTGCTTATAACACGATTAATGATTTCAACTTCGGAGCAGGCCTCTCGGGCTCATATTCGTATACTAAGAACTGGCAGTCTGACATCGCAGGCGTATTTGACGAGGAGCCTGAGGTAATGACATCCGAAATCCTCGAAGCTATCTATTCCGACGGCTCCGAATTGCTCGAGTCTGTAATAAACCGTCAGAAAAACCGTACTGACGGTTGGCATAAATCTTACAGCGGCTCTATTTCTCCGAGCGTAAGTTATAAGATACCTAAAACGTCCGATTATATCTCACTTCGTACGGGTGTGTCATATATTTCTGATAAAGAAGAGATATGGCGCGACTATAATGTCAATTACGGAGACAATACGACACCTGCCGTCCATCGTCGCCAGCTGCTTGACAATAAACCCAATCATACGCTTTCGCTGTTCGGCTCGTTGAGTTACAATGCTCGCGTAAAAGACGGTTACCTGTCGCTGGGCTACAGATTTAATTACAGCGATCAGGTCAAGGATTCTTATATGTATGCTCTCGAGCGTCTTGCCGATATGGGTATCTATGGTGTCGTGCCCGGTAATTATCTCGAGGCTCTCGATCCTGCCAACAGTTACACCTCGCGTCAGATAAACGGGAAGCATGTCATTATGCCGACGGCAATGCTCAATCATGTTTTTGAGAATAAAGACCGTCTGTTGCTGTACCTCCGTCCGGAGTTGCAGATTACCCACCGTAATTTCAGCTATTGGCGCAACAACCGCTCATATAATATGTCGAAGACCAACACCGCCGTTTCGGTCGGCTCTATCTGGGACGGCATGATTGAGTATCAGTTCGGTTTCAGTTCGGCTGAGGACGGCGGTCGTCCCTCGCCGCGCAATACTGTGCGCTACAGCTACCGCATCGAGCCCACGCTGCCCGATATGTTCGACATGATTGATGTGGTCAACGACGCCGACCCCCTCAACATCTACTACGGCAATCCCGACCTTAAGATACAGTATGCCCACCGTCACCTCGCGCGCTGGAGCTACTCGCCTCATTCGTATGCGTTTAACAACATACTCTACGTCGGCTATAACCACACGACTAACAATCTTACTCGCGGTTATACCTATGACAGCGCTACGGGCATCAGATATAACCGCATGTATAACGTGTCGGGCAACACACGCGGCGCCGTTACCAATGAGCTCCACTGGCAGTTCGGCTCAAAGAAACAGTTCACGCTTTTCGCCGAGTCTGATGCTGCTTGGACAAGATATGCCGACATGATAGGCATCGATACCAAGGCTCCGGTCCTCTTCAAAGTGAAACAGCGCAGTCTCAATCAGAAAGTCAGACTGACATGGCAGTTTGCCCGTCAGAGCCTCACCGCACGCTGCGACTATACCAATCGCCACACGACATCTGACCGTCAGGGCTTCAGCACTCTTAATGCAAATCATGTCAACTACGGCATATCGGGTGTCTTCACGTTGCCGGCCGGTTTCGGCATCTCGACTGACTTTATGTGCTATACCCGTCGCGGCTACGGCTCGGCCGAGCTTGACACCACCGACCCGGTGTGGAACGCCCGTCTCACATACGCTCCGCAGCGCAACAAGCACTGGGTGTTCATGGTCGACGGTTTTGATCTCCTCCACAAATTGTCGAACGTCAGCTATGCCGTCACTGCAACCGGACGCACGGTCACTTACACCAACGCTCTCCCGCGTTATGTTTTGTTCTCGGTGCAGTATCGTCTCAACATCCAGCCTAAGAAACGATAAACACTGCTAAGGTATTTTTCGTAGCAAACTTTTTAATCGAAACGGCGATGTTTCATCGTCGTTTCGATTTATTTTGTAGCTTTGTAAACATATAGCTGTCATTAAAACGCTCTTGCCATGTATAAAAGATTTATTGCACCGTTCGTAATATTTGCCGTCGCACAGACGGCCGGCGCTGCGGTGCTCACACCCGAGGCTGCGCTGGCCCGTGCATTTGACGGTCAGACATCAGCAGTTAATAAAATCGTCCGCCAAACCGACCCGCTGCGTCTCGCCATGACTTGCGAGGCTCGAGACCTCCCTGCGGTATATGTTTTCACCGGAGCTTCGTCAGGTCGGTTTTACGTGCTTTCGGCTGATGACCGCACTGAAGCCGTGCTCGCTTACGGCGACCGTGCTTTTGACGGCGCCGGACGCATGCCGTCTGCCACCAAGGCGTGGCTCGACGGATATGCGGCGCAGATTGCTTGGCTGCGTTCGGCTGAATCAGCAGCCGAGCCTTATGAGACTGCAAACGTCACTGACAGCCGCGCGCCCATCGCTCCGATGGTCTCGACATCGTGGTCGCAAGGCTCACCTTATAATAACTTGTGTCCGACTAAAGGCTCATACCGCTGCCGCACCGGATGTGTGGCGACAGCCATGGCGCAGGTGATGAAGTCGCATAACTATCCTGAGCGCGGCACCGGGACTCACTCCTATGAATGGAACGGGCGCATGCTTAGCTTTGATTATGCCGCTACAGCATTTGACTGGGCGGCGATGGACGATGTATATGACGATAAATCTTCAGATGCATCGCAAGCGGCCGTAGCTTCTCTGATGTATGCCTGTGGTGTGTCGGTCGACATGGACTACAATCCGGCGTCGAGCGGAGCGTTTGCCGATGAGATTCCGGCTGCATTCTACAAGTATTTCACTTACGACCAAGGCGCAAGCGTCTTTTATCGTTATCTGTACGACAACTTCGGCACAACCGGCTGGGATGACATGGTCTATGAACAGCTTGCCGAAAACGGGCCTCTGATTTACTCTGGTTACGATAACTATGAAGGCCATACGTTCGTATGCGACGGCTATGACAAAGACGGATATTTCCATATCAACTGGGGGTGGGCCGGTTCGTCTGACGGCTATTACCGTCTCTCGGCCTTGACACCGGCCGCTTCATCGGGAGGATATGTCTATTCGCACAACATCGTTGCCAATATCCACCGTCCGGGTGAGGGACTTGACTACCCGCCGTTGAGCTGTGGCACATCTCTCACGTCCGCCGCAACTTCTTTGCAGCTCGGTGACGTCGTGACCGTCAAAGGCGCATTTACAGTAGGCTCGGCAAAAGCCTATGACATTACCCCCGGTTTGTGTCTGACAGCGGCCGACGGCTGTGTCACGTATCTTGCCGCCGCCTCACCGCTGACTCTGTCTGATTTTCAGAGCTATGACAGTTATGATGTTACGCTTCCGACATCGCTGCCTGAGGGCGATTATCGCGCCGAGGCTGTCTTCCGTGTCGGTGACGGAGTGTGGCGCAGAGTAGGCATGATGTCTGACTACAGCCAGTATTTCACTCTGAGCGTAAATGGACGTGATGTAACAGTCACGCCCGGCCAACGTGCCGCTCTGACCGTTACAGACCATAGTTTTGCCGGCCCGGTTTATGCACGCTCTGAGTTTTTGATTCGGCTTAAACTCGCCAACGCGACAGGCTCGCGCTACTACGGACGCATCAATGTTTTCTTGGACAATCTCAGCGGTGAGCGCTTGGGCGCCGGTGACCCCCTGCTTGTCGATGTAGGGCCCGCTGAGACCGCCGATGTCGATTACCATGCGCTCTTCACGACGTGGTATAAATCTGTCCCGCCCGAGGGCCGCTATATCTGCGGAGTGCTCGATTATCAGACCGGCGAAGTGCTGATGTCTGAAGAAGTAGACCTGTTGACCCGTGCCTCGGGCATCGGCGACATCATAGTCGATATACCGTCGGCTGATGCTGCGGTCTACACTCTCGACGGCCGACGGGTTGATACAAGCCGCCCTGTCGCCCCCGGCATCTACGTCACATCTCGCGCCAAATTTTTAGTTAGATAGCGATATATATTTATTTTACGTCAGCGCCGTCTTTGAGAGCCGGCGCGAGCCATGCCATAATGCATAATAAACAGAATAGGATTGCCATCGCTTACATTTTTAGAATTACGGGGAAAGTCACTATGGCTTTCACCGACAAATGTATAACGACGCTTGGGCGGCAATCGCGCACAGCTATCTTAAATTGTATTTAAATCGCAGGTATATATTTCAAGTTGCCTGCTTTTAGTTCGGGCACCTTGAGAGGGCAGCCTTTGACACAGCGTCCGCATTTTATACAGTCAGGATGCAGCAGACCCTCGGCCTCGTCGCGGCTCTCGTATGGTTTGAGCTGCATGGGGCATACGGCCGAACATAGTTTGCACTTTGTCGTGCAGCGTTCGCTGACCGTTATGCGGCGATAGCCGGCAGGCAGTTTGCCGCTGCGTGGCGTGACCCATGATGAGAGTGTCCCCATCGGACAGAACGAACACCATGTGCGCGGAGCGTATATAAACGAGAGTACCACACCGACGACGGTAGTCACGAGGATAATGGTCCAGAACACGCGCCCCATAGCGTCCCAATCGCCCCGGGCGCGATACATCTGCACACCGAACATCGTGAAGATAAAGCATACCATGAAGATGCGCCAGCCACGTTTGCGCACAAAAGCCGGAATCGGTCTGTGTGGCGAATATTTGGCTAACACACGGTCATACATACTGCCGCGCGGACATGCGTTGCCGCACCACCAGCGGCCCCGTCGCACTGCAAATGCCACCGGGGCTATCATGCAGATGATTGCAAGAAAACCTATTACGGGATAGAAATATCCGACGGCGAGGTATACGGCCAATATCCAATATAGCGGATAACCTTTTATCTGTAACGCTCTGTGAAATCTTTTCGTTGCCATGTGATTTGTTGCGTAATGATTCTCTGACAAAATTACGCAATCATGGATATTGATACAAACTATCAAATAGATGTGATGTTCGCTTTTATCGATTAGAGCACAATCGGAAACTTCCCGATTCTGCTGTCAAGCATGGCTGCAGGGATAATCGATTTTATTGCATCGGCAAGAATATTAAGCAAGCGTTCGCGCACAAAATTGCGATGTACCACAAATGCGATTTCGCGCGATGGCTCGGGATTTGTCAACATGCGCACATTGGCTTTCTGAGTATCGCTAAGCAATGGCAGATGCAGCTCGGGGATTATGGCATATCCGCCGTTTTCATCCACAATCCTTATAAGCGTTTCGGCACTTCCGGCCTCATAGACTGCGCGTCGTCCGGCTCTGTAATCGCAGAAAGGGAAGACACTCCGGCCCGGGCAATAGCCCTCGCGGAGCACCCATACGCTATCGACCGGCAGACGGTCGGTCCGCACTTCTATATTATCGTGAAACGGCTCGTCAGGCGACACATAGGCCAGTAGACGTTCGCGGTAGACCGGTATCTCGAGCAGCTCGCTGTTGTTGAGCGGAGTTGCGAGAAGTGCCACATCCGTCTCTCCGCGCTCGAGTTGTGCTATTATGGCTGCTGCACGTCCTTCCGCGACATGTGGCTCTATGTCCGGATGGTTGGTTGACAGATATTTGAGCATTTTAGGAAGCAGATAAGGTGCTACAGTCGCGCTGATACCTAATGAAATTTTGCCGACAGCCTCACCCTTGCGGGTGGCGACCAACTCCCTGACCTGTGCTGCATCAAACAGTACACGTTTTGCACGACTGATGATTTCCTCGCCGACCGACGTTGGGCTGACAGGGTGGCTGTTACGGTCAAAAATAGTGACATCAAGCTCAAGTTCCAGTTTCTGAACCAACGAAGACAAAGTCGATTGTGAGACGCCGCATGATTCGGCTGCCTTTGCAAAGTGACGATACTTATCTACCGCCACGATATATTCCATTTGCTGAAGAGTCATGATGTTGTATTATTGTTCGATAAATTAGATGTAAAGATAGATAAAATCTGTTTTGTCAAACACGGATATAGCATTAAATTTGTAAAAAATATCTGCTATTATGATACAAGTAAACAAAGCCATCTGTCCTCACGATCACATCTGTCCTCTGATTAAGCTATGTCCGGTCGGAGCCATTACTCAGGATGCCGAAGGATATCCTGTCATTGACTACACCCTTTGCATCGAATGTGGCAAGTGCGTCCGCAAATGCCCCAAACACGCCATGCAACAGACCGCGGACTAACGCCGCATCCCCTGCTTTCCACATCATAGCCTCTGAATCACCGCCGTGCGGCGACGAGCTCGTCGTCGCAAAGCCCTGTTATTCCGGAGCCCCGGCGCCCCAATCTGCCATATGCGTTTCAATCCTATCTTCCTATCCGCCCTATTCGGCCTATTGGCCTCATCCGCCACGGCGGCGTGCACAATAAAGTCGATTGTCTGTGCAGTCTACCTAAAAATCGGTTATATAAAATAAATGCAGCCGATTGATTTTCAATCAGCTGCATTTAAACTTTGTTGCCTTGGAAGGATTCGAACCCTCACAGGCGGAACCAGAATCCGACGTGCTACCATTACACCACAAGGCAATTATTTTCTAACGGCCGGCCTGACTCCTCAGGCGCTTTGTCCCGTTTGCGAGTGCAAATTTAGGACCATTTTTTTTATTACGCAAATTTTATGGCGATTATTTGTGAAAAAATTTTACGCGTTTTATTTATGTTTGTTTGCTGTCTGCGCCTGTATTGTAGTTGTCAGTTTGTCCTCGCTTGGTAGTGAGGAAGTTGACCGCAGAATTTTTGCTTAGGTTTACGACCTTATTGGTGATATAGACCGTGAATATCGGAAACATCATCATGCCTAAGGAAGCAAGCACCACTGACAGAACACGTCCGACGGGTGTGACCGCCTCGATGTTTGAGCCGACGGTTGTCACATCCATGAACGCCCACCAAAGGGCGTCGCCATAATCTGTCACGAGTTTATTGACAGGATACTCAAACAGATAGAATGCCATTGATGAGAAATATACTGTAGAGAGCAGCATCAGTAGATAGGAGATGAAGAGCGACGAGGCTCGATTGGTGGTTAGCCATCCCACAACTATTGCAAGTGCATATCCGCCCCTTACTAATGGGATAAACCTCAGCGCATAGGTGATCTGTGGGTCGAAATGTAAGTGCAGACTGTTGATGATGGTGAGCCATGGCACAGATACAAGAAAGAATATCCATCGTGTGGCCAAATAATGTCCTTTGCGCGGTGATAAAAGAAACTCTATGAAGAAGTCGGCTAAAAACAATATGCATATCCAGAACTGTGCCTTGATAAATCGTGGCCGCTCGTAGAAAGTCAGTCCTTTGAACGTATCGATAGAGATGCACACCACCAGGAAGATACTTACGGCGATGATTATGATGTGTAGGATTGCGAAAAATCCGTAATGCCCTAATTTGCGGTCTAAAGTCTCTAATAGCATGACATGATGAATATTGTCCGACTTATATATTTAACGACTGTCAAGACGCATTGTTCGTCTGTGTCATGACGGAAAAAGGAACCAATGTAAAAAAAGCGGTTGTTAAAAACAATGTAGGGACTTGCCTTTGGCAAGTATGATGTGGCCGCCATGATTCGCGAATTATACATGCCGCCGCTCCCTGACGGTCGTTTTGGCATGTCACTACATAATTATATTTGTTCTTTTAACATTCAACCGGGTTTTGCTGTTGCCAAAAAAGGCCGCATCCGTCCGGATGCGGCCTCTGATAGAGTAGGGTAATGTGTATTAATAGTTTTTGGCTTCGAGCTCGAAGAAACTTTGGGCATGCAGGCACACCGGGCATGCACCGGGAGCTTTTTTGCCGATAACTACGTGTCCGCAGTTGCGACAGATCCATATTCTCTCGTCATCACGAGAGAAGACAATGCCTTCCTCAATATTCTGCAACAGGCGGCGATAGCGCTCCTCGTGGTGGCGTTCGATGGCTGCTACGGCACGGAAACGTGCTGCAATCTGGGTGAATCCTTCCTCGTCGGCCTCACGTGCCATACGGTCATACATGTCTGTCCACTCATAGTTCTCGCCGGCTGCTGCATCCTTGAGATTTTCCTCGGTCGAGGGCACATCGCCGCCGTGCAGCATCTTGAACCACAGTTTAGCGTGCTCTTTCTCGTTGTGAGCCGTCTCCTCAAAGAGAGCGGCAATCTGCTCGTAGCCGTCTTTACGGGCTTTGGATGCGTAGTAGCTGTATTTGTTGCGGGCCATTGATTCGCCTGCAAATGCGTCCTGAAGGTTTTTTTCGGTTTTTGTTCCTTTTAAATCTTTCATGTCTTTAAATGTATTTTATGGTTAATCAATATGTTTGCTTTGACACTCCGGGCAGATGCCTTTGAAATTCAGATTGACGCACTCTGACTCAAAACCGGCGGGCATCGTGATTGACGACATGTCGTAAGCAATGTCGATTACTCGTCCGCAGATTCGGCATGCAAAGTGGGCATGCGGGCGGTCAAGAGCAGAGTCAAACCGCTGGTTGTATGTGTCGATACCTACTTCATTTATGAGGCCGGCGTCGGCAAGCGCCCTGACGCAGTTGTAAACTGTCGCGCGTGATAAAGACGGATGGTCGGTCGAGAGTGCGTTGTAGATTGTATCGGCCGTCGGATGCATCTCTGAGCTCAGTATATAGCCGAGTATCGCTATACGGCTGTCGGAGGCTCTGAGATTTTTGCCTCTGAGCATTGCTCCTAACTGCGCGTCAGTGTAATGTTTTGCCGTCATAATTGTTTGCTTATTTAGATTTGCTACAAAATTAGAATAATTCTAATTTAAAACAAAATATTTCGTCTATTTTTTTCAAAAATTATTTTTGAGTAGGGCTTGATTACGATTTAATGGCAAACGGGTGACGTTTGCCATACTCTTTTGGACGTGAAATGTAAATCACGTATATTTGTATAATAATTGAGTATAAACTGATGAATTACTTTAAAACGTCGGCGCTTGCTGCTTGCGCCGCTCTTTTAATCATGGCGCTCGGAGCATGTTCCGCTCAGAAACATGATAATTTTATCGACCGTCTTAACGATTATATTGCGTCGTGTGATGCCGAGATTGGCGTATGTGCTGTTATTGAGGACAACGAGATTATAATGATTGACGGGCGGAAGCCCTTCCCGATGCAATCGGTTGTCAAACTCTTTCAGGCAATTGCTGTCATCGATGAAATAGAAGACAGCGGCTTGACACTCGAATACGGTGAGACTGTCGATACACTTGATTTGCACCGTGACACATATAGTCCTCTGCGTGACAGTGACCCTGACGGCGGTTTTTATACATATGAGCTTCTGCTTGACTATTCGTTGCGTCTCAGTGATAATAATGCCTCTGATATCCTCTATGACCGTCTGAGATCTGTGGAGCAATGTGATTCGTTTCTGCATGAAAACTTTCAGCTGAGCGGTTTTAAACTTGCGGTTACCGAGCGTCAGATGCATGAAAATCATGATTTGGCACGAATGAACCGCACGACACCCTTTGCTGCGGCAATGCTGATGAATGAGTTTTTCAATCGTGACTCTTTCCGCCCCGATTTAAAACAGGCTGTCGCGCAGATGCTGTATTCTTGTCAGACCGGAGCAGACCGTCTCCCTGCAGGGCTTAAAGACACCGAAGCACGCATCGCTCACAAGACCGGTACCGGTTTTGCAGACAGCGAAGGTATAGTTGCGAGTGTTAACGATGTGGGTTATGTCGTTTTGCCTGACAGCACTCATTACGCCATTTCGGTTTTGGTTAATAATTCAAGAGTCCCTCTGCCGGAGACCGAGGCCATGATTGCGCACATCTCAAAGATGGTTTACGATTATGTGATGTCGCTGAAGTAAATGCTCCGTCATATACTCGTTTCGAACAGTAAGACCCGGTCAGATGTTTTCTATAAAAGATTATCCAAATGTTCATAGCATCACAAAAACGTAAAGAGAATATAGCCGAATATCTGCTTTATATGTGGCAGGTCGAGGACCTTATCCGTGCTAACGGCCTCGATATTGACCGTATCCGTAAAAACATCATCGACCCTCAGACTCAGCTCGATGAGTCGCAGAAAAAGCAGCTCACCGAGTGGTATGAGTCGCTTATCGACATGATGCGCCGCGAGGAAGTCACCGACAAAGGTCATCTGCAACTCAACCGCAATATGCTGCAGCGACTCGTCGAACTCCACTCGGCCCTGCTCAAAGACCCGCGATTCGGCGAATACACTAAGGCCTTTTATGCCGCACTGCCGTATATTGTCGAGCTGCGGGCCAAGGCCGGCGACGATAAGAAAGGCGAAATCGAGACCTGCTTTAACGCTCTTTATGGCATGCTCATGCTGCGCCTCGCCTCCCGCGAAGTCAACCCCGGGACCGTCGAAGCCGTCAAAGCCATCTCCAAATTCATCGCCATGCTTGCAGGATATTTCCGTCTCGACGACGAAGACCGCCTCTTCAATGACGATGAAGATACTTCGGCAGACTGATTTCACTCTGTCGCCCGGTGGTTATTATTTCTGCCTGACAAGACTTAACGTTGTGTCGAGAGGCGCTGTTGTGATTGCTGCTGCGTCTAAAACAGTGTGAAAGGCCGAGGCTGTCGTAGTGTTTCTATGCCGGTTTGAACGCAACGCCGCCGTTTTATCGGGATAAGCCCGTTCGTAGGAATCACTCCACCATATCAGTGCGGCAGGACGATGCAGCGGCTCGCAGTCGGCGGCATGGAAATATATGCCGTTCTCTCCCAGTGACTCGCCATGGTCCGAGTAATAGATTAACACCGCTGTACGTTCACGCAGCATGTCGATGAGATTGCCGAGAAACTCATCAGTGGCGAGTATTGTGTTGTCATACGAATTGATAAGCTGCTCACGGCTGAGAGCCGAGACCTCACGGCTGTCTGCATCGGGTTTGAAATTGTTATCACCGTCACTGTAGTGAGCACCATACCACCAGTGTGAGCCGATAGTATGTATGATTGCCAATGACCGTTGGCCATTTTCGCCCGCGGCAAGCCAATTATCTATATGAGGCAACATGTCGCTGTCAAGCCACGGAGCAAATGAGTTGAGCGAGCGGTTTGCATTCACGGCCGCTATAGTGTCAGCTTCGTGGGCAAAGTAGACATAACTGCTGCTCAGATCCTGATTGGCAAACCACGCGCTGCGGTAGCCGGCGTTATTCATAAGTGTTATGAAAGACTGTTCTTCAAACCGGGCGTCAGGCCTGTCGGGATTATTACGAGTCATGATGGCCGGCACACTGACGAATGTATGAGTATAGTCAGTGTAAATGCTGTCAAAGGAGACAAGGTTGCTTTCGCGACTCAGTTTAGGCATTGTCAGCCGTCCATAACCGTTAAGCGACAGATGGTCGGCGCGCAGTGCCTCCCCGATGACGAAGAATACGTCTACAGAGGTTGTGTCCGCCGATGCGGCAGTATGTGTGTAAGTGTCACGGTTGTCGTTTACGATGCTGCGGTTATTAAGGTACTCATTTGACGCGAAATAAATGGCATAGGGCATTCGGCTTCCGACAGCACGTCTTATCCGCGTGGTCGTGTAAGCCGGCATCAGGATTACAACCACATCAATCAGGCATAACGCAGCGGCGATACGGTTACCCGGTGCCCTGACAAATTTCCAACGTACAATCGAGACTGCTATGCCTGTAATTAATGTTATCACCAGCAGCCATATCAGTGTGGGCGTAACTACTGTAGCCCACATGGTTGCGTCATTGACAGCGGCGAGTTCGATTGACGTGGCACTTATGCCTGTGCCTGTCGTGACGAAATAGTAGACCGAAACCGTGCTTATCAGACAGAGAGGCGTGAACGTTATGGCGAAAATGACTCTGCTGAGACTGATTAGCTGCAGGAGAGTTGCCGTAAAGAATGACACGACAGCCCATTGCGCGGCGCAGACCATAAAGGAGCGAAATCCGTTGATAGGCGTGACAGCAAATTCGGCTACCGTGTAGACTCCGCAATAAGCGATGCTGACCAACAGCCAGAAAAGGAGATAGCTTATTTTATGATTTTTATCCGTCAGTTTCATATGCGTCGCAAATTTACGATAAAAAAGCCGTTGCCCGGATATGGAGCAACGGCTTTTTGGATATGAAATTGTATGGGAAATCGGCTTTTAGATTACTCCCTGACCCATCATGGCGTCGGCGACTTTCATGAAGCCGGCGATGTTGGCGCCCTTCATGTAGTTGACATAACCGTCGGGCTCTGTGCCGAATTTGACACACTGCTCGTGGATGTCGCGCATGATGACATGGAGTTTCTCGTCGACTTCCTCGGCGCTCCACTGCAGGTGCATGGCGTTCTGGCTCATTTCGAGGCCTGATGTTGCAACACCGCCGGCGTTGACAGCCTTGCCGGGAGCATAGGTGATGCGGCTCTCGATGAATGTGTCGATAGCCTCGGGTGTGCAGCCCATGTTAGAGACTTCAGCCACGAGTTTCACGCCGTTGGCCACGAGCTGACGGGCGTCGTCGCCGTTGAGCTCGTTCTGAGTTGCGCAGGGCAGGGCGATGTCGACTTTCTGCTCCCAAGGTTTGCGGCCGGCATAGAATGTCGAGCCGGGGAATTTGTCGGCATAAGGAGCGACGATATCGTTGCCCGAAGCGCGGAGCTCGAGCATATAGTCAATCTTTTCGGCGTCGAGACCGGCGGGGTCATAGATATAGCCGTCGGGGCCTGAGAGGGTCACGACTTTGCCGCCGAGCTCTGTAGCCTTGAGGGCTGCGCCCCATGCCACGTTGCCGAAGCCTGAGATAGCGATGGTCTTGCCTTTTACCTCTTCGCCTTTGGTCTTGAGGACGCTCTGCACAAAGTAGAGTGCGCCGAAACCGGTAGCCTCCGGACGGATACGGCTGCCGCCGAATGACAGACCTTTGCCGGTGAATGTGCCGTTATGCTCGTTGACCAGACGTTTATACATGCCGTACATGTAACCGACTTCACGGCCGCCTACGCCGATATCACCGGCGGGTACGTCACGGTCAGGACCGAGGTTTTTCCAAAGACCGAGCATGAAGGCCTGGCAGAAACGCATGATTTCGCGGTCGCTCTTGCCGCGCGGCGAGAAGTCGCTGCCGCCTTTTGCACCGCCCATGGGCAGTGTGGTAAGAGCGTTTTTGAATGTCTGCTCGAAACCGAGGAATTTGAGGATTGACAGGTTGACCGATGCGTGGAAACGGATGCCGCCTTTGTACGGGCCGATGGCATTGTTAAACTGCACGCGGTAACCGATATTGTTCTGCACCTCGCCTTTGTCGTCAAGCCATGTGACGCGGAATGTCACGATGCGGTCGGGCTCGACCATGCGCTCGACGATTTTGTTGCGTTCGAATTCAGGATGCTGGTTGTAGACGTCCTTTACTGACATCAGGACCTCTTTGACAGCCTGAAGATACTCTTTTTCACCCGGATGCTTGGCTTCCAAGGTGTTCATGATACTGTTAATGTCCATAACGAACTTTTGTTTGTTTGTGTCTTATGAAACAGGTATAGATAGATGTTTGTCAGACAAAGTTATCAAAAATATCTAATAATCGTCAATCTTATCTGATTATTTATTCGATTGTCTTTAATCAAGCTTGTGGATTACTAATCCCGAGCGCAGTTTGGGCTCAAACCATGTCGTTTTCGGGGGCATGATGTTGCCCGTGTCGGCGATGGCCATGAGTTGGTCCATGGTGACGGGATAGAGTGCGAGGGCGGCAGCCATCTCGCCGGAGTCGACGCGGCGTTTGAGCTCGCCGAGGCCGCGGATGCCGCCGACAAAATCGACTCGTTTGTCTGAGCGGAGGTCGGTGATGCCGAGCAGATCGCGCAGTATGAGGTCTGATGACACTGTGACATCGAGCACTCCGATGGGGTCTTTGTCGTCATATGTACCTTCGCGCGCGGTCAGCGAGTACCAGCGGCCCTCGAGATAGAGCGAGAAGTTGTGCAGACGTGCCGGACGGTATTCTACAGAACCCATGTCCTCGACCTCGAAGTTCTCCTGAAGGCGCTCGAGGAACTCTGCGGGCGACATGCCGTTGAGGTCTTTGACCAAGCGGTTGTAGTCGATAATCTTGAGGTGTGAGGCCGGGAAAGCTACGGCGAGGAAATAATTGTACTCCTCGTCGCCGCGGTGATTGGGGTTGTTCTTGGCCTTCTCGTTGCCGACGAGCGCTGCGGCAGCCGTGCGGTGATGACCGTCGGCGATGTAGAGGCTCGGCATACGGTCAAACTCGGCTGTAATCTTGGCTATCGTGGCGTCATCGCTTATGACCCAGAAGTGGTGGCCGAAACCGTCGTCGGTAGTGAAATCATACTCCGGCTCCCCTTTGGTGACTTCTTTGATAATCTCGGCAAGGACGGGATTGTCGGGGAAAGCGTAGAATACCGGCTCGACGTTGGCGTTGTTGACACGCACGTGTTTCATGCGGTCTTCCTCCTTGTCGCGGCGGGTGAGCTCATGCTTTTTGATGCGGCCGCTCATATAGTCGTCGACGTTGGCGGCGACCACGATGCCGTATTGTGTGCGGCCATCCATGGTCTGGGCGTAAATATAATAGTGCTCCTTGTCGTCCTCGACCAACCAGCCGTTGGCCTGAAATGCGGCGAAGTTGTCAGCGGCGCGCTTGTAGACCTTGGGGTCGTGCTCGTCAGTGCCGGGTTCAAAATCGATTTCGGGCTTGATGATGTGATAGAGTGACTTGGGGTTGCCTTCAGCTTCGGCGCGGGCCTCCTCGCTGTTGAGCACGTCATAGGGGCGCGACACAACCTCGGTGACCATTTCGCGAGGCGGTCTGAGGCCCTTGAACGGTTTTACTTTAGCCATGATAGTTTGTTTTAGAGGATTGAGATGTTTATTTGTTGTCACGTATGATAGTCTGCTCGCGGTCGGGGCCGATGGAGACTATGGTGATGGGTGTGCCCAGTTCTTTCTCGAGGAAGTCGATATAGGCTTTAAACTCCTCGGGGAATTCGCTCTCCGAGCGCATTGCCGTCATATCGGTCTTCCAGCCGGGGAGCTCGGTGTAGACCGGATGTATACGGCTGTCGTCGACAGTGTAGGGGAAGTCGCGGGTCACTTTGCCGTCGATTTCGTAGGCGGTGCATGCCTTGATGGTGTCAAAGCCGTCGAGCACGTCGCTCTTCATCATTATGAGGCGGGTAACGCCGTTGACCATAATGGCGTATCTCAGGGCTACAAGGTCAATCCATCCGCAGCGGCGTTCGCGACCGGTTACAGCTCCGTATTCGTGGCCGAGGTCGCGTATCGTGCGGCCTGTCTCGTCGAAGAGCTCGGTGGGGAAGGGACCGCTGCCTACACGTGTGCAGTAGGCCTTGAAGATGCCGTAGACCTCGCCGATTTTGTTAGGAGCCACGCCGAGACCGGTGCATGCGCCGGCGCAGACTGTGTTGCTTGATGTCACGAAAGGATAAGAGCCGAAGTCGACGTCGAGCATCGTGCCTTGTGCGCCTTCGCAGAGCACTGACTGGCCCTCGGCGAGCAGGCGGTTGATATAGTGCTCGCTGTCAATGATTTCGTAAGTTGCTTTTATATACTCAACGGCTTCAAACCATTTGCGCTCAAGCTCGGCGAGAGCTTGCATGTCGACTTTGGCTCCGAGCGCCTCAAGCATGCCGAGATGACGGTCACGGGCCGCAGCATATCGCTTGTCAAAGTCAGCGTCGAGGGTGTCGCCGAGACGCAGACCGTTACGCGAAATTTTGTCAGTATAAGTCGGGCCTATGCCTTTGCCTGTTGTACCGATCTTGCCTGCGCCTTTGGCGTTTTCGTTGGCTGCGTCAAGCAGACGGTGTGTCGGCATGATAAGATGTGCCTTCTTGGATATCTTGAGACGTTCGCTAAGCGGGTGCCCTGATGCGGCGAGCGCCATGGCTTCTTCGCGGAAGAGAACAGGGTCAAGCACGACTCCGTTACCGATGACGTTAATCTGACCGCTCTGGAAGATGCCGGAGGGAATAGAGCGGAGCACATATTTCTGGCCTTCGAATTCAAGGGTGTGGCCGGCGTTGGGGCCGCCTTGGAATCGGGCTACTACATTATAACGGGGTGTAAGGACATCGACTACTTTGCCCTTGCCTTCGTCGCCCCACTGTAATCCTAAGAGTACGTCGACTTTCATTTGTCAGTTTTGCTTTGATTATTTTTGGTTGATGTTTTCTTTGCCGGTGTTGCTGCTGTCGCTGATGCCTGACGCCGGTCACGTTTCTGACACGCGCGGCAGAGACCGTAAATGTTGAGCGAAAAGTATGAGGGGATGAATCCCTGATAGCGCACTTCGTCTATGGCGTCGGTGATTGACTGGTCACGCACCTCTCTCACTTTGCCGCATCGCTGGCACACAAGGTGGTGGTGACTGTTGCCGCCTACGGTGCGTTCATAGCGAGCGGAGTCAGATCCGAAACGATGGCGGCGCACCAGATTGCAGTCGACCAGCAGGTCGAGGGTGCTGTAGACAGTCGTCAGTGATACGTGAAATCCGTCGGCGTCCAAACGCTCGCTCAGCGCGTCGATGGTGAAATGGTCGGCACTTTTCATTACGCAGTCGAGTATGGCAAAACGCTCAGCCGTACGACGTTTGCGATGACGGATGAGGTACTCGCCGAAAATCTCGCGAGGACTTTTGCGCATGTTTTTCTCTGCGGCCATAGCGATGACAAAATTATAGAAATATTTCGACAAAGTCAAGATTTTAATGAAAAAGTCAGCGCCTCGGTCGAATATGGCCAAGGCGCTGATATACAGACCTATGGACGGAGCTTATTGTTTGGCGTCGATTTTTTTGAGCAGGTGTTTGACGGCTCCCTCAATCTGGGCGTCGCGGCCTGCCCTGACATCGGCCGGCTGATTATAGATGATGACATCGGGCGTGAGCTGATGATTTTCAAGTACATTGCCCTGCATGTCGCGCGATGTAACCTGCGGGATGCCGAATATCAGTGTGGGGTCTATCTGAGTCTCCCACCACACGGCGGTCATCGTGCCCGGCACGGGTGCACCGACGACATCACCGATGCCAAGTGTCTGATAGACAAAGGGCGAGCCGTGTGCGTCGCTGTAGTTGCTCTCGTTGACGAGCATGACAGACGGTTTGGTCCACTGCGAGAACGGCTCGCTGCCGACATATTGTCCGCGCGGTGTGAAGCGCACATACTCTTTGCCGCCGAGCAGGATGGCGAGGTCGTTGTGGAGCCAACCGCCGCCATTCCAGCGGGTGTCGACGATGACAGCCTCGCGGTTGCGGTATTTACCCAAGAGGCGATCGTAGACGGCGCGGAAACTCGGGCTGTCCATGCCGGCTACATGCACATAGCCTATGCGGCCGTCGGAGAGCGAGTCGACCATGGCCTCGTTGCGCTCGACCCAGCGGTCATAAAGACGGTCGCGAAGACTGCCGGCGGGTTTGATTTCGAGATTGTCGACCTTGCCGTCGGCGCGTCTGACAGAGATGCGTGTCTTTTTGCCGGCTTTGCCCTCCAAGAGCGGGAAGTAGTCTTTGCCGGCCTCGATGTTCTGACCGTCAATCGACACAATCAGGTCCGCCGGCTTAAGCCCGAGACGCTTGGGCGAGAGGGGACCGCCGGCTATAATTTCGCTGATAAGCAGACCGTCGCCTTCGTAGTCGGGGTCGAAATATGCACCTAACTCGGCTGTTGACATCGGGGCGGTGAACCCGTAATGGCGACCGCCGGTGTGAGAGGCGTTGAGCTCGCCGAGAATCTCACTCAGCAGGATGGCGAAGTCCTCGTTGTTATTGATATGAGGCAGGAAGCGGCGGTAGTGCTCGCCATAGGCCTGCCAGTCGACGCCGTGAAGGTTAGCGTCATAGAATTTGTCCTTGACCTGCTGCCACATGTGGTCGTAGATATACTGACGGGTCTGAGACTGACGGCGGTTGTAAGGGGCCTCGAATTCGACAGCCTCGGCATCGCCTTTGGCAAGATCGATTTTTTTAAGGCCGCTACCGCTGATTACAAACAGATTGTTGCCCTCGCGGTCAGTCTCGAAACCGCCTGAAACGCCCTTGATCAAAACTTTGGTCTCGCCTTTGCGGAGATCTTTGACCATCAGATTGCGTCCTCCCTCGGTTGCAGCGGCGCTATAGTAGAGTTTGTCACCTTTGGGCGAGAGGACGTAATCTCCTATTGAAGCCGAAGATGAGGTCAGGCGGCGCATGCGGTGGCGTCGCGCGTCAAGATCAAATGACAGAGGCTTGACATCATCGTCTTCTTTTACATCTTTTTTCTTCTTGTCTTTTTTGCTTTTCTTGTCTTTGTCCTTGTCGTCGGTTTCATCCTTTTTGGCATCTTTCTCGGCCTTATCGGCGAGTTCGGCCTCCTCTTCGGTCATGTTGAACTTGTCCCATGCGTCACCGTCGAGAGCCATGAGCACTATGTCGCCTGTCGCGCCCCAGCTGCCGTGGCTGCGCATGCCGAAACGGTCTGTCTCGTAGGCTATAGCCTTGCCGTCGAGGACCCAGCGCGGGTTTGCGTCAGAGTAGCCGCTTTCGGTCAGGTCGGTGACTTCCGAGCCGTCTGCTTTGACGAGCGCGATGTCGGAATTGTTCCATCCTCCGACACCGATATATGATGTGAGCAGCCAACGGCTGTCGGGACTCCATGTAAAGGAGACGTCGCCGTCAGAATATGAGTAGTTGTATTTGCCGTCTAAGGCAGTGGTGACAGCTTTGCTTTTGACATCGATTACTTTTATCTCGGTGCGGTTTTCCAAGAACGCCACTTTTTTGCCGTCGGGGCTGAAAACAGGCTGCATGGCGCTTGTGGCGCAGCTGTAGAGGGGACTTTCGATGATGTCTGTTGCGTAAGCAAACTTCTTTTCATCGGGGTCGGCGATTGTGGCCGTGAACAGCTGCCAGTGACCGTCGCGCTCGCTGTCATAGACTAATGTGCGGCCGTCTTTTGAGAAACTTACACATCGCTCCTGCTCCGGAGTGTCTGTGATGCGTCGTGTGGTCTTGTACTTTGTCGATGTCACATAAATGTCTCCCTCGAGAGTGAATGCCACTTCGTCGCCATCGGGCGAAACGGCCATGTTTGTCGCGCCTGAGGTGCGCACACTCTTGACGACGTCGCGGTCATAGTCGTCGCTGACGATTTCGACAGCCACTTTCACAGGCTCGGCTGCTCCCGGGGACATGGTGTAGACCTCGCCGTCCCAGCTGAAAGCGAGACGACCGTCACGTGATGCCGACAGCGAGCGCACGGGGTGCTCCTTGAAATGCGTGAGCTGACGGCGCCGACCGTCGAAATCAGCGCTGTAGACATTGAGCGTGCCGTCCTGTTCGCTGACGTAGTAATAGCTCTTGCCGTCAGAGGCCCAGACGGGATTGATGTCGTGGCCGTTGAAGTCGGTCAGTTTTTTGTAAACGCCGTTGTCGATAAGCCATATGTCAGATGTGCCCGCCGAGCGTTCGTGCTTGCGGTAGATGTCCTCGTAGCCTTTTCGGTCGGCATAAAGCATGCGTCCGTCGCCGCTGACAGACGCACTGACCATAGGCACAGTAGCGTAAAGGCGCGGACGCGGCGCGGTGTTGTTGACATTTATGGCATAGACCTGAGCCTGAAACGGTCCTTGGATGGCTTCGCGCGCGGGCATCAGCGAGGCGCTGTAGAGCAGAGTGGAGTCGTTGGCAAATGTAAGGGGAGTCTCGGCTGCGCTGTGGGTGGTCAGACGGCGCGGTTTGCCTCCGCGGGCGTCGGTAATATAGATGTCTTTGCCGCCCTCACGGGTGCTGACAAAGACGATGCGGCTGCCGTCGGGGCTCCAGACCGGTTGTGCGTCATAAGCTGCCGATGTTGTCAGCTGTCGGGCCGTGCCGCCTTCGGCGGGTACGACATAGATGTCGCCTTTGTAGGTGAATGCAATCGAGCGTCCGTCGGGTGAGATTGCCGTTTCTCTCAGCCACAACGGGCTGGCGGCGGCCGCGGCGCTGATAGCCGTCGCCGCCGCGATTAATGACAAATAATACTTTTTCATTGCTTGTTTTATGATTGTTTCAATAGATTGTACTATTTGCCTCAAAGTTAGAAATTGTCACTCGTTTTTGCAAACAAAACTTTGATCATCTGTTTCATCGGATGTCACCATCTGTCGCGTAGGAAGAAACTTGCGGGCGGCATGGTTGCGTAGCCGTGGTTTGTTTCGCAGAGGTATTCGTCGTAACTTTTTAACTGAGGGTCGAAGATGGCGCGGAGCTGTTCGGGAGTCAGTATGGGCGTCGTCTGTCCGTCAGGATTGAGGATGGCCGTAATCATGCGTTTTTGTTCGGGCGTGAAAATGCCTGAGGCGTAGAGTTCGGGCAGGCTGACGGGCACATTGTCGCAGAGGAACATGTCTAACTTCTGCATGCGCTTTTCGCGGCGCGCAAGGCGTTTCTCACGACGCTCCTTCATGCGACGGGCGCACTTCTCGGCACGGCTGATCATCTGATAAACTTCGACGGTATCTTCGGGCTGCAGCCCGGCTGTGTCTAACTCGGTGGCAATGCCCTCGGGCTTACGCACACGCTCGGCCTCGACGATGGCGGAGACAAGTGCGTGGCAGAGCCCCAAATTGTCAGGATTGGCGAGAATTTGGCGGATAAGCTCAACGGGGATGTGGGCATTAATGATAGTCTGTTTTGACTTGCGTGTCTTTTTCATAGTGTCTTGTGTTTTGCGCAAAGATAGATATGACAGCGTGCTCGGCTACACACAATTTTGCAGGCCGTGCGTTTTAACACTTCCTGAAAAATATATTTATGCCTGATAGTCAGATTCTCGCAGAAATTGATTAACTTTGTTAAATAAGCATGAATTAAATACATCAAATGGACAAAGGACAGATCATATTATTTCAGACGCAGGGTGGAGAGACGAAAATAGAGGTGCGTCTTGCAAATGAGACCGTATGGCTCACTGCTGACCAAATGGCCGAGCTGTTTCAGCGTAATAAATCGACTATATCGAGGCATATAAAGAATGTGTTCGATAGTGGGGAGTTGCAGCGTGATTCAGTTGTTGCAGAAAATGCAACTACTGCCTCGGATGGCAAGACATATACAGTGTCATACTACAATCTCGACATGATAATCAGTGTGGGTTACCGAGTTAACTCACATCGTGGCGTCCAATTCAGGCAATGGGCTACGCAGGTGTTGAAGGAGTATATGATAAAGGGATTTGTGCTTAATGATGATTTACTTAAAAACGCCGGACAGGGAAATTATTTTGATGAGCTGTTGGCGCGCATCCGCGACATACGCAGCTCGGAGAAGGTGTTCTATCGCAAAGTGCTTGAGATTTATGCTCTTAGCATTGACTATGACCCTCGCACATCCATTACCCAACAGTTCTTTAAAACTGTGCAGAACAAGATGCACTTTGCCGCTCACGGACATACTGCCGCTGAGGTGATTTATGACCGTGCCAATGCAGAAAAAGATTTCATGGGTTTGACAACATGGCGCGGAGCCATGCCAACCAAACATGAGGCTGAGATAGCCAAGAATTATTTGTCGGAGGAAGAGGTAGATATGCTTAACCGCATAGTCAATCTGTATCTTGACTTTGCCGAATTACAGGCTAAGAGTCACGTCGCGATGTATATGAAAGACTGGATTGAGAAATTAGATGACTTCCTTAAATTATCGGGCAAAGAGTTGCTGAATCATGCCGGAAGCGTATCTGCTGAGGTCGCAAAATTGAAAGCAGATGAGGAATACGATAAATTCCGCGAGCGCACCCAATATCAACTTTCGCCGGTAGAAATCCATTTCCTTGACGCGTTTGAGTCTGAAAGGAAACGCTTAGGGCGCAAATCATAGCAAATCAGAGCCTCGGCGATGCGAAACCGAGGCTCTGACGGGCAGATATATCTGATTATTTATCGGTTATAGGATGAAGTTGTGGATATTTTTTTGTTAGAATCAATGTCGTGTCATATGCGAAATATGATAGCAACCCGCTAATACCGGCTATTAGGCAAAATACTATTGTATCGGTATAATCAGTCAGGAAATCGGCTGTGAAAGTAGCGTTTGTAATGATTTTCAAGACGATTTCAGACAAGTATGGATAAGCCATTACAGACACGATGCCTACTATGAATCCGGTTATTGCAGCCGCGATTATTGCCAGTCTGTTCTTGCGATTAGAGGCTTTTAACTGCTGTTTTACTATATCCACGGCGCGAAGATTATGTTCGAGCCGCTCCATAAACAGACTGTCAGGAGATAAGTCGGGATTATAGCCCTTAAAAAGTTCTGAAATTTTATCTTCCATGATTATACGCTTAAAAAACTTTTTAAATGTTGCCTTCCTCTCGATAGCTGTTGTTTTACCGCGTCAGGCGATGAGTCATTGATGACGGCTATTTCGGCTACAGAATATCCCTGCATATAGTGCAGCAGTATCGCAGACCTTTCTTTCTCTGACAGTTTACTCAGCGCGAGATATAGCGACTGATAGTCAAACGTCCGGTCAGTCATGTCATTACCGCTTATGCTTTCAGCTTCCGAAAGCTGAGCGTGCAGGATGCAACTGCGTTTGTGGCTTACAAATGTATTATAGGCAATTCTGTAAATCCAAGTCGTGAATTTGCTGTCACCTTTAAAGTCGTCACACGCAAGATATGCTTTGACGAATGTGTCCTGAGCCAAATCATCGGCGAGCGCAGCATCACCGCAGCAGAGAGCGGTCAGAAAGCGGCGTAACGCTTTCTGACTGCTTTCTACGTTAAGTATGAATTGCTGTCTGTCCATTTTTCGGCCTTAATCGTTGCCGTTCGTGTCAGCGTTTACGCTCTTACGTGTTACGAAATACACGAGAAGGTAAGCTATACCTATGGCTAACGGTAAACCTGCTACCGAAAGCATTTCATATAGATGGTCATTCGGCTGATTATACGTTACGACAATTGCAGTAACGGCTGCGGCGATGCCGATAAAGGTGAAGATGCAGCCGCGCAACAGACGTAAATTAAGTATCTGAGCGGGAGTTTTCTCTTTCTTGCTCCATGCCGACATAAGTTTGTCTACGTCGATATTCGAATTGTTTTCAAGAGCCTTGATAAGAATTTCTGCGTTTTTGTTGTCTCTGTTTATGATTGTGCGGGATATCAGCCATACTACAAGCACAGGAAGGACAACGACGACTGCGATTGGGACGATAATTTCTACTGCCATATTCTTTTTAGTTTTAAGTTATTTGATTTCATTTTTGAGACATCTCGTCAGTATGACGCAACAGCCGAACAAAAGGTGACATGGACGTATAAAAATATACGATAGATTAAAAAATCCGCGGTCGGGGGATGCCGGTCGCGGATTTCGCTGAGTTGTGTTTTATGTCAGTAGCGGATTATCCGCCGAAGTTGTCGTAGTGGATTGAGGAGTGCTCTACGCCGAGCGAGTCGAGCATTTTGTTGACAGCGGCGCTCATCGGGCCGGGACCGCACATATAGTACTCGATATCCTCGGGGTCGGGATGGTCTTTGAGATATGTATCGTAAATGACCTGATGGACAAATCCCGGAGTATAGGCCACGCCAAGCTGGTCGGCGACGGGGTCGGGACGGTCGAGGGCGAGGTGGAACTTGAAGTTGGGGAACTCCTTCTCCAATGCGAGGAAGTCGTCTAAATAGAACACTTCGTTGAGCGCGCGTGCGCCGTAGAAGTAGTTCATGACGCGGTCTGTGCAACGGAGCGTCTTGGTCATATACATAATCTGCGAGCGCAGGGGAGCCATGCCGGCGCCGCCGCCTATCCACATCATCTCGGCCTTGGAGTCGGTGTTGACATGGAAGTCGCCGTAAGGGCCGCTCATCAGCACCTTGTCGCCGGGTTTGAGGCTGAAGATGTAGCTTGAGGCGATGCCGGGGTTGACATCCATAAAGCCGACGGCGGGTTTGGGCTTGAAGGGCGGGGTGGCGATGCGCACGGTCAGCATGATGCGGTCGCCTTCGTCGGGATAGTTGGCCATGGAGTAGGCGCGCACGGTCGTCTCCTCGTTCTTGCAGCTGAGCGAGAACAGGCCGAATTTCTCCCATGCCGGCAGATACTCCTCGCCGATGAGCTCGCGGTCGATGTCGGTGTTGTAGTCGACAAAGAAGGGCGGTATCTTAATCTGGGCGTATGAGCCGGGGCTGAAGTTCATGTGCTCGCCTTTAGGCAGGGCGACGATAAACTCCTTGATAAATGTGGCGACATTGCGGTTGGAGATGACTTCGCACTCCCACTCCTTGATGTCAAGCACCGATGCGGGAACATCTATCGACAGATTGTCCTTGACTTTGAGCTGGCACGCCAGACGCCATCCGTCTTTGATCTGCTTGCGCGAGAAGTGTACGGTCTCGGTCGGCAGTATTTCGCCGCCGCCCTCGGTGACCTGTACCTTGCACTGGCCGCAGCTGCCTTTGCCGCCGCATGCCGAGGGCAGAAAGACGTTTTCGGCAGCAAGTGTCGACAGCAGCGAGGCGCCGGCGTTGGCCGTCAGTTTACGGTCTTTGTTGATGCTTATTGTGACTTCACCCGAGTTGACAAGATAGTGCTTGGCGATGAGCAGCACTATGACCAAGGCGAGTGTTATTGCGAGAAATATGCCCGTTCCGGCCAAGAGTGTGGCGGCCGTAGGGGACAGCATGTTTGATATCATAATGGTGGTCATGATAGAGATGTGTCAGATTTTGATGCCTAAGAAACTCATGAACGCGATGCCCATCAGCGCTGTGATGATAAACGTGATGCCTATGCCGCGCAGCGGGCCGGGGATGTTTGAGTAGGAGGCGATGCGCTCGCGTATTGCGGCTACGGCCGTGATGGCCAGCAGCCAGCCTATGCCCCAACCGGCGCCGGCACAGATGGCTGTGCCCACTCCGGGGAAGTCACGCTGCTGCATGAACAGCGAGCCGCCGAGTATCGCGCAGTTGACAGCGATGAGCGGCAGGAAGATGCCTAACGAGGCGTAGAGCGACGGGCTGTATTTCTCGACAGCCATCTCGACGAGCTGTGTCATCGATGCGATGACAGCGATGAAAAGTATCAGTGACAGAAAGCTCAGGTCGACATCTGCAAACTCAACACCCAACCAGCTCAGGGCGCCTGCCTTGAGCACGTAGGTCTCGAGAAGGTAGTTGATCGGCAGCGTGATGACGAGCATGAATGTCACAGCGATGCCCAAGCCGAAAGCTGTCTTGACGTTCTTTGAGACGGCAAGAAACGAGCACATGCCTAAAAAGTAGGCGAATATCATGTTGTCGACAAATATCGACCTGATGAAGATATTTAGATTTTCCATTTTTGCGGGTTGCTGAGATGTGCTTAATCTTCCTGTAAATCCTTGTTGTGAGCGCGGTGTACCCAGATGATGCACGCCACGACAATCAGCGCCATCGGCGGCAGTATCATCAGACCGTTGTTGACATATCCGGCCTTGTAGAAGGCATCGGGCACCACCTGATAGCCCATCAGAGTGCCCGAGCCGAGCAGCTCGCGGAAGAAGGCGACGATTATGAGAATGATGCTGTAGCCGATGCCGTTGCCGACACCGTCGAGGAATGAGGGCCACGGACGGTTTGCCATGGCGAATGCCTCAAGACGGCCCATGAGGATACAGTTGGTGATAATCAGGCCGATGAAAACCGAAAGCTGTTTGCTGACGTCGTAGGCGTAGGCCTCGAGCAGCTGGCTGACGATGACCACGAGTCCGGCCACGACCACGAGCTGCACGATGATGCGGATATTGGTCGGGATGGTCGAGCGTATCAGCGATATGATGACATTTGAGAAGGCGAGCACCATGATGACCGAGAGGCCCATCACGATGGCCGGCTCTAATTTTGCGGTGACCGCGAGACACGAACAGATGCCGAGCACCTGCACGATGACCGGGTTGTTCTTTGAGAACGGATTGAAGAATACGTCTTTATTTTTGATTTTCTCAGCCATGATTATTCGTTTCTGAGTGTTCTGAGATAATTTTCATAAGGTTTGAGACAGCCGTCGAGCATAGCGGCGACGCCCTTGCTGGTGATGGTGCCTCCGGAGATGGCGTCGACATAGTCCTCGTTGCCGGCGGGTTTCTGCCCGGCCTTTACGACTGTCACCGGCAGGAATTGCGAGCCCTTGAACATCTGTTTGCCGTCAAACTGGTCGCTGAAGGCCGGTTTCTCGATTTCGGCACCGAGACCCGGGGTCTCGCCCTGATGAGCGAAGTAGGCGCCGTAGACGGTCGAGCCGTCGCTGTCCAAGGCTACGTAGCCCCAAATCGGACCCCAGAGGCCTGCGCCGTAGACGGGCAGTACATATTTGTCGGAGCCGTCGGCTATGCGGCAGACGTAGACCGGCAGTTCGCGGCTGTCGGCAGGCAGCTTGGTCTGGGCGGCCACGTTGACCGAGAATGCATCGTCAGAGGTGCGCTCGCCGAGGCTGTTGACCGTAAACTGGTCAGTGACCGTAGAGTCAAACACTGATATTATCTTGTCTTTGTCGGCTGTGATGTGTACGGCCGATAGAATCTGGCGCATCTTGTCGGCGTCGGCGTTGGCCTGCTGCATGGGTTTGAGTGCCATGGCCGTAAGCGCGAGCGCCGAGCCCACGATGACTACAAGTGCGATTATATAGATGATAGTGTAAGTGTTGCTTTGCTTGTTCATGGCTCACGCGTTTTTAGAGATTGCACGGCGCTGACGGCGGCGGATATTGGCCTGCACGACACACCAGTCGATAAGGGGTGCGAAACAGTTCATAAGCAGCACGGCGAGCATGGCGCCCTCGGGATAGCCGTTGTTGTAAGTGCGTATCAGCACGGCGATTACGCCGATGAGAAATCCGTAGATATATTTGCCTGTCTCGGTGCGTGCCGCCGTCACGGGGTCAGTGGCCATGAAGACAGCCGCAAATGCAAATCCGCCGAATACAATCTGGTCGACGGGCGTGAGATATGAGGCGGGGTAGGTCGGCGTGGCGCATAGGTTGGCAATCCAGCCCATCAGAAGGCCTCCGGCAAAGACCGACAGCATGACTTTCCAGCTGGCGATGCGGCTTGCGAGCAGGATTATGGCGCCGATGGCGATACATATTACAGATGTCTCGCCGAACGAGCCGGGGATGAGACCGACAAAGGCGTCCCATGTCGTGATGGCGCTTCCGTCGATGCCTGTCAGGCTGAGCTGACCGTTGCCGGCCTGTGTGGCAATCTGGCCGAGCGGAGTGGCGCAGGTGAAGCCGTCAGCCACAGACTCGCCGTAGCCAAGCGCGCTGCCCGTAGCGACGAAGACCTTGTCGCCCGACATCTGGGCGGGATAGGCGAAGAATAGGAATGCACGCGTGACGAGCGCCACGTTGAGCACGTTGTAACCCGTGCCGCCGAATACCTCCTTGACGAAAATCACCGAGAAGGCCGTCGCGACGGCTATCATCCACAGCGGAGTCTCTATGGGCAGAATCATCGGTATCAGTATGCCTGTCACAAGGAATCCTTCCTGTATCTCCTCGCCTCGCCACTGCGCCACGGCAAATTCGATGCCGAGGCCGACGACATAGGCCACAATCACACGCGGGAGCACAGCGAGGAATCCGTAGAGCATCATCTCCCAGAACGGGAAGTCATGAAGCCCTAATGCCAACTGATGCTGGTAGCCGGTGTTATACATGCCGAAGAAGAAGCAGGGCATAAGCGCCGCCACGACGATAATCATCGTGCGTTTAGAGTCGATGGAGTCATGTATCTGTGCGCCTTTGCGGCCGGCTGTCGACGACGGAGTGAACAGGAATGTATCGAATCCGTCAAAAACCGACCTGAACGCGTGCAGCTTGCCTCCCGGCTCAAAGTCGGGACGCATCCTGTCTAAATATTTTTTGAGAAATTTCACTGATTTATCGGTTTATGTTGTGATGAGTGATTTTATTCGACCGCCTCGCGCATATAGTCGAGACCGTCTCTGATTATCTGTTGCACGGGGAGTTTGGATGTGTCGGCATATTCAGCCGGGCCGAAGTCTTCGGGAGCGACCTCGTATATGCCTAATTTCTCCATTTGGTCGATGTCTTTGTTAAGAGCGGCCTTGATGAGATATTCCGAAAGGATGTCCATCGGGAGCATACGGTCGTACTCGCCGCTCATTATGATTGAACGACGTCCGCCGTTGAGTCGCGCGTCGGGGCTGAACACACGGCTGAGGAAGTGGCCGGGGAAGGTCGGGCTGACACTTTGCTTTGAGGGCGCCATCGAGGCCCAGCCCATAAACTCGGTGCGGTCATCACCCTCGGCGATGACTGTCAGCTGGGTGTAGGGGAAGTGCATGAAGCCGTCTTCGGCCTCTTTCGTGCCGGTGAAGACGTTGCCCGAGATGATGCGTCGGTTGTGGCCTGTCTCGGCGAGACGGCCTGCGAGCAGAGGAGCGATGGCGGCTCCCTCGAATGTGTCGGCTACGCAGGGACGGTCAACCTCGGGGCCACAGACTGCGACAAGCGCGCGGCAGTCGCGGCGACGGGAGTTGACAAGTGCGCCGATGCGCGCCAATGTCACGGCACTGAGTGTCCAGATGGTCTCGCCTTTGTTGACAGGAGCGATGTTGGCGGCCTGCACGCCTGCGTTGCCGGCAGGGTGGGGACCTTCGACCTCGACACGCTCGGTCTTTGCAATCTGAGGTATGGCGGAGCCGGGACGCACAGAGAGATAGATTTTTCCCTTGGTAGCTTTTGAAAGCAGCGCGGCGCCGGCAGTGAGGTCGTCCTTGCGGCCGGCCAATGCGGCCTCGGGACTAACGGCAAGCGGCGCCGAATCAATGGCAGTGACAAAAATATCGCGCACCGGACGGCCCGGTCGGGGGACGATGTCGTAGGGACGTTGGCGCATCTCGGCAATAAGGCCGGCCTCGGCTAAAAAGTCGTATATGGCCTCTGCGTCTTTGGTCGGAGCGACGGCGTACTCGACAGATGCTGTCGGCTCGGCGCCGGCCTCGATTTCGACACGCAGTATTTTGCGGCGCTCGCCGCGCACAACGGCTTTGACGGTGCCGGCCACAGGGCTGACAAGTTTTAACTGCGGATAATCTTTGTCAAAAATCAGGGGGGTGCCTGTCAGCACACTGTCGCCCTCTTTGACACATAATTTCGGCTTGAGGCCCGGGAAGTCGTCGGGGTCGACGGCAAACAGCTTAACGTCACATTTGACCGGCTGCACCTCGGTGACCACTCCGGCTATGTTGAGGTCAAGACCTTTCTTTAGCTTGATTTTCATATCTTGGCGATGAATGGCTAAAAGCAGAAAGATTAAATCTATGTTAATGAAATTTTCAGCAAAGTTACAATATATATCTAAAATTTATATAAAAAACAGAGTTTTTTGTCGCCACGACGCCATTTTATCGTATATTTGACGCCGCCATAAAAACATTATTATCCTTATTCTATACCCCATACTTAAAAGATATGGACAAACATTTAGCATTAAGCAAAAACCGGCTTGTAGAGGCTCTCGGACGCTCGCCCCGCGAGTTTACGCGCGACGATATCATCTCTTTTGTTACATCTCACGGCATCGAGATGATTAACTTTATGTATCCGGCAGCCGACGGCCGCCTCAAGACACTTAACTTTGTAATTAACAGCCTCGAGTATCTCGAGACTATCCTCACTCTCGGCGAGAGAGTCGACGGCTCGTCGCTCTTTCCGTTCATTTCGGCCGGCAGCTCCGACCTCTACGTGCTGCCGCGATTCTCCACGGCCTTTGTCGACCCGTTTGCCGAGATTCCGACACTGACCATGCTCTGCTCGTTCTTTGACAAAGACGGCAATCCGTTAGAGAGTTCGCCCGAGTACACTCTGCGCAAGGCATGTGCCGAGTTTACGCGTGTTACCGGCCTGACTTTTCAGGCGATGGGCGAGCTTGAGTATTATGTCATTACTCCTGACACCGGCGAGTTCCCTGCCGATGACCAGCGCGGCTATCACGAGTCGGCGCCGTTCGCCAAGTTTAACGATTTCCGCACGCGCTGCATGCGTGCAATCGCCGCTACGGGCGGACAGATTAAATACGGTCACTCGGAGGTCGGCAATTTCACCCTTGACGGGACTATATATGAGCAGAATGAGATAGAGTTTCTGCCTGTCGACGCATGTGACGCCGCTGACCAGCTGATGCTTGCCAAATGGGTCATACGCAACATGGCATGGCGCGAGGGACTTGATGTGACTTTCGCTCCGAAAATTACGGCAGGCAAGGCCGGCTCGGGTCTGCATATACACATGCGCCTCGTCGACGGCCGCAAGAACATGATGCTCGACTCAGACCGTCGTCTCAGCGAGACAGCCCGCCGCGCCATCGCCGGACTGATGAAACTCGCGCCCGCGCTTACAGCCTTCGGCAACACCAATCCGACGAGCTATTTCCGCCTTGTGCCGCATCAGGAGGCCCCGACCAATGTCTGCTGGGGTGACCGCAACCGCTCAGTGCTCGTGCGTGTGCCTCTCGGCTGGACGGCTGACCGTGACATGTGCGCCGAGCTTAACCCCGGCTCTCCGACGGTTGATGTCGACGCCACGCTCAAGCAGACCGTCGAGATACGCTCGGCCGACGGCTCGGCTGATATTTATCAGCTCATTGCCGGACTCGCCGTTGCTGTCCGCTACGGGTTTGAACTTGAAAATGCTCTCGAAATTGCCGACCGCACTTATGTCGATGTCAACATCCACAGCGCCGAACATGCAGACCGTCTCGCGACTCTCGACAGTCTGCCCGTCAACTGCGCCGATTCGGCCGACTGCCTTGAGCGTCAGCGCGAAATCTTCGAGCGCGGCGGAGTCTTCTCGCCCGGCATGATTGACGGCATTCTCAAGCGCCTGCGTTCGTATGACCAAGCAGAGGCCGACGCCGCCAAGACCGACCCCGACCTGATGCTCCGCATCGTGCGCCGCTACTTCCACTGCGGGTAACATTGTAGCTGACGTAGCTAACATAGCTATTATAGCTACCCGCTAAATATGAGCAATTGTCATTTTTTGCAATTTTAACAGCGACATGGGGTGATGTCGCTGTTTTTTCATTAATTTTGTGGGAATATTCACATATAATAAATGAAAAAACTAATATTAGTCATAACCACTCTCATCGCTTTGGGCTCGGGTCTGCTCCGTGCACAGAACGAGACTACCTTATTTCCGTATCCGCAGGTGCCTCAGGACATGGCCAATCTCTATGACCGCTGCAACTTTCTTGTCGATAAATTCTGGGAACGCTGCAACTTTAAATCTGCCATGTCGTCGCGCGCACGTCTCAACAAGGCTTTCGGAGATTATATAGGTTTCATGCCTTATGCGACAGTCGATACAGTCTACATGTCGATCGACCGTCTGATGGAAAGTGTCCGTAAGTCTGCCGAGCAGTCCGCAGCTTTCGCCGAGATGGCAGAGGCGTGGCTTTACTCTGATACCGCTCAGTATCGTTCTGACGAGCTTTATTACAGATTTCTCGGTCATACGGCTGTCAACAAGAAGATTCCGGCCGAGCAGCGCCGCCGTTACGAAGCTCAGAAACGTATACTTGACAATAGCCGCGTAGGTGCGACACTGCCTGATATTGAGCTGACCAAGGCTGACGGGTCCAAAACCACTATGGCAGCCGATACGTCTGATTATACTCTGCTGTTTATCTATGCGCCTGACAATTTTGACTGCACGTTGGCACGTACACGTCTTTCGGCAGACATGGTGCTTAATCAGCTTAACGATGCGGGCATAGTCCGTGTCATGAGCCTTTATGCCGGAGAGCCTGACGCCTCTTTCAACACTGCTGTATCGGCAATGCCGTCAGGCTGGATTAATGTCGCCTCGCCCATGGCCTCTGAGATTTTTGATTTGCGTCATTTCCCCGCGATATATTATCTTGACCGTAACAAAAAAGTGCTCGGTAAGAATCTCGAAGTAGATAATATTCTTGCGGCTTTCCGCTCGCTGATGAATAAAAACTGACGCTCTGATGAGAATTGCCGTATTGATATCGGGTGGCGTGGACAGTGCTGTCGCTGTCGAGAGGCTGATTGAGGCCGGACATGACCTGCACTTGTTCTATATACGTATTGGGCTTGATACTGATGAGGGAGATTGCTCGGCCGAGGAAGACATAGAGATGTGCCGTTTCATAGCGCGTCGCTACGGTTTGCCTTTTGATGTTGTCTCGCTGCATGAGGAGTATTGGGAGAATGTCATGGAGTATGCCCTGCGCACAGTCCGCGAGGGTCTCACTCCCAATCCCGATATCATGTGCAACAAGATGATAAAGTTCGGTTACTTTGAGCAGCGGTGGGGTCATGAGTTTGACAAGACCGCCACAGGCCATTATGCAACGACTCTCGTCCGCGACGGTCGTGTGTGGTTAGGCACGGCTGTCGACCCGGTCAAGGACCAGACCGATTTCCTTGCACGCATCAGCTATGACCAACTCAGCCATCTCATGTTTCCGATCGGAGATTTGCCAAAGTCGCAGGTGCGTGAGATAGCTCTTCGCGTCAAGATGCCTAACGCATTGCGCAAAGACTCGCAGGGTATCTGTTTTCTCGGGAAAATCAATTATAACGACTTCATACGCCGTCATCTCGGCGAGCGTCGCGGACCTATTGTCGAGATAGAGACCGGGCGCAAGATCGGCGAGCACCGAGGATATTGGTTTCACACCATCGGCCAGCGTAAGGGCCTCGGGCTCAGCGGCGGACCGTGGTATGTGGTAAAGAAAAACATTCACGACAACGTCATATATGTCTCAAACGGCTATGACACGGAGCGGCAGTATGGCCGCAGCCTTCATCTCGCCGAGATGCACTTCATCACCGCAGACCCGTGGGGCGAGGATTGTGTCGGACGTCAGGTGACATTCAAAAACCGGCACATGCCCGAGTTTTTGCGTGGCACGATTACCCGTCAGCCCGACGGAGATTATGTAATCTCCTCCGAGCGCAAGGTGCAGGGCATTGCTCCCGGACAGTTTGCTGTCATATATGACTCTGATGCCAAGATATGTTATGGGTCAGGTATCATAACCGGCCGCAGTGTTGTCACAGATCATTCAGTTTCAGACACTAAGTAGTTCAAACGTATGGATGATAGAGTTAAACTCAGAGTTTTGGGCTTGTCATACAGCCAGTTGCAGACCGGCGCATATGCTTTGCTTCTGGCCGAGGAACGAGGACCCCGCAAGATACCGATTGTCATCGGTGGTGCCGAGGCTCAGTCGATAGCCGTCCGCATGGAGGGCATTATACCGCCGAGACCATTGACCCATGACCTCTTTGTCAGTTTCGCACATGCTTTTGGTGTCAAGCTGCTTGAGGTCTTCATCTATCGTTTTGAAGACGGCATTTTTTATTCCGAACTTACTTTCAGCGACGGCGAGCGTAGCATAGTGCTAGACGCGCGCACATCCGACGCTATAGCCATAGCGATGCGCACGCATACGCCTATTTTCACCACGCGGGCCATAGTGAATGAGACCGGTTTTGTCATCGGCGACGAGGAACTCTCAGACGATAAGACCGACAACGACGGCGGTGAGCCGGCCGAGACTCCCGGCGCAGATTATTTCGCCGAGCCAAAACTTGAGAACTACGCTATAGAAGAGCTTGAACGCACTCTTGCACAGTTAATCGATGACGAGAATTACGAGGAGGCGGCCCGTGTCAGCGAGATATTAAACCGTAAAAAAACTGCCCGTGGCGGCAAATCTGACGACCTGCCGGACGATGAAAATAATTAACTCTAACACAACCATAAATTTATGAAAGCTATCAAAACGCGCCTCGCGCTCATGACATTTCTTGAGTTTGCCATCTGGGGCGCTTATCTGACCTCACTCGGCTCGTTCCTTTTTAATGTAGGATTGCAGGAAAACATCGGCTGGTTTTATTCCGTTCAGGGTATAGTGTCGATTTTTATGCCCGCGCTTGTCGGCATAGTCGCAGACCGTTGGATTCCGGCTCAGAAAATGCTTTCGTTGTGTCAGGTGATTGCCGGTGCATTCATGCTTGGCGCGGGTTGGTATGCGATGGACAGCGGCGCTGATGTATCGTTCGGCCCGCTCTTCACGCTTTACACTGTATCTGTCGCATTTTTCATGCCGACAATCGGTCTCACAAACTCAGTGGCATACTCGGTGCTCGGACGCGCCGGTCTCGACACGGTCAAGCATTTCCCGCCTATCCGTACATTCGGCACAATCGGCTTTATCATAGCCATGCTTTTTGTCAACTTTACCGGCTATCAGAATACATATCAGCAGCTCTTTACATCAGGCATACTCAGTTTTGTCCTCGCTCTGTATGCTCTGACGATGCCCGAATGTCCCGTTTCAAAGGGCGCAGGCAAGCAGTCTGTTGCCGATGCGCTCGGCCTCAAGGCTTTCACATTGTTCAAAGACCGTCACATGGCCGTATTCTTTATCTTCAGCATGCTGCTCGGAGTCTCGCTGCAGATTACCAACGGCTTTGCTAATCCTTTCATTCAGAGCTTCGGCCAGATTGACACATACAAGGGCCTTTGGGGCGTTGAAAATGCCAATGCACTTATTTCAATCTCGCAGATTAGCGAGACGCTTTGTATCCTCCTCATCCCGTTCTTCCTCAAACGCTACGGCATTAAGGTCGTTATGCTCATGGCCATGTTTGCGTGGGTTTTCCGTTTCGGATTCTTCGGTGTCGGCAATCCCGGCAGCGGTGTGTGGCTGTTTATCCTCTCGATGATTGTCTATGGTATCGCTTTCGACTTTTTCAACGTCAGCGGCTCGCTCTATGTCGACACCAAGACAGACTCGTCGATACGTTCGTCGGCACAGGGCCTCTTTATGCTGATGACCAACGGTATCGGTGCGACAATCGGTACACTCGCCGCACAGCAGGTCATCAATCATTATGTCTACTCTCAGCCGGCCGGTGAGGCGCAGATTGAAGGCTGGAGTCATTCGTGGCTGATATTTGCCGGCTATGCGCTCGTAGTGGCAGTCCTCTTTATGATAATATTTAAAGAAAAAAAGACTAAAGAGACCTCTCGCGATATTAAGGCGGCAGAGGCTGATGCCATATAATTAATCTCACGATACACAGACAACCATGATAAGATTTTATGCCGGAGACATAGAGACGACGGGTGTTTTGCCCGAAAGTGACTCGCAGCACTGCGCGCGCGTGTTACGTATGCAGTCCGGCGATACAGTCGAGGTTGTCGACGGTCGGGGCGGTTTATATACATGCCGCATTGTGACGGCTCATCCACGCCGCACGGAGCTCGAGATAGTCTCGCGTGTCGAGCTGCCTAAGGTCTGGCCCGGCTCAATCACTATAGCCGTCGCCCCGACCAAGCATCTCGACCGTATGGAATGGATGGTCGAAAAGCTTGTCGAAATAGGCGTAGACCGTATCGTGCCGCTCCGTTGCCGCCGGTCAGAGCGCAAGGAAATCAAGACCGAACGTCTTGAGAAGATTGCAGTATCGGCTATGAAACAGTCGCTCAAGGCTGTGCTTCCCGAGGTTTCGTCGATGATGACTTTAAAGGACTTTCTCGCATCTGTCAGCAGTCAGGGACGTTTTATGGGTTACTGTGACGACGCTGTCGAGCGTCGGCTCTTTGCCCGAGCCTATCAACCGGGCAGCGATACGACCATACTTATCGGACCGGAGGGCGATTTTGCTCCTGACGAGGTTGACAGTGCGCTTGCCGCCGGTTTTGTGCCTGTGACTTTCGGCGATAACCGTTTGCGCACAGAGACAGCTGCTATCGTAGCCTGCGACACCTGTCATATTGTCAATCAGTTAAAACTATAAGTATATAATGACTACATCAGAATATCTTAAATCGTCGCCTGTCGGCAACTTTTTCCTTTTTGCCGGACCATGTGTCATCGAAGGTGAGGAAATGGCGCTCGAAATAGCATCCAAGATTGTGCCCGTTTGTCGTCGTCTCGGTATCCCTTACGCGTTTAAGGGCAGCTACCGCAAGGCTAACCGTTCGCGTGTCGATTCTTTTACCGGCATAGGCGATATAAAGGCTCTTGAGATACTTGCTCGTGTTCGCCGTGAGTTCGATGTGCCTGTCGTGACCGATATCCACGATGCACGTGAGGCCGAGATTGCCGCCGAATATGTCGACATCCTTCAGATACCGGCTTTTCTGTGCCGCCAGACCGAACTCTTGGTTGCAGCTGCCCGTACGGGCAAGTTTGTCAATATAAAGAAGGGTCAGTTTCTCTCGCCTGAGGCCATGCACTTCGCCGTCGAGAAGGTGCGCGACAGCGGCAACAATCAGGTTGCGGTCACCGAGCGCGGCACGACATTCGGCTACGGCGACCTCATCGTCGACTACCGCGGCATCCCCGTGATGCAGAGCGACGGAGTGCCGGTGATACTTGACTGCACACACTCGCTCCAGCAGCCAAATCAGGGATCGGGCGTCACCGGAGGTCGTCCCGAACTTATCGAGACTATCGCTCGTGCCGGCATAGCCGTCGGGGCTGACGGCCTCTTCATCGAGACCCACATGAATCCTGCCGTAGCCAAGAGCGACGGTGCCAACATGCTCCGTCTTGACCTGCTCGAGCCCATGTTGGAGCGCCTGACCGAGCTGCGAATGTGTGTCAATAAGTTCTGAAGCTCATAAAACCGTATACAATCAAACATCACATAACAACCGTTTACAACGTAACAAAGAAATGAAAATACTGCGTTTCCTGTTAATTGCAATTTCTGTTCTTCCTGTCTCATTCGGTGCTGTCGCACAGCACGGCATTGACAATCCCGTGACCAAGGCTGTGCTTGGCGTTTATGAAAACATGCTCCGAGAGAATCCCAATGACTACATGACTCTTTTCCGTCGTGCAAACGAGTATTACCATCACAACGAGTATATCCGTTCGCTCAAAGACATTGAGCAGGCTATAAAACTGACTCCGCAGTCTGATAAGGATTTACGTTTTCAGGAGTTCATGCTCCGTGGCGCCATCTACAGCATTACAGGACGCCATGCACAGGCTCTCGCTGATTTTAACGAGGCCGTTAATCTTGATCCGACATCTTATGCCGCAGTTTACCAGCGTGCCAACACTGAGTATGAGCTCGAGCAGTTTGCCGAGGCCAAGGCTGACTATCAGAAACTGCAGCGCATGAATTCGCGCAGCTCGGAGTCGCCTCTCGGATTAGCCCGTATCGCCATCAAAGAGAACAACCTCGGACTTGCCAACGACTATCTCGCTCAGGCTGTGGCTCTCGACCCCAATAATGCCGACACATATGTTCGACGTGCATCCGTGCGCAAGCAGATGGGCGACCACAACGGCGCGGTCGACGACCTCATTCTCGCTGTCAGCTCTGACAGCAAGAACAACAAGGCTATCGAGGCGCTTGTCGAGTATGGCAATACCAACTACACGGCCACGATGACCGGTCTGACCAACGCCATCCGTCAGGTGCCCGATGTCGGTATGTTCTGGTATCTTCGCGCTGTCATCGCACAGGCACATTGCCATTATCTGTCAGCTATCGAGGATTTCAACCACATCATCGACAACAAGCTTTATAATTATCACGGGCTGCACGCGTCGGTGGCTGAGTGTGAGTTTTATCTCGGACGTTTCGAGGATGCGCTCAAAGACATCGACTATGCCCTCGGCATGGTAAAGAACGATGCGCCTTATTTTGCACTCAAGTCAAAAATACTCCGCGCACTCGGTCGCTATGACGAGGCTGTCGAGGCCGGTGCCCGCGCGCTTTCATGTGACCGCAACTATGCTGACGGCCTTCTGGAAATGGGGCTTGCTTACATGAAGAAAGAGAACTACAAGGAGGCCAACAACCTTTTCGGCGAGGCCATCATGACCAATGCTGAGAATCCTTATTATTATATGGTGCGCGCATGGCTCCTCGGCGAGTATATGAAACAGCCCGAGGCTGCCGCTCAGTTCTATGATCAGGTTGCCTCGATGGACCAGTTCTATCTCGACAATATCCGTTCGCTCAAGGGTTTCGCTCTTCTTTTCACTGATAAGACCACTGCAGCCGAGGGCTGGATTAACAATATCCTCACCACAGTGCCTGACTACGACGGCATGATTAACTACTACGGAGCATGTTTCTACGCTCAGGCCGGTGACAACGACCGTGCGCTGCAGTGTGCCGAGGCTTCGCTCAAAGCCGGTTACGGGAACCTTTTTGACTGGATGTATAATACAGATGCCCGCATCAACTGCGCTCCGCTGCGTGACGACCTGCGCTTCCTCAACCTGCTTCACCGTTACAACGGTCTGTTTGACTAGAAATAAATAAACTAAGACTGACTATGAATTTCGGCTTTTTCCGTGTGGCCGCTGCTGTGCCGGCGGTTCAGACTGCTGACCCGGCTTTCAATCTCAACGCCACAATCGAGTCACTTCACGCGCTCGAATCTGACGGACCGTCACTTGTTGTCATGCCTGAGATGTCGCTCAGCGCCTATACTTGCGCCGACCTCTTTCACAACTCGGCGTTGCTTGACGCGGTTGAGGTCGCACTCGACGCTCTGGCCGCTCATACGGCCGGGATTAAGTCGACCGTCATAGTCGGCGCTCCCTTGCGTGTCGACGGCGTGCTTTATAATTGTGCGGCCGTACTTTCGCGAGGCGAAATCATAGCAGTCGTACCCAAGACATATATACCGAACTACAACGAGTTTTACGAAAAGCGCTGGTGGGCGTCGGCTCCCGCTTCAAACGGAGTATGGCGCCGACGTGACGGCCGGACCGTGCCGTTCGGCACCGACATTCTTGTTGATGTTGAAGGTGTTAAAGTCGGTATTGAAATCTGTGAGGACCTCTGGACACCGGTGCCTCCGAGCTGCCGTCTTGCGATGGCCGGCGCGGAGGTCGTGGTCAATCTGTCGGCGAGCGATGATCTTATCGGTAAGTATGATTATCTGACACGTCTCATCGCACAGCAATCGGCCCGTTGCATCTGCGGCTACGTCTATGCATCGGCCGGCTACGGCGAGTCGTCGACCGACCTCGTCTTTGACGGCAAGGCTATTGTGGCCGAGAACGGCTCTATCCTCGCCCGTAACCGTCGCTGGCAGCAGACGCCGACCCACAGTGTGGCCGACATCGATATCGACGCCCTGCGTCGTGACCGCCTGCACATCGGCTCGTTCCGTGACTGCGCCGTGCGTAGTGGCGTGAGAGCCGCAGATTTCCTTGTAGTAAAAGCCGGTTGCGGCAGTGCTGACAGCCGTGATTTTGGGCGGACACTTCTTAGAGATGTCAAGCGTCTGCCGTTTGTGCCCTCAGAGAGTACGCGCCTTGACGAGCGCTGCGAGGAGATTATCAGCATACAGGTTGCCGGACTGTGCCGTCGCCTGCAATTTACGCATACACGCTGCCTCGTCATCGGCATCTCGGGCGGTCTTGACTCGACTTTGGCACTCCTTGTAGCCGTTAGGGCCTTTGACCGGCTCGGCCTCGACCGCAAGGGCATTATCGGCGTGACTATGCCGGGATTCGGCACAACAGGGCGCACTCACACCAACGCTCTCGCTCTGATGGAGCAGCTCGGCGTTACTTCGCGCGAGATTTCAATCGTCCCGGCTGTCAGACAGCATTTTGCCGACATCGGTCAGGACCCTGACGTGCATGATGTGACTTATGAAAACTCACAGGCGCGCGAGCGTACACAGTTACTTATGGACATTGCCAACAAGGAGTCGGGTATGGTGCTCGGCACGGGCGACCTCTCGGAGCTTGCGCTCGGTTGGGCGACCTACAACGGCGACCACATGTCGATGTATGGCGTCAACGCCGGCGTGCCTAAGACACTTGTGCGCCACCTTACGCGCTATTTTGCCACGACCGTCGATAGCGAAGCCTGCCGTCGCACGCTCTTGGACATCGTCGACACCCCCATCAGCCCCGAGCTGACTCCGGCCGACGAGAAAGGCAATATCAAGCAGAAAACCGAGGACCTTGTCGGCCCATACGAGTTGCATGACTTCTTCCTCTATTATACATTGCGCTACGGTTTCTCGCCCTCTCGTATCTTCTATCTGGCCCTGCAGGCATTTGGCGACGATTATGACCGCGAGACTCTCAAGCATTGGCTGACTACATTCTTCCGTCGGTTCTTCAATCAGCAGTTCAAGCGCTCGTGTCTGCCCGACGGACCTAAAGTCGGCTCTGTGTGCCTTTCGCCTCGCGGAGACTGGCGTATGCCGTCAGACGCCTCATCGGCTCTCTGGCTCAAAGAGTGCGCGGAGCTGTAAATTATTATAGCTAAAGTAGCTAATATAGCTAAAACAGCTAAGATGACCATTATCAGGCATCTTAGCTGTTTTTATTTCTCCTCGGTCGTCTTCTTGCGTTTTTTGCGCAGGAATGACAGGAAGTCGTCGAAGTCTTTTTTGAACACGATGCCTATGCCCTGTGTGGTCTGAGCCGTGCGCACGTAGTAATTCTGGTCGTTGTAGCGGTTATAGGCTTTCAGTCGCCATGCGCCGCGGCGGTTAAGCAGATACTCTACGTCAAAGTCGCCGATAAACTGGTTGGTGTTTAACGATTTGTCTCGATAGCCGAAGTTGCCGTTAAACAGTAGACGGTTATTGAGCAGCCGGCTCGAGAGCGCCACATCGACCTCCACGTCAGAGAAGTCGCCGCGGTCTGAACGCAGGTTAGGAGCTATGCTCCAGTTGTCGCTAAGCTTGCCGAGCATAGAGCTTAACTGGCTCGAAATGGTCGACGAGGCGACTGAGAACAGTTCGTTGCCCTTGGTCGTCGACGCCATATAGTCAGGTGTGTAGAAACGGTTGAGCGCGAGCAGATAGATTATCTGGCGATTCATCATCTCTTCGGTGCTGACAATGCTGCGTACCTTGCGGTAGATGTCTGAGGTCAGGGTGGGGAACTCGAGGTCGAAGTTGATATCGGGCTGCCGCATGTCGCCGCTTACTTTGAGCAGAGCGTGGACAGGCACGTTCGTGCGGTTGAGGTCTTTGTCCTGCAGGAATGACTCGTCGAGGTCGCTGAGGTTGGCGTTAACGGCATAAATGGCTTGTATGTCAAGCTGGGCGGAGTAGGGGTCGCCGTGGAAAGCTATGCTGCTGCCCTCTTTGATTGAAAAATCTTTTATGATGATATCCTGTAGGGTAAAATTATATGTGCCGCGGTCGAGAGTATATGTGCCGTACATGCGCAGGTCATTGTTCTGAGATCCGTAGGTGAGACGCAGGTTGCCTTGGCCGTATGCCCTGATTTCGTCGCCGCCGACGGGGTCCATGACAAGCGTCATGCGTGCGTCAGGTGTGATGCCGATCTGCAGGTCCATGTTGTAGGCCGACGGATTGTCGTCAGTGCCTTCCGATATACGCCGCTGCAACTCTCTGACGGCTTCGGGGACATCAGATATGCGATTGAGTGAGTCTCGCAACGCCTCGGCCCGGCTGTCGCGAAATGTTATGAATGAATATTCGTCGGCGTCAAGACGGTCGGAGAGAACGAATGTAAACGCCGAGTTGGAGGCCGTCGTCATGTTGACGCCGATGTTGACGACACCCGGTTGTCCGCTGATTGTAGCCGTGCCATTGCCGTAGATGTGGCCATACCAGTCAGGACTCTGGTGTGCCTTGACGTCGTAGCATAGGAAATCATGCGCGTCAGTGACGTGGAAATCAAACGATGGTTCCTTGAAAAACTTGTGTCGAACAAAACCGTTGAGCATCGCCGTGTGCCCTTTGACGTCGCGTATCGTGACATTGTCGATGTCAATAATACCCGGGCGAAGACGGATGCTGTCGGAGGCGGTGTACCATGTGTTGGTGAAGTCGATTTTAAGTCGCAGGCTGTCGGCATAGAGGTCGCCCTCCATGTCGATATATTTGAATGTGCCGAACAGACGGGCATGTCCAGAGGCGTAGCCCTCGACGTCGGAGGCGAATGCTTCCATGAATGGTTTCATAAACCCGACAGGCACACGGTCGGCGTCGAAACTTATGTCGAGTGATTCGTCGGCAGGGAATATGTCGCCGGCAATACGTGAGTGGCGTCCGTCAAGACCGGTTATGTCTGCGTCTAAATAGAATGATTTCTTCTCGTTGTCCCAGTTGGCGGCGATGTCGGCATAGCGACCGAGCACGCAGCGGTTGTAGCTTATGGAGTCTACGTGGAGCCGGTCACACTCGAGCACCGGCATCTTTGTCATAAGGTTGCGACCGATGAATGTGCCGGTCGCCTTGCCTCCTATGAGAGCCTTGTCAATCTCAAGTGTTTCGAATATGTCCAAGAGCGTTATGTTGTCTAAATCGACTGTGACGAAATCCGAGTCATTGGCTGAGATAACTCCGTCGATTCGGATGGATGCGTCTGACGTGTTGAGTGCGAATCCGTCGACAGCGACAGCAGCCGGGTCAATGACGATATGTGACGGTTTGATGGCCCACGCTTCGTCGCCGAAGTTGATTGTGCCGGGCTTGAAGTCTATGCTTGTGACGAGTTTATCGATGTCGTTACGCTCAAATAAGGCCGAGAAGTCAAAGGAGCCGTTGAGCGGTATGCGTCGTTCGATGGTCCAGTCTATGTGGCTGTCAAGCCGGTCGTTTGCGCCGTTAAGCCGAGCCATCAGGGTCATAGGCCCCTTTTTGGTCGGCATCATGGTCGTGGCGTAGACTGTAGCCTCGGGCTCGGCAGAGTCGAGCTTGACCGTGAGATTTGTCTGCTCGATAATTTTATCTCCCTGACGCAGATAGGGGGCGTCGACAGACAGTGTCATCAGTCCTTTATCAGACGACATTATGCCATCGATGTCTATGGCGTGAATAGCCGAAACGGGCAGACCGAGGAACGCACAGAGTTTGTCTGCCCGGTCTATCTGAAGGTCAAGAGTGAAATTGTTACCGTCGGCTGTTATGCGGTCGAGACGTCGGTTGTCGGTCTCGGTGAAGAGAGCGGGGAAAAATTGTCGGACGATGACTTTTGCCGCAGGCGTGATGGTCGACAGACGGTAATGTCCGTCGATGCGTCCGTTGATGATGTCTGATTGAATTTCAATCCCGGGTATCTGACCTGCGGGATCTGTCATGACAGTCAGGTTGTCTAATTTCAATGATTTGTGGGCGCTGTCGTGGCTGTGGTCTCCGGGTGAGTCAAAGACGAGATTGCTGATGTTGAGCTTGCCTGTGACGTCGTCGATTGATCTGAATGTGAAGTCGGCATTGGCTTGCAATGAAAGCAGATACTCATCAAATCCGTTAATTAAGCGCAGCGCTGACGGAGAAGCGTCGGCTATTGAGACGTCAGCGGTGACATGTTTGTCGCGGCCTTGAAACTCGGCTACGGCATTGATTGCGGCCAAGAGTGCCGGGTCAGTGATGTTAAGCGTGGCGTCAAGATGGCGCGGCACGAGGTTGGCATCGGCTGTGATGCCCGTGTAACGGTAGCCATTATAAGTCACTGAGGCGGAGTCGACATGTGCGTTACCCGTAATCTGTTTGCCGCGTATGCGTGACTCGATGCTGACGACGGCGTCGGCTGCCGACGGCGCCTCGGGTCCGAGAATCTCGGCGAGATTGTTTAATCTGAGGGCGGAGATGAGGTCGAGTCTGACGTTTTTAAGACTGTCAGGGCTGTAATAGTTGCCGTCGATGCTGACACGGTTGTTATCGGCAGCGAGGTCGACCGAGAAATCGGCGTCACATACACGGCCTTTGGCGTCGGCACTGAGCGAAATCGCCCGGGCAGATAAAAGTCGTGATATCGGCGACGAAGGACGCTGCGGAGGCAGAAACTTTGAGGCAATCAGTGATGCTTCGGCCCCTGACATGTTCAGTGACAGACGTTCGAGATTGAAATCGGCGTTGACCCCCGAGCGGATACTGTCGGCCGAAGCTCTGACGGCGAGGCGCAGACTGCGGTCAGGGTCGCCGACGGTCAGCGAGTCTACTCTCACAGATGACCCCGAGATGTGTGCGGAGAGACCGAGTGCATATTGACGGTCTAAAACTGAGAGCTGTGGACAAAAGGCGCTGAGATCGGCAGGCGTTATGTGGCTTTCGTCACTTAGGGCGATGTCAAGCCCTTGGTCGAGAACGGCCTTGGTGAGCTGATCTATGCCGTCAAATTTCAGTGACGCAGGCAAAAACTCGAGCAGAGTGCCGGGCATTTCGACAGACAGGCTGCGCAATGTGGCGCCGTCGGCTTTGATATCGGCATCGGCTAGAATGTTAGTGATTTCTATGCCGCTTTTTTCATTAAATGACAGATGCTCGACGTTGACGGTATATTCTTCGTTTGAGATTCGGGGAATATAGGCGTTCAGCCGCAGGTCACCTATGTGTATATGATTTCGGTCAAAGCCTTCGTCTTTAATCGGAGCGGAAAGCAGGTCGTAACTGAATCGTCCCTGACGCACGATGACGGTATTGATTTGTATGTCATAGCGCGACTTGGGCTTGTTCTTGTCATCTGATTTGAGGCGTGCGATAATATTCGCAATGTTCAGAGGGCTTTCGGGAGTCTGACGGTAAAGCTGCATGTCGGGACCGTCGACGAGTGCGAAATCGACCATAAGGTGTCCGGTCCTGAGCAGATGAAAGAATTCGAAAGCAACGCTAATCTCGCTGATTTGCAACGCCTGACGGCCGTTGTCGTCATCGGCTTGGATATCATATATCGACACGCGGTTGAAAGGATGTATGTCGACACGACCTATTTCGACATCTGTGGCTAACAAGGCTTTTAGCTCTGAGACGGCGACATCTCGTACTTTATTTTGTGCCCAAGGGGTTGACAATATTATGTAAAGACCTACGGGCACTGTGACAAGCAGCGCTAAGACAACAACTACCGTAGCACGAAATATCTTCCAGGCCTTCTTCATGTTCTTAACGCGAAGTTAGACATTATTTTCGAATCAGGCAATATAAGCGGTGCCCTCGCCGACGAGGATTAACGTCTTTTTTGCGTAAAAGTCCCTGACGATTTGCAGTGCCTTGTTTTTTATATTATCTTAGCACACAGTATTAAAACTTAATCCATCAGATTTATGAAATTACTCGTTACACTTCTGCTTTCGGCCGGCCTTTCGACTGTCGGTTTCTCCGCATGGTCAGCTGAAAGCGCTTCGTCGGTTTCGGCCGTTGCACCTGCCGCAGACACTCTCATGTACACAGAGGTTGAGATGCCCCCTCAATTCCCGGGAGGTGAGCAGGCTATGTTAAAATATCTCGCAACGCATGTGATGTATCCGGCTCAGGCTGCCGAGGATGGTGCGCAAGGCAAGGTCGTGGTCAGCTTCGTGGTTGGTAAGGACGGCTCAATCAGCAAAGTCAAGGTTATCCGCGGCAAACATCCGGCTCTCGACCGCGAGGCCGTTCGTGTCGTCAAGGCTATGCCGAAATGGATTCCCGGAAAGATGAACGGTAAACTCGTCAATGTCGTTTACAACCTTCCGGTTACTTTTACACTGCAATAATAATTATAAGCTCTTGCTTATAGGGCCAATAGGGCCTATATTTCTTATAAGTTAAATGTTAAATCGCCCTGTAATCCGCTCGCGGTTTACAGGGTGATTTAACAAAAGAGGCTGCGCCTGTGGCGCAGCCTCTCGGGGTAGGGATATGGAATTCAAAAGCGAATTACTGCTGCAGTTTGAAGGAAACGGGGAGCGTGTAAGTAACCTTAACGGGCTGACCGTTGTTACGGCCGGGGTTCCAGTTAGGCATTGCTTTTACGACACGGAGGGCCTCTTTGTCAAGAGCCTGATGACGGCCGCGGAGCACGCGCACGTTTTCAACTTTACCTGATTTGGAGACGACGAATTCGACGATAACTTTACCTTGTACGCCTTCTTCGGCAGCTGCCGGCGGATAGTTGATGTGGTCAGAGAGCCATTTATACATGGCGGCCTGACCGCCGGGGAACTCGGGCTGCTGCTCGACGGTAGCGATGTTGTAAATTTTCTCTTCTTCGACGGGTTTGACCTCAGCGACGACCTGATCAACGATGTGGGTCTTGTTTTGGTCTTCGACACCTTCGGTGAAGTCAACCTGACCGATCATAGAGGCGTTCTCCATGACTTCGTCGGTGTTCTTAACCTTTTTGTCGTCCTCGAAGTTTTCGTCTTCTGTAACGAGGATGTTAGTCACCTGCTGCTCGTTTGCAACTTCTTCGGGTGCGATAACTTCCTGTTCCATTTCAGGCATTACAAACTCTTCTTCCTCTTCCTCGATGATTTCCTCCTCTTCTTCAAGAGCTACGTTTGTAATCTCCTGTTCGGTCGAGATGGCGAGTTCTTCCTCGTCAGCTTTGCCGAATACACCTTTATAGAAAAGTGCGAGGACGATAAGCAGGGGGATGAGTATAGAGAGAACGATGATGACCGATTTATTGTGGCGTGAGGCTGAAGCAGCACGGAGTGTGTATGCGCCGTACTCTTTGTTTTTGCCTTCGAAAACTATATCGCGCCACTCTTTTGATGAAAGATCTACGTCTTTTGCCATTTTTGTTTAACGGTTAAAGGGTTAATTATTTCTTTCCTCTGACTGTGGGACGGATAATTGTTTCGCCATGAGTCTGCTCGTAGTGTTTGAGCAGGAGGGTATCGGTATGAGTGGGGAGCTCGATGCTGTAACGTGAAATCTGGTTGATGTTCATTTCGTCAATAGCATTGATGAGACCTTCGTAAGTGGTGTTGGGACCGGGTTTGATCACAACAACGGGACGCACCTTGTTAGAGTCTGCGGCATTCTTTTTAGCAGCTTTGTCGAAGTCTTCCTTGGTGATTTCCTTGTTTTTCCACTGGGTCTTGAGCTTCTCGTATTCCTCCATAACGGCAATGTTTTTGCCGCGAAGGATTTTGCGGATGCCCTGAGGCTGACGGTTCTGGTTGCCGATAAACTGCTCTTTTACGAGGTAGTTTGATTTGGCAAAAGTTGTGTCGGCCATACCTTCGTAGTAGTAGATGTTGTGGATGGTCTTGCCTGTCTCTGCATCTACTGCGGGCTTGTCGCCGTTATACTCTGTGTCGAGAATCATGGTGATTGCCTCAGACGCCTTTGCTTGGTTTTGATTCTCCTTTTTCACCTCGTCGTTGGTCGGGAGGATAATCTGGAGAGTCTGAGACTTAATCATGGTCGTACAGAGCATGAAGAAGGTAATCAGAAGCATGTTCATGTCCACCATAGGAGTAAAGTCGACATGGATAGGTATCTTCTTTTGAGCGCCTTTTTTCTTTTTGCCGCCCTTGTCGGATTGTTCTATTTGTGCCATATCTGATTTACTTATTTAGTGGGTTCGTCTTCAGATTTAAGAGCAGTCATAAGACTGAACTTGTTGAGTTTCATCGTCTGGAGGTTGTCAAACACGAGCTGGACAGTTGTGAAGGGGGTGTCCTTGTCGGCCTTGATAGCAATACCCTGACCTTTGCGCATAAGAGCGGTGTAAAGGTTTTGGAGATTTGCTTTTTCTTCGGGCGACAGGTCTTCGCCTTGCTCGCGGTTGATGCGCTGAGCGACGTTATAGATGGCCTGTAACCAAACTTGGAAGTCGTTGTAACGCTCCGGGTTTTTGTTACCGTCGATAGGAATACCGACTTTGGGGTTGGCCATATCACCTTGGAATTTGTCACGCTCGGTCGGGCTCATTGAGAGCATGTCGGGGAGGTCTTTGAAGGCTACGCCGAACATGTTTGTCTGGCCGAAGACGTTTTTCTGTTCCTGAGTGAGACGGACGGGATGGTTCTTATGCTGGTCGTTATAGATGTTGAGGGCCTCGTCGAGCATCATCAGGCGGATTTTTTCGCTTGAGAGTGTCGAGTCTACATCACCTGTAAACGAGATGAAGAGTTTTCCTTCGAGCAGCGACGGGTCTTCGTATTTGCCGGATTTGTCGGCAGATGAGACGAGGACGGTCACAAGGTTGTTCATCGGCACTTTCTCTTCTGAAACAGACGAGGGAGTGTAGACGATTGTCGGTTCCTTCTGCAAGAAGGTTGAAGTCAACATGAAGAAAGTAAGCAAAAGAACGGTCACGTCACTCATCGCGGTCATGTCGATGAGCGTACTCTTTCTTTTAATTTTTACTTTTCCCATATTTACCTTGTTGTTATTGATTTAAAGTTGCTAACTTGGAAAATAGGGGATTAGTGAGTAGCTGTAAATGTCTGCACGATCGAGAAACCGATTTCGTCGATAGCGTAAGTGAGGTTGTCGATTTTGTTTGTGTAGTAGTTGTAGAAAATTACAGCGAAAGCACCTGTTGCGATACCGAAGGCGGTGTTGATAAGGGCCTCAGAGATACCGGTCGAGAGCTCTGTCGAGTCAGGAGCACCTGACTGAGAAAGTGCCTGGAATGATTTGATCATACCCATTACAGTACCGAGAAGACCGACGAGAGTACCGAGGGTTGTCATGGTAGCGATGATGGGGAGGTTCTGCTGCAGGGCGGGCATCTCGAGTGCGGTAGCCTCTTCGACTACTTTCTGGAGAGTAGCGACTTTCTGCTCTTTGGTCAGAACTGTGTTTTTGTCCATTTCTTCGTAGCTAACGAGAGCTGCCTCAACGACTGCTGCTACTGAGCCACCCTGCTCTTTGCAGAGTTTGAGAGCGCTCTGGATGTCGTTTTTAACGAGGTTGGCTTTAACGCCGGCTACAAACTGTGCGATGTTCTTTTTGCCTTTGGCTGCGTTGAGGGCGATGCCGCGCTCGATAGCAAGAACGATTACAGTAAGGAAGAGGGTCTGAAGTACAGGCACGATGAAACCGCCTTTGTAAACAGTGCCCCAGAGATTCTGCGGGTGACCGTCTTCGTCGAAGTGCATGTCGTTACCGAACCAGAAAATGAACAGGAGGACGCAGACGCATGCGCATACTACAATAACCCATGATGCATTCTTGATACCGGGAACTTTCTTTTTGTTGTCCTTTGCTGCGGCTTTAGCTGCGGGCTGAACGTTTGGCTTTTGAGCTTCCATTTGTTTGAAAATAATTTTAATTAAAGTTGTGTAATTGATTTATTTGATAAATGTTGATTGATAGTAAGGTATGATTGTTTAAGTTTCCGGGGCGAAGTTGTTCATGGATTAAATGGTATTTGACTTAAGTTACTGCAGCATATTTCTGCGATTATTTATGCGTTTGACGCGGCGTCAGTGTCGCTCCGGACACACTGATGCGGCGTTTCACTTTGGCAAATTTACAAAGTTGTTTGAAACCGCCAAAATATTTTTATTACAAATTGAGCCGCAATCTGCGATATTGGCTGTTTTTTGCGTGCAGGCATGATTTTTCTTTTAAATTTGCGTAAATAAGGTAAACAAGAGTTGCCGAGGGGCTGATTTGTGATAGCTGCGCAGCTTAGATAGCGATTATCGCCAAGACTTTTGTAGCGAAGATAGCTATTATAGCCTCTATAAATTATTGTGTTTTTAATTTTAATTACTCTCGACTTATTCGTATCTTTGACTCCGTCTTAGATACTTTCGCTCGGTAAAGCTCAAATAAATTTGGCTTTACTCTCGACTTATTCGTATCTTTGTCGTCCAAATTTATAATATAATAATGGGATTTTTTAATTTCTTTTCAAAAGACAAGAAAGAAACTCTTGACAAGGGCCTCGAGAAAACCAAAGAAGGCGTTTTCAGCAAGCTGAAACGTGCGTTTATAGGACGTAAATCTATTGATGATGATTTTCTCGATGAACTTGAGGAGATTTTTATAACATCTGATGTCGGCGCCGAGACTACGCTGAAAATAATTGACCGCATCCAGTCACGTGCCGCCCGAGACAAATATGTCGGCATCGACGAGCTTAACGATATGCTCTGTGAGGAAATTACTTCGCTGCTCGCTGAAAATAACAATGACACAGATCTTAAGGATTTTGACACTCCTGCAGGTCGTAAACCATATGTTATTATGGTGGTGGGTGTCAACGGTGTCGGCAAGACCACAACAATCGGAAAACTCGCTTATCAGTATAAGGCTGCCGGCAAGAAAGTGATGCTTGGCGCGGCTGATACGTTCCGCGCTGCCGCTGTCGAGCAGCTTGACGAGTGGGGCAGACGCGCCGGTGTGCCGGTTGTCAAGCAGCAGCTTGGCTCTGATGCGGCCGCCGTGGCGTTTGACACATTGTCGTCAGCTGTGGCCAATGACATTGATGTGGTGATTATCGACACCGCCGGCCGTCTGCACAACAAGAAGGGCCTGATGGACGAGCTGACCAAAATTAAGCGGGTGATGGAAAAAGTTGTGCCCGGCGCTCCGGACGAGGTGCTCCTCGTGCTTGACGGATCGACAGGACAGAACGCTTTCGAACAGGCTCGTCAGTTCTCGGCCGCCACGCAGGTCACAGACCTTGCTATCACCAAGCTCGACGGTACGGCACGCGGCGGGGTCGTCATCGGCATCAGCGACCAGTTCAAGATACCGGTCAAGTATATAGGACTCGGAGAAGGCATCACGGATCTTCAGGTCTTTAACAAACGTGAGTTTGTAGACTCATTGTTCGGTAACCGTAAGATTAAATAACAGATAAGCCAGTATGTCGCGTCAGAAAGTTGACATAGTCACAATGGGATGCTCGAAGAATCTTGTTGACTCCGAGCGTGTCCTGCGCATGTTTGACGATGCGGGGTTTGATGCAGTCCATAATGCCGACGGTTTCAGCGGAGGGGCTGTTGTCATCAATACCTGCGGTTTTATCGGCGATGCTAAGGAGGAGTCTGTCGAAATGATACTTCGCGCAGCCAAGGCCAAGAGTGACGGCGCAATCACGGCTTTATATGTGATGGGTTGTCTGTCAGAGCGCTATCGTGACGAACTGCGTGCCGAGATACCTGAAGTCGACCGCTGGTACGGCAAATTTGACTGGGACGGCATAGTCGCAGACCTTACAGCAAAGATGCCGCAGTCAAAACCGTGGGAGCGTAATCTGACTACTCCGCCACATTATGCTTATATAAAGATAGCCGAGGGTTGTAACAGATTTTGTTCCTTCTGCGCCATACCGTTAATCACAGGCCGATTCAAGTCGCGCCCGATTGAGGAGATTGTCGAGGAGACACGCAGTCTTGTAGCCCGCGGAGTCAAAGAGTTCAACGTCATTGCTCAGGATCTGTCAAGCTATGGCACAGATATTTACGGCCGGCACGAACTTGCGCGACTCATTGACGCTATGGCCGATGTCGAAGGTGTCGGGCGTATCCGTCTCCATTATGCATATCCTGCAGATTTTCCGTGGGATATCACCGAGGTGATGCGCCGCCGCGATAATGTATGCAAATATCTTGATGTAGCTTTGCAGCATGTATCAGATAAGGTGCTCGCAAATATGCGCCGCCATATCACCGGCGCCGAGACCCGCGCCTTCCTTGAGCGCTTGCGCCGTGAGGTGCCGGGCATACATATACGCACGACTCTCATGGTCGGTTTTCCCGGTGAGGGCGACGAGGAGTTCGACGAGCTTTTGGATTTTGTCGCCGAGCAGCGTTTTGAGCGCATGGGTGCTTTTGCATATTGTGAGGAGGAAGACACCTACGGTGCCAAGCATTTCAAGGATGAGATACCCGAGGAGGTCAAACAGGCTCGTCTCGACCGTCTGATGGACTTGCAGCGCGAGATAGCCGATGAAATCAGCCGCTCTAAAATCGGCAGCTGTCAGCGTGTTATAATCGATTCGGAGACTGATGATTATTATGTCGGGCGCACCGAGTTTGACTCTCCTGAGGTTGATCCGGAAGTTCTTGTCGAGAAAAGCCGCAAGCTCTCTGTCGGAGACATGGTCGATGTTGAGATAACCGGTGCCGATACATTCGAGCTCTACGGGCGTCCGGTCTGATTTCATTTGATGTATTTATAATGATAGAGGTCGATAACGTTACATCGGCGGCAGTCAGACACTGTCTTGAGTCGCGTCTGACATTTGCATTATACTGCATGCCGGGAAGTGAGCGTCCCGTATTCATCGCCGACATCGGGGATAAAGCCGAGACAGACGATGAGCCGTGTTTTATAGTCAGTCCGTGGTTTGGCGCGCCGTCAGATACATATCGCATAGTCGGGCGCGCGACGGCATCCGATGTCTTGGATAAAACGCCTTCGACGTCGGGCGTCGACTCGCCGTGTCCGTGGACGGTGCCGACGGAGCACGACGATTACATCGATTTGTGTGACAGCCTTATAGGACGGCTCAACGAGCGCGGCGGCAAAACGGTTTTCTCGCGCGTAATATGCGGAGAGAATAGCGACGCCGACTGGGTGACGATTGCTGTTGATTATTTCAATCTTCATCCCGAGGCGTTCCGCTATCTGTATTATACGCCGCAGCACGGCGCATGGCTCGGAGCATCCCCCGAGATTCTGTTGGATTGTAACAAGGTTGCTGACACATTTGTGACGATGGCCTTAGCGGGAACACGTCCGGTCATTGATGACGGTAAACCATGGTCGGGCAAGAATCTCGCCGAGCAGGGTGTGGTGCGTGACTATATCGTCGATACGCTTTATGATTTGGGTCTGCAGCCTAATGTCGCTAAGACGGAGACGCTCACGACCGGAAATATACAGCACTTGCTGACACGTATAACCGGGCGCTGCGAGGGTGTGTCACCGATGGTGATACTGAACGCGCTTAATCCGACGCCGGCTCTCTGTGGCTGGCCTCGCGCGGCGGCTCTCGAGGACATTATCGAGTATGAGCGTCATCCGCGCCGCTGCTACGGAGGATATGTATGTGTCGAGAACGACGGGTCTCTTGCTGCCTATGTCAATCTGCGCTGTGTCAACTTTGATAACGCCGGGCACTGGTGTATGTATGTCGGCGGTGGCATCATGGCAGACTCTGACGCAGCTGACGAGTGGGATGAAACCTGTCACAAGGCCGCTTTGTTGCAAGGACTTATCGGAGGTAAGACTGAAAGACCATGAGAAGTTTTATGTCAGACGACAATCCTGCAGCTACACTGCTCATAGCTCTGACCGTGCTTGTCATTGTTTCATGTCTGCCTGTGGGCGAGTGGAGCGGCGGCCGCTTTAAGGATTTCAATCTGTTTGAAGATGTTTTCGAGCCGACTGACAGGCCCGCTGCCTCGTCACATGCTAATGTCGAGATAGATCCCGAGTTGCAGGCCATACTTGACGAAAATCAGCCTGACCAAGAAGTTACGTCAGCCGAAGAATTACCGGTAAGGACCTTAGATGACAGCAATGTGCAGCCTTCTGTCGAGACAGAGCCTCAGACTATGCCGGCCGAGCAGGCTCCGAGAGTAGGCGATATGACTGTTATCGAGGATTATACGGCTCTCGGACAGGGTCCGGCGCGGCTTCGCGCGGCATTCGCGCAGAGCGGCAGCCGCACCGTCAGAATAGCCGTCATCGGCGACTCATATATAGAGGGTGATATCTTCACTCAGGATATGAGGAGCCTTATGCAGCAGCGATTTGGCGGTCGCGGAACGGGTTATGTGGCGATGCACAGCGATTTCCCCGGTTTCCGTCGGTCGGTCACGCAATCGAGCAAAGGCTGGAAACGCCATGATATGCGCCACAGTCAGTCAGATCCGCTCAAGTCTCTCGCCGGTGAATATTTTGTTGCTGAGGAAGGCGCAATATCGACTTACAAAGGAACTAAACGCATAGAGTGTGCACAGGCATGGTCGCGTTCGCGGCTTATGTATATAGCTCCTGACGGTGGCAAAGTGACATTAAAAAATGACGGTGGCATCCAAGAAATTGAGCTTGCTCCCTCTGAGACTGTCTCCTTGGCCGAGCTTGTCGGAGAAACCTCGACATTTGCCGTAAATAATATTACTCCCGGGGTAAAGTGCCTCGGTGTATGGCTTGACGACGCGACCGGGGTGTCGGTCGACTGTATGTCGTTAAGAGGCAACTCGGGTGTGGGGGCGCGCAATCTTTCGGTGGAACTTGCGTCGGCGATGGCGCAGTTTGTCGACTATGATATGATAATTGTCGAGTACGGCATGAACGCTCTTTCTGACGAGCAGACCGATTATACGTCTTACGGCCGTGTGATGGACCGTGTCATAGCGCGTCTGCGCGAGTGTTATCCCGATGCGGATATTTTACTTGCCGGAGTCGGTGACCGCGGCCATAAAAAGGGAAGTGACGTTGTCTCGATGTCGGCTGTCGGTGCGATGACCCGTGCTCAGCGTGACTGTGCGCGCCGCAGCAAAATACTTTTCTGGGATATACGAGACGCTATGGGAGGCGAGAACTCCATCGCCGAGTGGCAGCGTAACGGACTCGTCAACTCCGACTATATCCACCTTAATCATAAGGGCGGCAAAAAACTTGCCGACTCGTTCTATAAGTCTTTGATATATGCACTCTATGGTGAATAAAATATTTGTGTGCGTTTTAGCGGCGTTATGCCTGCCGTGTGTTATGCGCGGCGAGGATGACGGTGACAGCTATACGCGCGAGAATCCCGATATCGACGTCACGTCCTCCTATGACCGATATTCAGACTATCCATATCTCAATCTCGCCGCCAATTGCATCGTGCTTAACGGCGAAGACACCATCGGACTGAAAAATGCCATACGCGCTGTGTCAGACCGCACAGTCAGCATAGTGCATATCGGAGATTCGCATATACAGGCTGACATGGGCTCGGGGCAGACACGACGTCTTGTTCAGGAGCGTTACGGCAGCGCCGGACGTGGACTGATTGCGCCTCTCAAGATAGCCGGAACTAATCAGCCTGTCGACTATACATTTAACTCATCATCACAATTTAACGCCGAGCGTCTGCTTGCCGATCCTTGGACACAGCCTATGGGATTGAGCGGAGTGTCGTTAAAACTCCTTGACTCGTCGGCTACCTTTACCATATGCTGTGGCGAGCCATTCGAACGTGTCAGGCTCTATTACAGCGGCTCGCTGCTGTCGGTGGACAATGTGACCGATATGACAGACGGGCATGTCCCCCTTGTTTTTGCGACTGATGCTTCGGCTGAATACGTCGAAATCTATCTGCCGATGCCCTGTTCGGCTGTCGAAATCAAGGTCTCGACTTTCGGCGAGACCTGCGTGCACGGCGCGATGCTGTCGTCTGACCTCGTAGGGGTCTACTATCATGCCATCGGCATTAACGGTGCCACTTTTGACAATTACAACCGTTTTGAGAGTTACGGCAGTGAGATTGCGTCGCTATCTCCCGACATTATAATAATCAGCCTCGGCACAAACGAGGCGTTCGGCCGCACGACCGACTATGAGTTCCGCTCATCAATTGACAGGCTTGTCAATAATCTCCGGCGAGCCAATCCCGATGCGTTTATTCTGCTGACGACCCCGTCGGAGTGCCAGCGTTCATATCGTCGCCGACGCGGCCGCCGCAGTTATGCCGTCAACAAACGCGTCGCGGAGTTGCGCGACATAATTGTCGACTACGGACGTCGTAACGGTGTGGCCGTCTATGACTGGTATGAGGTGGCCGGTGGCGCCGGTGCATCGGCCAAGATGCTTGCGGATAAACTTCTGAACACAGACCGCATACACATGACACGTGCGGGCTATGAACTTGCCGGCTCGTTGCTTTTTGACGCTCTTGTCGGCCTTGTCGGAGAGGTGGGCGACAACAATGATTGAGCGGATTACAAATTATCTTTCGACCTTTGACTTTGACCGCCTGCTGTCGATGCTCGCATATGACGCGCATCAGCCGCTGCTGTTTAACACGGGATTGTTCCTCGTGCTTTTCGCAGGCTTTCTGGTCATATACCACGTTCTGCGCAACCGCACACGGCTGCGCATGATCTTTGTCATAGCGTTTTCGCTGTATTTCTACTATAAGTCGAGCGCGGGCTACTGCTTCATTCTGCTCGGTGTCTGTGTCAGCGACTACGTCATCGGGCGACTTCTTTTCGCCGCCAAATCAGGCTTTTGGCGACGCGCGCTGGTTGCGCTCAACGTTGTCGTCAACGTGGGTATGCTTGTCTATTTCAAGTACTTCAATCTGTTGCTTGAAACGATTTCAAACTTCGGCATCGCCCGTTTCGACGCTTTAGACATAATCTTGCCGGCAGGTATCTCGTTTTTCACATTCCGTTCGATAAGCTACATTGTCGACATCTACCGCGGCGAGTTGGAGCCGGCGTGTAATTTCATAGACTATTGTTTCTTCCTGACATTCTTCCCGCCGCTGCTGGCCGGCCCGGTCGTCAGAGCTAAGGATATGTTGCCGCAGATTTACGCCCGGCCGTCGGCCACACGCGAGATGACCGGACGGGGACTGATGCTCGTTATGGCCGGTTTGGTAAAAAAAGTCATCATAGCTGACTATATCAGCGGCAATTTCGTCGACCGTATATTTGACAATCCGACGCTTTATTCAGGCGTTGAGTGCCTGACCGGCGCAGTCGGCTTTACTTTGCAACTCTACTGCGATTTTTCGGGCTACTCAGACATGGCCATCGGCATCGCGCTGCTGTTGGGCTATGAGTTCGCCGACAACTTCCGCGCTCCGTTCAAGGCTCAGAATCCCTCGGAGTTCTGGCGGCGCTGGCATATCTCACTGTCAACGTGGCTTCGCGACTATATCTATATTCCGCTCGGCGGCAACCGCAAAGGCGCGGCCCGAACTTATCTCAACAATTTCCTCACTATGCTCATTGGCGGCCTGTGGCACGGGGCGTCGTGGCTCTATGTGCTCTGGGGCGCCTACCACGGCATGTTGCTCGCCGTGCACAAGTTCTGTCGCACGCATTTGCCTCGGCTGCCGGAGAACGTCAGGGGGACATGGCCTGTGCGCTTGGCCAACATGTCGGTGACATTTGTGCTTGTGGTCATAGGCTTTGTATTCTTCCGAGCACGGTCATTGGAGACTGTAGGCGAGATTTATACGCAGATTTTCACGGCGTTTCATCCCGAGATTTTCATGCAGTTTGTCGGCAGTTACAGCCTGATTGTTGCTGCAATAGCAGCCGGTTTTGTGATGCACATGACGCCCAGGTCATGGACCGGTGGCGTGACACGTGTTTATGTGGCTATGCCGCTTGTTATGCAGGCATTTTTGCTTGCGGCGGTGCTTTTTTTCATCATCCAGTCACGCAGCGCCGAACTTGTGCCCTTCGTTTATCTGCAATATTGAGTGTCGACGGCTTGCATTAGTCGGGGTTATTAGCTAACTTTGTGCAATAACTTCATCACTAAAGCCGTCTCCTTAAATATCCTATGAAATCAAAGTATCTCGTGCTTGCCATGGCTTTGCTTGCCATCGGCGCTGACGCCCGCAAATCATCAGACATCTACCATAAAGGATGGATAGACTTCAATAAAAACGGACGTATGGACGTCTACGAGGACCCCTCGCAGCCCATTGACCGCCGCGTCGACGACCTGCTCTCGCAGATGACGATGGACGAGAAAACCTGTCAGATGGCCACGCTTTACGGCTCGGGCCGCGTGCTCAAAGATTCGCTTCCCACAGACGGGTGGTGCGACGAGATATGGCGCGACGGCATCGGCAATATCGACGAGCAGGCCAACGGTCTTGGCAAATTCGGGTCGTCAATCAGCTATCCTTATACCGCTTCAATTGACAACCGCCATGCCATACAGCGCTGGTTTGTCGAGCAGACACGCCTCGGTATACCCGTCGACTACACCAACGAAGGCATCCGCGGCCTCTGTCACGACCGCGCCACCATGTTCCCGGCTCAATGCGGGCAGGGCGCGACGTGGGACCGTCAGCTTATAGCCGAGATAGCGCGTGTGACTGCCGAGGAAGCCAATGCGCTCGGTTACACGAACATATACTCGCCGATACTCGACATTGCTCAGGACCCCCGTTGGGGCAGGGTAGTGGAGAGCTACGGCGAAGATCCCTATCTCGTCGGCGAGCTCGGCAAGCAGATGATTGAGGGCCTGCAGAGCCGCGGGGTGTACTCCACGCCCAAGCACTTTGCAGTCTACAGTATCCCCGTCGGCGGACGTGACGGAGGCACCCGCACAGACCCACACGTCGCTCCCCGCGAGATGCGCACGCTCTATATCGAGCCGTTCCGCAAGGCTTTTACCGAGGCCGGCGCCAAGGGAGTCATGAGCTCTTACAATGACTATGACGGCGAGCCTGTCACGGGCAGCTACCACTTCCTCACCGAGATACTGCGCAATCAGTGGGGCTTCACGGGCTATGTCGTTTCTGACAGCGAGGCCGTTGAGTTTCAGCATAGCAAACATCATACTACGGCAGACGCTGTGGAGTCTGCGGCGCGTTGTGTCAATGCCGGTCTGAACGTCCGCACCAACTTCTCACTTCCCGAGAATTTCATCAACCCACTCCGTGAGGCTATCGCCCGCGGCATGGTCAGCGAGCAGACTATCGACAACCGAGTGCGTGACGTGCTCCGTGCTAAATTCGATATGGGACTTTTTGACAATCCTTACAAGGGCGACGTCAAAACGGTCGATAAGATAGTACACTCCGACGAACACAAGGCGGTTTCGCGTCGTGCGGCACTTGAGTCGATTGTCTTGCTCAAGAATGACGGAATACTGCCTCTTTGCGCCGACAGTCTAAGGCGTGTCGCAGTAATCGGACCCAATGCCGAGGAGCGGGAGCAGCTTATCTGTCGCTACGGCCCTGCCAATCCGCCGATTATCACCGTTGCCGAAGGTCTGCGCCGCGCGCTGCCTGACGCAGAGGTGACTTATGCCAAGGGCTGCGACATAATAGACAAATATTTCCCTGAGTCGGAGCTGTATAATGTGCCGTTAGACAGCACGGAGCAGGCTATGATTGCTGAGGCTGTAGAAACAGCCCGCAACGCTGACGTGGCCATAATGGTGCTCGGCGGCAACGAGAAGACAGTCCGTGAGGAGTATTCTCGCACAGACCTCAATCTGCCCGGCCGTCAGCAGCAGTTGCTTGAGGCCGTATATGCCACGGGTACACCCGTAGTGCTTGTGCTTGTCGACGGACGCGCATCGACAATCAACTGGGCCGACCGTTTTGTGCCGGGTAGTCTTCACTGTTGGTTCCCCGGCGAGTTTATGGGCGAGGCTATAGCCGATGTGCTTTTAGGCAAGTATAATCCCGGCGGTCACCTCGCCGTGACCTTCCCGAAATCGGTTGGTCAGATACCGTTTGCATTCCCGTTCAAACCCGGCTCGGACTCGCCCGGCTTCGTTAGAGTTGCCGGTGCGCTTTATCCTTTCGGCCACGGACTGAGCTACACCACGTTTGAATACTCTGATATCGCAGTGGACAAGCCTCGTGCGACGGTCGGCGATTCTATCAACGTGAGCTTTACGGTCACTAACACCGGCAAAGTGGCCGGCGACGAAGTGGCTCAGCTCTATCTAAAGGACGAAATTTCGAGTCTGACGACCTATGAGCGCGTGTTGCGCGGCTTTGAGCGCATCAGTCTCGCACCCGGCGAGAGTCGCCGACTGACGATGACTCTGTCGCCGCGTGACCTCGGTCTATACGACCGCGACGGCAACTTCGGTGTCGAGCCCGGCTGGTTTACCGTTATGATCGGCCGCTCGTCAAAAGACACGCGTCTCGAAACGCGCTTTGAAATAATGGATTATCTAAAGTAGCTATAATAGCTATTTTATATAAATAATGTGAAAGCCTCAGACTAAGCCTGAGGCTTTCTTGCTGTATTATGCGATTATTTGTAATTTTGTAAAATTGCATTTTACTGAAAACACATGGATTTTAATCTCGTCTCTCAATATAAGCCTACCGGCGACCAGCCACAGGCCATAGAGCAACTTGTCGAGGGTGTCAACTCAGGCGCGCCGGCTCAGACCCTGCTTGGTGTCACCGGCTCCGGCAAGACTTTCACTATGGCTAATGTCATAAAGGAGGTCAAAAAGCCGACCCTTATTCTTAGTCACAACAAAACGCTCGCTGCACAGCTTTACAGCGAGTTCAAGCAATTTTTCCCCGATAATGCCGTCGAATATTTCGTCTCGTATTATGATTATTATCAGCCTGAGGCATATATACCGTCGGTTGACAAATATATCGAGAAAGACCTGATGATCAACGACGAGATTGACCGTCTGCGTCTTGCCACGACTTCTGCATTGCTTTCGGGGCGCCGAGACGTGATTGTCGTCTCGTCTGTCTCCTGTCTTTACGGTATCGGCAACCCCGAGGATTTTCATGCTAACGCCATCGACATTAAGGTCGGCGCCAAAGTGGCCCGCAACGCTTTCCTTCGCAGTCTCGTGGCCGCACTCTATGCACGCAACGAGGTGAGTCAGGACCGCGGCACGTTCCGTGTCAAGGGTGATACGGTCGACATCCGTCTTGCCTATGAGGACATTATCGTGCGTGTGGTCTTCTGGGGTGACGAGATTGAGTCGATAGAGACCATGCATCCCGACGACAATGTGCCTTTGGGCAAGCATGACTGTTTCAGAATATATCCGGCCAATATTTTCGTCACATCGCCGCAGCGTCAAGCATCGGCTATTGCCCAGATACAGTTGGACCTCGGCCAGCAGGTCGAGTTTTTCAACCGCGAGGCGCGCGAGCTTGAGGCCAAGCGCCTCTATGAGCGCGTCACTTATGATGTGGAGATGATAAAGGAAGTAGGCTACTGTTCGGGCATCGAGAACTATTCGCGCTACTTCGACGGCCGTCAGCCCGGCATGCGTCCGTTCTGCCTCTTGGATTATTTCCCCAAAGATTTTCTGACCATCATCGACGAGAGCCATGTGACGATGCCGCAGATCAGGGCCATGTACGGCGGCGACCTTTCGCGCAAAATGAATCTTGTGGAGTATGGTTTCCGTCTGCCTGCCGCCCTCGACAACCGGCCGCTCAAGTTCGAGGAGTTTGAGCGTCTGACGCCTCAGATAATCTTTGTCAGCGCCACTCCGGCCGATTATGAGCTCGAGCGCAGCGAGGGCGTTGTCGTCGAGCAGCTCATACGACCGACCGGCCTTCTCGACCCGATGATTACGGTGCGTCCGTCGCTCAACCAGATTGATGATCTGATGGAGGAAATCAGCCTGCGCATCGAGCGCAACGAGCGCACGCTTGTGACCACGCTTACCAAGCGCATGGCCGAGGAGCTCAATGACTATCTCATCAAGAACGGCGTGAGCGCCGCATATATCCACAGCGATGTCGACACGATGGATCGTGTCAAAATCCTTGACGAACTCCGCGCCGGAACTTATGACGTGCTTATCGGCGTCAACCTTCTCCGCGAGGGTCTCGACTTGCCTGAAGTGTCGCTTGTGGCGATACTTGACGCTGACAAGGAAGGCTTCCTGCGCAGTCATCGCTCGCTGACGCAGACAGTCGGCCGCGCCGCCCGTAATATCAACGGTCAGGTCATCATGTATGCCGACCGCATTACCGAGTCGATGCAGCAGACTATTGACGAGACCGACCGTCGCCGCAAGATGCAACTTGACTACAATGAGGCCCACGGCATCACGCCGACAGCCATCATCAAGGCGCGCAACGCCATCATCGGCCACGAGACGGATGAAGACCTCTCCGAGCGCAAGCCGGGACGTCAGCCTCAGCGTCAGCAGAATGCCAAGGACAAGCGCGAGCGTCAGCGCAGTGGAGCCAAGCCGTTATATACCAATGAATTCTCACAGACTGTCGACATTGCGGCCGATCCAGTCATACCTTATATGAACCGCGACGAGCTTCAGCGCTCCATCACACGCCTGCGCACTCAGATGCTCGAGGCGGCCAAAGAGATGGAGTTTATCGAGGCCGCGCGGCTGCGAGACGAAATTATCAAGATGGAACAACGTCTGGAATCTATGCCCGCATGAACAATAAAGTAATTGACTACAACGCACTGCGGCCGACTGACTGGCTGCCGACCTCGGTCAAGGAGATGAAAGCCTTGGGCTGGGACTATGTAGATGTCGTGATATTTTCGGGCGATGCTTATGTCGACCACCCGTCGTTCGGCGCGGCTGTTATCGGACGCACGCTTCAGGCCGCAGGCTATAAAGTCGCTATTGTGCCTCAGCCCAACTGGCAGGACGATTTGCGCGACTTCCGCAAGTTCGGAACGCCGCGTCTGTTCTTCGGCATTTCGGCCGGAGCGATGGACTCGATGGTCAACCATTATACGGCCAACCGCCGTCGACGGAGTGACGATGCCTATACACCCGGCGGACGCCACGGCATGCGCCCCGACTATCCGACTATCGTCTACTCTGAGATTTTACGCAAGCTATATCCTGACGTCCCCATTATAGCCGGCGGCATCGAGGCATCGCTGCGTCGCCTGTCGCACTATGATTACTGGCAGGACCGACTGCGTCCGTCGATTATAGTCGACGCACCGGTCGACATGATTATCTACGGCATGGGTGAAAAGCCTGTCGTAAGCATCGCCCGGCGTTTGGAGCGCGGTGAGCGCATCGTCGATATAAAGGACGAGCCGCAGACTGTCATCGTCACTCCCCGCTCCGATATGCCCGCGGCAACTGATGAGAGGAATGTAGTACTATCATCATTCGAGGACTGCCTGCGAGACAAGAAGTTGCAGGCGCTTAATTTCAAACATATCGAGACGCAGAGCAATATGCTCGACGGCGGACTGACGCTCTGGCAGGCCACAGGGCGCGACAAAGCCGTGAAGGTCAACCCGATGCTGCCGGCCATGACGACCGGCGAGATTGACGCGTCGTTTGACCTGCCTTATACCCGTCTGCCTCATCCGCGTTATCGCGGCAAGCGCATCCCGGCCTACGAGATGATTCGGCACTCGGTTAACCTCCATCGCGGCTGTTTCGGCGGTTGCGCGTTCTGCACCATTTCGGCCCATCAGGGCAAATTTATAGCCTCGCGCTCAAAGGAGTCGATAATCCGAGAGGTAGAGCAGGTTGCCGCCATGCCTGATTTCAAGGGCTATGTAAGCGACCTCGGGGGGCCGTCGGCCAATATGTACGCGATGGGCGGCCGCGACAGAGAGATTTGTCGCAAGTGCCGACGTCCGTCATGCCTGCATCCGACCCCGTGCCGCAATCTCAATACCGACCATCGTCCGCTGCTTGACATCTATCGTGCGGCTGACGCGGTGAAAGGTGTCAAAAAAACTTTTATAGGCAGCGGCGTGCGCTATGATCTGTCGATGCACCGCTCGGGTGACCGCGCTGTCGACGAGGCGTCGCGCCGATATAATGAGGAGCTGATTGCGCGTCATGTCTCCGGGCGTCTGAAAGTTGCGCCTGAGCACACGTCAGACCGTGTACTTGAAGTGATGCGCAAACCTTCATTTAAACTTTTTCATGAGTTCAAGGAGCTTTTTGACGATGTCAACCGCCGTCACGGGCTCAATCAGCAGCTGATTCCGTATTTCATATCGAGTCATCCCGGGTGTCATGAAATTGATATGGCCGAGCTCGCCGTAGAGACAAAGAGCCTGAACTTTCATCTTGAACAGGTTCAGGATTTTACGCCCACGCCCATGACCGTTGCTACCGAGATATATTACACCGGCTATCACCCTTATACGGGCGAGAAAATATTTACAGCCCGCAGCGCAGCCGAGAAACTTGCTCAGCGACGATATTTCTTCTGGTATGACCGTACGTATCGCGGAGAGATAGAGCAGTCCCTGCGTCGTCTCCACCGGCCGGATTTAATCGCCAAACTTTTTCCCCGTCGCTGATGTTTCTTCATCATGAAGATTGGGATGGCTGTCAATTTTAGACGGAACGTTAAAATTTACAATTGGCCGGGGTGCTGTTTCTGAAATATTTTGTAACTTTGAGACCGTCTTAGTAGCTATCGTGTCACAAATCTCGTCAGAAGCATTTACGGGTTAGACGGGAAGTCGATAGAAATACACCGAAATTCGCTCAAGGTTAGAAATTCGACTCTGTTGATATGGTTGACAGTGAGTCTCTTACTATTAACCGCGCTTTAGATTTTTTTGAATCAAAGCTTGCCTCTTTTGCCGGTAAATCTACGGCAGATGCCTATGGCAAGGCTTTGATGAGTTTCCGTGGTTTCGCTTCGGCCATTCACGCAGGCGAGGAGTGTATCACGCAACGTTTCTTAGAGGACTGGTATGTGTCCATGCGCGTCAAGGGCTTGACTGCCAAGACCTCGGCTTATTATTTCGACAACATCGCGAGCCTTTACAATGCTGTCGCGAAGCAGGCTGAGGCCGGACCGACCGATATATTTCGCGCCGTCAAAGGTAAAATCAAGGATTTTGATTGCAACGACAGGGCGTTTCTAATCACGGATGCTGATTACGAACGTTTTGCTAATATGGTTAACGGTCGGGCATCGTCTGATTTTCATACGGTTATCGACACCGTTGCAATGGCTTTGACTGACAGCACCCTGACGCTGCGTGACATCGCACTGATGAAAAAGGTTGATACTGAGGGTCTTAGCTATCGTAGTCGCGTAATTGCGCGTCGCAACATCGAGCCGAAGCGCAAATATGTCTTTGCGCTCGACCAGTCACGGCTCACCACCCGTCAGGCTGAAGCTGCACTCGCTGCTGACATCAAGACTCTTTTTGCCTCTTATGGCCTGCCTTTGTTCGGCAGTGTGGCGGATACCATCCGTTCATATCGCGCTTATGCGGCTCTGATGAATGGAGTCGCCGCCTCTGACACCCTCGGGACGGATGGGCGATATGCGCCTGCGCTCCCTGTACTGGCGGTTTGTACTCCTCATAAAGTCAGTGCAGAGACCGCCGAGCGTGTAGACCGCATAGTCTGCGAAGCTATTTTTGATGACACCGAGCATTGGTACGCCATGCGTCTGCGTCCCCGTGTGTCTTACGGTGATGTCGTCAGACGTTTTGATGACACTGACTGTCAGCTGCGCAGGCCCGAGATGTTCTATCCGTGTGAAGAAATAGCCAAAAGGATAGGGCGCAAGCTCGTCTGGCGTGAGAAGCCCGTCATCAGCGATGTGGTATTTTTTAAGAGCCGCAAGGCAGAGATATACCCGATGTTTACGCTCCTTTATGACCTCGCATGGTGCTACCGCAGCGGTCGAAACCGCAGCGGGGCATATGCCGTAATCCCGGATAACGCCATGCGTCAGTTTCAGGAGACCATCGGCAAGTTCACGTCTGATTACGAGGTTGTTCCCACGGGCCATATGGCGCTTAGCCCTGATGACCGCGTCGTGGTGATTGGCGGCGACTACGCCGGTCTTGCCGGCACGTTCATCGAGAATGATAAGGAAGATGACGGTGAGGGGCACACGGTCTATCGCATAATGCTGCCGGGCAACAACGGCTCGTGGAATGTCGGCATCGATGCCCGCCTCGTGCGCCGTGCCGACTCATAATTAGTTTGAAATTTATAGATATAATAATATGAATATAGCAATCGCTGGCTCAGGTTATGTCGGACTGTCAATCGCGACTCTGCTCGCTCAGCATCACCACGTGACGCTCGTCGACGTCATCCCCGAGAAGGTTGACAAAATCAACCGCCGCCAGTCGCCCATTCAGGACGAATACATCGAGAAATATTTGCGTGAGAAGGATTTAGACCTCAGCGCCACGCTCGACGGCGCGGCAGCTTATCGCGACGCGGAGATAGTGGTGATAGCCGCTCCGACCAATTATGACCCGGTGCGCAACTACTTCGACACATCACATGTCGAGGAGGTCATCGACCTCGTCCTCGAGGTTAATCCCGAGGCGACGATGGTCATCAAGTCGACCATCCCCGTGGGCTACTGCCGTTCGCTCTATGTCAAGTATGCCCGCGTGTTCCGTGAGCGCGGCTGGGACAAGGAGGGACGCAAGTTCCGCCTGCTTTTCTCGCCCGAGTTTTTGCGTGAGAGCAAAGCGCTGTATGACAACCTCTATCCGTCGCGCATCATCGTGGGCTATCCCAAGATGATCGAGGGCTTCGGCGAAGAAAACGACGCCATCCGCGCCATCGCTGGTAACCATCTGCGCGACATGGCCGAGACTTTCGCCCGACTGTTGCAGGAAGGCGCCATAAAAGAGGACATCCCCACGTTATTTATGGGATTAAAAGAGGCCGAGGCCGTCAAACTGTTCGCCAACACTTATCTGGCTCTTCGTGTGAGCTATTTTAACGAACTCGACACCTATGCCGAGGTCAAGGGCCTTGACTCGCGTGCCATCATTGAAGGCATCGGCCTCGACCCGCGCATCGGCACACATTATAACAACCCGTCGTTCGGTTACGGAGGCTACTGTCTGCCCAAAGACACCAAACAACTTTTAGCCAACTATGAAGACGTGCCGCAGAACATGATGTCGGCCATCGTCGAGTCAAACCGCACGCGCAAGGACTTTATAGCCGATCAAGTGCTCAAAAAGGCCGGCTGGTATGACTATACCGTGCGTAATAACTACGGCGCTATGCCTGAGGGCGACTGCGTCATCGGTGTCTACCGCCTGACCATGAAATCAAACTCTGACAACTTCCGCCAGTCGTCGATACAGGGCGTCATGAAACGCATTAAAGCCAAGGGAGCCCGTGTCATCATCTACGAGCCCACGCTCGAAGACGGCTCAACTTTCTTCGGCAGCCTCGTCGTCAACGACCTCGAGCGCTTCATGGCCGAGTCACACGCCATCATAGCCAACCGCTACGACTCGTGCCTCGACCCCGTCGCCGACAAAGTCTATACGCGCGACATCTTCAAACGAGATTGATAAACAGCTGCTTTCTTGATAAATACTGATTATTAAATGAGAGTCTTAGTCACTGGCGCAGCCGGATTTATAGGAGCCAATCTTGTATTGCGACTGCTTGAAAATGAGCCGAAAGTTGAAATTACAGGCATTGATAATCTCAACGATTATTATGACCCGGATATAAAAGAATTTCGTCTCAAGAAAATTGAACAATCCGCGCAGCGTCATCCCGATTGCAAATGGACCTTTGTTAAGGGCTCGATTGCTGACAAGACATTGGTTGACAGCGTATTTGAAAAATTCAATCCAGAGATAGTTGTCAATCTTGCCGCTCAGGCCGGAGTCCGTTACTCAATTATAAATCCTGACGCATACATCGAGTCTAATCTCATAGGTTTCTATAATATACTTGAAGCGTGCCGCCACAGCTATGACAACGGCCGCGAGGGCGTCAGACATCTGGTCTACGCATCGAGTTCGTCAGTCTACGGGTCAAACAAGAAAGTGCCGTATTCGACCGATGACAAGGTCGACAATCCCGTTTCGCTGTATGCAGCGACGAAAAAGAGCAACGAGCTGATGGCGCACGCTTACGCCAAGCTCTATAACATACCGTCGACCGGTCTGAGATTCTTTACGGTCTATGGTCCGGCGGGACGGCCTGACATGGCATACTTCGGATTCACTGACAAACTCCTCAAAGGCGAGACCATCAAAATCTTCAATCATGGCGACTGCAAGCGCGACTTCACCTATATCGACGACATTGTCGAAGGCGTCGTGCGGGTGATGCACAAGGCTCCCGAGCGCAAGACCGGCGAAGACGGACTGCCTGTGCCTCCATACATGATATATAACATCGGTAACAACAGCCCCGAGAATCTGCTTGACTTTGTGCAGATACTACAGGAAGAGCTTGTTGCAGCCGGAGTGTTGTCCGCAGACTACGATTTTGAGGCTCATAAAGAACTCGTCGGCATGCAGCCGGGCGACGTACCGGTGACTTACGCCGACACATCAGCCTTGGAGCGCGACTTCGGATTCAAGCCCTCGACGCCTTTGCGCGAAGGCCTGCGACGATTTGCCCGATGGTATAAAGAGTTTTATCAAAGCAAGTGACTGACTTCGATAAGCCGTGAGTGATGGAATCGCATGATTTATATATAATCAGATCGTCGGCACGTGTCATCGACGCTCTCAATAAGCTGAACAATCAGGGTCAGCCCATGACATTGTTTGTGGTCGATGGGAGCGGGCGTATGATTGGCACGATTACCGACGGCGACATCCGCCGACGTTTGGTCGCGGGCACCGGTCTCTACGATTCGGTATCAGCGGTGATGAACAGTCGGTATAAGTACCTGCAAAAAGGTCGTGTGGATGTGGCTGAAATCAGGCGATACAGAGCATTGGGTATCACGCTTGTGCCTGTGCTTGACGCTGACGGGCATATTGCAGATATAGTCAATTTAAAAAGCCGGTTGTCATATCTGCCTGTCGACGCCGTGCTCATGGCCGGCGGAAAGGGCGAGCGTCTGCGGCCGATGACTTTGACTACGCCCAAACCGCTCCTAAAAATTGGCGGCAAAGCCATCATCGACTACAATATAGACAGACTTATCGACTTCGGCATCAAAAACATATCCGTTACTGTAAATTATCTCAAAGAACAGATTGAGGCGCATTTCGCCGAGCCGCGTGGCGGAGTAAAAATCAACACTGTCGAAGAGCCTAATTTTTTAGGAACTATCGGCTCGATAAAATTTGTACCCGAATTTCATAACGATGTGGTATTGCTGATGAACTCCGACCTGTTCACCAACATCAACTTCGAGGACATGTACCTCCATTTCATCGAGCACGATGCCGACATGTCAGCCGCTGCTGTTCCCTACGATATCTCTGTGCCGCTCGGCATTTTCGACCTCGACGGCCGCAATATCCGCGGCATCATCGAGAAGCCCACATACAACCTCTATGCCAACGCCGGCATATACATGTTTAAGCGCGAGCTTATAGACCGTATCCCTGACAATACGTTTTATAATGCGACAGATCTCATCGCACGGCTGGCCGCCGAAGGCCGTCGCGTCATCCGCTTCCCGATAGCCGGCTACTGGCTCGACATCGGCAAACCCGAAGAATACGCCCGCGCCCAAGTCCTCGCCAAACATGTGAGATAATATTAGGCATTTATGTCTTTTGTTTTCATATCGTGTTGTCTCTTAGGTAATAATTATTTAAATCATATTAGCAATGTCAATCTTTAAAGATAAAATCCTCTTGATAACCGGAGGAACCGGCTCTTTCGGCAATGCTGTGTTAAAGCGTTTTCTTGATTCTGATATCAAGGAAATACGTATTTTTTCGCGCGACGAAAAGAAACAGGATGAAATGAGACATCGTCTCCAGTCTCCGAAAGTAAATTTTATAATCGGAGATGTTAGAGATTTTGATAGCATCAATAATGCTATGGCCGGAGTTGATTATGTTTTCAGCGCAGCTGCACTGAAACAGGTCCCTGCATGTGAGTTTTATCCACTTCAGGCTGTTCGTACTAATATTTTGGGCTCTGAGAATGTCTTAGAGGCTGCTGTTAGGAATGGAGTAAAAAAAGTTGTTGTACTTTCGACTGATAAGGCAGCTTATCCTGTGAATACAATGGGTATGACAAAGGCTTTGATGGAGAAACTTGCGATAGCAAAAAGCCGTGACCCACGGGCTAAAGAGAGCGGAACTGTCATTTGTGCCACACGATATGGCAATGTGATGTGTTCAAGAGGTTCAATTATTCCTCTATTCATTGAACAGATTAGGAATAAAATGCCCATGACGGTCACCGTACCTGAGATGACGAGGTTTATGATGAGTCTTGACCAAGCGGTAGACCTTGTGCTTTTTGCTTTCGAGCATGCAAATCCCGGTGACCTTTTTGTTCAGAAGGCACCTGCGGCGACAATAGAGACTCTTGCACAGGCCGTCAAGGAAATATTTGATTATGACGGGCCGATTAATATTATCGGTGCCCGGCATGGAGAGAAAATGTATGAGACACTGTGTACGTCTGAGGAGATGGTAAAAGCTGAAGATATGGGTAATTTCTATCGTGTACCGGCTGATTTCCGAGATCTCAATTATGATAGAGCCATTGCTGATTACGGCCACAGGGTCGACAGGATTCAATATAATTCGGACAACACAAACCGTCTGGACGTAGAGCAGATGAAAGAACTCCTTCTTTCGCTCGACTACGTGCGTGACGAACTTAAAAAATACAAGGAGGGACGATGATACCTTTAGTCAAACCATTTATGCCCCCGAGGGAGCATCTGATGCCAGCGTTGGAGCAAATTTTATATAGCGGGTATATTGCTACAGGGCAGGCCGTAGATGATTTTGAAGAGAAATTTCGTGATTACATCGGTAATGAAAATATACTTTCACTCCATTCAGGAACGGACGCTCTGCATCTTGCTCTGATTCTCGCAGGAGTAAAGCCCGGAGACGAAGTGATTTCTACTCCGATGACGGCAGAACCTACAAACACTGCTATTGCCATGATGGGCGCAAAAGTAGTATGGGGAGACGTCGATAGCTGCAACGGCCTGTTAAATCCTGAAAGTGTCAGAACACTTATCACAGACAAGACAAAAGCAATCATATTTGTCGATTATGCCGGTATGGTATGCGATATCGCGGCATATCGTAAAATATATGAGGAGACAGGCATCCCTTTTATCGAGGATGCCGCACATGCACTCGGTTCTAGATATAATGGTAGAATGACCGGATGTAATGCGCCTTATACGATATTTTCATTACAGGCCATCAAGCATATGACCACTGTCGACGGCGGATTTATTGCGATGGAAAATGCGGCTCAGATAGATCGAGCAAGACGCCTCAGATGGTTTGGTCTGGACAAGAAACGTTCCAGACTTGAAAATGACATCACTGAGGTCGGATATAAGTACGCTATGAACAATGTCAATGCAACAATTGGACTTGTGCAGATGGACTATGTGCGTGACGTCATTGCCAAATACATTGAGAACGGTAAATTCTATGACGAACATCTAAACAACGTTGACGGTGTCACTATTCCTTATTATTATTCCGGCGCAGAGGCTTCATATTGGCTCTATACCATGAAAGTCGAGCGTCGTGACGATTTCATAAAGGTGATGGAAGCAAACGGCATAACCGCCTCTCCGCTCCATCATCGCAGCGATACGCACAGCATATTTGCACAATCCAAGCGGGAACTTCCCGGCATGGAAGAATGGTACAATTCATTCGTTCACATTCCGTGTGGATGGTGGGTAAGTGAAGATGACCGCAACCGTATTGTAGATTTGATTAGAAAAGGCTGGTAATTTTGTTTGTAAGTATTTTCGTGCGGGTCTCCTACTTTTATGACTGATAGCCACACACATGACTTTCCTTTTAAATAAAATTTGGTCGAGGTCGGTGGCATGGCGTATGTCTTGTTTTTATATATCCCAGATATTTTTAGCGACGATTTAATGAAATTATGAAACGGAGTCGTTTCTTTCAATGTGCCTGACGCGTTTATTATAATCAGACATGACATCATTTGAGTTTGTAGAACATAATTCTCTGACTTTTGGTCAGCTAAAAGCGATAATCAGGCTTAAGGACGCGGTATGGAACTATCCCGTCGCATCGCATATCGCTTGGTTAAGAGACAATCTCAAGGATGGCGACTATCATTTATTGCTTTGGAAAAACAACGTGCTTGTCGGTTATCTAAATCTTGTCCGTCTCAGCGGGACGCTGAGAGCTTGGGGTATAGGGAACGTGGTAATCGACCCTCGTATGCAAGGCCGTAACATGGGTTTGTTACTTATGAACATTGCAGATTATTTTTTGGCCAATACCAATATACCGGGCATGTTGATATGCAAAGACCATGTCGCGGATTTTTATTTAAAATGCGGATGGACTGAATTTCATTATAATGTATTCCTGCCCGACGGTACATTATTGGAACATCATTTTTTTACCCGACGCATGGAAAGCGAATATAACGAACTAAAAATCGATAGAGTGTTTTGATACCGCTTTTTAAACCATACATGCCGGCGGAGTTGCCGGAGCTTAATGACATCCTACATTCGGGGCAATTGGCTTATGGACGATTTGCCCGTGAATTTGAAGAGAGATTATCCGATTTTATTGGTATAGAGCGAGTTATTTGTACTAATTCATTCAATTCGGCATATCTTGTGCTGATAAAAGCTTTAGATTTAAAACCGGGTGATGAAGTTATCGCTTCTCCTATGTGTTGTCTTGCTTCGAGCCAGCCTTTTGCCGTGAATGGAGTCAAATTGATATGGGGTGATATAGACCCCGCGACAGGAACTCTCAATCCGGACTCGGTCAGAAAGGCTGTTTCGCCTGCCACTAAAGCTATATTACATAACCACTTCTGTGGCTATGTAGGTTATGTTGGTGAGTTACGATTGATTGCTAAAGAAAAAGGACTTTTGCTTATCGATGATGTCAGCGAGGCTTTTGGCTCGGAATATCAAGGCTTAAAAGCCGGTAACTGGGGCGCTGATGCGACCGTCTATTCTTTTCAGACCGTGCGACTTCCCAACGCAATTGATGGCGGTGCTTTATCGTTTAAATCAGCAGAGCATTATAAAAAAGCTCAGTTTATTAGGGATTACGGGATTGACCGAAAACACTTCCGTGACAGTTCCGGTGAGATTTCGCCTCTGTGTGATATAAATATTCCGGCTTATGGCTGTCTGTCATCTGATGTAAATGCATATATAGGCATCGAGTCTCTGCGTGATACCCCTTCTCTCATCGCACGTCAGCGCGAGAATTCAGAAAAGGTCAGGAGCACACTGCCTGATGACATATATCCTCTCTCGCCGGTGACTGATACATTACCGAATTATTGGGTTTTCGGTGCTTTAGCCAATGACAAACAGGCATTTATTTCAAGAAATCATAGCGAGAGACAACAATCAGTGTCAGGCGTGCATCTGCCCAATACTTTTTACTCGCTTTTCGGAAAACAACAAGGATTACCGGGCGTAGACGAGTTTTATTCAAAATTTATCGCATTACCATGCGGATGGTGGATATAGTGGCGTATCAATTAATTAAGAAAATGTTATGAAGAGGCTAAGTATAATTATCCCGACGAAGGACAGATATGACTATTTATTGCCTTTAATAGAATTATTAGATAGCTATGCTCTGGATAATTGTGAGTTAGTAATTGAAGATAATTCATCTGAAAACTCAAGAGTTTTAGATTTTTTGAAAGGTCGTGAGTTTAAAACCGAGATAATTTATAATTATACTTCAGAGCCGTTACCGATAAGTGATAATTTGGATAATGCAATTAATCATTCAAATGGTAAGTATGTATGCCTTATTGGAGATGATGATGCTGTGACTCCGCTTATAAAAGACTGTTTGGACATTATGGACGAAAGCGATGCAGATAGTTTCCGTCAAGCAGAGGAGTTAACTTATAAATGGCCCACATATACTGATAATAATTATGCTTTTATTGGTGGGTCATTGGCTTTTGGACCAATTAATAATGCTTTTAAAACAGTTGATACTTCATCAGAGGTTATAAATATAATCAAAAGAGGGATAAGAAGCCTTGGGAATATGCCATGTGTCTATCAGGGCATAGTGCGTCGGTCAACACTTGACAGACTAAAAAGCGTTGGAGGCACATATTTCCCCGGTCCATCGCCTGATATGGCTAATGCCATGGCGCTGTCATTCGTTGTCGATAAACACATTGTCGGAAATATGCCCGTGATTATTTCAGGGGGGTCGGAGTATCAGGGAGGACGAAACAGACAGGACAAATCTATCGTAAGGCCCTTAGATAAAGTTCCATTTATAAGCGATGCATCTAAAAACAAATGGGATAAACGTTTGCCATTTTTTTGGTGCGTTTTCACGGTTTGGCCAGAATCCGGGATAAAAGGACTTGAGTATGTTAGGCAGGAATCGTTGTTAAGCTATATGGACTTTGACTTGTTACTTGCAAAATGTATGTATACCGGCGGTTTAAAGTTTCGGGATGAAGTTTTATCAAGAACTACAAAGAAAGGAAGAGTTATACTCCTTTGGCTTTTATTTTCATTAAGGGAATATTTAGCTAAATATAAACGACGTTTGCTGAAGGCGATGCATAAGACATCCGGGGATAGAAAGATTGTTTTTGGTATTGAAACCATATCCAAGGCAAAAGATTATCTTTTAAATTTGTATACTATTTAATGAGCAGCAAGACGTCATTGTCAAAGAATACAGCATTACTGTATGTCAGAATCATTGTCGTAACGTTAGTGACGCTGTTTACAAGCCGATTTGTCCTCAAATCGCTTGGTGATATAGATTATGGCGTTTTCAATGTGATTTTCGGCATCGTAGCCGCCTTCCAGATAATGGCGGGCGCATTGATTGTGACCGGCAATCGGTTTCTGATCTCCGATATGGTTAATAATAAGGACCGTTTGTCCGAAACGTTTTCGTTATTATTATTCATACATCTTTTCCTTGCAGTTTTTGTAGGTCTTATTGTTGAGATATTCGGATTGTATATGATTAACAATCAGTTATCAATTCCATCAGATCGTCTCTCGGCTGCGTATATCGTATTCCAACTGTCGGTATTTAATTTTTTTACCTCGATCGTTCAGCTTCCCTTTCAGTCTGTCTTAATATCAAATGAACGCTTTGATGTTCAGGCATATTGTGACATTTTTTACGCTGTCGTCCTTTTGGTACTTGCATTGGTTATAAGTTTTTTTCCGGGGGATGTGTTGATTAATTATGCTATCGGATATGTTCTGATTCATTTTGTGATGTTAGCGATATATATAATCATATGCCGAAAAGGATTTGAATATGTCAATTTCAGAATGGTAATTAAAATAGACCGACTTAAAAAACTGCTGTCATTTGCATCATGGAATTTTATGGGGGCCTCTACTTTGGCTGTTTACATGCAGGGTACAAATATGATTTTGAACATGCACTTCGGGCCCTTGGTAAACACCTCACGCGGCATAGCATTTCAAGTCAATACGGCATTAAATAAACTTGGAGGCACAATTGTAACCGCTCTCGGACCGAGAATGACAAAATCATATGACGAAGGTGATATTACAAAGATGAACAGTCTTGCGATTATCGGAGCGAAATATAATTTTGCCGTAATGATGATTTTTTGCGTTCCGATTTTTCTATCGGCAGAATACATTCTTCAGTTGTGGCTCGGGCAGGTTCCGAGATATGCTACGGAGTTTGTAAGATTGATAGTTATTTATAGTCTGGTTAGTTCTCTTTCATCTACCCTGCTTACGGTAAATTTAGCAGTCAGGAAGGTTAAGTCTTACTTTATTTTTATCGGTGCTGTACAGCTTACAGCTACTGCTGTTTCATATATCGTTTTGAAACATACCACAAGTCTTGGACCTAATGTAATCTTTTTGATTTATATAATTACAGCTTTAGTATTGCTATTTGGCGGTGCACTAATTCTTAAGATCAATAGCTATTTTGATTTTAAGAGATTTATAATAGACTGCATATTTCCTTGTGTCGTTTCCGCCACAATCCTCTATATTGTGATGTATCTTATCTTTGGAAATATTGATACGACATTTTTGTTATTGGTGGCTCAGTGCCTTGCGTCTATTTTTATCGGTTTGATTATATCCTGTCTTCTGATAATGAAACCCGATGAAAGGGTATTTGTATTGGCACTAATTAAATCAAAGATTGGACATGAAAAGAATTAGATTTTTGTTCCGTTTTCTAAGATACTTCCCTCAGACTATATACTTTAATTTTAAGTTTTTGCGTCCTAAGGAAGCGATTAAATTCCCTATACTTTTATATAAGCCGCGTTTCGGCAAATTATCGGGAAGAGTCGAAATCAAAAGTAAGGAGATTAGGTTTGGAATGATTAGACTCGGGTTCCCATCTAATAATCTATATTCAGGCAAAGGTATATTTATGGAAATTGCCGGAAACGGAAAACTGATATTTGAGGGCGAGACTTTTTTCGGCAATGATTGTGGCATTTCTGTCGGACCGAAAGGAAAACTTGTTTTAGGGGATGGCTTATATGCGCGGGTTGGAGTAAAGATATGCGCATACCATTATGTAAAAATCGGAGAGCGTACACTTTTTGCGTGGAATATAACCATAATGGATACATCGTTCCATACACTTAAGGATGCCACAAGCGGTGAGCATCTGTCAGCAAAGCCTTACGGAACAATTATTATCGGTAAAGGGAATTGGATTTGTTCCGAATGTCTTATACTCAAAGGTGCATGGACCAATGACAATGTAATTTTGGGAGCACGCAGTGTCTTATCCCGTAAGTTGGAATCTGAGCCTAATTGTATAGCGGTCGGAAATCCTCCCAAAATAGTCAAGACTGGTGTATATCTTGACATGAAAGATTCAAATGTAGAGTATGACTGGTATGGAGACTGTGAATAAAAACGATATTTTTTTTGTACTTGATGATTTTTCGAGCGGCGGAGCCGCGAGAGTGGTTTCATTGATAGCCTCCGAATTAGCTCAAAGAGGATATGCCGTTAATATAGTATTGGATAAAAAAAGACCGATTTTTTATCCGCTGCATAGAGACATCCGGATTATACCTCTATATGAGAAACGCAGCCCGCGAAATTTATTTGAACAGATATTCTTTAGCGCCAAACGACTGAGGAAACTTATTAAAGAGAATAACGGTGTCTGGATAAGTGTAATGCCGGACATGTCTTTGGCTCTATGGTTAGCCTCTTTGTTCAAACGGGTAAAGAAAATAGCCTCAGACCATACGTCATTTGAACGAAAATTATCATTTTATGGAAAATTCAATCGTTCGTTTGTCTATTCAAGATTTGATGCGGTAACAGTTTTGACGCAGCGAGATTATGTTTTTTTAGGCAAAAAGCTCCCTCGCAAAGTTGTTATGCCCAATCCGATAAAAATTGAGGGGCATGCAAGCAATAGCGAAAGGTCAAATATTGTTTTGGCTGCCGGTCGCTTGGATGTCTGGAAGTTAAAAGGATTCGATATATTGTTGAAAGCTTGGAGCGGGATTGCTGCAAAAAATCCTGACTGGAAACTTCAGATAGCCGGAGACGGCAGTCAGAAGTCGCGCGATGAAGTTAAGGCATTAATTTGTCAGTTAGAGATAGCTGACAGTGTAGACCTTTTAGGCCAAGTATCGGATATAAAAAGCGTTATGAGCCGAGCCTCTATTTTTGCTATGACATCCCGCGTCGAAGGTTTCGGGCTGGTCTTGGTTGAGGCTATGTCGCAGGGCTGCGCCTGTATCTCGTTTGATGACGGCGGACGGCAGAGTGAAATTATCGATTGTGGCTCCGGAATTATTATCGACGATAATTCGGAAGAACAATTGGCCGACACGATTCAGAAATTAATTGACGACGCTGATTTAAGATTAAAGCTCTCTGAGGGAGCTGTCAGACGCGCCGGCGATTATGACGTAAAGAAAATAGCCGATAAATGGGAGAGGCTACTCAAGACATTATGAAAGATAATAATGGATATAGAGGAACAATGTTATTTCAAATATTGGGATTCCTTGTATTTTATATAACGATATCACCTATAACTATATATTCTCCTTCTATATTTCAAATATATGCTTATATATTATTTATTGCGATTTTATTTTCTTTAAAAAAGCAAAGTGTCTTTGATAGTAGTATCAGAAATATTCGGTCTTATGTTATTTTGTGCTTCACCGGAGCATTTATTCTTCCGATATTTATTCATGGAGAATTGCCATTTGTAACAGATCTTTTTCAATGGATTTCATTATTGCTAATCATTAGCCTGAAGCCGTTCTATAGGGTAGAAATACTAAAAATCGCTTTAAAGTGGTTGTATATAGTTACCTTGCTATCTATCATAGAATATTTAATAGGATATTTTACATCTAATGTAATTTTTATTGCAGATATTTACAAGGCTGAAACATCATATTCGCAGTCGTTTTTTAATTTATACAGAGCTGGAGATATTCATTACCGTTTTACATCACTTGCAAGTGAACCCGGAGAATTAGGCGCTTTATGCGGATTTGTAATAGCATTTGTTCCTTTTAAACGGGAATATATTAAGTACTTGATAGTCTTCTCAATTGCAGGTATAATCTCATTATCTCTTGCATTTTATATCTATTTATTATTTATCCTTGTTTTCAGAACGATACTTGGTCAACTCCATGTTAAGGTTCTCTTATTAGCCATAGTCTTGCTTTCAGGTGCAATAATTATGTTTCAAGATTCTTTTGAAAAGTTGATTCTCGAGCGAGTGACCGGGCGATCTCTGGAAGAAGTAGATAATAGAACGGGGGAACGTGTAAATCAATTTATGTCTAACCTTTTCACGTCTCCGGAATCATTGTATGGAGTAGGTAATAGAACGGCATACAATCTTGAAGAAGGTAGTGGCCAAGGTAATGCAGGTCTAAAATGGAAATTATTCCAATATGGGATTTTGGGCGTAGGCTTTTATTTTATCGGTATGTTGATATTATATAGGCGTTTAGGGAATAAACATGTTCCTAAAACATACGGCATTCTGTTTTTTCTTCTCTATTTTTATTCTGTAGGGTGGTGGGGAGTGCCTTTTTTTATATTATTAATGTTTACTACATTGCCTTTAACTGATGTAAAAAAAATCAGACCTCATTCTATTTCAAAGAAAATATAGCATATATGAAGCTATTCAGGTTGTTATAAAATATTGTTAATATAACTAATCTATATTGATTGTATATTCCCGAAATATAGCTTTAACAATGAACATTCTTTTTATTTCAAAATTGACCGGAAATTTATGGGCCGGTCCAAACAACAGTGTACCGGCTCAAGTTTTAGCTCAGTCAAAGGTTGATAATGTGATGTGGGTAAACCTTAACCACGTATGCCGCAAAGAATGGAGAAGAAAGGAATATAGATTTATCAATTTTGACGATATTGATAATTGCATACTCCCAATGCTTCCTTCCCCATTTAATAAACCCGATTATATTATATGTGAGGAAATATATTGCTACTCGCCGTTTGATCGGATGTTAAGAAGCATTATGAAATCCGGTGTCCCTTATTCTATTGTACCGAGAAGTTCTTTGACAGTTAAGGCTCAACGGAATCATGCATTTAAAAAGAAAATTGCAAACTTGATATTTTACAATAGATTTATAAATAAATCAAAAGCTATTCAATATCTGACAGAATGGGAGAAAAATGAGAGTGAAACGCTTTTCAAACGTAATAGTTATGTCATTCCTAATGGTACAAATATACCAGAATTTCCCCAAAAAGAATATAGCGGTGATGGCTTGAAGATTATATACATAGGCCGGTTGGAAATTTATCAAAAAGGATTAGATAATCTGATTGAGGCTATAAACCTTATAAAAGACAAATTAAGGTCTGCAAGAATTTCAATAGAACTATATGGTCCTGATAGAGACAGTACTGTTGAGATACTGACCCCCATCATAGAAGCAAATTCTATTGATGACATTGTTATTATGAGACCTCCGGTTTTTGGCGCTGAGAAAGAACAGATTCTAAAGTCAGCTGATGCTTTTATCATGACTTCTCGTTTTGAAGGTATGCCTATGGGACTTATAGAGGCTCTTAGCTATGGATTGCCATGCATAGCAACCGAAGGGACCTATCTTATGAATGAAATAGGTTACTATGATGCAGGGTGGATTGCCGGGTCAACTTTAGAAAGCATAAAAGATGCTTTGTTGAAGTTTATGGCAGAATCCAATCTAATACCACAAAAAAGTAAAAACGCTTATAGACTTGCAAATCACTATTCGTGGGATTCTCTTGCTCATATACTTCACGATACTATAAATAAATCAATATGATATATTTTACCGGGGATATAAATCTGACCGACTGGATTTTTAATGTCGGATTCGGAATCGGGACTAAAATAGCAAAGGGTTTGGATCCTTTTAAGTTTCTGGAGCGGAAGGACGAGGACATTTGGATAGGTAACTTTGAGGGTGTTGCTTCTGATGTTACTGTAAATTCCGGCATATACGCAAAATCATTCCGTGTAGACCCCAGTATACTAAAGGGTCTGGGCCACATGGACTATTATAATGTGGCAAACAATCATTCCATGGAGCATGGACAGGATGCATTTTGGAGAACAGTAAGTTCTTTGCAAGACTACGGCAGTAAGGTGTTCGGCACTGTTAATCAAAAGACAATTTTGTTTGAATATGGAAGAAAAGTAATAGCCATCAGTGGTCTTTGCCTTAGAATTGAAGAGAGCAAAAGCATTCCTATGTATTGGTATAATCCGGAATATAGTGAGATAGAGGCGGAATTAAAATCTCTACCTGATGGGGCTTTCAAAATACTTTTCGTGCATTGGGGGAATGAATATATAAATCGTCCTTCTATCGCCCTACGTCGTTTTGCACACTGGCTTCTCGACATAGGTTATGACTTAATAATAGGTATGCATCCCCATGTTCTTCAAGGATATGAAGATTATAAAGACAAGCGCATATATTACTCTCTTGGCAACTTTGTGTTTGATATGCCTAGCATACAGTGCAAGTATGGAGCCATAGTTGGTTTGGATTTTCATGAAAACAAACCTATTTATCGTGAACAATACGTTAAAATCGATAATGATTGCTGTCCCCATATTATTTCAGAAAGTGAAGTTCCGTGTGAATGGCAATTTCAATATCTTAATCAGCAACTTAATATTGAGGATAATAGCGAGCAATATCATAATTATATAAGAAAGGGCTATCTTGAATACCGTAATGCAAACCGAAGACAACTATTGACTTCTGTGTTTACGCATCCTATGTTTTTTTATCAAGTATTTAGGGATTACATAAAACGTATATTTAAAAGATAAATCATGCATATCAGAACTAATCCAAAACTGAATAGGATTTTCAAACCAATAATTCTATTTTGTGAATGGTTGGGCATACATCATCCTATCTTGTTGGCGAGAATTCGTTATTTTGTTCGCTTCAAGAAACTATTGGATTTAGATAATCCTAAAACATTAAACGAAAAGATCCTTTTCTTGTGCCTTAAGACAGACACCTCGCTTTGGACACGCTGTTCGGATAAGTATGTTGTCCGTGGTTATGTCGAGGAGAAAGGTCTTGGCGAAATCTTGATACCGTTGGTTGGCGTATGGAATAAGGCTACAGACATAGACTTCGACAAGTTGCCGGAAATGTTTGTGTTGAAAGCAAACCATGGCTCGGGCGATGTTTTGGTGGTAAAAGACAAGAAAAAGGTGGATTGGCTTGAAACCGTTAGGATGTTTGAGAAAGATCTCGCGTCGCGATACGGCGCTTTGGAGAGCGGTATTCATTATATGCGAATAAAGCCTCGGATGATAGCGGAATCATTTATCCAAAATAATGAGGAAACTAAAAAAGTAAGTTCCTCGTTGATTGACTATAAGATGTGGTGCTTCAACGGCCAATGCTACTATATTTGGGCATGTGCCAATCGAAATGAACATTCAACTGAAGTAATGACTTATGACAGAGAATGGAACGCACATCCGGAATACAGTATATTTAAAGACGGTTATCGCCGTGGAGAGTTGTTGCCCAAACCAGAGAATTTTGAGCGTATGATAGAAATTGCTGAAAAATTGTCAGAGGATTTTCCATGCGTACGAGTAGACCTCTATAATATAAGTGGTAAAATTTATTTCGGAGAGTTAACATTTACTAGTTATGGGGGGCTAATGGATTTCTATACCGAGGAGTTCCAGTTGTTGGCAGGTAGTCTCGTCGATCTGTCAGAAGTCAAAGTGATACGATGATAGAGAAATACCGATGTTACAAGGGCGCATGGATATATGCGAATGATCCACATCTGGAATCAAAACTTTCTAAGGCGGAAGTAAATAGCCTGATGAAGAGAGGTGGCATTATGGTACGTAATGCCTATGATTTCGACTGCAAGGAGGAGACTTTATTTTGGTATGTGATAAAGGACTCTTTTGGAGGAATGGAAGAATTATCTTCTAAGATGCGCAATCAGGTAAAAAAATGCTTCAAAACAATGCGTGTGGAGATTATTTCCGCAGAATTCCTTATTGAGAATGGGTATGAGGTATTTGTTGAGGCTTATTACAGTTATCGGGTAAAGACAGTTCCTCCTTCACGAGAAGAGTTTGAGTCTCGCATCAAAAATGCCGAAGAAAATGATTTCTGGGGAGTTATAGATATGGAATCCAACAAGTTGGTAGCATTCTCAATGAATGCCACTACGGCCGAGAGTTGTGAGTATCGTACAATGAAGGCAATTCCAAAGTATCAGAAACTCTATGCTTACTATGGGTTAATATATGAGATGAATCGATACTACTTAGAAGAACGAGGGTTGAAGTTCGTTAATGATGGAGCTCGATCAATTACAAATCACTCCAACATTCAATCATTTCTAATTGAGAAATTTAATTTCCGGATGGCTTATTGCCGTTTGAATATATACTATAAATGGTGGTTAGGGTTGACCATAAAACTGCTTTATCCTTTGCGTACTCTAATTCCTATACATCAAGTAAAAACATTATTTGAGTTGGAATATATTCGCAGAGGCGGAGCTTAACTGGTTATATCGTTGTAATTAGGGCATGAATTAATAATCCCTCAAATATTTGTATTAAAAGCGCTTACCGGTTTTACTTCTATTCTGTGGTCACCCCCTTTTTTCCCGCTCTTCTTATTTATTTTACATCTATGGATTTAGTCAGTATTATAACACCTACATACAATTGTGCCGGATTCATTGAGGAGACAATTGAAAGTGTACGGGCGCAGACTTATCTCGACTGGGAGCTGATAATAGTTGACGACTGCTCCTCAGACAATACTATGGAAATCGTAAAGCGGTACCAAGAAGAGGATTCCAGAATCTCATATCATTGCTTGAAGCACAGGTCTGGGGCGGCTGTTGCTAGAAATACTGCCTTGCGTCTCGCAAGGGGGCGTTGGATTGCTTTCCTTGACAGCGATGACCTTTGGTTGCCTTATAAACTTGAGAAACAGATAGCCTTTATGGTCCATAAAGGATACCACTTCTCTTATAGCAACTATGAAGAGATAGATGAAGGCAATCAACCACTTGGAGTATTGGTATCCGGTCCTAAACATGTTAACACATTAGGCATGTTTTCATATTGTTGGCCTGGGTGTCTGACTGTCATGTACGATTCTCAAAAAATAGGACTCATACAGATTCCAAAAATTCAAAAGAACAATGACTATGCAATGTGGCTTAAGGTCATCAGGAAAGCCAATTGTTATCTACTTGACCAAAATCTTGCGAAATACCGTAGACGTATCGGTTCAATCAGCAGCGGCAGCTATACATCTCTTGTAAAATGGCATTACCGCCTATTTCGTGAAGTTGAGCTCTATTCAAAGCCTGTCTCCGCAATTCTTACTGCCAATAATCTTTTTTGGGGAATGATAAAAAAAATATTCTTTGTACACAAGATAAAAGTTAGATAAAAAATTCCTCAAATCTATTATCAATTAATTTACATGATGTTAAAATACATTTTTGACCGGGTGATGGCGTTTGTCGGGCTGGTCGTTTTGTGGCCGGTGCTCGCGGTTGTGGCGATACTGATAAAGGTGAAAATGCCCGGCGGCCCGGTGATTTTCAAGCAGAAACGAGTCGGGCGTAACGGCAAGCTGTTTACGATGTATAAGTTCCGTAGCATGACTGTCGGTCACGGTGGCTCGAGTGTATCGGTCGCCGGCGAAAGCCGCATAACGCCCCTCGGAGCCAAGTTGCGGCATTACAAGTTGGATGAACTGCCCGAGCTTTGGAACGTGCTTATAGGTGATATGAGCTTTGTAGGGCCGCGTCCTGATGTACCGGGCTATGCCGACCAACTAAAGGGTGAGGATAGGGAAGTCTTGCGTCTTCGCCCCGGGATTACCGGGCCGGCCTCGCTAAAGTACCGTGACGAGGAGGATCTGTTAGCGCGTCAGGCTGACCCTCAAAGGTATAATGATGAGGTGATTTTTCCCGATAAGGTCAGGATTAACCGCTATTATCTTCACCATTACTCATTTATTAAAGATATTGAAATGATACTTTGCACCGTCCTCGGTCGCAGAATGAAATATGATAATGAATTGATATGAAACGCGAACGAATTTTGCTCTGTCTGGCTCATATGAGCGGCAGGGAGATGGATTTTATAAAGGAGGCATTCGAGAGCAACTGGGTTGTACCCCTCGGCCCGAATGTCAACGGTTTCGAGGCCGACCTCGAGAAGTTTGTCAACGACCGCGAAGGTGCTTTGCCGTTAGACAAGAAAGTTGTTGCATTGAGCGCGGGCACGGCGGCGGTGCATCTTGCCTTGTTAGCCTGCGGTGTCGGGCCGGGCGACGAAGTAATCGTGCAGAGCTTTACGTTCTGTGCCTCGAGCCATCCGGTGACCTATCTGGGCGCCACGCCCGTGTTTGTCGACTCCGAGCGCGAGACATGGAACATGGACCCCGTATTGCTCGACGAGGCCATCAGGGACCGCATAGCCGTAACGGGCCGCAAGCCCAAGGCCATCGTGCCGGTCGCTCTCTATGGCATGCCCTATAAAATCGACGAAATCATGGCCGTTGCAGCCAAATATGACATTCCTGTCGTCGAGGACGCTGCCGAGGGCTTCGGCAGCCGATTCCGCGGACAGGTGCTCGGCACGTTCGGCCGCTACGGCGTCCTGTCGTTCAACGGCAACAAGATGATTACGACCTCGGGCGGAGGAGCGCTGATATGCCCCGACGCCGAGACAGCCCGCGAGATATTGTGGTATGCCACACAGGCACGCGAGAGCTATCCCTACTATCAGCACGAGGCTATAGGCTACAACTACCGCATGTCGAATATCTGTGCCGGTATCGGCCGCGGTCAGATGACCATTGTCGATGAGCATATAGCCCATCACCGTCATGTGCAGGCCTTGTATTGCGAACTGCTAAAGGATGTCAAAGGTATCACGATGCATGAGGCGCCATCAGCCGACTTTGACTCCAACTACTGGCTCTGCACGGCCACACTTGATACGGAGCTGAAAATCAAAGGACAGGAAAACGCTTATGCCGAGGTTGTCAGCGGAGCGGTAGGCGGAGCCGCAGGCGTAACGCACGCCACAAAAACGGCACATACTGACTTGGAGCCAAACACAAATGTTGAGGCTCTGCGTCTCGCGCTTGACGCCGCCGGCATCGAGTCGCGTCCGCTTTGGAAACCAATGCACTGTCAGCCTGTTTATAAGAACAATCCCCGTTACACCAACGGCGTGAGCGAGTCGCTCTTCCGTGTCGGCATCTGTCTGCCGGCCGGACCGTGGGTGACGGATGACGATGTCCGTTATATAGTCGATTGCATCAAGTCAAGCATCATCCTCTGACGGCAGGTTATTGGCGGCGGCGGTGTGCTGCCGTGTCAAACAGAATCCCCCGACACATCTCAGTGTGTCGGGGGATTTTTGTTTCGATTTAATCTTCTACGGGGCTGAATTGGTCCTTGCCGACTCCGCAGAGCGGGCATACCCAGTCATCGGGAATGTCTTCGAAGGCTGTTCCGGGCGCTATGCCTCCATCCGGATCTCCTATTGCGGGGTCATAGACCCATCCGCATACGTCACATACATATTTTTTCATATTCATCAATTATTTAAAGGTGTGGAATTTATTTATCATTCAGAAGATTATAGACAACTACCGCGTTATTATGCTGTTCGTCATGTGAGGAATAAAGAAGAGTCACAACTTGTTTATGTCCGAGAAGGTCTCGTAAAGAGCCAAAGGACGGATTATCACGGAGTTCGTCGGCATATCGTGCCTCAAATTCATGCCAGCGGCCGTCCGGGTCGGCATGAAACCACTCGCGCAACTCGGTTGAGGGAGCAATATCCTTGTCCCATAAGTCATAGTGAAAAGTTTCATGAGAGAGACCCCTCGGCCACAACCGGTCGATGTATACTCTGAATCCGTCATCGGACGTTGCCTCGTCATATGCCCGTTTAATTTTGTATACAGTCATAAATCATACTTGTCATAGTTTACATTTCAACATACATATATTCCTGATTGTTCATACTGATTTCCGAACAGTCTGCTACTCTTGGTTGTTCAAACATAAAAAGACAAGCCATGTTATGCGACAGATAATCACCCGTTTCACCGACGATGACCTCTATAAATTCACCATGTGTTGCGCCGTTATCGAAAACTATCCGCGCACACAGGTGAAGTACCGTTTCAACGACCGCGACAATACCGTCTATCCTCCCGGTTTCGCCGACAGGCTGAGCGAACAGATAGCAATGCTCGAAAATGTAGTCATCACCGACGCGGAAATTGACTTCATGCGTGAGAAATGCACGTATATACCGCAGTGGTTTTATGGCTTTCTGCGCGGCTACAGATACGACCGCAGGCATGTCACCGCAAGTCAGGACGCAGACGGACACCTCTCTGTCGTGTTTGAGGGAAACTGGAGCGAGACCATTCTGCTCGAAGTCAAAGTACTTGCCATCATATCAGAACTGTACTACGAAATGACCGGCCTCACACATAAATTTGACTATGAGGCGTTCTATGACAAATCGTATGCGAAAGCCGAGCGGATGCTTGAGGCCGGGTGTTTTTTCAGCGATATGGGCACACGGCGTCGAGCGTCGTTCGAGGCTCAGGACACTGCCATACGAGCCATGAGCGACTGTCAGCGCCGCGGCAGTCACCCCGGGTGTTTCATCGGCACGAGCAATGTTTACTTTGCCATGAGATATGGTCTGACGCCTATCGGCACTATGGCGCATGAGTTTGTCTGTGCCATAGCCGGCATGTACGGACCGCAGATGGCCAACCATATCGCAATGCAGAAATGGTCGCACACTTTCCGCGGAGCGCTCGGCACATATCTCTACGACACATACGGATGGCGTATCTTCAGCTTGAATTTCTCAGAGGATTATGCCAACATGTTTAAAGGATTGCGTGTCGACAGCGGAGACAATTACGAGCAGCTCGACCTTATCGTCGATAAATACCGTTCACTCAAAATAGACCCGTCGACAAAGCAGATTGTGTTCAGTAACGGCCTCAATGTCGACCGCGCGATAGCGATTCAGAAATATGTTGCCGGGAAATGCATCCCCTCGTTCGGCATCGGAACACATTTTACCAACGATTTTGAAGGAGTCAGACCGATGAACATTGTTATCAAACTGACTGACGTAAAGATAACCGAGTCATGGCCGTTTTACTGTCAGACGTGCAAACTCAGCGAAGACAAAGGCAAACACTCCGGCGATTCGGCAGTCATAGCCTGCTTCAAGCAATTGCTGCACATGGAGTGACACCGATGTCATTTACCGATAAAATATTACGTCCGGTGTCGTAACATTTTTCCTGCCTTTGTGTCATATATAAAGTAATATCAAATTATTCTCACAAAAGCATGGAAAGTTATTTAAGACATGTTCTCTGCGCAGTGCTATGTATCTTCTCCTCAATTGCATGCATGGCAATACCTGTCAGCGTTGATGAAAATGTAGAATTTATAAGTGCTGTTTGTCGCACCGCAGGTTTCAGAGAGTATACCAACGATGTTAATGAAGCATACGCCCATAGGGTTGACTCGCTGATGACTCCGTTTGCCGGACATGATGCCATAAAGTATCTTGACAAGGTAAGAGCCGAACAGGGAGTTTCGTATGACGCAATCGCTGACTTGGCTATACACACCGAAATTGCCGACGGCCACTTGCGGCTCAAAGACGGAGCCGATTTATCAAAGGTCGACCGGCGCTGGTTGGAAGGGCAGGACCGCGAACTCGTGCCACTCCTTGACGATTTGTATCAGAAATCCGGTTTCACTCGGTTATATAAGTCAAACACAGACTATTACGGCCATGTGATCGACAATATGAACGCGCTCATGGACAAATGCGACCTCAAATGGTTGACTGATTTTTACGGCAAAGTTCCCGCCGGCAGCCGCGTGGTCGTCTCTTTGCTCAATGTCGGAAATTATGGGGCGACGCAGAAGTTGGCCGGAAAGCCGGATGAATCAGTGATAGTGATAGGATGTAACAGACTTGACGAAAAAGGTTATCCGATATTCGACGGCCGGCAGAGCCTCATAGTGCACGAGTCGTCTCATCCCGTCTGCAATCCGTTGGTTGAACGCAACATGAAACGGTTTAACAGCAATATAAAATTAGCCGCCGAGCTTATGCATGAAGAGTTACGCAGAGGTGCCTATGCGGGTCCGTTTACGTTAATGTGTGAGTCGATGGTGCGCTCGATGGAGTTGCAGTATGGACTGGCCCACGGCACAGATGAGACAGATACTGACCGCAGCATGAAAAATCAGATGCGCCGTGGCTTTATGTTTATGCCCGAGATACGCGAGGCTTTGGATGTCTACAAGTCAAACCGTGAGCGTTACCCGGTCATTGACAGCATTATGCCGGTTATAGCCGACAAAATCAACCAAGTCGATGTCGCCGAGCGATATAAGGAGATAGTCAACAGTTCGCCCAAAATTTTAGGCTGCTCTATAGCGGAAAACGCCACAGATGTTGCTCCGAGTGACTCGTTAGAAGTGCGTTTTTTCTTCGACCAACCGATTCGTAAGGGCTCATTTGGAATGGCATATTATGATAACAATGAAGATATTATGCCGAAATTGGCCGAAATTCCGCAGCGAATCAGACTGTCGGATGACGGAATGGTGCTGAGTGTCTTCATAGTTGCAGAGCCGGGCAAGGAATATGGGTTCTCGATGAATGGAGCTTTTTACCGAGGGCTCAAAGGCTACAGCGGCCACAGCACGGCAAAGGTGCATTTCTTTACCAAACAGAATTAAACCGCCGTTAAACTTCGGACGACAACAAGTGTCTAAAGAAGAAAAGACATTATGAAATCGTTTCTGTCAGTTTTAGCATTATTGATGACATTGTCATCGCAACCGTGTCTTGCACGACACAATGACCGGGATTGCTGTGAAAGACATTATGAGCACAGACACGATCGTCAGCTTTACTACGTAGGCGAGAACGACGTGTTCTATGACGGAGTGAAAATAGACGGTGCCTCTGCATCGAGTTTCTCTATACTGCGCGACGGTTACGCCAAGGATACGTGGAATGTGTATTACCGCGGCGTCAAGATTGATGGCGCGTCGGCCGGGTCGTTCAGCGTTCTCGGCGCCGACTATGCCAAGGACACATGGAATGTCTATTACTGCGGCCGGATAATCAAAGGAGCGTCTGCCGACAGTTTCACTCTCCTCAAAGACTTTTACGCCCGAGACACATGGAGCGTCTATTACGAGGGAGTGAAGATAGAGGGCGCATCGGCTGACAGTTTCAAGGTGCTGCGCGACGGTTACGCCAAAGACACGTGGAATGTCTATTTTGACGGCATCAAGATAGCCGGAGCCGACGCCGGCTCATTCAAATGCGGCCGCGGCGGCTATGCTCATGATACTTGGAACACTTACTATTGGGGCAAGAAAGTTTACTAAGACTGCTTGCGATAAGTCGCGGCGGCCACGATGCAAAGGCCGGCGGCGATTGAGGCGAGACAGGTGTACTGCACCCACAGGTCGGCGACTGTCGCACCCTTGAGATAAACGGCTCGCATAATCTCGATTAGATAGCGGGGCGGAACGGCATAGGTGATATACTGCGCCCAGTCCGGCATAGATGATATCGGCGTAAACAGTCCGCCCATCAATTGAAAAATCATAATGAAGGCAAACATAATGAATATGCTCTGCATCACCGTGTTGGACTTATTGGCTATAATCACACCGAGACCTGACATGACGAGGCTGAACAGCACGGTGGCAAGATATACAGCACCGAGGTTGCCGACCGGAGCAAGGCCGTAGACCAATCGACCGATAATCAGTCCGACGGTCACAACGACAAGGCCTACAACCCAATAAGGTATAAGCTTGGATAGCACGAATGTGAATTTGCCAATAGGGGTGACATTCATGGCCTCAATGCTGCCTGACTCCTTTTCGCCCACAAGATTTAGTGTCGGAAGAAAGCCGCAGATAATGATTATGAGCACCACGATGAGGGCAGGTATCATATAGTTGCGGAAATCGAGCGTCGGGTTATATAGATAAAGCACGTTGACAGGGTTGGCGTTCATAGCTATACCCTGTTCTGCCTGCCATTGTTGCAGAGTAGCAACAACAGACTGCATGGTATAGCGCGAGCCAAGCGCGCCCTTTGTGGCATTGACACCGTTGCTCTCCAAGTCAAGTTTGGGAGAGTGTCCGTTGGCGAGATTCTTAGAGTAATCGTAGGGTATAGTCAGCAAGACATCGGCCGCGCCACGACGTATAAGTTCCATGGCTTCGGCATGGCTGTCTGATACGTCTGTTACAATCAGCGACTCAGAGGCGTCAATGTCGGCCGTTATGCGCCGCGACAGCACCGACCGGTCGTTGTCGACGACGGCGACGTTGACATTTTTGACGTCAAGATTGGCTACAAGCGGTATAATAAGCATTACCATCAGGGGCATAATCATAACCAAGCGCGGCACAATCGGATTACGGCGCATCATCAACGCCTCTTTTTTGAGCAATATTCTTAAAATACGCAGATTCATTTTGACTTTTTGAATTTTTTGATTGCAACTGTAATTATCAGTAATGTCATGACTGCAAGGATGATGACTTCTTGGAATATGTATGTTACGGGCAATTGCTGTATCATCAGTTTGCGCATCGCCGCGACATACCATCTCGCCGGAATGATGCACGAAAACCATTGAAGCGCCTCGGGCATATTGTCAATCGGAAATATCATGCCTGAAAACATTATGATGGGTATCATGCAGACAATGGCCGAGATTATCAATGCCGCAAGCTGCGTATCGACCAAAGTCGAAATGAGCAGCCCGAGCGACAGCGAAAGCATGACATAGAGCACCGTCACCCACACGACGTTGAATATTGCGGCCGACAATGGAATCTCCAAGAGTGTGTAACTCATCACGAGCATCAAAGCCAAAATAATACAAGACAACAGAAAGTACGGTACGAGCTTGCCGAAGATAATGGTGCGCGGACTGACGGGCGACACGAGAAGCAGATCCATAGTGCCTTTCTCCTTTTCGCTTACTATCGAGACGGACGTCATGATGGCACAGATGAGGATGAAAATCATGCCCATGATGCCCGGCACAAAGTTATAGGAACTCTTGAGCTGCGGATTGTAAAGCGTCATGGTGAGCACGGGAGACTGAGTCTCCCCGGCAATCACTCCCTGCACATAAGCAGTCACCGACTGAGCCATCGCCGTATTTGAAGCATCAGTGATTATCTGCGACTTAAGTTCTCCTTTGTCGGGGCGGAGCACAACCGCAACATCTGTCTCGCCACGGCGCAACATGTCGCGGGCATCATTGATATCAGTCGTCTTCTCGTAGATGAAATAAGGATTAGACGATAGACGCGTTATAATATCGCGCGTACGGTCGTCATGCTGCGACACTACTGCGACAACACGGATGTCGTTTACCTCCATCGAGATGGCAAAGCCGAAGAGGAGCAGCAGTATTACAGGCATTACTATCACCACAAGCATGGTCTGACGGTCGCGCAGCAGATGCAGAGCCTCTTTCTTTATAAGTGAGGGGAAAATACTCATATTAGTTTTTTTCACTCGCCTCGGACAGCGTCTTTGGCGACAATTCTGAATACTTCATCTATTGTATTAACTCCGTAGGATGCCTTGAGCCGGGCCGGAGTGTCCAATGCCTTGATGCGGCCGTCGACCATGATGGAAATGCGGTTGCAATACTCGGCTTCGTCGAGATAGTGGGTGGTCACGAAGATGGTCATGCCATCTGAGGCAGATTTGTAAATGAGCTCCCAGAACTTGCGGCGAGTTATGGGGTCGACACCGCCGGTCGGTTCGTCGAGAAAGACTACGTCAGGCGTGTGTATGGTGGCTACAGAGAAAGCGAGTTTCTGTTTCCAGCCGACCGGTATATCCTTTACGAGTGCATCACGCATATTGCCCATGCCGAGGGTGTCAAACACAGACTCTGATTTGTCTCGGATGGCGATGTCTGACATGCCGTAAATCGTTGCAAAAAGACGGATATTTTCGCTGACGGTCAACTCGTCGTAAAGCGAAAATTTCTGACTCATGTAACCGATGCGTCGCTTGATTTGTTCTGATTGTGTCGCGATGTCATAACCGGCCACACAGCCGCTTCCCGCTGTCGGGAAACTCAGGCCGCAAAGCATGCGCATGGCCGTGGTCTTGCCGGCACCGTTGGCGCCGAGAAAGCCGAATATCTCTCCGCGATGCACGTCAAAGGTCAGCGCGTCGACTGCCGTAAACGATCCGAAACGTTTGGTCAGATTCTTGACCGATATCACATTGTCGTTATTATCCATTTTTCATCAGTTTAATAAACAGGTCCTCGATGTCGCCTTTGGCCGGATATATTTTTACATCTGTCAATCCTTTGGTAGTCAGAGTACTGATGGTCGAGTCGGCAGAGAAGGCTCCGGTAGTCACGAGATGCAGCGTGGCGCCGAAAGTGTAGCAGTCGGTGACTTCGGGCAACTGCCTGACAGCCTCAAGCAAGTCATACATGCGGTCGGCCGAGGCGTTGTAAAGGTGCTCGTCGAGGCCGTCTACGAGACGTTCGGGGGTGTTGATGCGGAGTATGCGGCCACGGTCAATAAGAGCAATCTTATCGCAGCGCGTGGCCTCGTCCATATATGAAGTCGAGACAAATATGGTTATGCCTTTTGTCTTCAAAGAAGCAAGCATGTCCCAGAACTCGCTGCGCGAGACTGCGTCGACACCCGTCGTCGGCTCATCCAAAAGCAAAACATCGGGTCGGTGAATCAGCGCGCAGCTAAGGGCAAGTTTCTGTTTCATGCCTCCTGATAATGCGCCGGCACGACGGTGCGGAAATTTCGCGAGCTGACTGAATATCGGCGCTATAAGGTCAAAATTGTCTTTGACTCTCACGCCGAACAGCGCCGCGAAGAAATTGAGGTTTTCATCTACAGTCAGATCCGGATAAAGCGAGAATCGTTCGGGCATGTATCCGATGCGCGTGCGTATGCTGCGGCAGTCTCTGACGACGTCATAACCGCAGACTTTTGCCGAGCCTCGGTCGGGCGACATGAGCGTGGCAAGGATGCGGAACAGCGATGACTTGCCGGCACCGTCAGGTCCGATGAGGCCGAATAAGCCCTCGTTGACCGACAGCGAGACATCGTCTAACGCCTTTATCGCCCCGTATGACTTTGTCACGCCCGAGATGTCAATGGCACCGCTCATAATCTGACCTCTCCGTATTGACCTAATTTGAGACGACCGTCATTACGGACGGCAATCTTGACGGCATAGACAAGGTTTGCACGAGAGTCACGTGTCTGGATTGACTTAGGCGTGAACTCGCTCTCTTCGGCAATCCATGTGATGGTGCCGGGATATTCATACTGTTCGTCGCCGCCGAAATCAGCTATCACGGTCACCTGCTGGCCTGTCTTAATATCAGCGAGTTGAGAGGCTGTAAAGTAGGCGCGAAGATAAATGTCGTCCATGTCAGCTACTTTATAGAGAGGCCGTCCCGGTGTGGCATACTCGCCTGCTTCGGCATACTTGACAAGTACTGTGCCGCTTACGGGCGACTTGACACAGCTCTTGACAATCTGCTCGCCAATCTGTTCAGCCTGATATTGCAGGGCAAGAGAGTTGTCAGAGATGGAGTTGCGGTTTTTGTTGAGTGATGACAGCAGGCCGTCCAACTGACCGCGGAGGGTGCGGAGCGCTGCCTGAGCATCATCATACTGCTTTCGGGTCGTCGCGCCGTCGGCTAACAGCCGGCTCTGACGCTCGCACTCCTGCTGTTGATGGGCAATCTGCGAGCGCAGCGAAGCCGCCTGAGCTGCAATGTCTGGCGAACTGCCGGCAGTGGCTGCCTGCTGACTGGCAATCTGTTTCTGTTGCAGCGAGAGCATAACGGTGTCTATGACCGCCGTAAGTTGCCCCTCTTGTACGCTGTCTCCCTCGGTGACATCGAGCATAACGATTTTGCCGTTGGTTTCGGCTGAGACCGTAACAGTGTCGGCTTCGAAGATACCGGTGGCCTCGAAGTCGTTTTCATGGCTGCACGATGAAAGTAATGCGCAGGCAATAAGAAGGTTGAATATGGAGCGTTTCATCGGTTGAGTAAATATTTAAGTCGGTAGATGTTTTGTAGGAGTTGAATTTCATGATAGCTCGCATTGAGGCGTGCATGGTTTTCGTCTGCTATTTTAGTCAGCAGGGCCGTGGCGTCAATAATGCCGTTGGCAAGCTGTGACTCAGAGGCGCGACGGACACTCTCGCGCAGAGCGACGATGCGACCGTCATCGGCCATAACCTTGCGTAATCCCTCGATTTTCGACAGTTGCGAGTCTGTCTCTAAGTGCGAATCAAAGAGAAAGCGTTCGCGGTCGACGCCTATGCCCTGTGAAGCGAGCTCGAGGCGGCGCCGGCTGTTGCGCTTGGTGTAGAACGAGTCGATGTTCCATGTGACCTTGATACCGGCAACAATATTAAAAGATAGATTGCGGTTGAGCATGCTTTCGAAATAATTGATGCCGGGATAGCCGTAGTAGGCCTGTGCAAAGGCTCCGATGTGCGGCATGACCGAGGCTTCGACAGCCGAAAGACGAGCCTCGTTGGCCGCGAGTTGAGCGTCAAGCGTACGAAGGCGCGGCGCGTCGGAACTAAGGTCAGAGGGCATCGTGTCATCAGGTTTGGTGAGCGTTATTCCGGCAATATCGCTTCCTACATAGAGGCCGAGCAAACGGCGATAAGCGTCGGCAGCAGACCGAGCCTCCGTAAGCTGCTGAGCGAGACTGAGATATTGAGCCTCAAGCATGTCGACATCGCTCTGCATGGCCGTTCCGTTACGGTGCATGGCTTCCATGCGGTCGATATTGTTGCGGAGTAATGCGAGAGTAATGTCGGTCTGCTTAATCTGCTCGTCAATGAGCAGGATGCCGAAGAAAAGGTCCTGCACCTGACGGTTGACGGCGTAAAGCTGTTCGTCCAACGCGGCTTTGCGTTCGGCGGTCTCGGCGCGCTCAATCTTACGGCGCGAACTTGAGGCTCCGCCGTCCCAGATGGTCTGGCCGAGGTCAACACCAATCTTATACTGTGTCTTGCCGAGGCCCTTGAGTTCAACTCCGGCCTGAGACATTACCCCGGCAAATGCGTCTGGAAACGACGGCACGACATTCTGAACGGTACCCTGCGCATACAGCCCGACGGCGGGAAGCCAACTCTTGTTGATGTCTGAAAGGGTGATTTCATTAGTCTTGGCAATCAGGTCATACTTTTGTATGAGCGGGTAGTTTTCATGAGCGAGCGAGATACACTCGTCGAGAGTCAGCTGTGCGTGCAATACAGGCACGGCACAGACGACCGCGAGGAGGTGAAGAAAGAGTTTCTTCATGGCTTTAGTTTTCGTAAAATAGTTTCAACGTTTTCAGCTTTGCGGCGAGCGAGAAACCCGGCTTTGTCTTCAAACAGGTTGCCGAGCAGCGGCCCGACGACTGCCTCGGCTATGAAGGGAAAAATGTTGACGGAGACGATGTCAAGCAGAAGCATGCGGGCATCGACCGCGCGGCACTCGCCGCGGTGCGCGAAGGTGTCAATTTGAGTCTGCAACTCAGCCAGCAGCGGTTTGGCGACGCCGAGAAGATTGTTTTTTATCGTCTCATATCGCTTCGGATGGCTGTATACCTCGTTAAAGATAAAACGTGGGAAAAGCGGATTTGAGGCGATGAAATCAAAATGCCCCTCGACTCCCTGACGTACGCGCTCAAAAAGGGGTAACTTCTCGTCGCCCATGGCAGCAAGCATGATGGCCTTGAGTGACTCGATGTTTTTTGACACGATTTTTTCGAAAAGTTTCTCCTTTGTGCGAAAATAATAATGGAGCATAGCGTGGGTCACACCGGCTGCTTCGGCTATGGCAGTTGTGCGTGCACCGTCATAGCCACGCTTGAAGAACTCGTCCTCAGCGGCCTTAAGTATCAGGCTCTCAGTGTCAGGAGCCTTCTTGTCTTTGCTTTCGACCATATCAACAATGTGGTTTAATATTAAAGTTTAACAAACTTGTTAGCGCAAAATTACACACATTTCTCAATTTCGCAAAATAAAATGGAAAAAAAAACGGGGTGTCCTGATGTCAGGTCACCCCGTCTCTAAATTAACCTTTAATACTTTTGTCTAAACCTATTTTATATAACGTTTTGTGATATTGACACTGCCGTCAGAAAGATATTCTTTTATAATATATATGCCGTCTGAGGGATGTTGACTCAGATAGCCTGTTAAGGTGTAACAGTATGTTTTGACAACATATGGGGTAACGTTAATTGCCGCGACTGCGCTTTCCGGCGCTTTAATGTTTGAAAATACCCATTTAAGCCTCTCGGCTGTATAGCTTTTGATGCACGTATCTTCATGTGACCAGCCATCCTCGACCTCGAAAACGTATTTTGCCGAAAGACGGTCTAACCGGGCTGTAAAATCGGTTACATCTTGTATTGCCATGATTCGGTCTTCCGTCCCCATTACCGTAAAAAACGGCGTCCGCGCAACATTAGCCTCATTGCATTTCGACGGATTCCCGGCAACGGGCATAGCAGCGGTAAACAGGCCGGGATATTTTGAAATCATGGTCCATGTGCCTGTGCCGCCCATAGAGCCGCCGAATATATAGATATCTTTTATCGAAAAAGTTTCAATCTTTTCTTCAATCAATGATTTCAGTATATCCGTGAGGCGACCGCCCCATGATTCGTCGGAGGGGCATTGAGGGACTATGAAAACGGCATCAATTGAATTGGCTGTTACATAGCGTGAGATGCTATCTATTCCGGGCTCATTCATTTGTGAGATGTTGTCATCGCCTTTGCTTGTGCCGCCATGCAGATAGACGATAAGTCTTGCAGGCCGTGAAGTCTGCGAAAACACTGCCTGCCGGTAAGGGAGTTCGGCGTCAGGTGATATGAAACGCTCGGATGAAAAAGAATCCGTAAAGGACTCTTTTTCATTCTGAGCATATAAATCACTATTACACAAAGTCATGAGGATGACTATTGCCGGCACGAAATGTCTGAGGCTCATTTTCTTCGCGGTCTGCGGCGTTCACTCAGCCGTTGTTTCATCTGACGTTCCATTTCATACACACGGTCAATTTGCTTTGGGGTAAGAAATTTGCTGTATTCCGCATAGTATTTCTTACGCAAGTCGAGGAGTTTCTGACTGTGGTCAAATCGAGACTGAATGATACTGTCGGTCTGGGTATCGGTCATTGAGCCTTTTTTCGCACGCCCTTTACGGGGAGAGGGCCCCATTTCCCATATCTCGTGCTGATATTTAAGATATGTTTCAATGAATTTTTCGCTTACTTCGGGTGAAAAACATAGTTTTTCGGAAATGTGTTTTGCTTGTTTTTCGGCGAGCTGTTCGCGAGAAATTTTTTCACCGGTTTTACGCGGCTGAGCTGAAACGGAGCAGGTCAGGGCGAAAATTGCCATTAGAGGCAGCATGATTCTAATCAGTTTTTTCATATCGGTTGGATTATTCGTTAATAAAAATGTCTTCTTGGTAAATTTCAATGAGATAGGCTTGGTCGGCCTCTGACAGATTGTCAAAGGCAAGGTCTATTTCTGAAAAGTCTGTTTTCCGAGTCATCGTGTACTGACTGACCGCGACAACAATCAGAGCCAAGGACGCAGCCACGGCAATACTGCGATAAATTAATTTAAGGACTTTATGTCTTTTGCGGCGAGAGGCGGCCTTTGCCATAATCTTTTTCTCGAAATCATCGAAAAAGGTATCAGGCACGGTATATGGCATCTTCTTTCCGATTTTATCAAAATTATAATTGTCCATTTTGTTTCAGTCGTGAGTATTCATATATCTGATAATTTTCTCTTTTGCAGCATGATAGTTCGCTTTGACATTGTTTACTGAAGACTCGGTGATTTGTGCGATGGTCGCATAATCGAAATCGTCGTAGTAACGCAGGTTGAACGTCAGCTGCTGTTTGGGGGGAAGCGACAATATGGCTTTCTGTAGTTTGACGGCCTCAAGATCTGAATAGTCGAAGTATTCGTCGGCAATGATGCGGTCTGCTTCGGATGATGTGTCATCGTCAAGTGAGCAGATAAAGCCTTTGCGTCGCTCGCGTTGACGTATTGCTTCGTTTGATGCAATCCTGAAAATCCATGCTGCAAGAGACATTTCTCTATTGAAACCGCCGATGTTGCGGAAGACTCTCATGAAAGTCTCTTGCAAAGCATCCTCGGCGTCATGATGTGAAACCGTGATTCGGCGTATGTGCCAGTAGACCGGTTCTTTATAGCTCTTCAAAAGCATTCTGAAGCCTTCCTCCGGGTCATATCCGAGGGCGTCAAGTATATTATTGTCTGAAAAGATCGGTGTCATTATCGGACTAACAGCCTATGGTCTCAGATAATATAGATTCTTTTTACCCGGCACGGGTTTAATCGGACTTGAAATATCCTGAACAAACACATTTAGCTCGGCTTCTGCTATTTCTTTTTTAAGGCCGGTTATTTTTGCATATTGTTTGACGGTCATGTATGTGTTTGATTTGAGATATGCCAACGCCATATCATATCGGTCGCGTTTGGTAATACGTGAAATATGTGTAGGGCGACTGTCATGGACAGGTCTGATTATTGTCGTTACGCGCGGCGGGTAGGGACAGGTATACTGACTGTGATAATGATAGTAACGGCGGGCGAATGCTGAGCCGCTTGCCATAACAAGCGTTAACGTCACGATTAATATTTTTCTGCGTATCATATCGGGTCTATTATTTTGATTTAAGTAGTTTCCATGGAAGCTCTACACTTATTATACCCGCCGAATTGCCAAATGTAAAAAAGAGACATCAATTTTTTAATAATAACGCGAAAAAAATATGCATAGGAATAATAAGTTAATTGTAACAAATGTGCTACTTTTGAGTCTATATAGTAAAGAGATATAACTTATGAAAAGACTTTTACCCGTGTTTCTGGCCGTGGCTGCGGCTGCAACATTCGTACCGGCGCTGTCAAAAGATGTGCATGTCGAGCCGGGCTCTTTGCACAAGCTGATTACGGCCGAAGATTTCAAAACCGACCGCACGCTGCGCATCACCGGCACGCTTAACAACTCGGATATCATTGAGTTGCGCAATCTATGCGGCCGGGATACGGCAGGAAAGAAAACTGATGCATTGATAAGCGACTTGGACCTCCGCGATGTGAAGTTTGAGAATAGCGGAGCGCCATACTTTCTTAAGTTACGCAAGACTTACGGTGTGACGTCGCCGACGACATTGCCGGCGTGTATGTTTTACGAAGTGCCGATTGAGAAACTCATCCTCCCGAAAGAGCTTGACACATTAGGTGAATATTCACTTGTCTATACGGGTCTTCGCGAGCTGCGTCTGCCGCGCCATGTCACGATTGACGGCGCCGCGATAGCCCGTGATACATTGCTGTCGGTGCTCGAGCTACCCTATATAGAGAAAGGTCTGTCGCCAAACTACTATGTGTTGCCCAACTTGAAAACAGTACGCTACGGTGACATTGACTATATGCCGAGCGGCTCATTCAGGGACATGCCGCAGCTCGAGGAAATCATATTCGACGGCATGATCGGCCATATTGACGGCTATCAGATTTCAAACTGCCCGAATCTGAGACGTATCGTCTTCAACGGCCCGATTCTCAGCACGGGCGGTCCGGTGCTTGCTCATAACTGCCCGAAGTTAGAGACTGTCGAATTTAACGGACTCGTGGTCGGCCAAGGTCTGACAGTCAATGACAGCTGTCCGGCGCTCGGACGCATCACTGTCAATGGCGCTGTGATCGAATCGGGCGACACGGCAGTCATCCCGTCTACTTCGCTCGAGGCAATTAAAGCCTCGTCAGAGGCTATGAGCCAGCTGAGACGGCTTGTCGACTGGCAGATCGGTCACATGGGGGCTAAAGGCTTTCTCGGACGGATTTGCCGAGGGTATGCCCCGGAACTTTCGCCGATACTCGATTCACTCGGCATGAGCACCAAAGCCATAGAGATGGACTCTGCCTTTGCCGCCAACCGCAATCCTGACGAGGGGAAATCCAAACTTGAGATACTTAAGGAGGCCGCGCCATACTCGGCCTATAAGGGCAACGCCAATCTCGCTGTCACATACACGGCCCCCGACGATTCGCTGCTGACCCGCAGCCGCAAGTATTTTAATCTTGACAGCGTGGCCGGACAGGGTGACGACATCTCGCGCATCAAGAATCTCCTTTACTGGGTGCATGACCTTGTGCGTCATGACGGCTCGTCGTCGTGGCCCGATTGTCGCTTTAATCTTGTTGACCTATATAATATCTGTCAGAAAGAAAGCCGCGGACTCAACTGCCGCTTCATGGCCATGATGCTGACAGAGGCCCTGCTGGCCGAGGGCATCCCTGCACGCTATCTAACGTGCATGCCAAAGGCTTATGATGAAGACTCAGACTGCCATGTCATTACGGTCGCATGGTCAGAGAGTCTAAATAAATGGATTTGGGTTGACCCGACTTTTGCCGCCTATGTCACAGACGAAAACGGTCTGCTGCTGCATCCCGGCGAAGTGCGTGACCGTCTGCGTCGGGATATGCCCTTGGTACTCAATGATGATGCGAACTGGAATCATCAGAATCCTGAGTCCAAAGAGCATTATCTCGACTACTATATGGCTAAAAATCTTTACCTTATAGAGACAAATCTGCTTCAGCAGGCTGAGCCTGAGGGACAGTCGGCTCATAAACAGGGAAAAACCTGCACACTCGTGCCGGACGGTTTCGACTATCCCAACACAGACTATCTGATTTCAGATGACGTATTGTTCTGGCAGGCTCCTGTCAGATGAATGACATAAGACAGGGTAGGGCGCTTAGCGCCAACCCATAAACATTTTGACTGTCTCAGGATCGTGGTGGTCAAAGAAGAGGCTCTTGCCGGTGTCAAGCAGGGCAATTGCTCCCATCTCGTCGTCAGTGAGGGTGAAGTCGAAGATGTCTAAGTTCTGACGCATACGCTCGATGTGGGTCGACTTGGGTATGATAATCACGCCGCGCTGTATGAGCCATCGCAGGGCGACCTGTGCGACGCTCTTATTGTAGTGCGCGCCTATTTCGGCCAGTAGCGGGTTGGTGAAGAAGTTGTTGCGACCCTCGGCGAGCGGTGCCCAAGCCATCATGTGCGTGCCGAACTCGGCCATGTATTTCTGAGCGGCAATCTGCTGGTCAAAGACATGTGTCTCAACCTGATTTACAGCGGGGACAATCTCGACATTGCTTGCGAGGTCGATAAAGTGGTCGGGATAGAAGTTGCTGACACCGATGGCACGCAGTTTGCCCTCGCGATAAGCGTCCTCCAAGGCTCGGTATGCACCATAGCGGTCACAGAAAGGCTGATGGAGAAGCATCAGGTCGATATAGTCTGTGCCGAGTTTGCGCAGGCTCTCGTCAATCGATGCCTTTGCCTTGTCGTAGCCGTAGTTTGAAATCCACACTTTTGAGACGAGAAACAACTCGTCGCGCGCGATGCCGCTTTTGCGGACGGCGGCGCCGACGCCTTCTTCGTTGTGATAGGCTTGAGCCGTGTCAATCATGCGGTAGCCGACGCTGAGCGCGTCGCTGACGCAGCGCTCGCACTCGTCGGGTGACACCTGATAGACGCCGTAGCCGATGACGGGCATTTCTACGCCGTTGTTGAGTTTTACTGTTTGCATAGTCTTTATTGATTTATCCATTTACGTATCTGATCGGGCTTAGCGGGCAGGCGGAGGCTGGTCTTCCAGTCGAGCGTGGGAAATCCTTTACGCAGTGTAGCGTTGGCCTCTGACATGGGGCTCTCATATGAGGTGCAGAAAGGATAGAGCACCTTGCCGCGGAGCTGCTCGCCGTACTTGTCTAAGAAGGTGCGGATGACGGCCGGCTCTTCATGCCACCAGATGGGGAAACCGATAAATACTGTATCAACATCATTAAAATCGATGTCGACTGGTTTGATGGCCGGGCGCAGGGTTTGATCTAAGTGCTCGCGTGTGCAACGCGACTCGTTGTTGACCCAGTCGACATCCTCAGATGTGTAAGGCTGCTCGGGCATGAGGCGTATCATGCGTGCGCCGGTGACGGCGGCTATCTCCTTGGCGGCAAGCTCGGTGTTACCCGAATGTGTAAAATAGATGATTACTGATTTCATGTTCTCTTTGTCAGATGTTTTTTCAGCGCTGTCCTGTCGGGCGGCTGTCGCTGTGCACGACATCAGAGCGGCGGCGAGGACGGCGATAAGTAATTTGATGCGTTTCATAATTCAGTGATAAAAACAATTGCAGCGAGCCGTAATATTTGCAGATATATCGGTTTGTCTTATACTTTTGTCTGTTATTGATATTTTCTGATGATGCAAAATTGGAGCATGACGGCAAAAGAACTTTTATAATAAAATCGGTATTTGATACCAATATTACAGATTAGCCCCGGGCGACGGCGGCGCGGCGGAAAAAATAGCATAAGAAACCGTAAAAAGTGCAAGTGTTTTGCGCCCCCAAACGCCTAAAATAGAGGCAACAGGCCGTCCATGTCTCACTGATTATTTGTAATTTTGCATCGTAAAACTATGGAACAGACAAAGGACGTAATCATCGAAACAAAGCTCGACGGACTCGGCACGGAGGCATATAGCGACTATCTCGCCCATGCGCTCTGCGTCGGCGGAAGCTGCTCGTTTACATTCAACGGACGCGACTACGTGCTCAGTGAGGGCGACCTGATGATAGTGCGCAAAGGTAAATTGGTCGAGAAGCTCAGCCTGTCACCCGACTTCCGCGTCAAGGTGCTCTATGTCATCTCTACGTTCATCGAGTTGTGCACTCCTCAGAGCAACTACGGCATGAAAGGGTCCATGTCACTCTTCCTTAACCCCGTTATGCATCTCTCTGACGAGCAGCGCTTTGTCTGTGAGCGAGATTTTCGCTGGATAGAATATCGCCTCAATCAGACCGACCATAATTTTTATAAAGAGCTGCTAACCAACGCCGTGCAGGCCGCAATACTCGATTACTTTGACTTCCACTCAAAAATCTACGGCGAGTGTTCGGTCTCGACTCAGAATGCCGCGATAATGTACAAATTTCTCGCCATGCTCGAGAACGGCACTTACCGCCATCATCGTGAGGTCCGATTTTATGCCGACGAAATCTGCGTGACGCCAAAATATCTGTCGGAGGTGTGCAAAAAAGTAAGCGGATTTGCGGCAAACTACTGGATTAACCGCTATACCATCCTCGACATCTCGCGTCTGCTGCGCGACAAATCACTGTCATTTGTCAATATTTCAGACATGTTTGACTTCTCATCGCCTGCATATTTCAGCCGATATGTCCAGAACTATCTCGGAATGAATCCCTCTGAATACAGAGAGTAGTTTTTGCTTTGTAGTCAGAAGGTAATAGAGCACGTAAATCATTTCTTATGCTCTGAAATGTAAGGTGTTATAAAAGCGTGATTAATACTTTTGCGTCGGAAGAGAGTTTTTGTAATGACCGGATAAAGCCAGTATGCGGCCTGTACGCTGACTATGCCTAATCCGGCCCCGGCAATCACGTCGGTCAACCAGTGGCGGTTGTTATACATGCGCAGTAGTCCTGTGCCGGCAGCCACTACATATCCTGCAACGCCAATCCATGGGGAGGCGTTCCAATACTCCCGGCGTAACAGTTCTGCGCCGGCAAACGCTGTGGCTGTGTGGCCCGAGGGAAACGAGTTGCGGCTGTTGCCGTCCGGGCGCTCGACTCGCGTAATCGATTTGATAGTGTAAACGGATATGCCGGTCAAAAGATATGCCGTTCCGGTGATTATGGTCATGTCTTTATAATTATGCAGCCCTTTGACGCCGCAGAGTCTCAGTCCGTAACATGCGGCCAAGGGAGCAAACTGTGTGAAGTCATCGACGGTCAGTTTTGAGTGGGGGTGCTCGGCTAACTCGTCGCGAGTCTCGCTGTTCTGATGTTTCAGCCAGTCACTCTCTAAACCGACAAATCCTACCCCGATAAGTGCCGCGGGCACAGCAAGCTGCAACGGTCTGAATTTATATGGGTTTGAAACGCTTGTTGTATCTTTGTTTATTAAGTCTGTTTCTGAGGATGGTATGCTGTCTTGTGCAGAAAGTCGCAGAATTGCTGACAGAACTAATAATATGTTGAATAGCAGTCTTTTCATCGCTTGTTTTATGTCAGTGTGCGGCGGATTGACATGTAGGCGCCGATGGCGATGAGGGCGCCGACGGCTTGGCCGCCGAGGATGTCAGCAGGGTAGTGGACGCCCATATAGATGCGTGAGTATGCCACAAGCAGCGACCATGTGATGAGTCCGACGGTGATATATCGATTCTTGAAAATCAGAGAGTTGAAGACGGCAAACGCCATCGTGTTTGCTGCATGGCATGACGGGAATCCGTATGGTCCGCCGCGATACTCCCTGACGAGATGTACGACCGCGCTCAGTGGATTATCGGGATTGGAGGGCCGCATGCGCGAGACAAGCGGTCGAATGACTGACGCGCAGGTATAGTCAGTCAGTATGACGACGGCGACGGTCGCGATTATCACGGCTGTCCCGCGTGCAGGACCGAATCGCCTGATGACAGCCACGGTAATCAGCAGATATAGCGGCGTCCATATCCATTGGTCGCTTATCCACCACATCAGAGTGTCAGCCGCCGGCGAATGACAGCTGTTGATGATTGTGAAAAGCTCATTATCAAATCTTTCGCACATTGATTTGTGACATAATGCCTATGCTTTTATACAGTGCAAAATTGTAAGCAACTTGTTTTTTTAATATAAAGTTATTGTTAGGTTTTTGTTAAATCTTACGAAGTTTGATGTTTTTGCCGTGCCAATGGTATATATTTACATCATAACTGATGACAGTAGCGACCATGTGGAAATTTTATGCATTGCTTTCGGCATTTTTTGCCGCGCTGACAGCGATTTTCGCGAAGTTAGGCGTCCGCAACATCGACTCTGACCTCGCCACGGCCATACGCACCACTGTGGTGTTCGGACTGACGTGGGGCATAGTGGCAGTAAGCGGCAAGATGCAGCCTTTCAGAACGATAGGTGCGCAAACATGGACATTCCTCATCCTGTCAGGCGTGGCCACGGGCCTGTCGTGGCTCTTCTATTTCAAGGCTCTGCAGTTAGGCGACGCCTCAAAGGTGGCGCCTTTAGACAAGCTCAGCGTCGTTTTCACCATCATCCTCGCGATCATTATACTCAAGGAGACGCTGACACTTAAAGTCGCCCTCGGGGCACTCCTCATCACCGCCGGCGCCATCGTGTTGATGTGGAAATAAATTTATGACAATTCCCGATGACGTCGAGAGACGCACTCTGAGGTTTAATATTTTTGTAGCAACAAGTAAATATTCATGAAATAATCTGTCGGTTATTTTGCAGATACAAACTCTGCAAATAATGGAAAAAGACAGGCTGTTACAGACAATAGACGACAATGTAGTTCTGCTGTTGAGGCAGAGTACCTCGCTAATCAATGCTGCGTTGATACATCTGATAAACGATGATGAAATAGGCGTTTGCCGTATTCAGGGGGTAGCCGGCTCAGTGTTGCATAAAGCGGATTGTGCGGCTGTCGGCTGTCAGGCTGTCTGCCGTATATATATTTCGATGTTGAGGGAATCTGTCGAAATGTTATTGGATAGTAGCCGGGAGATTGTCTGCGGTGCGGGACTGTCGTTGTGGCAGAAGTGCGAACTTGACTTTTTGCGACATGATTTGTTTGAGACAGATTGCCTTGACAAAGAGAGTTTTGGACGTACAAAGGATTTTCTGTCCCACATCATAAAATCTCTGATAAAAACGATGGATAATGACTGCAGGTCATATCAATATCTCAGGCTGTTACAGAATCTACGCATAGCCGCTATATGCCAAAACAAAATAATGTTATCAAATCCTCATAATCTATGAAAAAACTCTTGCTGTCAGTGTTACTGATGTCTGTGTCGACATCTGTTATAATTGCTGAGGAATCATCCTCGTCAGGTATCAGTCAGTATAAGCCGGAAATACACGGTACGATACGCGCCAAGTATGAGTATGAGCCGCAAATCGACAAAGGTCGTTTCGAGATAAGAAATGCCCGTCTGAGCGTTGAGGGTAAAATAATACCGATCGTGAGATATAAGGCTGAGATAGACCTCTCTGACGAGGGCAAGATCAAGATGCTTGACGCTTATGTCAGGCTTCAGCCAAAAGAGCCGCTGAAGTTTACATTCGGGCAGATGCGTGTACCGTTTACCATTGACGCACACCGTTCGCCGCATCTGCAATATTTCGCAAACCGTTCGTTCATAGCCAAGCAGGTCGGTAATGTACGCGATGTCGGTGCGTCGGCCTCATGGACTTTTGGCGGCGTAAATCTGCCTGTGACCTTAGAGGGCGGCATTTTCAACGGCTCAGGTCTGACAGACCAGAAAGATTTCTGGACAAAAGACTATAATTACTCGTTTAAGGCGCAGACGCTTGTCGCACGCCGGTTTAATATAACTTTAAGCTGTCAGAAAGCGACAAACGGCGACACCGGAGTCATGATGTATGATGCCGGAGCCTATTGGGAAAGTAATCGATGGCACATCGAAGCCGAATATCTCAGGAAACATTACAGTCACGATGCGTTCACACCGGTCAACGCGGTCGATGTCTTTGCTGCATACCGACTTCCGTTGAAAAAACACTTCAGCGCAATATCTTTCCTCGGACGATATGACTATATGTCAGACCACAGCAAAGGAGTGCGGAATGAAACAGGCGCATTGACAACGGATGACCCTGAGCGTCATCGTCTTACGGGCGGAGTTACCCTGAGTCTCGGGCGTGGTGCTCTGCAGGCCGATATCAGACTAAACTATGAGCAATATTTCTACCACACCGGCGTACAGCCTCTAATTTCTGAGCGAAACAAGTTTGTCGTCGAGTTTGTGGCGCATTTCTGATTTATTGAAACTGACGGCGATAGGTGAGAGGAGTGCAGCCGACTGCGTTTTTGAAGGCGCGGGTAAAATACTGAGGATACTGATATCCCAGAGAGTAAGCGATTTCGCCTATAGATTTGTCAGGCATGACAAGCATGTCTTTGGCGAGGTCCATCGTTTTCTGCTGTATGTAGTCCAAGGCATTGCGCCCGGTCTCTTTCTTTATCAAATCTCCGAAATAATTGGCAGACAGGCAAAGTTGTGATGCGCACCATGCGACGGGCGGGGTGCCGTCCGAGCGAAGTGCCGCGCAGCAATTCCGGGCTGAAATACAGACACCAGCCTTTAGCCCGGTATGTCGACCCGTCCTGCGGGTGTCCGAAGACCTGACCGGGACCGATAAATACGAGGGTATTGACTTGACGCTCAGATTGACGAGATAGTCACATTCGCCAAGCTCCCCAAATCGTCTGAAAACAAATAAATATCTAAATACCAATCATTATGACACGAAAAGTATTATCAATATTTATTTGCTTACTTACATTGACTGTTGCCGTCTGTTCTGAGAAAGCACAGCAAGAAACCACGAGCGAAACTGAAAACGCCGTCACTGAGAGCAGATACAATCAGCCGCGTCGAGATCTCGGGCGAGACAAATCGGTGTTGATACTCTCGTAAAGTCCGCGGCGAGGAGGTAACAGCGAGCAACTTTGCATGCAATTCAAAAAGGGTGCGGAGATGGCCGGTCATAAGGTCGAGATGCTCAACATAAACGATTATGATATACGTTTTTTCAATCAGCAAGAGTATGACCGCGAGGTGTCGGCCGCTGAGACAGACGATGCCGCTAAAATCATTGCCAAGATGAAAGATGCTGATGTCATCGTCCTTTCGTCGCCCGTCTATTTCTATAACATGACCGGTCAGTTGAAAGCGCTGATTGACCGCACATACGGCCATGAGAAAGACCTCGGCGGCAAGGAGTTCTACTATATTTCGACCTCGACTGACCGTAGTGAGGAAGGAACAGACGCTGTGTTTGAGGCTTTCCATGGCTTTGCGATATGCCTTTATGATTCGGTAGAGCGAGGCGCTATCCGTGGCAACGGAGCGCGTAACCGCGGCGACATCGAGACACATCCGGCCATGAAGCAGGCCTATGAGATGGGACGCGGTGTCTGACCGCTTACATTTGAATAGCTATGAATAACGATAACAAAATGTCAACGCTCGCCTAAAGCAGCCCTGTCCCGACGACGGCATCGCGCCTTTTGGCCCTATTCGCCTCCAATTCCCGATTCGCCCCATTCGGCCTATAGGGCTTATTCCTTAATCATCTTGCGGCCGTTGACGATATAGACGCCCGGGGCGAGGGAGTTGATGTCGCTTGACGACGGGCTTACGAGATTGCCGCGCAGGTCATAGACCGGGCTGTCTTGCATGGTTGTGTCTGCGGCGATGTCGTCAATGCCGCTTGTCGCGCCGGCCGAGAGCGTGACTGTCACATTGCCGTCGCCGAGGATAGATTTCAGTTGTGGGCCGCTGTAATTGCCGTTAATCTTGCCTAAACGAGTGAAGTTATAAGCGTTTGTATCGTAATAGATTACAAATTGGTTGCCTAAATAGAGCACGAGGTCGCCGGGGCCGGTCGTGAAGTAGGTGTCGTTGCGCGGTAGCGACTGCGGCAGGCTCCCGACCTTCTCCATATTGGCGTAGTCGTGCATATCGACTGTCACCGACCCCCTTTTGAGCAGGTCTGTTAATGCACTTGCCGACGAGTTGTCGGCAAGAGTGGCGGTCAGCGTGGCTTTGTCGCCGACCTTTATAGTGATTTGATTTTCAGTCATATCAGGCTTGGTTATTGATGAATAATTGATTTGCTCCAACCAGTTTTGGAGCATCGTCCGAGCGCTGGAGGTCTGCGATGATCTTACCCACAGACTCGGGCTGACGAATTTACCATTCGGAATCAGGCGTTTGGCGTCTGCTTCAACTCCGCTGATGCCGCTGCTGGCACTTGATACAATCAGTCCTATGTTCTTACCGGCCATCTTCGCACCGTTCTCAAATAGGAAGGTCTGCAACGGCGCTGCCATATTGCTCCACCACAGCGGCGCTCCGATGATGATTGTGTCATATTTGTCAAGGTCGACGTTGACGTGGTCGATGGTAGGGTATGACGAGGCGTCGTCGGGATTATTGCGGATAGCCGAAATCTGTGCGCTGCCTATGGCATAGTTGTTGGCCTCGTATTTCAGGCCTTTCTCGGCCGGCTCGATGCGGATGACGTCGGCATCAATCAGGCCCGTCAGTGCCGTGACTATGTTATGCACATTGTTTGTATAGCTGTAGTAAACGATTAATGTTTTGGCTCGTGCAGCCATAACAGATAAGGAGATTAAAAGAGTTAACAATAATGATTTACGCATATTTTAAGTATTTGGTTTGCTTGTAAGAGTTTCATCCGGCTTAAGACCCATATCGGTCAATATGCAGACCTCGTTTTCCTCGAGTTTTAAATCTCTGTCATTACCGCCTTCTCTGAATTGTCTGATCAGGCTCTCGGGCGTCAAGTGATGGCGACTCGCTATGTAGCTGACGAGTTCGTCGTCGATGAGTTCTGCTGATATGTCTGACTCTGCGGTCATTGTCTATGTCTCTGTTTTACACCCGCAAAGTTAAAGGCCGCATGACGCTGTGACAGATATGAATTATCGGGAGTATGTACCAAATTCTTTGCTTTTGCATTATACGTTTTTTTGATTTGATTGCTATCTTTGCAATTGAATAACAATGCTTTCACTTACTGATGAAGAATATCCTGAAGGTTAGAAACGTAAATGATTACAGCCGTTATCTTGGTGCACCGGATCAGCATCCGTTAGTCTGTGTAATTAATTACGCCGAACTGTCGCCGACGCGTCACACACTTAACGACTACAGCGTCTACGGCCTATTCTTTATGGACGAGGCCGACTTAAGTCTCGAGTATGGATGCGGCAAATATGACTATAAAGGCGGCACGATGATTTGTGTCGCTCCCGGTCAGATTGGCGGCAAGGAGGACAAGGGCGAGCTTGTCAACCTGAGCGGTTGGGCGCTCCTCTTCCATCCCGACCTGCTTCACGGCACGGCTTTGGAACGTAAAATCAAGGATTACAGTTTCTTTGATTATCGTGTCAACGAGGCGCTCCATCTCACTGACAGCGAGCGTGATATTATCAGTTCGCTGTTCAGTCAGTTGCGCGATGAACTTGGCAATGCCGACGATTATTATCAGAAAGAGATTATAATCGGATATATCGAACTGATTCTCTCGTTTTGCGGTCGCTTTTATAACCGCCAGTTCCTCACCCGCAGGTTGGAGAATTCAGATATACTGATGAAGTTTGACTCACTGCTCAAGGAGTATTACGACAGCAAATTGCAGCTTACCAAAGGTCTGCCCACCGTGCAGTATTGTGCCGAGCGGCTATGCCTCTCGCCCAACTATTTCAGCGACGTCATCAGCCGCACGACCAACGAGACAGCCGGCAACTATATCCGCCGCTACGTCATGCAGATTGCTAAAAATCAGTTGGCCTCAGGTGCCAACATCTCTGAGGTGGCCTATGACCTCGGCTTCAGCTATCCGCAGCATCTGAGCCGCATGTTCAAGAATTACGAAGGCATCACGCCCTCGCAATATGTCAATAGTCTTAAGAAGTAAGTTATTTCTTGGGATAGATAAAACGGGCGAGCACGGCCATGCGCCGAAGAAGCAATAGCCGCTGATAAAACGAGTGGCTATGCTGTCTGTCTAACAGTTTCGCCGTCCCGCGATTAAAACGTTAGTGTCAGCGCCAATAAGCTGTGTTTTGAATAAAAATAATTAACTCAATGTTGACAGTTGATGTGTTTTTTATTGATTTGCCAATATCGTATGGATGTAGGATTAAACTGCGCATCATACAATAAACTTTAGTTAAGCAGAAAATAAATGATGTAAAATAGGCGTATTTTGACCTATTATTGCTATATTTGTAGTCTAATAGGCGCAAATACGACCATGGAAGAGAATATATACATGTTACCCGACAGTGAAATACGCCGTCGGATGGGACAAAAGATAAGGCATCTACGACTCCGACAGGACTTAACTCAGGCATCGCTCGCAGAACAGGCGCAAGTCTCACTGACGACATTAAAGAAAATCGAAAAAGGCGATATAAGCTATTTCGATTCCATGATGCGCGTGCTTCGCATACTTGGCGAACTGGATGTGTTCTCGGCACTCATTAAGGAAGAGGAGATGAGCCCCAACGAATATTTCGAGTTTGTCGAAGCATGCAAGAAGAAGCAGCGTAAACGCGCAAGCGGTAACAACAGGACTAACACACAACCTAATACCGAAGAATCAGAATGGTAGATATAGCAAGAGTTAACCTGTATGGTCAACCCGTCGGGACATTCCGATGGGACAACAACCGCCAATTGGCACATTTCGAGTATGCCGATAGCTTCATCGGCAAAGGTCTTGAACCTTCGCCGATTCTAATGCCTGTGCGTCAGGGAAGGATATACTCATTCTCTGACATAGGTCGGGAGACGTTCAAGGGACTTCCCGGTATGCTTGCTGATTCATTGCCCGACACCTACGGCCGGGCACTGTTTGATCGTTGGCTCGCGCTTACCGGTCGTAGCAGCGGAAACGCTGTGGAGACACTATGTTACCTCGGCAAACGCTGCATGGGAGCTTTGGAGTTTGAACCGGCCATGGATGCGCCCTATAGTCCGGATGTCAGAATTGAACTTGATTCCATTGTTGAAGTGGCAAGCGAGGCACTGTCGGAAAAGGAAAAATTCGGAGCCAATCTTGAAGAGGACAAGAAGGCGGCAATAGCCGAAATAGTGCGACTTGGCACCTCTGCCGGAGGACAGAGGGCGAAAGCCATCATAGCCTACAATCCATTGACCGGGGAAGTCCGTTCAGGACAGATTGAAGTTCCGGAAGACTTTGACTATTACCTGATAAAGCTCGACGGTGTAACCGCCGAGGCCGGATTCAGGGAAACGCAAAATTTCGGCCGACTGGAATACTCTTTCTATCGGCTTGTAAAGGAATGTGGCATAGAAATGTCGGATTGCAGTCTGATAGAAGAGAATGGACGCGCACATTTTCTCACAAAGCGTTTTGACCGTCAGAAAGGAGATAAAATCCATATGCAGACACTCTGCGGAATAGCGCACTATGATTATCGCAATCCCCGTTCATACTCTTACGAGCAGGCATTCAACGTGATGAGGGCATTGAGATTGCCATACTCACAGGCGCAGGAAATGTATCGTCGCATGGTATTCAATGTAGTGATCCGCAATCATGATGACCATACCAAAAACATATCTTTCCTAATGGACAGACAAGGCAAATGGACCCTTTCTCCGGCATACGATATGGGATATGCATACAACCCAAATGGTGGATGGACAGCACAGCACCAGATGTCAATAAACGGAAAGTTTGACGACATCACCCGCCAAGACCTTTTGGAATTTGCGAAACGCAACAATATAAAGGAAGCTACTGAAATAATCGACCATATTGCCGAAGTGTCTTCACGCTGGCCTCTCTTGGCAAGGGAATGTGAAGTTCCCCAGCCCATGATAGATGCCATAATGCCGAATTTGAAGCTCTCCATATAATAAATCCTTCTTCGCAAAGATTTCAACCTGCGCAAGCATCATTTCCCGGCGTAAGTCTATTTCTTGGGATAGATAAAACGGGCGAGGCCGTAGATATAGCGTCTGAAGCCGGGGCGGAACGCAAGAAGTCGGTCAAACCAATCCATGTGTGGATTGACGGTCCTCACGACATAACCAACGTAAAACATCGCGAAAAGAGTGCCGGGTCCGATAACGGTCCACGGCCATGCGCCGAAGAAGCAATAGCCGCTGATGACAGCGATTATCACTAACGTCGTGTCTACCATTATCTTGACCGTCGGGAACGGGCGCTCTGTCACACGGCTGATGGCGACCTGTATGCCTTCGCCCGGCATCGTCACCGAGCCGCAGCGTATTTCAGCCGCTACAGCTACGCCTAACACCGTCGCTCCGACCAACTGGGCTATAATCTGATTGACAAGCGTGTCGTAATTGAAAACAGACGTCAGCCACATGTTGATGTCAAGCATCGCGCCGAAAACAAACCCGACGGCAAGTTGAAAGAGCTGCACCTTCTCAAAGCGCCGCCGCAGTATCGCTATCTGCGCCGCCACCAAGATGACGTTCATGATATTGGTGTAGCCGCCGATGGTCCATCCGGGAGTTATCCCGGCCTCGCCGGCAAGTGTGAAAGACATCGGTATGGCCGAAATGACGCCGCTGCCTAAGTTTGACCTCACGCATAGCGCGACGCCCAAGGTCATGAAATACATCGATGTGATTAAAAGTACGTGCTGCCAGACAAATTCTACTACCTTATCCTTAATTGAAACCGTTTGTGTAATTTGCATTATTTAAAATCCCTTTCTTCCTGCAAAATTACAAAAAGTTCGGCTATTTATCCCTATATAACAAGGCGAGGCCTCTTAGTAGAGACCTCACCCCGCTTATTTTAAAGAAGTTATTTATTTGCCTAAGTATTCATCAAAGAATTTTTCGATTGCAGCAAATGGTATGATATTCTTTTGGTCGTAAAGGTCGGTGTGACTTGCGCCCGGAATTACCATAAAGAGTTTGTTATTGTCTTTTCCCGGTGTGACGGTCAGCTCTTTATAAGCGTCACTGCCGAAATAGAACGAATGTGCCTTTTCTCCGTGAACTATCATAACGGCATTTTCGATCTCACCTGCTCGACTCATCAGAGGGAAATTAATCCATGGAATAGGCGAAGTGGCATTGCGTCCGCCGTTGGAGTTGAGCGAACGCGGGTGATAGCCGCGTTTTGTCTTATAGTAGTCATAATAGTCGCGGAGGAACTTTGGGGCGTCGTCGGGCAATACGTCAGGAACACCGCCGCCGAGTTTTGGCGTGCCGTTGATGTAGTCCTCTGTGCGTTGTGTGGCTAATTTCTCGCGCAGGGCGTTGCGTGCCTCGGCGCTGTCGGCGGCATCGAAGTATCCGTTGGCATTGACACGGCTCATGTCATACATTGTTGATGCTACTGTCGCTTTGATGCGCGGGTCGGCTGCAGCGGCATTCACTGCAAGTCCGCCCCAGCCGCAGATGCCGATGATTCCCACCTTTTCAGGGTCGACATCGGGGTTTGTCACGAGATAATCGACCGCGGCGCTGAAATCTTCTGTGTTGATGTCAGGCGACGTCATGTAACGGGGTGTGCCGCCGCTTTCGCCTGTAAATGACGGGTCGAAAGCTATAGTCAGGAAACCACGCTCGGCCATCTCCTGTGCATACAGTCCTGCAGCCTGCTCCTTGACAGCGCCGAATGGGCCGCAGACTGCTATCGCCGGCAATTTGCCCGTCGCACCTTTTGGTTTATACATATCGGCGGCCAGCGTGATGCCGTAACGGTTGACAAATGTCACCTTGCTGTGGTCGACCTTGTCACTCTTGGGAAATGTCTTGTCCCATTCTTTCGTTAATGTAAGTTTTTCCATATCGTTTCTATTATCTTTATTATCTTTTGCGCTCATCGGTGAGCTGACGGTCATTGCTAATAACAATAATGCCGCGGTTAAATGTTTTGTAGTCATATTATTCTCTTTATTAATACCAATCATGTTTCTCACGACGTTCGAGAGCGTCAATGCGCTCCATCTCCTCATGAGTCAGTTCAAAATCAAAGATTGAGATATTCTCTTTCTGGTGCTCGGGATTACATGAGCCGGCGATAACAACCACGCCGTTCTGAATGTCCCATCGGAGTATTATTTGCGCAAGTGTCTTGCCGTGATTTACGGCAATCTCCTTTAAGACGGGCTCGTTCATTAATTCTCTGTTGAATCCGCGGCCTCCTAACGGATACCAAGCCTCCGGTACTATTCCGTTGTCATGCAGATAAGCAACAACGGCTTTGTCCTGATAATAAGGGTGAATCTCGTTTTGGTCAAGAACAGGCTTGACGTTTACTTTCGGCAGGAACTCCGCCATCTCCTTTATATAAAAGTTGGAAACGCCGAGGGAGCGTATTTTGCCGTCCGTTACGTAGCGCTCCATGGTCCTGTAAGCCTCCGTGTCATGTTTACCCGGATGATGGAGCAACATCAGGTCGATATACCCTATATCGAGCTTGCAGAGGCACTTCTCAATATTCTTCTCCGCATCGGCAAACTCGTTGGGATAGAGTTTCGTAGCTACGAACACATCCTCGCGTCTTATAAGACCTTCATCTATCCCCCGACGTATTGCCCGACCGACTTCCTCTTCATTGTCGTAGAAACTCGCCGTGTCAAACTTGCGGTATCCGAGTCTGATTGCAGATAATATTGCATTTACACACTTGTCGCCGTGCAGACTATATGTTCCGAGCCCGACAATCGGCATATCGTATCCGCTGCTGAGTCTTATATTAGGGATTTTAGTCATATTATTTTACAATATATTTTTTACCGTTCTGTATATAAAATCCCTTTTCGGGTTTTGAAGTGAGCTTACGGCCCGTCAGATCATATATTTCATTATCAGAAGATTTCTCGTCTGATGCTATTCCGTTTAATCCGCTGTAATTCTTGTCTCTGACCGCGCGGATATTGTATCCGCTGTAACGTATCGCCGGATTTAGATTAATGCCTTCAGCGCCGATGTATAATCTATGGGCCTTTTGCTTGTGCATTGCCGGGTCAGTCCCGAGTGTTCCCGTCCAGTAATAACCTACCGTCCCCGCATAGCGCACTGTCTCGCCGTTTCTTGCACCTCCGGCCGGTAGAAACAGCTTGTTGCCGTTCTTACCGGTGAACTCATAGCCGTTGACGCCGTTGAGTTTAGTCCACTCATGCTGACAGGCTGTCAGCTCCTTGAGTTCGTCAAGTGTGGGCAGCCGCCAGCCGTTGCCGAGTCTGACATGAACTATGTCGAGTTCAGTGCCGCTGATTTCAGAAGGTGGTTCCGGCCCTCCATATAAATCTGATACCCAGTTGCGCGATTTGTCAAGAACATCCATGGTTGTTTCCGCTCCCGACGGGTCAGCCCAACCGTAGTAGTCGCCGAAACCTTCCGGTGCGGAAGCATCCAGATTTGTTGCGGCCCACTCGACGCTCAGCCCTAAATCTACTGCCTCTATGGATTGGGCATGTGTATCAATCGCCCATGATATAATTATAGTCAGAGTTAATCCGATGTTCCTTTTAAAGCTCATAATCTTAATTCGCTAATATTTACACTGCAAAAATATAGCAAAAGCCCCGCAGCGCAGTTGCTGTGGGGCTCAATATCATTTTCTGAAAGGCTCAAATGCCTTCTAATTTAATACCGCTGTCGGTGCTACTCCGAATTGCTTCTTGAACGCGGTTGAAAAATGAGATGGATTGCGAAATCCGACCTCGGCGTATATATCTACAACTTTGTGTTTCCCGCTCTTCATCAACTCATAAGCCTTGTCTAAACGTTTTCTAATTAACCATTTTTCAGGCGTCAGCTCGCTGATTTTCTTGAAGTCGCGCTTGAATGTGGCGAGACTGCGACCGGTGTAATGGGCTATCTCCTCTATGCTCAGATCGCACATGAAGTTATGCTCTAAAAAGTCGAGAATGTCGATTTTCCATGGCTCATTAAAATCGAACATAGTAGGCACAAATCGCTCGTCAATCGCTAAAAGTGCCATCAGACCCTCCTGTAGCTTCAACTCCATGAAATTGTCCTTAGGTTTGACTTCGGGATCAAAATAGGGCGTCATTGACGCAAACAGGCTGGCAAGTTCCACTGTCTTAGGCAATTTGATTACTCCGTCAGGCAGTTTGTCAGTCTTCGACTTGGTTTTATTGAGCGATAGCTTTCCGTACATTTCGCGCAGAAAGTTGCGCGTAAACATCAGGAATATACCGCAGTAGCGCTCGCCCTCGTATGTTTTCTTATACATGGTTATGTGATGGTCGCGCGGAATGAATACACATTCGCCTTTGCGGACATGGATTTTCTCCTGTCCGTTGTCCAATATCATCTCGCCCGAATAGACATAGTTGAGCGCAAATTCGCGAGAGCGATGGATGCACCCGCTTAAATCATCATAGAAAAAACTGTAGAAGATATTGTTGTAATTAAATATCATCTTCATCGGACCGAGATTTTCTTCCTGATTAATTGCCATAGACCTTTTATTTATATCTGCAAAAATATAAATATTCTATAGTCCTTTAATTACTCAGCGGCTCAAATTTCATTACGTATAGGTTAAAATCAAGCGGAGCGGCCTCCGTACGGGGCCGCTCCACAAAAAAGATTCGTAATATTTTATCCTATCATTGTGGCGATGTCCTGCTCGACAGTCGTGATGGTGCCGATATTGAATTTCTCCTGAAGCACCTTGAGAATGTCGGGCGTGAAGAAGGCCGGCAGAGTAGGGCCTGTGTGGATATTCTTCACGCCCAAGGCGAGAAGCGCTAAAAGCACGATGACGGCTTTCTGCTCATACCATGCGATATTGTACACGATAGGAAGGTCGTTGACATCTTTGAGTCCGAGCGCGTCACGCAGGGCGAGGGCGATGCGCACGAGTGAGTAGGAGTCGTTGCACTGGCCTGCATCCAATACGCGGGGCACGCCCTCGATGTCGCCCAACTGTAGTTTGTTGTAGCGGTATTTGGCGCAACCTGCTGTCAGTATCACACAATCCTTGGGCAGTTCCTCGGCGAACTTGGTGTAATACTCGCGCGACGGGAAGCGTCCGTCGCAACCGGCCATCACCACAAATTTGCGTATCTTGCCGCGTTTGATGAGGTCTATGATTTTAGGAGCCAATTCGATGACCTGATGATGTGCGAATCCGCCTATGATCTCGCCATGTTCGATTTCTGTCGGCGGCTGGCATTTCTGTGCATGAGCTATCAGTTCCGAAAAATCTTTCGGCTTGCCGCCGCGGCCGTCCTCGATATGATGTGTGCCCGGCATACCGACGACGCCTGTCGTATAGACTCGGTCAAGATAGGTGCAGTTTTTACGCGGCGGCACGATACAGTTTGATGTGAACAGGAAGACACCGTTAAATGTCTCGAACTCGTCTGTCTGGCGCCACCAAGCGTTGCCATAGTTGCCGGCGAAATGGGGATATTTCTTGAACGCGGGATAATACTGACCCGGCAGCATCTCAGAGTGTGTGTAGACGTCGACGCCTTTTCCGGCGGTCTGCTCCAACAGTTCCTCCAAATCCTTGAGGTCGTGGCCACTGATCAGGATTCCGGGACGCTTGCGCACGCCGATATCGACTTTTGTAATCTCCGGGTTGCCGTATGTCTCGGTGTTGGCGCGGTCCAAGAGGGCCATCGCCTTCACGCCGCCTTCGCCCACATTGAGCACGAGCGAGAGCAGTTCGTCGGCACTGGCGTCAGGGCGTGCGGTTTCCGCCATCGCATTGTCTATGATGGCATAGACGTCATTGTCCTCGTAACCCAAGTTGGCGGCGTGGCGCGCGTAGGCCGCCATGCCTTTACAGCCGTATATGACGAGCTGCTTAAGTCCGCGTATATCGGCGTTTTCCTCGGCGAGCACACCCGTTACAGCTTCATACTTCTCAGCCTCGTCAGGCTCGGCATAGAATTCAACAGGCGCGAGGTCGGGCAGTTCGATGCCTTGTTTCTTGGCGGTGCCCGCGAGTATGTTCTTGAGTTCGAACGCACGCCGGATATAATCGTCTAACGAATCGTTGTCGAAGTTGGCATTTGTGATTGTAGCGAACAGCGCGTCAATCACCAAGTGATCGGCCTCGCGCGAAGGCTCGGCTTTAGCACGCAGTGCGCGGTTGATGATGCAGATGCCCCTGACCGCATAGAGCAGCAAGTCCATGCGGGCCGATGTCTCGGGGTGTTTGCCGCAGACGCCCAATATATTACATCCTGTGCCACGTGCAGTCTCCTGACACTGGTAGCAAAACATCTTCGGGTTGTCCATATGTCAGTCGTGTTTGATTTTAACAAGCATTACTTTAGCATCTGTGACAGCGTGGACAGAGTGGGGGACGCCGTCGCCTACCAAGAGCGCTTCGCCGCTGTGGATATGCACCGGTTTGTCAATTACAGTGAAAATGATTTCACCGTCAAGTACATACACTATTAGTTCAGCAGGTGCGAGATGCTTGGCAAGATCCTGACCGGCGCTGAAAGCCAGCAATGATATTCCGCCGTTGTCGTTTTTCATTATGTCACGAAATTCAACACGTGAATCGCTTCTCTCAACTTGTTCGTCAAGATTAAACACTTCGCCGAATTTATAATCTGTCTCTAACATAGGCTGTTAATGTTTTTGTAGTTTATAAAATGTAGATTTATACTGACATGCCCTTGCATATCCGACAATTTAACATCCCCCGGCCGCCGTTAGTTCAAAAATGCGTTTTTCTTCCTAACATTCTCTTTCGTAAACCTTTGAAATGTAGGGACATGCCTTCGGCATGTATACTCCGGCCGCAAAAAGCACCGATGGTCTGAGCTTTCATGCCGTTGAACTCGCCTTTGGCATGCATAATTTGGCCGCAAAAAGCACCGGAGGTGCGAATTCTCTACAACCGTCTGCGTAGCAAGTGCGTAGCGCTTGCGGAGCTGGCGGACAGCAGAGCCCCATCTCTCCTCTCGTGACAAGCGACGGAGTTCGCGCAGTCACGAAATGGCGCAAGCCTATGCCGGTCGTAAGCCTCTGCTATTGCCATTGGCGCCACTGCGGCCGTTCCACGGCTTGTCGCGCTGGCTATAAGGACTTTATTATCCCTCAGCTACGCACTTCGTGCTCCGCAGAGTTGTAGATGACTCGCGCGCCCCGCGCTACTCTTTAAGGCGTTGCATCCCGCCTGGATGCCGATGCGGTCGGAGCCGCTCACATACCCATATTACTCGCAGTTATCCGATTTTCAAATCAAAAAACATAAAACGTGTTTCAAGAGGCTCATTGTCCTCTAATTCAAGAAAATCGCGTTCTTCCTTTTCTGTTTTATACAATGGTTTGAACCCGTTCTTTTCGTAGAAATGCAATGTCTTTTCGTTGTTGTATGCGTCAACGACTATAAATCGGCATCCCGTTTTATTATCTTCTGACCGAAACCAACCTTTGATAAAATCGAGGATTTGGCTTCCGATATTTAGTCCTTTGTTTCGATAATCACAAGATACGCCTAAACGTCCGATAAGAACAGCCGGATAGTTTATGCCACGCTTGGCGTTAGTAATACTTCGCTGGATGCGGTTGCGTGCTGAATTGTTCAAAAAACGAGCCTTTACGCTGTCATTTGCCAAAGTAACCAAACCTAAAATTTTCGAAGGGTTGGCGGTGTTAATCCATGCATATGTTTTCCCAAGCAATTCATTTTCATATAGAAAAGCATCTTTGGCGAAAAATTCGTCAAGGTCGTTGTCGCAGCATGTAAAAGGTGCACAATATGCCGCGACCTCAGTAGTATAAGGTCGCATCACGGCATCGCGTTCAAGTATAAAATTGTCAGTGTTCATTTATTATTTTCCTTTGGCGGAAAAATGAACTCACGCGATTTTCTTAAAAATTCTGCTATCTGTGCTTCGCGTTCGGCTGACAGACGCGGGGTCGGCAGTTTGCCGTTACGCTCCGCCTCCTCAACGAAAGCTCGTGCAGATTCACCGGTCAATACCGGTGACGAGTTGATTGTCATTGCCATAATATATCCTTTTCTGAAACACAAAGTTACAATATAATAACGAATTAACCAAGGTTTTTATCTCTCTACCATACTCTTTTGAACGTCAACGATGACTTTTTCGCCATTGACGGTCATGATTACCTTGCAGTCTTTGAAAACCGTCAGTCGCTTGAATTTCAATTTATAGACGGCCTCACCATTGACCATGTCGCATCGTATCTGTTTTGCCGGATACTCTTTGCCGTTGTTAGACAGGACGGCGTCGGTTACTTCTGCCGTTTTAGGAGCATTTTTGTCGACAAGGACAATGTTTGTGCCTTTGATATTGTCGATGTGCTGATACTTGATTTCAGCAGATGCTACGCTTGCCGCGAGGCTGAGAACGGTCATTAAAATAAGTCTTTTCATGTGATGTTGTTTTTTGGGTTTGACACGGCAAACTTAGCTCTGAAACACATCATGTTCAAGAATAACTCCAATTAATTTGTCCTCATATTGACAGCTATCGTGCTGGTAATCAATGCGAAGAATTTCGGCGGATTCCTCGCTGTGTAAATCAGGCCTTTACAGCTGCATTTTAGAGGCGAAATAGTCCTTGTCAGGAGCGTCCGACGCCATAATGCGGTCTTTTAGCCTGCTTCGTCGATTGTAGAAATTCTTAATCTTGATATCGGTGAATATACAGATAGCACGCGGAGAGAATCCGGCATAAAGATATGTCAGAAAAGTCAGGTCCTTTCGGCTAAGTTCAGGCAATTGTTCTTTGACCCTGACAAGTATATTATCAAGATATCTGTTGACTATATCTTCGAGTTCGCTGATGCTTTTATGATCCCGTAAAGTCATAATGTGTTTTTCCACCTCATTATATAGGGTCAGTTTCATTCGCTCGGAATCGCCTTTTTCAAAATATTCATTACAGAGCATATTCAGCGTGTCAAGACGGCTTCCGTATAACTCATTGACCTTCGCCTCCAATTCATGGTTGTGGTTTGTCCTTTCCGTCAAAAGCGTGGATATTTCTTCTATTTCTTCTCGTTTCCTCCTTAGTCTGCGTCTGACGGTGATGAACACAATGAAACTTATAATAATAACGAATGTCAGAAGAGAGTAAAGCACTGTCCATGCTGTCAGCGAACTCCGTTTCGACCGGTCGAGCCTGTCTTCATAATCATGGCGAATAAAGTCTATGGATTCCTTTAGCTCGCCTTCTCTCGATGTAGGGCAACGGACTATACCTTTATCTGTGTTAAGTATCAGGACGTCACTATCATCAAACTTTTCTGAAAAAGGGAAGTCAAGAGAGATGCTCCATTCAGTGCTTTTTCCGGCAATCTCGTCAGTCTGGGCTATTAATGAAAAAGGCTCTAAAGGCTTAATCTCGCGGTCACAGTTTATCCATTTGGCATCGTATATCGTAAAAGGAACATTGGCACTTTTCAATTCGAACGTGATTCTTACTCTATCGTTTTCATTTGAGAGGCACTTATATTGCATTTCAATTTGCTCGGCCGCAATCTCGATACTGTCGGATATAGTGTAGGTTACAATGTTAACAGCACCGATTGAAAAATGCCCGAGCAAAAGCATTAATATTAGCAGCAATCTTATCTTCATAGAGAATCGCATCTTTTGGCCGAAAAGGACACTATCACACCCGTCTGAGCTCGCCCGTGACGGAATCCATTACGAAGCCTTGCACGCCAATTCCTTCCTTCGGCATCAGCGGATGGCGGGCAATCGCATCAACGGTTTCGCGTACAGCCACGTTGGTGTCTTCAAATCCGTGCAGCCATTCGCGGAGATTTATACCGCAATGTTCCATAAGGGTGATGTGCTCGTCGCTAACGCCGCGTTCTTTCATCAGATGCAGCATTTCGTCGGCGTCCATACCCTGCACTCCGCAGTCAGTGTGGCCGATTACCATAATCTCATTTACCCCGAGTTCGTAGACTGCTATCAGCAGACTGCGCATCGTGCTGTCAAACGGATTAGTTATCGTCGCACCGGCATTCTTGATCATTTTTACATCGCCGTTGCGTATTCCTAATGCGGCAGGCAGAAGTTCCACCAAGCGCGTGTCCATACATGTGACGATAGCAATTTTCTTGTCAGGATATTTGTCGGTGGCAAAGCGACGCGCTCCATCCTCTGCTACAAACTTTTTGTTGAATTCGAGTATCTCCTGTATCATATTCTAAATCTTTAAATCATGCGGTTTCTTCATCAAATATTTTGTTGAAAAGCTGCTCTATCTGTGATTTGTCTTTTAAAAGTGCACGAAGCGTCTCAAGGTTTCTGGCATTGTCGCTCCATGGAATCCACACTTTCAGATAACCCTGCGGACCGTATTTCTTGGTGAGGTGGTCAATCGTCCGCTGGAGATGCCCCGCGCGGTCCAGCTCAGGATAATTCGCCAGACCATATTGCACGCATCGGCGTATTATCGTCTCCGGCATGATATGACGGTCAGCCTCGGCGACAATCAGTCCGTATTTGTTGCGTGGTTTGTGGTCGCTTGACGCACGATGGTCCTCGACCGCCTCTCCCATGGTCTGAATCTCCTCCGGGCTGAAATGCGCTTTCACGAACTCGTCGCTTTCGAGTATCTTGCGTGAGTCTTTATGGTGGTTTTCGCGTCCGTTGACAAGTCCGAGATCATGGAATGACGCCGTAACATAAACCATGTTTACATTGACCGTCGGCATCTTTTCGGCCAATTGCAGACTCTGCTCTATGACCATGCGCACGTGCCCCTCACGGTGTGCCTTGTCAAACGACGCATAGCGTGGTATAACCTCGCGCTCTACATAATCGATAATTTCCTGTGAAACAGCTCTATCCATATTAAATGTTAACTTACAAATACTTGCTTGCTTCTCTGAGGCTGAGGGGAGCCATGCGGTCGCGATATTTGTCAATGAAATCTCTGACCCACGCCGGGTTAGTCTTGGAGTAATCGCGCAGGCTCCATCCGATTGCCTTGTTGATGAAAAATTCGTCGCTACCGAAATTATTGACTATAATCTTCTCTAACAAATCCTCGTCAGTGTCATTTTTGCGCAACAGCTGATGGTCTATCGCCAAGCGTCTCACCCAGAAGTCCTCGTCTGTCGACCATCTCAGCATCAGATCATTGATGCGCGGGTCTCGGAACGCGATGCCTCCCACTGTTCTGTCGAGTCCGTCGATCGTGTCCCACCATTGTTTTGAGCGGATAAATTTTTCGACAAACGGCACGTCATCATATGTCAGCACCTTCTGCATCGCCCGGAGATAATCCGTCACAAGATATTGAAACTCACGGTGCTCGTCCGCCCAGCATTGTTCCAGAAACTCGCGGTCGATGACTCCGCCCTTCTTGTCCCGGGCGATAACGTCTTTATAGACCGCGCGTCTCTCAGGTGTCTGCAGCCCGTAGAATTTGAATCTGTCGCGCATGTATGCCGCCATGTGCCGCGCGTTCTCCTTATCACGCAAAAACTCAAATGCCTCTTTGACCTTCTGATACTTACTCATCACTATTTGTAAAATAATTACAAAGATAGCATTTTTATAGATTGGAAAACACTTGCGAGCCCTCGTGTGTTTTAATTCAATATTATATTTTGGTTTTATGTTTTCTTTTAAAAAGATAGCAACTTTTGCGATTCTAACAATTTACTCTCTGACTATGAATGCAAAACAATCTTATATTTTCCTCGCTCCCGGTGTCGAGGAGATCGAGGCTATGGCCACGATTGACGCATTGCGACGGGCTGAAATTCCTGTAGTAGCGGTTGCCGTTGATTCGACTCGGCAGATTAAAGGAGCTACAGGTCAGACTATTGTCGCTGATTCTCTTATTTCGGAAATAAATGCAGACGATGCTGACTGGCTTATTGTGCCGGGCGGTGTGCCCGGCGCTCCTAATCTGCACGCCTCGGAGTCTGTCAATAAAATACTTCTTGACCATTTTAACAAAGGCGGCCGTATTGCTTCGATATGCGCCGGCCCGGCGGTTGTACTCGCTCCGCTTGGCATCCTCAAAGGCAAACAGGCAACATGTTATCCCGGCTTGGGTGATGCAATCAATAGTAACGGCGGTGAATATGTTAAATCAAAAGTAGTTACCGCGACTGATCTTATTACCTCCGAAGGCCCCGGCACGACTTTGCTTTTTGCGATAGAGATAATCAGACAGACAAAGGGAGACAAGGTTGCCGACGATACCGCCTCTTCAATGATCATAGATCTTAAGTGATATAAAACAAATCCCTTTACAGCCGGTCATGGACTTGTAAAGGGATTTGTTGTGTCCGAGCCTGTATCTTACCACTTGACGGGCTCGTTGAGTATATTGCCGTCAGCGGCGTCTTCGTCTGTAAAAGTATTGCCTCGGTATTGCACGCAGAGCATTACGAGCGGCTCCGTGCCGTTGTTGCGCACCGAGCGCTTGCCTGCGGGAGCGACGCGTACAACAGAGCCTTCTTCGACAGGGAAGACGTCGCCGTCGACCTGAAACTCGCCTTTGCCTGCGAGGAAGAAATACAGCTCTTCATGATTCTTATGCGTGTGCACGAAGCCTGTTTCCTGACCGGGTGCAAATACCTGAAACGAAAACTCGCCGCCGGTTGCGCCGACAGCCTGACCGCCGAATACTTTGCCGGGGATTTTTACATCCGGGCCTAACTCGAGCACATAATCCTTCACGTCGGCGAGTTTGCCGAAATTTGCAGCGCTGAAATTTGCGCCTTTTTCGATAGTCTGTATCTGTTTCATTGCTTAAAATATTTATGTTTTACGTCCGCAAATTTACATTGCAATCTTCGACGTGTCAAGAAGTTACTTTCATAACACATACTAACCTTTTGATAACTATTGCAGAGCATCAGGAGATTACAAAGGCAAAATATTTTCAAAAATTTCATTTCCTTGTATATCTGCGTTTATGTTACTAACTTTGCAATATAAAGTATGAGTAAAATGACAAAGGAGAACAATTCTATCATTGAGATATGTCCGATACGCAATGTCGTGGCGCGTTTCGGCGACAAGTGGTCGCTGCTCGTTTTGCTGGTTATAAACGGGCAGGACGTAGTTAGGTTTAATGAGCTTTGCCGACTTATTCCGGACATATCGACCCGTGTACTCTCGACCACACTCAGGACGCTCGAGGCCGACGGCCTTATCGACCGCAAGGTTTACGCCCAAGTGCCTCCCAAAGTCGAATACCGCCTGACCGCTACCGGAGAGTCTCTTATACCCCTGATAATGCAACTCACTGACTGAGCGCAAAAGAATATGAAGAGCGTCATGTCTCACCGTCAGGCATATTTGTCATCTGTAGCCCGATAATTTACCTCGCTCGCTGAACAAACCGGCCGCAAAAAGTATTCACCTATATAACATGCTTTATGCTTTATATAGATGAATGACACGATTTACGCCCGCTTTGCTGCTCTTGTAAGAAAATGTCCCGAGGCCGTTGCCATCGTGGAGGACGCTCGGTCCGTAACGTATGGCGAACTTGCCCATCTCGCTGACCGTATCCTCGCCAAGTTCGCCGGAAACGGTTACAAAGCTGTCGGTATAGTCATGACTCACAGCGTCGAAATGATTGCGGCCATGTTCGCCGTGCTGAAAAGCGGTGCTGCGTACGTTCCGGCAGAGCCATCGTTGCCCGAGGAACGCCGACGCTATATGATGGAGAGCGCCGGCATCTGTCTCGTCATTACAGACGACTTTTGCCGCGAACTCACTGACGCCAAGCCTTCTGCAGACCGTTCAACGCCTGACTCGCCTGCCTATATACTTTACACCTCAGGCACGACCGGCCGCCCCAAGGGCGTCATTGTGGAGAATCATTCGGTAGTCAACTATGCTGAGGCCTTCGAGGCGGAGTTTCATGTCGGGGCGGCCGACGTCATGCTGCAGTTCTCGGTCTGCGCCTTTGATATATTTGTCGAGGAGGTCTTCACTACGCTGCTCAACGGCGCTACGCTCGCCATCCCGTCCAAGAGTGTCCGCGACGGCGACATCGACACCGTCATCGACTTCTGCGAGCGCCACGGCGTCACCGAAATCAGCGGCTTCCCTTATCTCGTCGCAGACATGAATCGCCGGATGCGCTATCCCTCGCGCCTGCGGTTGCTCATCAGCGGCGGCGATGTCGTCCGTGAGAGCTATATCAACCGTTTGCGTGGTCGCGGCTTCATGATTTACAATACCTACGGCCCGAGCGAGACCACGGTCTGCGCGACTTATTACCGTATTGATGACGCCCCGGCCTTGGACGACGGCACATTCCCTGTCGGCCGCGCTGTCAAAGGCGTCGACGTCCGCATCCTTGACGACCGCCTCCGCGAAGTCCCGGTCGGCGAGGTAGGGGAGATATGCATTTTCGGCGAGGGCGTCTCGCACGGCTATCTCGGCAATCCGCCCGAGGAGGCCAACTTCACAGTGTGGCATGATGGCCGGCGCATGTATCGCAGCGGCGACCTCGGCTACGTCCTCCCTGACGGCAACATCGCCTTCCTCCATCGTCGCGACAAGCAGGTAATGATACTCGGGCGCCGCGTCGAGCCCGACGAGGTTGAGAACATTCTCAACGAGTCGCCCTGCGTCGAGCGAGGCATAATCCGTGCGAATCTAGACGAGCAGGGTCTTGCATATCTCACCGCATATATTGTACTTTCGCATAAATATTGCAAGGTGAGCGATATCCGCGCTTTCCTCGCCTCTAAACTCGCTGATTATATGATACCTGAGTTCTTTGTGAAGATGGAGGAGCTGCCGCTGACCCCGCGCGGCAAAATAGACAACCATGCACTGCCCGTGGTGATGAAGGAGGGTAGGGCGCAATGAAACTTACAGTCCGTCCGCTGACCGACATCAGCCGCCTCATGACGTGGCGACGCGAGGTGATTCGTGCTGTATTCGGTGTCGAGCCGTCCGAGGTTTTGCTTGAAGCCAATCGCCGCTACTACGAGACCCACGTCGCTGACGGCTCGCACGTTGCCTTCGTCGCCGATGCTGACGGCGTCGAGGCGGGTTGCGGCGCGATATGTCTGACTGACGAGCTTCCGTCGCCCGACAATCCCTCGGGCCGCTGCGCCTATCTTATGAACATCTATGTCCGCCCCGGTTTTCGAGGCTGCGGTGTCGCCACGGCCATTGTTAACCGTCTTGTCGTAACAGCGCGTCTCCATGGTTGTGACAAGATTTATCTCGAAACAACGGCCTCGGCTCGCGCGTTGTATAATAAGACGGGCTTTAAGAATCTGCCCGGTATAATGAAATATGCAGACAATAAAGATTGATAATCTTGATATTACGCTGATAGGCGGCAATTCCGCCCGTATCTGCTACATGCTCTATCCTTATGACGAGGTCATCGGGTGGGCTGAAGCGGCGGCAAAGAACTACGACGTATCAATCGCCGTTATCACCAATATCGACTGGGACAACGCTTTGACTCCTTGGCCCGCGGCAGGAGTTCCTACGGGCAGTCCCGACTTCGAGGGGCTCGCCCCTCAGTTTCTTGAGCTAATCAGGGATAAGGTCATTCCTCAGGTTGAAACGGCTCTCGGCATTGCAGCCGGAGCGCAGCGTACACTCGTCGGAGTCTCCTTGTCGGGACTTTTCACGTTGTGGCAGTGGCTCGAATGTGATCTATTCGACAACATCATCTCTCTGTCAGGCTCGTTCTGGTATGAGTACTTTGTTGTGTGGGTCAAAAGTCGCAAGGTGAGCGCGAAACGTGGCCGCGCCTACTTCCTGCTCGGCATCAAGGAGGCTCTCTCGCCCGTTCCGCAGTTCAAACCTGTGCAGACCGACACCGTTGAGATTGTCGACTTCCTCAAAGCTCATGGAGTCGACTGTGAGTTTGAACTCGTCCCCGGCAACCACTACCAGTTCGCCGACCAACGCCTCACCCGCGCCTTCACGTGGATGTTCGGTTAATGCATTGTTACTCAAGTATCTTGACGAGGGTAGCGCATTGGGTGCCGAAGTCGGTGCCTTTGAATTGCTCGGCGAGGTCGTTGAGGACTTTCACGGCGTCGCTGCGCTTGTGTAGTCTGAGATAGGCCGTGGCAAGTTCACATCCGGCTCGCTGTAAATCCTCTGATGCGACATTCTGCTGCCGGTAGGATTCATAATATTGCTCTAACGCGGGCAATTCGCTCTCGACTTTTGCAAGCGGCATTTGCTGCGTGGGGATATATAGATTCTCTTGATTCATATATGCCTCGCTGATATACAGCGCGTTATCACACAGCCGAGCATTGATGTGGTTATTGACCGGGATTATGACTGCCGTGATGACAGCAGCGGCGCAGACGGCAGAGATTATCCACGGACGGACTCTGTGCCACAACGATTTTTTGTCCTTCTCTTCAAAATCATGCTCTGAAGCATATGTAATCGGCTGATTAGATGAGCAGCGTCTACCTAACCGGTAATGCATATTTGACGCACTTTCACTTACTATACTATCTTCTCCATCGGGTACTATCATAGAATAACAACATTCGTCTTTAGCGTATTTCGGCTCATCGTATAATTCAAATTCTTCCGATTTGACTTTGTCGACCGGATTTCGGCCTAATATGATGTCGTAGAATGCTTCGTCGCTCATTGAGCGCATCGCGTTTTCAAAATCGGCATTATCCTGCTCTGACTCTTTAATAAGTCCGTCGATTATCAGACTGTCAATATATCGGTCTAAAACTTCCTCTTTCATAATCAGTTAGTATATTAAGCCGATTCGGCGTGCGGTGTCTTTAACTCGTTTTTGCAGATTCGAGAGGCAGCGGCTCATCGTCGTAATGGCGCTTCGCGACGTATTGTAGTTAATCATGTCAGCGATTTCCGCCATCTTGAACTTCTCGAAATAGTATAGTCTCAGGATTTTATTGCAGGTGTCAGGTATATAGCCCAATTCGGCGGCAAGAACAGCCTGCAGCTCAGTGTCGCGGAATATTGACTCCTCCTCTTCGCTCCTCTCGGTGGCTTTTCGCTCGAACTCGGCCATATCGAAACCATTCTCATCTATAGATGTAACGTCATTGCGGCGGCGTGACTGATTGCAAGCCTTGTTAAAGCCCATCCTCAGAATATATGACTTCCATTTGGTGTGCGGTCTGACATTACCTTCTTTGATATTTTTATGAACGTCTAACCACACCTCGCTGTATAGGTCCATTATCGAGTCATAATCTATGTAGAAATTCTTTCGAAGAAAATTGATGAAGAGCGGCTTAAGCTCCTCAAAAAACTCTCTCACGATGTCATCGTAATAGTAAGGCATTGTTTTGTTATCGAGTTATAAATGATTCGTGTTAAGGCTTTCCTTTACAAAGTTATATACCAAATCCGTGAAAAGGTAAACAAATCATAAAATATTGTATGAAAATAATCGTGAGATGTATGAACTTGCGTCGGGTTGAAGGTAACTTTAAAGTGTTAAAATGCAAGGGATGCAAGTTTTATCACCTTTGCAAAAGTCTGCATGTCTATCTTTGTGCAAAAAATAAAGCACTATGAAAAAGACACGCAAATCCGTACAAAAGAACATCACCGCACGCATCCCCGTCGAACTAATTAGTCAAATCCTCGCAGACCCGGAAAATATCTCGCTCTGCCATGCCCTCGTTTCGGCTATCATCACAGCCGAACGTATCCGCAAGCCCGACGGCATAGCCTCTGACCTTGACGACAGCAGTCTGAAACCCGCGAAGTCGCCCGAGGCCGACTCGATGGCCGAGGATTCGCGCCGTCGTGTCAAGCGTGCTAAAGAGCGCCGTGAGCGTTGCCTGCAGAGGACCGAAAAGCGTGTTGCCATCCTCCTGAAAGTAATGCGCGACAAAAAGCCCGTTGAGTTGTCGGCGCTTTTCGGCTCCGGCCTTTTCACACGCGAACAGGAGCGAGCCATCGACGCACTGCTCAATCCGACTGTCCGCACAATCAGAAAGCTGTCATTCGAACAACTCCGGGCCTACTTTCTGCCGCTGTTTGTCAGGGTGACCAATACAGACATCAATACGCTCTCTGCCGCGGACCGCCGCCACGTCATCACCCGCGCCTAAAGCAATAGAGGAAATGGAGGTCCGATTTGCCTCCCTTACACCGAATAGCCGAGAAGCTCTAAAATCATGGGCGCGAGGAGCGAGGTGAACAGGCCGTTGAGTGTCAGACCGATGGACGAAAATGCGCCATAACGTTCGCTGCGTTCCATGGCCGCGGAAGTGCCCACCGCATGAGCCGCAGTGCCGATTGACAATCCTCCGGCAATAGGCGAATGGACATGGCTCATTCTGACGATTCTAAATCCGGCCATGCCGCCGAAAATGCCGGTCGCGACGACCACCGCAGCCGTCAGAGGCGCGATGCCGCCCATCGCACTTGATATTTCCATGGCTATAGGCGTAGTGACAGCTTTGGGGGCAAGCGAGATGACCACTTCGCGTGTGGCTCCGAAAAGCTCGGCGAGAAGTACTACGCTCACCACTCCGGCCACGCAGCCGGCAAGTTCTGATAACAGTAGCGGAAGGAGCTGCCGCTTTATGGCCGAAAGCTGCTTGTAGAGAGGAACGCCGAGCGCCACAACCGCAGGCTTGAGCCAGAAGTCGATGTAGTCGCCTCCCTGCTTGTAAGTGCCGTAATCAATACCGCACAGCATCAGGAAACAAATCATTCCGGCAATGGCAATCAGAATTGGATTGAGCAACTTGATGCCGGTGCGACGCTGAAGAAGTTGCGCCCCGAGATAGAAACCGAAAGTGAGGGCTATGAGAAAGAATTTGTTTTGAAGGAAATCCATTACTCTGCCTCCTTTGCGATTTTATGAGACAACTTGGTTGAAGCCGAGCGAGTGAGCTGATGGACCCAACCCGTGACGGCAATAATTATGGCAGTGCTTATGACAGAAGCAAATACAATGGGCACCCATTGGTCGGCAATAAGCCCGAGACAGTTCATCAGACCTATACCGGCCGGCACGAAGAAGAAACCGAGATTGTGCACAAGGAAACTTGACAGCTTGTCTACCCATTTAAGTTTGACAACGCCCAATTTGAGCGACGCGCACAAAAGCACCATACCGATAATGCTTGACGGGACCGGTATGCCGGTAAACCTTACCAGCAACTCCCCCGCAACAAGAAAAGCAAACAACACTCCGAATTGTAGTATCATAACGTAATATGTGTAAAATCGCCGCAAAGATACCCATAATGCCGCAAACATGGAAAAAATTTCTACATCAGAAAATGTAAATTAAAACGATAATTGTAATTCTTGTTTAATCCGTGCCGCCGCCGAGGGCATGATAGAGGTTGATGACGGCTTGTATGCGGTCGAAACGTCGTTGCGCGAGAGTCATTTCCGCATCGAGAAGTGTCTGTTGAACTGTCAGCACTTCAAGATAGGTTGTGCCGGAATGTCGCATCAATAGTTGGGTCTTACGCATGGCTTCATTCAGGGTTTCGACCTGACGCCCTGATATGTCAATCTGCGACTTTGCCGTCTGCCATGCGGTCAAGGCATCGTTTACCTCCTTACCGGCATCGAGCAGCGACTGTTGAAACAACAACTGTGCTTCTTCTTGTTGTGTTTTGGCTATTTTCAGATTGGCGATGTTGGTTCCACGGTTGAACAATGGCTGAGTAAGAGAGCCGATAGCATTCAGCAGCCACTGGCCGGGATTTGTTATGATTCCACCGCCGTTATTAGTCCATCCAAGCGTGCCGGACAGAGTTATGCTCGGATAAAAGGCGGCTCTTGCAACATTTGTTACATAAAAAGCCTGAGCGAGATTCATCTCTGCACTCCGCACATCGGGTCGGTTGGAGAGCAGTTGCAAAGGCACTCCGATGGAAATGGTATCCGGGAAAGACGCATCGTTCAAATTCCCACGCCGTATTGTCTGTGAAGGCATAACCAGAACAGAGGACAAGGCGTTCTCTGTCTCTGAAATGCTTTTGAGGATAGCCAGACGGGAGGCCTCAAGTTCCATTACACTTGACTTCGCCTGCAATACCCCCGCCTCATTGGATTTGCCAACCCTTTTCAAAGCCTCAAGGGTCTTTACCGTATTGCGCCAGTTTTCAAGCGTTCTGCCGTTGATTTCAAGTTGTGCGTCAAGCATGGCAAGCGTATAGTAACTGTCAGCGATTGTGGCGATGAGGCGCGTCTGAACCGCTTGTCGGTAATCCCGGTTTCCCTGCAAAGCGGCGACAGCTCCCTGCTTTGCCGATGTCAATTTGCCGAATATGTCAATTTCCCAATTCGCACCCGCACCGATGTTATATGTCTTGGCAGTGCTTCCGTCGTATCGGCTAACACCTCCTTCCGCCGTCAGTCCCACAGACGGGAGATAAGCCAATTTTGCGGCTGACAGAGAGGCTTCCACCGCTTCGACACGCAGTCTGGCAATGTTCAAATTAGTATTGGCAGACATCCCTTTTTCAATCAACGACTGGAGACAGGTGTCGGCGAACATCTCGCGCCACGGCAATGAAGCGATTGTCGAAGTGTCGTTTGCCGCAGGTAAATTACGGTAAATTCCGTCAGTCGATACTTCCGGTCTGGTATAGCGGCTGTAAGTTCCGCAACCGGTAAGCGTCAGAAGTGAGAATATGATCAATACAGTATTTTTCATCTTTTACGCATTACTCCTTCCTGAATATGTTGAAACACAATAAACAGCGACGGCACAAGAAAAAGCAGTGCCAGGGTACCCACTATCATGCCGCCGATTACACCTGTGGCAAGAGAACGGCTGCCGTTTGCTCCGACTCCGTGTACCAGCATCAGCGGCACAAGTCCGAACACCATTGCCAGCACCGTCATCAGAATCGGGCGCAGACGCACCTTAGCCGCACTGTAGGCCGCCTTAACCAATGACATTCCTTCGGCTCTGCGCTTCCCCGCATATTCTGTCAATAGAATTGCAGTCTTCGCCAAAAGACCGATAATCATAATCAGTCCCGTCTGCATATAGATATTGTTCTCAAGGTCGATCATCCAAGCGAACAGGAAACTTCCCATCAGTCCGCAAGGTACAGAAAGCAGTACGGCAAACGGCACGAACAGACTTTCGTAGAGGGCGCACAATATCAGATAGACAAGCACGAAACATAGGATGAAGATTAGCGTGGCGTTGTTGGTTGTCTTGCTTTCCTCGCGCGACAGGCCGCCGAACTCATAGCCGTAGGATGAAGGAAGCACCTCCTTCGCAGTCTCACCGATAGCCTTGATAGCCTGACCGGAACTGTAGCCCGGGGCTGGAGTGCCGTTGATGGCTATTGCGTTGAACAGATTGAAGCGGGTGAGGTCCGAAGGTCCGTTGGTCTTCGTCAGGCGCACGAACTGGCTGAGCGGTGCCATTGAACCGTCAGATGTGCGGACATACATCATATTCAGCGATTCAGGATTGATACGATATTCCGACGGTGCCTGCATCGTAACATGGTAGAGTTTGGAGAAGCGGTTGAAGTCCGACACATAGCCGCCGGTATAGTAGCCTGCCAGAGTGGACAGCACATCTGACGGCGAAACCCCCGACTGCCCGCATTTTGCCGCGTCGATATCCACCCAATACTGTGGATAATCCGTGGCGAAGGAGGAATACACCTCACCGATTTCAGGACGTTGTGACAAAGCCTCAACAAACTTGTCCGCCTCCTTCTTGAAGATGTTTATATCTCCGCCGGTCTTGTCCTGAAGATAAAGCTCGAAACCGTTGCCCATGCCATATCCGGCAATCATAGGAGGCGACATGGCGAACACGGTGGCATCCGGAATGTCGGATGTACTGGCATAAATCTTAGTTATCACATCATCGACCGATTGTCCTTTGCCCTTGCGCTCGTTCCAGTCCTTCAGCGTCATGAAATACATTGCCTGCGACGACCCCGAACCGTTGAACGAGAAACCGGCGACAGCACCATTATATTCAATCTCGCCTATGCTGTCAAGGCTATGATTTATCCGCTCCATTACTTTTTGAGTCTGAGCCATCGAAGAACCGGGTTTAGTGTTCATGCTCACCAAAACCGTTCCGGTATCCTCCTGTGGAATCAGTCCCGTCTTGGTGACATTCATGAGGACCACAAGCAGCACTATTGATACACCGATTGCACTCCACATCAGCCATCTGCGATGAACCACATACAGCACGCCGCGCACATATCGGTTGCTCACTCGGTTGAAAACGGCATTGAACGCCTTACGGAAACGGGCTGCGAAATTGTTTTTCGCATTACCTTCTTCATCGGTGTAGGGTCTGAGCAACAGCGCACAAAGAGCCGGCGATAGCGTAAAAGCATTGATTGCAGATATACCGACCGCCACAGCCATCGTTATGCCGAACTGGGCGTAGAATGAGCCGGAAGTTCCTCCCATCATCGCCACCGGAATGAATACCGCCATGAATATTATGGTGGAAGTCAGCACGGCTGACGACACGCTCTTCATGGCATCATCGGCGGCAAGCACAGGCGAGCGGTATCCTTCATCAAACTTCGCCTGCACCGCCTCTACTACTACTATCGCGTCATCGACCACAGTTCCAATTGCCAGCACAAGAGCGAAAAGAGTCAGAAGATTAATTGAAAAACCAATCAGCGACATGACGGCGAATGTACCGATAATCGAAACAAATATTGAAATTGTAGGTATCAGCGTCGATTTTATATCCTGAAGGAACACATACACTACAATCACCACAAGCAATATTGCCTCAAGCAACGTGCGTATCACCGAATGGATCGAAGCATAGAGAAACTTGTTTGTATCGGTAAGCACCACAAATTCCGCGCCCTCCGGCAGACTGCCCTTGATGTCATCAAGCACCTCGTGTATCTCGTTGATTGTGCTTGATGCGTTTGAACCTGCTTTCTGGTTTATCAGCATCATAGCTGCGGGATGTCCGTTCACCTCCGACGAGTAGTTGTAGTACTCATCGCCGAGTTCCACCTCCGCAACATCTTTCAGGCGCAGTACATCACCGCCCGGCAGCGATTTGACAACTAATTCTCCGAACTCTTCCGCCGTGGAGAGGCGTCCGCGATATTTCATCGTGTATTCATTTGCCGTCTGATGGTTGGCACCAAAAGAGCCGGTGGCAGCCTCTATGTTCTGCCCGGCAAGCACGTTTGAAATATCGTCGGGGATAAGTCCATATTGTGCCATCCTGTCGGGCTTCAGCCACAGACGCATACTGTAGTTGGAGCCGAAAAGCTGTGTCTTGCCCACACCGCTGATTCGTTTCAGCCGTGGCTCGACATTTATCTTGACATAGTTGTTGAGGAAAGTCTGGTCGAAGCGGTCGTCGGGAGAATACAGCGCGAAAGTCAGAAGCTCGGCGTTCTGCTGTTTCTCAGTGGTGACACCGGTCTTGGTTGCTTCCGCCGGGAGCTGGCTAAGCACACCGTTGACACGGTTTTGCACGTTTACTGCTGCCATGTCGGCGTTGGCGCCCTGCTTGAAATATATCATGATTGACGCCTCGCCGGTATTGGAAGCGGTGGAGGTCATGTATGTCATATCCTCCACACCGTTGATGGCTTCTTCCAACGGTGCTATGACAGCTTTCTGCACGGTCTCGGCATTTGCGCCGGGATAAGTCGCCCATACGTTGATGGTCGGGGGCGCGATGTCGGGATATTGTTCCACCGGCAACGAGAATATGGCAATCGCTCCCATCAGGACGATAACTACCGAAATCACCCCGGAAAACACCGGACGGTCTATGAAAAAGCGCAGGTTCATTTCTTTTCGGTTTTTGGGGTGACAGACATTCCTTCTTTTACCAATCCCACGCCCTCTGAAATGATTGTATCTCCCACGGCAAGACCATCCCTCACTATGTAGTTGTTGCCATCATTCAGGCGGTCAACGGTAAGATACGCAGCTTCGGCCTTACCGTTTTTAAGTCGATACGCTATAATCTTGTCCTGCAACTCGACTGTGGCTGTCATGGGAACGACAATAGCATCCGACCCTAATCCCTGAATGACAACATTGCCGATTGTACCGCTCAAAAGTTCTTTGTCGGGATTTGGAAAAAGGGCCTTTATCTGTACGGCGCCGGTTGTGGAATTGACGACTCCGCTTATTGTTTCTATCTTTCCCCCTCGTTCGTAGAATGAACCGTCGTTTAACTGAAGTTTAACCGCAGGCATCTCGCTTATAATTCTGTCTATCGAACCGTAACGCGAAACCAATTGACGTAATTTATTTTCGGAGATGGAAAAATAAGCGTACATTTCCGAATTGTCCGATACCACGGTAAACGGTTGCTCGATGGTCGGGCTGACGAGTGCTCCGATACGGTAAGGGAGCGTTCCTACCACACCGTCGCTCGGACTTTTGATTTCAGTGTATGACAGATTGTTGCGTGCATCTGCTTCATGTGCTTTTGCCTGCTCCAACTCGGCCTGTGCCACAGCCAATTGATTGCGTGCGACTGAAAGTTCATAATCGGAAATCACGTTTTCATCAAACAGGGATTGTTTCCCGTTCAGTTCGATGCGGGCGGTCTCGACTCTTGCCAGAGCAGCACTTACATTGGCGACAGCCGTGCGCAATGCGGCCTGATACGGTACTTGGTCGATGACGGCAAGCACCTGTCCGCGTATCACCCTCTCGCCCTCTTTCACAGACAGGCGAGTTATACGGCCCGAAATCTGGGGGATAATATCCACATCCTGCCGTCCACGGATTGAGGCCGAGAAAGTCTCGGTAAGTTCCACCGGTTGCTCTGATACTGCCAGCACAGATAATGACTGAGCTGTTTCCGCTTCCTCTTTCGATTGTTTGCAGCCGGTCAGTTGCAGGACGCAAACGCCCGACAAGACAGCCACTTTTATGTTATTAAGTATATTCATTCGTTGTGATGATAATTATTTTGACCATTCTTTTTTCAGGACTGCATAGACGCATGTGTCCTCATATTTTGGAGTTCCGTCAGGATTGCTGACAAAAGAGATAAACTCCTTGAAACATCCTTCATATCGCATACCCAGACGTTTGCATAGGTTTTGGGAGCGTATATTGTCGTTCTCTACATATCCATACACCCGGCGTGCGCCATTACAGTCGAAAAGCCATGATATGAAGGCTCTCGCAGCTTCAAAGGCATATCCCTTACCCTCGAAAAGCTGATTTATATTCCAGCCGATTCCGAATGTGTCGGGTCCTTCTTTCTCTGCAAACAGCTCTCCGATAAGTTCATCTGTCTCTTTGAGACAAATTGCAAGACATAGATTGTCTTTCTGTCTTTCGGCTATATATCGCAATGCGTCCTCCGTTGCAGACAACTGCTGGTCTTTGAAACAGTTTACACGGGGATTTCCGAGATATGTGAGCAATGTAGCTGCATCCTTTTCCATGAAGCGACGCAGGCAGAGCCGTTCTGTTGTTATTGTTGTTGTCATGACGTAATGTTTTTTGCGGTGCAAAATTATCCTCCTATTATGTTGCATAAAAGGATGAGTTGCATAAGCCGGACAAAATGGGAGATAAAACGGACAATTCGGCAGTTGAATCGGCATGGGTACCTTGTCCGCTTCATTTATTGTTTTGTCCGCTTCAACAGTTGATTTGTCCGGCTCGATTACTTTTCCCTATGAACCTCCCATGATATTATATACCTTTGCTGAAAAATGAGTAACTTTGCCATAATGAAGTCATTAACAAATGGTAAGCCCGGGCACTAACATAATGAACTGGAAAAAAGGGATTCTCCTTTCTACCGTTTCCTATGCCTTATATCTGGTAATTTGGCTTTTGCTTGACGATGAGACCTCGAAACAATTGCCTGACATGGTTTGGTCTGACTATGTGTTTGACTTTTCGTTATGTGTTTTATTTACCTACATTTCACTGGTTTTTTGTTATTTGCTATTTAGGTTCCTGCCATTCAGGACATCTTATCTTTGGACAATTGTCTATGCCTCAGGAATTCTAATAATCAACAATATCATCGCTTTCGGCATGGTCACGCTTTTCTGTCTTGTTTGGGGCGAGATAGACAGTAACGCCGTATATAATGAGTTGATAAATATGAAAGGGGCCTACACTTTTGCTATGATAGCGACTTTTATCTCAAGCGTATATGCAAACTCATTCTATCTCAGATCATATCTGAAAGCACAAGATGAAAAGCAGAAACTTGAGATTGCCCTTATTAAAGAAAAAGAAACCGCGTTACAGTTCCAATTAAACTCTTTGAAACTCCAGATAAATCCACATTTCCTTTTCAATAATTTCAGCACCCTGTCCGAACTGATAGAAAGCGAGCCGTCGACAGCAAGCGATTTCCTGTCGCATCTTTCAAAGGTTTACCGCCATATCGTTCGGAATCTGAATGTCAATCTCATAGACCTCCGTGACGAACTGAAATTCATAGACTCATATTTCTATCTGATGAAACTCCGTCATGAAGATGGTATCAAAGTTAGCATTGACAACAGTCTGCGCACTTCAGCGTATAAGATTCCTCCGGCATCATTGCAACTGCTTGTCGAAAACGCGATAAAGCATAATGCCTTTTCTGCGGAACAGCCTCTGATTATAGACATAAGAGCCGAGAAGGATTATCTTGTGGTAAGAAATCTGAAACAGCCGCTGGAGTGTCCTGTTGAATCCACCGGCGTAGGCCAGTCGAACATAGCAAGCCGATATTCATTGTTAAGCTCAAAGGAAATCATGATAGAGGACAGCGACCAATTCTATTCTGTCAGCGTTCCATTATTATAAAGAATCCTGTTATGAATGTACTTATAATAGAAGACGAGATACATAACGCCGACAGGCTCACAAGGCTTCTCAACAGCAGCTTTGACGACATAACGGTTTACGGGCCTCTGCCAAGTATCGCCGATATACGCCGATTTTTTAATGAACCGGAAAAGATCGACCTAATTCTTGCCGACATACGCCTTTCCGACGGACTGAGTTTCGACGCGCTGAAGGATATTCCCGGCGACATACCCATCATTTTCACCACCGCTTACGATGAATATGCCCTTAAAGCCTTTCATTACAACGGAATCGCCTATCTTCTGAAACCGATTGACAAGGAAGAACTTGTCGAGGCTGTCGAGAAAAGCAGAAGGTTGACAGCTCCGTCAGCAACAAAAGAGATAGCCGAGATTTACAGGCTCCTGCAAGGGAAACCGGAGGTATATCGCCAGCGGTTCCTTGTAGCGGAGAAAGACGGATATATCACCGTACCGGTATCCGAAATCAGCTACATTTCCACCGAATCAGGACTTGCACGCCTGTATCTTAAAAACAAGAGGCAATATCACATCGACATGGCTCTCGATGATATTGACACGCAGCTCGACCCGTTGCAGTTTTTCAGGGCGACCCGCCAGCAGATAGTGAACATATCGTCAGTCCAACGGATTTCAAACTGGTTCAACCGCAAGATCAAGATAATCCTTTCGGAGTACCCCGATGCAGAGATTGTCGTAGGCAAAGATAAGGTCACGCGCCTGAAACAATGGCTCGACAGATAAGAATAATCGATTACAACATGCTATCACGCATCCGTGTTGACGGCATGTTGACACAAATTTTGAATTTGCAGACAATTTGCAGACAATTTTGAGGAAAGAAATAAGTCAAGTGATTGAAATTCAACCATTTGGCTTATTTTATTGGTGATCTGCCTGGAGCTGGATAATACCGCTGTAACTAAGTTGTTTTCAGAATATTGCAATGCCATACTCTCCGTTGTTCACGAATTACACATGGCATCATTTCAATGTTCTTCCCCATTGTTTCCATTGGTGTAACACAAAGGTACGAAAAAAACGAATATCCACAACGCATAATGTCACAAATTCAATGTTTTAATGAATTGTTTAACATCTTCGTAAACCATATTATTCAAATTAGGATATTTGTTAATTACATCTTCAACCCATGATGGGCCATGACCTCCAACTGTAGGAATAAAGTTTTCCAATTCACCAACTAAAGGAAGGTGTATGCCAACTTGTTTCAATGCCGTATTAAGGGCTTCAATTGCTTCTTGCAGATCTCCATTGGGCAATGCTCTAATTCCAGATTTTTTAATCATAGACCAACCTTTATGTTCGAAAATGGTTTTCTTGAGTTTGTCTAACTGTTTTTTATTAAGGTCTTTTATTCCCTCATTTTCAAATTCCGAAAGAGTTTCTTCTATTCGTTCCCGCTGTTCTTTGAGTAATGTCGGCTTATCTAGTGATTTTGCACCAGCAGCGACAACATTGTATCTTTTTTCTATTGTTGGCCATTGTCCTCCGCAAATTTCATACAATAACTTTGTCAAATTGGAGTCATTTAGAATGTCTATATCGGGAATAATCCGAAAATTGACACCTAATGTTTTAAGAGCTTGAGCAACCAATGGCAAACGTTGCTTGCCTCCACAATGAACAAATAATGTTGAATTTGGTCTTCCTTCTTCAGTTTTGATATATTCAAGTATAATTGAGTATAATTTGCAGTCGGAATCACTCTCACATACAACCGTTGATTCATGGAATAATGAATCCATTATGTTTGAGTAACGTAATAGAGAATCCTTCCAAATTCTATTTAGTTGAGCATTATCTAATACTTTAATAATATTGTTATCGTCCAAACGAGTAATGCGAATAATTTTAACTCTATCAGGACAGCTGCTAATTAGCCCATTGAGAAAATCTTGACTATGGGTGGATATGAAAACTTGTTTGTCATTAGATAATGCTTCACTAAATATCTGACCGAGTATTCGTGCTTGTGGTGGATGTAAGAATGACTCTGGCTCATCAATCATAAAACATGAATAGTTTGGCAAAAGAAGATGCAAGAGAATTCCTGTAAAACTTCTCATCCCATCACCTTGTTCATGGAGTACGGGAAGTTGTTGCAATCTTCTTTTGTATTCTTCTTGTCTAGTTTGTTCGTCCTCAAAAACTTCCTCTAGCTTAATTGGTTCACCTATATGAAGCGGAATATTCATAGAGTCGAATCCCGGAATTAAAGATTGGCCAAAAGCTTTACGAAAGAATCTTGAAAGCTTTTCTCTGATTGGTGGAAACGCTTTAACATTATGAATTGGGTGAGTTGGAGATTCATTCTCTCCTAATATATTTGGTGGGTTTACAATGGATAACCTATTATCAGTATTGAGATTATTTACAAACAAGTTAATTAAATCCTGAAAATATGCACTATTTAATCTATTGTTATTAAGATGATGAGAATATATATAATAGTTCATACCCGAATATATGTAACCGCTAGCTGGATTCTTTGAACGAGCTGAGCAACTCTCAATAAATGCAACATCGTTTTCTGAATTTTGAAATGTAAGATCTACATTCTTAATTACAATCTTACGGTGCTGGTTTGTGATACAAGCATATATATCTTTTAATGACTGACTTTTTCCGGCATTATTTGGTCCGACAAACACTACTATATCATTTTTATTAATATTTATTGTTTCGCCATTATTAAATGTAATCGAATTCACAAATAGAGCAGGAGTATTACCTACAACAGTTGTTATATTCATAGTTTAAAATCTTTTACAAATTGAAATAATAGATATCGTTTTGCTTGTCCGATGCTCTAAACATTCATCGCTTTCGGAGTTGGTGATTACAAGCAGATTGTCGCAGTGGAGTTCTTTGGCGGCTTCGACGAGGGCGTCGAGTTCGCGTTTGCGGGTTTTCTCGGAGGTCATATCGTAGCAGACTTGGATTAGTTGCTCTACTTTCGTGCCTTTACGTGTGACGAAATCTATCTCTTTATCGTTGCGGGTACGGTAATAGAATAGCGTTTGACCGGGGATATAGCCACGACGCAAGAGTTCTACAAAGACTTGATTTTCTAACAGTCTGCCGAGGTTTTCACTGAGATTGAACGCTGTGCTTTGCACAAAACCGTTGTCAACGACATATATCTTTTTCGGAGCCTTGTTCATCAGTTTCAGCTTATTGTTGAAGCGTGGCAAATAGAAGAATAGGTAAGGCTCGTTGAGATAGTCGCAGAATTTCTTTGTAGTCGCCACGCTTGACAGCCCCAATTCTCCGGCAAGTTCGTTGGCAGAAATCGGATTGCAGAAATTCGACAACAGATAGGTGGCAAGGTTGTATAGGTCGGTCGTATTCCTTACATTATGGCGTTGGGCGACATCTTTCAGCAGGATTGAATCAAACAGAGTGGAAAGATAATTCTTGGTTATGCTACGAGCAGGGATTGTTTCAGGATACCCGCCGTTTCGCATATAGTCATCTGCCAGCACTATTGCCTGTGCCGCCTGTTCCTCGCGGTCCGGGCTGATATTTTTCCACCTCATAGTTTCATCAAGACTGAAAGGCAACATCTCAATCTGGAGATAACGCCCCGTTAGAACAGTCGCCATTTCACTGCTCAACATTTTTGCATTACTACCGGTTATTATCAGATTTTTTCCGTGACGGTAGAGTTTGCTTACCCACAAATCCCAATCAGGAAGATTCTGAATTTCATCAAGCAGCATGAAATCGTAATCGGGGTAGACATCATCAAGGGCCGACATAGCCAGATCCTCGTCCCATTTTTCAAGCAACTGATTATCGTTAAAGTTAAGGTAGGCAAAATTCTTTCCTTGCAACATCAACAGGGCAAAAACGGATTTCCCTACGCGGCGAGGGCCGGTTATAAGTTTGATAAGCGGGTTCTGCAAAAGTTCGTCAGCTTCATACTTAGTATGCCGTTGCTGATAAGGGCGCGACAACAATTCGTCTCGCTCCGCCCGCTGATTGAGTATAGTCGTTTTCATTACAGTCTGTTTAGACTGTAAATATAGCAGATTTTATTCAATAAAAACACTGTATTGAATAAAATAGAGTTTTTTTATTTAATATAGACGTGAGTATTGTCAAATTTGAGCAACCAAAGCCATGAATACAAATATAAGACTATACTCTTGATCCACTCAAGCCATTCACCGGGAAAATCCGCTAATCCCGGAAAAAAACGCTGCTCCATTATTACTATGCGCCTTCTTGTTGACAAAATGTTGACGTAAATTTTGAATTTGCAGACAATTTGCAGACAATTTCGAGGAACGGAATAAGCCAAACTGCAGTGGTTTAGTTAATAGAATTGAGTTGAAATCGCCACACTAAAATACTATCCTCGCCAGTATCGGAGAATTTCTTTGCCCGTAAACTGTAAGCGTCCGTTATCGCGTCGCACTCTACCGTCAATTCCACCACATCTTGCTCCACGTTTTATTGCATCGTATAATTTGCCTCGACTAACTCCAAGAAGTATTGCGGCCTCGCTCACACTATATAGCCCAGTTTCTGTTACTTTAGGTGGTTCGTTTGTCATAAGTTTTTTTATTAAAATCCGCTGACCCATTTTCAGCCTACTTTTTTGCAATTAGTCCATAAAAAAGCAGTCAGCTTGTGGCTGACTGCTTTGGTGATCCGCCTGGGGCTCGAACCCAGGACCCCAACATTAAAAGTGTTGTGCTCTACCAGCTGAGCTAGCGAATCTCCTTTATTGCTCCGGGTTATCTCCCAAAAGCGATGCAAAGGTATGGGTTATTTTTATATTATGCAAGTTTTTGAAGAGATATTTTTGAAAAAATTTAGCGTTTTTACGCAAATGTCTAATTGACAGATTATTCGAAATTCGGCCTCAGTAGCGGTTTTCAGAGAAATTTTTGCAGAGGTGTGAAGCTATGCTCAGCGTTCGGCCCGCATGGGGTTGTGGAGGAAGTCGTCGTAGGCGAGACGGAGGCCGTCGGCGAGGTCGGTCTGATATGTCCATCCGAGACGACGGGCTTTGGAGACGTCGAGCAGTTTACGGGGGGTGCCGTTGGGCTTGGTGGTATCCCAGACGATGCGGCCTTTGTAGCCGACGGTCTCGGCGACGAGTTCGGCAAGCTCACGAATCGTTATCTCGACGCCTGTGCCGGCATTGACTGTTTCGTTGCCGGAATAGTTGTTGAGCAGGAAGACGCATAGGTCGGCGAGATCGTCGACATAGAGGAATTCGCGCAGTGGCGAGCCGTCGCCCCAGCAGACTACCTCGGCGTCGCCGCGTTCCTTGGCCTCATGAAAGCGGCGTATAAGGGCCGGCATGACGTGTGAGTGGGTGGGGTGGTAGTTGTCGTTGGGACCGTAGAGGTTTGTCGGCATGACTGAAATGAAATCGGTGCCGTACTGGCGGTTTAGATATTCGCAGTATTTCAGGCCGGAAATCTTGGCGAGGGCATAGGCTTCGTTGGTCTGCTCCAACGACGATGTGAGCAGGCATGACTCTGGCATGGGCTGCGGCGCGAGGCGAGGGTAGATGCACGACGAGCCGAGGAAGAGCAGTTTGCGGCATCCGCTCTGCCATGCCGCGTGGATGACATTCATCTCGAGCATCATGTTCATATACATGAAGTCAGCGGGGGCTGTGGCGTTGGCTTCGATGCCGCCGACCTTTGCGGCGGCGAGAACGACGTATTCGGGTTTCTCGGCCGCGAAGAAATCGTTGACGGCCTGCTGGTCTGTGAGATCGAGTTCGCTGTGGGTGCGTGTTATGATGTTGTCGTAACCTTTGGCGCGGAGAGCGCGCACGATGGCAGAGCCGACCATGCCGCGATGGCCTGCTACGTATATTTTAGCATTCTTTTCCATAATGGGTCAGTATGATTCTTTACGTCTGATTTTGATGGGTATGGTGCCTTCTGGTATCTCGTCTACAACAATGGCAAGATATCCGCCTCCGCCGGCGCCGAGCATTTTCCATGCAAGGGCTTTGTCGGCCCAGCTGTCGATATGTTCCTGCACACCCGGCTGCATCATGGCGGGGAACATTGCGACCTGTGCGTCGAAGGAGTCGCGGAAAGCGGCTGCAAATGCCGTAAGGTCGCGCGTCATGATGGCGTCCCAACAGCGGTCGGCCGCCGAGGTAAGGGCTTTGACCTTATCGGGATTTATGTCTTTGCCTTCAACAACCGAACAGCCGGGACGGCGCGGGAACATGGGCACGAGGCAGATGTGGCTCTCAAGCCATGAGAGTACATCTTCGTCGTGACAGCTCTCTATCCTGACGGGCCAGTAATGGCCGTCATAGTAGTGGCGTGTGAGGCCCGAGCAGCAGATGCCGATGGCGTCTTGTGCGCCTGAGATGTGTCCCTTGTTCTCGGGGTCGTTCTCGAAGCAAAAGAGCAGACGCGCGAGCATCTCTTCGTTGTAGTTTGGCAGTTCGTAGGGCCAGATTTTTTTTGCTGTGTTGCGTGTAGAGGTCGACATGCCGCCACGCTCCATGAATTCAACCGTTGGCTCGATTGAGGCCGTAATGGCCCATCCGTGACCGAACTCCGATACATAGGGCTGGTCAATCCATGTGCCGGCGATGTCGACGCGGTAGGGAAGATGCGACTTGACATCACGCCGCAGCGATGTGGTCGAACGGGCCTCGAGTCCGGCGTCAGGGGTGCGCTGCAGCTCGATATAGCGTATGCCACGCTCCTTGCAAAGCTGACGTTTTGTGTCGGAGCCGCCGTCTGAGTTGACAACGAATATGTCGGGCTTGACGCGATCTAAGGTCTCGACGAAGTCGAGCATGCCAGAGCCGGGGTTGATGTATGCGTCGGTGACGTAGCGGATAGCTTTGACCATATAGAGGCGCTCTTTCTCGGAGTATACCGTCTTGCGGTGCTTGAGTTCCTCGATGGTGGCGTCAGAGCCGATGCCGACATAGAGGTCGCCGTATTTGGCGGCTTCTTTAAAGAATGCGACATGTCCCGAGTGGAGCATGTCGTAACATCCCGACACAAAAACTTTGGGTTTCATTTGACAATGCCTTTCTCGAGATATTCCTCGAGGTTTAGTTTGACTTTCTCGCCTGCACGCTCGACAGCCACTTTTGCTATGTCGGCATCGACCATTAGGTTGACGAGTTCTTCAAACGAAGTCTTGTTCTTTGGGTCCCAGCCGAGTTTTGCGATGGCCTTGGACGGGTCTCCCCAGAGGTTGACAACATCAGTCGGGCGGTAGAAGTCGGGTGACACCTCGACGAGCACATGTCCGGTAGCCTTGTCGATGCCTTTCTCGTCGGGGCCGGAGCCTTCCCATCTCAGCTCAATGCCGGCGCGGCGGAAGGCCAGCTCGCAGAATTCGCGCACGGAGTGCTGCACGCCTGTGGCGATGACGAAGTCTTCGGGCTCGGGCTGCTGGAGTATGCGCCACATGCACTCGACATAGTCGCGGGCATAGCCCCAGTCGCGCAGTGACGATAGGTTGCCCAAGTAGAGTTTGTCCTGTTTGCCTTGGGCTATTCGGGCGGCCGCAAGGGTTATCTTGCGTGTCACAAATGTCTCGCCGCGACGCTCTGACTCGTGGTTGAAAAGGATGCCCGAACAGCAGTACATACCGTAAGCGTCGCGATACTCCTTGACAATCCAGTAGCCGTAAAGCTTGGCGACGGCATAGGGAGAGTAGGGATGAAACGGTGTATCTTCGTTCTGCGGCACTTGCTCGACCTTGCCGTAAAGCTCTGAGGTAGAGGCCTGATAGATGCGGCAAGTCTTGTCCAAACCGCAGAGACGCACCGCCTCGAGGATGCGGAGGACGCCGGTGGCGTCGACGTTGGCCGTGTACTCCGGTGAGTCAAACGACACCTGCACATGGCTCTGTGCGGCAAGATTATATATTTCGTCGGGGCGAACTTTAGAGATGACCTGCATGACCGACATCGAGTCTCCGAGGTCGGCATAATGGAGGTGAAAACGGGGCATACCCTCGAGATGGGCGATGCGCTCGCGGAAATCGACTGACGAGCGTCTGATAGTGCCGTGCACATCATAGCCTTTTTCGAGGAGAAGTTCGGCCAGAAACGACCCGTCCTGACCGGTAACACCGGTGATTAATGCGGTTTTATTCATAATCTGCAAAATTACGCAAAAGCCGCGAGCTATGCAACTCTTATCGTCTTAACGCCAGCGGCGGTAGGCGTAGCCGAGCATGTCGAAGGCAGCGCGGTCGAGCTCCTCGCGGAATTGCGGGGCGGCAATCGAGATGAGCAGGCGTGCGCGGTCTATCATGTTTTTGCCGCGGAGGTTGACGGCGCCGTACTCGGTGACGACCCAGTTGGTCTGAAAACGCGTTGTTACGACGCCTGCGCCGGGTGTCAGCACCGGTTTGATTTTGTTCTCGCCGCGCGAGGTTGTCGAGAGCATGGCGATAAACGATTGGCCACCGACACTGCGTGACGAGCCGTAAACAAAATCATGCTGGCCGCCGACGCCCGAATAGATGCGTGTGCCGATAGAGTCGGCGCATACCTGTCCGGAGAGGTCAATCTCTATGCATGAGTTGATTGCGACCATGTTTTTGTTTTGAGAGATAACAAACGGGTCGTTGACCCACGCAATATCACGCATCAGGATTGACTTATTATAGTTCATGAAATCATAGAGCCTCCGAGTGCCGATGGCTAATGACGCGACCGTACGGCCGGGCTCGACCTGTTTGCATGAATTGTCAATCACGCCTGACTCGATGAGTGGCACGACGCCGTCAGTAAGTGCCTCGGTGTGCAGTCCGAGGTGTTTGTGTGATCCGAGTGAGTGTAGAACGGCGTTCGGGATGCCGCCTATGCCTATCTGCAGGGCCGCGCCGTCAGGTATTTGCTCAGCGATGTAAGAGCCGATTTTGAGCTCGTTGGCCGAGGGCTTGATGTCAGGAGTCTCGGCCAAGGGGTCCTTGACCTCAACAATGGCATCGAGGCGCGACATGTGTATCATTGAATCACCGTAAGTAAACGGCATCAACGGGTTAATCTGAGCTATGATTACCGGAGCTACCTCAACAGCCGATGGCGTAAGATCGGCAGAGACACCGAATGATACATATCCGTCCTCGTTAGGTCGCGAGCAGTTGATAAACGCGACATCAAGCTTTATGGTGCCGTCTCTGAAAAGCTGAGGCACCTGACCGAAAAAACGCGGTGTCGTTGTGGCATATCCCTCGTTGACCCATCCGCGCACTGCGTTTGACACGAAAAACGAGTCAATGAGAAACGAGTCCTTGAGCCGCGGGTCACACAGCGGCGAGATGCGGCGTCCGATGGCAAACGCATTGTAGAGAATGACATCGCGCAGCTCTGTGCGGCGTGCGAGAGCAGCAATCAGAGCCTCGGGAATCGAGCTGCTTCCCTGTACGAATACATGGTCACCACTTTTGACAAGTTTAACGGCCTCGTCGGCGGTCATCAGTGTCGGTTTCTGCATAGCCTGAGTTTTGGTTCGGTTTTACGTCTGCACAAAGTTAGCTCATAAATTTGGAAATCGCTGCGAAACACTGCACATTTTTAGACTTTTTGGGCAATATTGACCGGTCAAAGCCAAAAGATGACTACATTTGCACTACAAACCCCACAAGTGCATACAAATGGATTACAACCTTGTCATATTTGATTTTGACGGCACGCTTGCCGATACCACCCGGTCGATACTCGAGACATACCGTGCGACTTTCGATGTGCTTGGCGTAAAGCGGCCATCTGACAAGGCATGCCAAAGCACTATCGGTGTGCCTCTGCGCGAGGGTTTCAGGATGCTTTTCCCCGATAGTGATGACGCTCGTTTAGACGAGTTTGTGAAAACTTATCGCTCGATATATGCCGCTAACCAGCAGAGCCTTGTGCCGGAGCTCTTCCCTGATGTGGCCGAGACGCTCGAAGCCTTCAGTGAGGCCGGGATTAAAATGTCGATAGCCTCGTCGCGCTCGCGCGTGAGCCTGAAGGCGTTCTGCATGGATAGAGGAATTGAGAAATATTTCTCGCTGATACTCGGGTGTGAGGATGTAGCTAAGCCCAAACCTGATCCTGCGCCCGTCTTTGAGACTCTGTTGACTCTCTGTATGAATCCTGACGAGGCATTGGTTGTCGGCGATATGCCTGTCGACATAGCGATGGGGCGGGGAGCCGGATGCCGTACTGTCGGGGTGACATACGGTAACTCGTCGGCAGAGGCTCTGGAAGCAGCCGGCGCGACGTTTGTAATCAACCGATTTAAAAAACTGAGGGAAATCGTTCTCAGACCGGAATGACAAGCATCGGGATGTCGGTGCTGAAAATAATTTTGTGAGCTAACGACGGGTTAAAAATACGGCTGAAAACGTTTTTCTTCTTGTTGGGCACGACAATCAGGTCGCATTTGTTCAGCGCGTTAAGTGACGAGAGGTCTTCGGTAGAATACTGATTGTCAATTTTAATCTGCTCGAAAGTAAATCGTGCGAATTTAATCTTGAAATATTGCAGCAGAGTCTCTACAGACGAATGCCGGGGCTTCTCGGTCCATCTTTTTTTGCCGGGAACAGCTACGATGGTAATATGAGCCTGCTGTCTGTCAAGCAGCCTTGCCAACGAGTCCATTGCAATGATATCCTCTTGGTCGAGATTACAGAAAAATACTATTTCTTTTATCTCGCATCCATCAGCAGCGTTTACAGTCTCGGGTATGGTAAGCACCGGGAAACGACACTCGTCGAGGACCTCAGCGGCTACAGAGCCTATCATCTCTTTTTCTTTCTTGTCAGAGCCGCGTGTGCCCATCACGGTGAGCAGCGGAGGGTTGAACTTGGCGTAGTCTGTGATAGCATCTTCGGGTACACCCTCGACCACGACGGTCGAGAATTTGACTGCCGTTACGTCGCCCTGCTTCATGGCGTGACGTATCTCGTCGGCAAACTTTTTCATCTGACTGTCGGCCGTCTCGGCCATCTGCCGGCGCGCCTCGGCGTCGGCAATGTCATAACTGAGCGAGTCGGTCAGCTGGACATTGACCGAGGGGTATGGCTCCGTATAGGCATGCAGTAATACCAATTCGGCTTTATGACAGTCGGCTAAAGCTGCCGCAATTTTAACTGTGATGAATGAATTACGGCTGAAATCGACCGGTACGAGGATTTTATGTCCGTTTTGCGGGAGGTTTTCAGGGTTGACGAAAATCTCACGATTCTCGATGATGCGCAATGCCTGAGGCAAGTCGGTCTCACGTATTCTAACACGGACACCCGGCGATACCGCCGGGTGTTCGAGATTGACGTTGTTAAGCATAACCTCGATTCCTTCGTTTTCGAGCAAAGCTCTCAGCCCGAGCGCTTTGTCGTAGGTGTGAATTGCTACGGTGATAAATCGAGATTTTGCTTCTGACATGTCTGTGTTAGAAATTTAAAGAAGAGAGAGGTGAATGAGAGAGACGGTTATAAAGGCTTTATGTGTAATTTTCAGGCCTCTTTTTCCTGCTCTTGAAGAATCTGAATGGCCATATCGTAGATAGTCGAGTCGTCAAGCACGACGATGCCGCCGTCAGGTCCCGGTTCAATATGCACACCACAATTCTTACCGAAATCATAATTGCTTCCGCCGAAGTAATTACGGACCGTCTGGACTGTGGTGTTCAACTTGTCAGCAATCTGGTGCATCGATCCGTCGGGCAGGCTGTCTTTGAGACGACGAAGTTCGTTGAAAGTGATGGTTTTGCTCATGATTCTATTATTTTTAATTAAACGTTGACTTGGGTTTTAGGTTACACGCTCTAAATTTAGTCTATGTTTTTTAATCAGACAAACAAATATTGAAAATTATCATTTTGCGCGTATATGTTTTATAACATAGTTTATGTGCCATAAAATGTGTTACGCAGCTAAACTTTTGATTGATTGTGCCCTATAATCAAATATTGTTGTCGGGCGTTTCAATCATATTTTTTCAACATCGGCTGCGTTAAGCCATGCACGGGTGGAGTTGTTGATTTTAACATCATACCATTTCCCGACTTCAGGGTCATCAGGCGTGGACAGCGAGTCGATAATACGCACTTTAGTGCCTTCGTGTATAGGGACGACTTTCTCGGTTTTGCTGCGAGACGAGCGTGGCGCCGAGCTGAGGACCGTAGTCGGCACAGTGACAATTGCACGGTCGTGTGTGTCCATGGCTGAAGCTGTCTGCGAGGCGACTATGACGGTGTATACAAATAGAAACAGAACTACAATGCCACCGAAAAATCCCGTCTTTCTCATACGTACATTAGATGAGAATATATAGAGAGCTACGGTCGAAAGCAATATGATGAAGAGCACGAAAGCCATGACGGCCCAGCCGTTAGGTGACATCAGCGCGGATATGTCTTTGTGCAGGTTGCTCAGAAATGAACTGTCATCTTCGGGTATATCGACTATGCGTGTCCTGACAAAGTCGAGATTTGTACGGGCCTCGCTGTTAGACGGGTCTACTGCAAGAGCGCGCTCATAACTGATTATTGCTTTGCCAAGTTGGCCGGCACGATAATATGCGTTGCCGAGATTATAGTATATATCGCTCGATATGCCGTCCTGTTCGATAGATTCGAGATACAGTGTCACGGCCTCGTTATATGATTCCTTGTTATAAGCCGAGTCTGCCTGTTGAGCTTTTGTCATTTGTGCGGCAAGGGCTACTGCAGAGCTTATAAGTATTATCGTCAGACTGATTATAGTTCGTTTCATCGTTAGACTGATATTAATGTTTTTTGACGTCTTCGACGCTGCGTATGGCGGCTACTGCGCGCTCATAGACTCCGGCCACTTCACTATCGGAATGATTGGGGGTGAACCGTGCCATCTCGCACTCGTCAAGAAGAGAGATTACACTGTCGGCTGTTGACTCGGATGCGCCGTAGGCCTTGAGCTGAGCAGAAATATTGTCACGCACAAGCTGAGAGGGCGCTATGCCGAGTTTGTCACTGATATATCCCCACAGTGCGCGTGAAAGTTCGGCATAGAATTTCTCATTCTCGTGTGTCTGCATGTATTTGCGTGCCAGCTTAAGACGTTTTAGTGCCACACGGTTTGCACGTGCAAGTTTGCGGCCTTTTATATCGGCGTTGAACTTGAGCTGGCGGCGATAAACGATGGCCACACCGACAAGTATTGCGATGCCGAGGAGATAGGCGAGCCAGTAAAGTCCGTTATGAAACAGAAAGTTGATTTGTTTTTTCTGCAGTCCGTCAGAAGTTTTGATATGTAGGATATCCTCTATAGACTTTTCGATTGACTTTTGCTCGACCACCGCCGAGGTTGACGAGCCACGGGCCACATTGAGTTCATAGCTGCGAGTGTCTAAAGTCACATATTGTTTCTTTGCTATATCGAAGTATACAAACGGTGTGCCGGGGATTGTCACCTTGCCCACTTCCTGAGGCACAATGGTGAAATCCGTGCGATAGACACCCGTGGTGTTTGACCCGACGATTTTGGCGTTGATGTCGGTCTTGGGCGTGTATCGGTCTATACCCGCAGGGAAGTTAATCTCGGGCTGTTTGAGATAGCGGATGTTGCCTGTGCCTTTGATAATATACGAATAGACTGCCGCTTCGTTGGTCTTTAAAAGTTCGGGATTAAGCTCTGTCGAGACAGTGTATGTTCCGACGGCACCATTGAAGCCGGCAGGCTGTGGCTGAGGCAGCGGGTCAATGACAATCGAAGCCATGTTTGACTCGGTGCTTATCTGTCGCTCGACAGGACGATGGGTACTGAAAAAGCCCATGTTGACCATTTCGAGCTGTTGTATTGTGATGTCGTATTTGCCCGAGTTGACGGTCAGTTTGCCTGATTTCTGAGGATATAGCAGGCAGCGTTTCAGGACGGCTGTGTTATAGTTCTGTCCATTGTAATTCTCAAGATTTACGTCAAGGTCGACCGGCAGTTCCTCAGACAGAAATCCGTCAAACGAGGGCTGTTGATTGATAAGAAAACTTGTTATCGAATACTTGGTATATACCTTGATGGTCGCCATTACCGCCTCTTGCTCATAGGCATGAGATTTTGAGAATGAGACTCTCACAAACAGGTCCTGAGGCGATACCGAGCCGGGACGCTGGGTCGAGGGGTCGTCGACTCTAACACCGGGAGCTGACTGACCCTGCTGAGACTGTTGAGACTGACGGTCAGGAGGCAGAATCTCGAATGTTACGGGTCGCGTAGTGAGCTTTTTGCCGCCTACGTTGATGCTGACTGCCGGGACGCTGACTTTGCCCGGTTTTTCGGCACGATAGTTATATGTAAAGTCTATTGTGGTCGACGATGACATCTGTCCGTTGATATACTGAGTGCTCGACATGGTCGAGACAGACGGCCCGAACAGATAACGGCATCCGTCAAACTGAGGTGCTTCGGGCGGATTTGCATCGCCGTTGGTCAGACGGACTGTCAGGGCAAAGTTGTGTCCGGCTATTACGTTGCCGGGCGGGATAAGCTTGAATGACGCCTGTGCAAATGTCGACAGGGCAATTGCGAATATAAGCGCCAGTAGTGTGAAACGTTTATTGATTGTAGACATAGCTTACCAAGGTTTGTCGGTTGTGGCACGGCCTCCGGCCTTGTTTTCCTGTTCCTGAACCTTCTTGCGGGTGCTGTTTTCTTTATTTTGAACAGACTGCAGAATTTGTTCGGCGTTTTGGGTCATCGGCTGCTCTTGCTGCTGT